>DASRYH010000001.1:0-46362 GCA_035687245.1 Coriobacteriia bacterium
GAAGTCGACGCCGGGTTCGATGTTGATGTTGGGGCCCGCGAACGCCAGCAGGTGCCGCGCGCACGCCCGTCGCAGGGCGCGCGCGGCCTTGCCGCCTGGGCGGTACGAGAGCGGCAGGCGGCTGGCGAAGCCGTAGTAGAGCACGAGCCAGAAGATGCGGGTGATGCGCGTCATGACGGCACCACCACCGCGTCCGCGATCGCCTCGTACAGATCCGAGCTCGATACCTTGCTGATGGCACGCTCTACAGATGCGCGCTCGTCTACCCACGAGTCGAGCATTGCCCTGACAGCGGCCAGCAGCGCCACAGACGCATTGTCGGCCGACAGGTCGACCACGTAGCGGGACTGACCGGCGATTTCGGCAAGTCGGCGGTACTTCACAGCCCAGCCAAGCATGACGGCGGGTACGCCCTGCTTGTAGGCGTGGATGATCGAGTGATAGCGCGAGCTGACGATGAAGTCGAAGCCGGATAGGTAGTGCTCGAGCTCGACGGCGTCCACCTGCTCGGCAAAGACCGAGACGCGCTCGTCGCCTGAGTGCTCCCGCGCGAGATCGAGGCAGACTGCGTGGTCTTCGGCGGAGTGTGAAAGCAGCACCACGCGCTTGCCGCGGGCCAGCAGCTCGTCGATGACGTTTGTGTAGACGCCGCTGCCCCCCGAGCGCTCAACGATGCGCAGGCTCGGCACGACAGCAACGCTGCCCAGGTCCGGCAAGAACAGGCGAGGCTCGAAGCGAGCACGGTAGACGTGCTGCGGGTCGATGGCGCCGTGTCCCAGCACGATGTCGGGGTGCAGTTCGGCCTGTACGCCGGCGAAGCTATGCAACGCCTCGGCGCCCTCGGGCTCTCGCGCCCACACTCGTTGCGCGCTGCGAAGCGCCGCGCGGATCGCGGCCCTCATCGGCATCCTGCTCGCGGCCGCGTAGTCGAACGGGCCGAAAGACTGCGGCATCACGAACGACGGGATGCCATGGCGCCGCGCGATGAGCAGGTTCACGCAGAAGTCGAGGGACTCACGCACACCCCACACGCTCGCCAGCCTGAAGCCCGAGACGTCCACCATGCAGAACGCGTCGTCGAGCGACTCTGAGATGCGCCGGCTCACGCCACTTGCGTAGTCGTCGCCGTGAGCCGCCGCGAGCTTGTCCTCAAGCGGCCACGGGAGGTAGTCGATCCGGTAGCGCTCAGCTTCGGCAGACAGCGGCGTGGACGAAGCGAGCACGATTCGGGCGCCGGGGTAGAAGCGGCGGATACCGTCTGCCACCGAGAAGACCATCGCCTGGGCTCCCCGGTTCTCGAAGTGCCCACCGACGATGATCGCCGTTGAGCGTTCGCGAGCTTCGCGCACGTAGGGAGCGGGCAGCCGCATCAAGTTGCCGATGAGGTTGAACTGCCGAAGACGCCGTCCGAGCCGGGCCGCGCGATGCCTGAGGCCGCTCGAGCGCAAAGAGCGCCGGGTGCGGGCGGGGTCGCCAGTCGACTGCCCGAGCCGCGCGAGGCGGTCAAGGCGCGCGATCGATGAGGGGACACCTGAGATCGACAGCGAGGCCGCAGCGCGGTTCATGACCGCGTCCGCGCTGGCCGCTAGGCGGCTCGCGGCAGCAAGCCGGTCGTCGCGCGCGAGGATTCCTTGAGATGCGAGCACCTCATCGACCGAGACAGGCTGCAGCTCGAACGCATCGCTGGCCGAGGCGAGCACTTCGGCACCGCGCGCAGTGCGCACGAGCACCGTTGAGCTGCCGCGCTTGTCCTCGCAGCGTCCGACGTAGCAGTCGCCCACGACCAGATCGGCGTCGCGGTTGAGCTTGTCAGCGCAGTAGAGGCAGCGGGGCACGCGGAAGGTGTCTTTGACCTCGAGGCGGGCATCGCGCCCGACGAACTCCTCGCGGCCGGAGTCGAACTCAAGCCGAAGTCCGCCAGGCCAGCCGAAGTGCAGCTTCGTGCGGTAGTCGAGTCGGACCAGCTGCTCACCTGCCGCAGCGTGGCCGCGCTCTATGTAGCGAACGAAGTTGCGGCCCATCGTCATGTCGCAGACCAGGCCCACGAACAGCACGCGCGACTCGTCGATTCGGCGCATGCTCAGGAAGCGCTTCACGGTCCCGATCTGACACGCCGTGCCGACGAACACGCTGCGTCCGTCGCTTTCGGCGAGGTGGTCGAGTGCATTGGCAAGCGACACCGGGATGTAGCGCGAACCCTGGCAGGCCGCGAGATCGGCCTCGCTGGTCACTACGCGGTAGCCCGCCTCGAGCGGACCTGCGCCGGCTCCTTCGGCAGCGAGCACGGAGTCGACCGCGCCGGAGCGGAGCAGTGCCGCCGAAAGCCCGGTCGCGATGCCGCCGCTCACAGCGCCTTCACGGGTGGCGTCGTCGCGCACGAAGCCGGCGTAGGCCGCGAGCACCTCGCCGGCAACCCACTCGTGCGGCACCGAGTCATCTCGGCGAAGGCGGGCGCCGCCGAGGCCGGGGCAGGCCTCGGCGCAGCGCCCGCAGTGCGTGCACAGCGACGCGTCGATGAGCGGGGCGAGCTCACCGGACGCATAGGCCATGCGAACCGCTGAAGTAGGACACACGACACGGCAGGCCTCGCACGATAGGCACAGGCCCGCTTCGGTGATGACGCCGACGTTGGGTGTGGGGATCTCCTGAGTCATCGCGGACCCACCCCCGCAAGCATCGCCTCGGCGACCTTCTGCCACGTCGCATGCGAAAGGATCCAGTTGCGGCCACGAGCTCCGAGTGCGTGCGCGCTGACACTGTCGTCGAGCAAGCCGACAGCGGCGTCCGCCATCGCGTGAGCATCCGCACGCGCAACCGACACACCCGCCTCAGACTCGGCGACGATGCGCTCGGGCAGGCCGTGCCCTGCGATGACCACGGGGCGCGCGAGGGCCAGGTACTCGTAGACCTTGAGTGGTGACGGGTAGTCGTAGGGAAACGCCGCCCAGCAGACGTCTGCCGAGTGCAGGTACGAAGCTACCGCCGAGTGCGGGACCGGGCCGGTGATGCGAGTGCTGGCACGTACGGCATCCGACAGCAACGGCTCGAGCTCGGCCGGATCGGCCCCCACGAAGAGGAAGCCCGTCTGCGGCCTTCGGCGAGCGATCTCATCGGCCGCCGCCGCGATCGTGGCCAGGTCGTGCAGCGGGCTTACTCCGCCGCAGTAGCCGATGACGCCATCGCACACGCCCGCCCACACCGCCGTCGCGTCGTCGCTTGCCCCGTCGGGCGAGAATGCGTCGGCGTCGACCCCGTTGGAACACACACGGATGGTGTCGCTGATCCCGGCTGCCGAAGCGACGTCAGCCGCGACCTCGTCGGAGATGCAGGCGACGACATCGGCCCGCCGAAAGTGCGCGATCTCGCGGGCGATCTCAGCCCGCAGCAACCTCTCGCCCCAAGCGCTCGACTCGAGGTGATAGACGGCGTTGGTCTCTACCACAACCGGGCAGCCGAGCTTTGTCTCGAGCACGTCGGCGACCAGATCGTAGGAGGGGCGGCGCACCACGAGGACGTCGGGCGCGAATCCGCGCGCGCGCTCAAGCACGGCGGATGCGTCGCGCTGCTTGCGATGCCGGCCGCGCAGTTCGCGGGCGTAGGCCTTCATCCAGTCCGGAAGCCGCGACGGGCTGCTCGCAGCTTCATTTGGCACACCATCGGCGCTGGCGATCTCGGGGATGGTCAGCACTTCGTGACCGCAGGCAGCGAAGCCCGCGGCCAGCCCGCGAGCGTGCGTTCCGCCGCCGCTGGGCGCGTTGATCACGGGGCTGTAGTAGAGGACTCTCACGCGTCTACCGCCAAGATATCCGCCTCAGCCGGCTCCCCTTCGGCAAATCGCCCGCTGGCGCTCATGAGGGCGAACCACCAGAAGCACAGGCCGGTGATGCTCAGGCCCTCCCACACGACCGAGTAGACGGTTCCCAACGTTACGAAGGCGACGAAGACGAGAGCGGCGGCCGGGGCAAGCGCGGTGTAGCCGGTGGCGTCAGCTTCGGTACGACGTAGCCGGCGGTAGGTCATGACGCCCACCGCACCGTAGAGCGAGAGCATGAGCAGATAGCCCAGTGGGCCCGACTCGACGATCGTCGCCATCGCCTGCGGCATGTTCACGAAGTAGTGCACCGACCCCGTCTCAGCCCCGCGGCCGAGTGAGATCAGGCGGAACCCTGTCTGGAACTGGCTCGAGCCGGCGTCGTTCATCAAGCTCGCCGCACCGCTACCGCCGGTTGCCGGTCCCGTCCCCACCAGCCAGAACGACGAGGCGTTGCGAATGTAGTCCCAGCTGTACTGCAAGTACGCGAAGCGCGGGACGCCGTAGCCACTGACGTCGGACTGCGCGGCCACGAGGCTCGCAACGTTGATGTCGCTTGCGCCAGCGTCGCGCATTCCGCTGCTGCTGTACGCGCTGTAGGTGCCAAGCACCGCGACCGCGAAGACCAGCACGCCGGCCAGGGCGACGACAAGTGTCCGATGTCCGACCGCGTTCTTCTGACGCTGGTACTGAACGAGAGCGACCACCAGCACGAACGGTGCTGCGTACAACGCGAGTCTCGCGCTGGAGAAGACCATCGTCACCGCGAAAGCGATGCCGCTGATCGCGGCAGCCGCGCGCGGCTTGTGCAGGTAGGACCAGAGCGCCGCCAGAGTCGCACCCAGCATCCAGACACCCAGCACGTTCGAGCCGCCCAGACCAAGCGTGCCGGCTACCACGTCCACGTTGCTGCTGCTGCCGCCCAAGAACGCGAACTGGTAGAGGGCCACGGGGACCTGCAACCACGTGAAGAGGATGCCTGCCTTGTAGAGAGCGTCGAACTGCTCGCGCGTACGCATGCTTCGCGCAAGTGTGAGCGCGAGCAACGGCATGGTGAGCAGGCTGCGATAGCCCGCCCCGAGAGCGAGCAGCGAGCCTCCATTGAGTGCCCACGAGCCGAAGACGAGGAGCGCGAAGACGGGCATAATCCGCCAGACCCGGCTCCGCGCCAGCCAGGAGTCCGCTGGCTCATCGAGGAGTGCGAGCGCGGCCACCATCACGACCAGCGCGAGTTCGGCGTACGGGATCACACCGGCGATCGCGCCGAGCTGGCCCATCACCGAGTACTTGACGACGCCCCAGCACATGAGCGAGAGCGCGAGTTCGAAGCGACGCCGAAGCGCGATCGCCAGCCCGAGCGCGGCGGCGCCGGCGGCGAGCGCCAGCGGCGCCTTGAGCGCCACGATCACGCCAAGAATCAGCCCGAAGACGGCGGTGAGTGTCGCCGGATGCGCGGCAGCGCGCTGTGCCATGCTGCGCTGCATCCTAGTCGTCCCGCCCCGAGACATGCTGCAGATTGTGCTTCGTTCGCCCCGTGTTCATTTCAATCGCTCTCGCGTTAGTGAAGCAGGCTACTCAAGATGCCCCAGTTGAAGTACAGGTCCAGCAGGTAGGTGCCGACCACGAGCACGGCCACCACAGCGGCCACGCCAAAGACCAGCGCGGCGCCCTTCGCCAGGTAGGTCGCTGCCCGAGTGCGGGCGCTGCCCATCTCAACGACCCGCGGAGCCGGCAGCCCATCTGCCGACTTCGCCCGCGGGACGATCTCGATGTCTTCGGCAGGCCGGACGCCGTAGTAGCTGCCTGCGTAGTCGCGGGCGTAGTCGTATCCGTCCCACTCGCGGCCGACCTTGTCCACGCCGCACACGGCCACGCCGACGATACGCGCGCCCGAGCGCGTGAGCTGCTCGGCGGCCTTCGCTCCAGCCTCGCGCGTGGATACGCCCGCGCGCACGACCATGAGAACGCCGTCGGACCAACGCGCCACGGACGCAGGGTCCGAGACCGCTAGCACCGGCGGGGAGTCGACGATGACCCAGTCGGACCACTCGTTGAGCTGCTGGAGGACCTGATGCATGCGCTCGGAGCCGAGCAACTCGGCGGGATTCGGCGGCATCTTGCCCGCTGCCAGAACCAGCAGGTCGCCCGCGTCGTTTGCCCGCTGCAGAGCGTCTTTGAGGTTGATGCGGCCTCGCAGCACGTCGGAGAGGCCGACGCTGTTGCTGACGCCGAAGAAGTTCTCCACGGCCGGACGGCGGAAGTCGCACGCCACGAGCACGACGCGCTTGCCTGCAGTCGCGAGGCCTGCGGCCAGGTTCGCGGCCGTTGTCGACTTGCCTTCACTCGGCAGCGCCGAGGTGACGACGACGGTCTTGATGTCGTCCTGGAAGTTCACGAAGTCGAGCGAGTTGCGCAGAACTCGGTAGGCCTCTGCCGTCAGCGAGCCGGAGTCGCTCACGATGGTGAGAACGGGGCCCGAGCCCTTCTCGTTGCGCTCCGTGGGTATACGTCCCAGCACCGGCGCGCCGAAGATCTTCTCGGCCTGTTCGGTCGACTTGATCGTGTTGTCGAGGTACTCGGCCAGATACGCCATACCCAGACCCAGCAAAAGACCCGCGAGCAGGCCCACGACCGTGTTGGTCAGCATCTTGGGCGAGACCGGCACGGTTGCGGCTACTGCTTCGGACACAACACGCCCGCTGCCCACTTCCAGCTGTTCGTTCACGCGCAGCTGCTCGAGGCGTTCGGCCAGCGTCGTGTAGGTGCCGGTAGCGATCTGGAGCTCGGCGGCGAGCTGGTCGCTCTTGCCGGAAGCTTCGATCTTCTTCCCGAGAGTGAGTATCTGGTTCTGAGCTTCGTCCAGGCGCTGCTCGACCTCGTCGGCCGCGGCCTTGATGCTCTCGCGACGCGTCTCGCGCGACCAGCCGACGTAAGCGGTGGCGATAGCGTTGGCTATGTCGGCAGCACGCTGCGGGTCCTCGTCGGTGACGGTGATGTTGACCACGTTGGTCTGCCCCGCTGCGGTGATCTCGACCTTCTTGAGCAGTTCCGCAGGTGACATCTGAAGATCCAGCTGCTTGACGACCTGTTCGGCAAGCGGCCGAATCCGCATGAGCTGCACTTGTGTCTGCAACCCGCGCTCCGGCTGGCTCGAAAAATCGGAGAGGACCGTGCCCAGAAGCGCCGCACCGGTGTCTTTCTCCAGCACGAGGATCTTCGCTTCACCGGTGTAGGTCGGTGTCTGAATGACCGAGATGGCAAGCGCCACCAGCGTGACCGTAAGAACAGCTTCGAGGATCAGCCATTTCTTGGCACGGATGACGTTGAGTAGATCACGGAGTTCCACGACGTTGCCCCTTTCGTCGTCGGTGGTGAGCCGCCGACTAGTCCGTCTTCAACGTCGTCATGAAGTAGTACTGCCGACCGTCGATCGTCTTGGCCACGAGAACGGTCTGGCCCTTGCGGTCCGCGCCCGTTCGATAGTCGATGGTGGCCGGAATCGTCACGGTACCTGCACCGGACTTCGGCTTGCCGAAACTGATTGCCGAGATTTCGCCGGCAACGAGGTCCTTCGCCAAGGAGGCGTTCTTCGCTGACTGGGAGATGATGGCGTTGATGACTCCGCTGTCGAACACGGTGGATCCCACGTGGGCGATCACTTCGTCGTCGGTCCGCTGGACGTCTTCAACCTTGCCGTCGCTGACGGTGGAGGACAGACCCGCCGCCGCCTCGTTACCGCCGGCAACGGAGGCGTAGTACCAGCCAGACTCCTTCTTCACGAGGCGCAGGTAGCCCGGACCGGACGTACCGTCCGAGAAGTGCGCCGTGACGTAGACGATGGCACCGTCATCGGTCTCGACGACATCCTCCGCGCTGATAGAAGTGAGCTCACCGTCGACCAGACGGCCGAGGTTGTCTTGCGACTCCACCTGCTCCAGGAAGACGCGCAGCGCGAACTTCTGCGACACGTCTTTCGGCAGCTCGAGAGCCGGTTTGGGCGCGGCAGTACGAACCGGCGCGTCAACCTTCGGCTGCGTCCAGAAAAGCGGGATTGCGATGGTAGCGATGATGGCAAGAATGGCGACCACGGCCACGACGACAATGATCGTTATGACGGGTCTACTGGCATTCTTGCGAGGAGCCGAGTGTGCGGCCATCTCTTCTTACGCCCTTCTGCTGCGAATAGAGTGTGACTCAGGGCGGGTCAAACTACGGAAACACAGTACATCAAACCCACGCCCCACGGTTCATATCGGCATTGCGCGCGAGCACTTGAGCGCATGGGAACGAGCTATTCCCGCAGCTGAGGCGAGGCGAATCCCTACGGATGCGTGCTAGAGGGTGCCAATAAGCTGCCGAATCGCGTCGGCAGAGAGCCCGCTTTCGATGCCCGTGACGCTCTGCGCCCCGCCGAGCGCGGCGAGAACCTTGCGCGCGAGCTGTTCGCGCAGAGGCTCGCGAAGGTCCTCGTCGACGAAGGGCAGTGCGCGAAACAGAGCGGCGACCTCAGTTGGCGTGAGTGTCTGCTCGCCGGCCTTGAGCGAGACGAGATCCGAGCCGTCGAAGATCTCCACATCTTGCGGAACGTCGACTTTGAATCCCTGAGGATCGATAGTCGACAGCCATGCCTTCTCCGGAATCGCGAGATAGGCGCCCTCATCGACTTTCGCATCCTCGGGCAGCAGCGAGACGAGCAGCGCTCCCCCGCCGAAGGAGTAGGCATCTGCAAGGCGACGTGCCGACGTGCCGGGGACTGTCACGGGTGTTTCGGGTGAGACAAAGGCCAACTTGCCGCCCTCAGAGACTGCGATCGCCTGCGCGGTAGGAGAGTCTGACGCGTCACGCGAGACCAATACGATCGCCACGCGCGCGGGCAGCGCGCGACCTTGGGAGCCCTTCTGCCGAACGATCGCGTAGCCGAGTATCGCCGCAAACAGCACGAAGCCGATGATGGCGCCGACCAGCAGGGGTTTGGACCACTCTCTCGTCTGCACGCCTGTCGCAACCTCTCGGTTCGGGGGACTACGCGGGCTCGGCGCAATCATAGTCCAACCCGATTCCGTGATGCGCAGGCCCTACGGATCACCTGCACGCCGGCGCATCCGCCGCGCTCGAGCCCCGGAGACGAAACAAGCCGCCTCAGTGGGCGGCTTGCGAGAAGTCGAATGGCGGGAGTGACGGGGCTCGAACCCGCGACCTCTGGCTTGACAGGCCAGCGCTCTAACCAGCTGAGCTACACCCCCGCGTGGGGTGTGTCCCCTGAGGGACAGCAGACGGGATGATACCGACCAGCTCGCCCCTTGTCTACCGTTTGCTCGCGTCTTTTCGGCAGGAGTGCTGCGCCTCTGAGAAAGTGCTTGACGACTCATGCACTGACCGTTGGTAAGCTGGGTGGCAACAACCCACATTGGGAACACTTACCACCATGCAGACACACATCACATCCAGCGAGAACATCTCGAATCTCCGCGAGCGCTTGAACGCCGCAGCTGCATCGCGCGACCGTGCTGCCTTCGTCGCAGTGGCGGTCGAAGCGACTCGCGCGGGCGAGGTCACCGTGCCCGAGCTCTACACCTGCGTGCTGGGCCCACTGCTCGCCGACATCGGGTCGGCGTGGCAGCACGGCCAGGAGCGCGTCTGGGAGGAGCACTACGCGAGCGCCGCCGTGCGTACGATCGTCGAGATGCTCTATCTCGACGTCGCCAAGGCGGCCGAAAGCGTGCCGAAGCGTGGAGAGAAGGCCGTGCTGGCCTGCCCGCCCGACGAGCGCCACGACCTCGGTCTTCGTATGCTCGCCGACCGCATGATGCTGGTCGGCTGGGACGTCTACTTCCTTGGACAGAGCACGCCTAACGCCGAGATCATCGCGGCGGCTAAGGCCCTTTCGGCAGATCTCGTGGTGCTCACGGTGGCCACGCACTTCAACCGCGTCGAGCTGCGCGCGACCATCGAGCGAATCACGCGCGAGCTGCCAGGCGTGCGCGTAGGCGTAGGCGGACCTGCCTTCGGCTATGTAGAGGACTGGCCCGCCGAAGAGATCCTCACCGAGGCCATGATCGGCCTCGACCGCGACTCTGAGTGCGGGGCGTAGGCGCCATGTTGTCGTTCAAGATCGCATGGCGGTTCCTCCGCTCCTCACCTGTACAGTCGATTCTCATCGCCGGAGGCATCGCGGTTGGCATCGCCACACAGGTCTTCGTAGGCTCACTCATCCAGTCGCTGCAGGCCAACCTGCTCGATTCGGCGATCGGCTCCCAGCCGCACATCACCATCCAGGCGCAGACTGAGGGCGATCCCGTCGCCTACACCGACAGGATGCAGAAGACGGTCGAGGAAGACCCGCACGTGAAGCAAGGCACCGTCGCCAAGCTCCGCACGGTCTCATCGCTCTACACCGACGGCACCGACAGCGCTCCCCTCGTGCTGCTCGGCGGCGACCTGCGCGAGCTCGAGGGGCTGTTCAAGCTCAACAAGAAGATGGTGGAGGGCACACCGTCTCTTCGAAGCGACGAGATCATGCTGGGCAAGGAGTTCGCGAAGAAGTACGACCTGAACGAGGGCGACTCAGTGAAGCTTTCGTTCCAGACGGGCGGCTCGACCACGTTCACCGTCGCCGGCGTCTTCGACCTCGGTGCTGCGGCCTTCAACGAGCGCAATGCCTTCGTCGCGGGTGAGGTGCCGCGAAGCCTCTTGGGCTGGTCGGCCAAGGAGTACTCCGCGATCGAAGCGCAGCTCGTGGAGCCCTTCCAGTCTGCCGAAGTGGCCGCGGCGTGGCGCCGCAAGCTACCCGGGATCGAGGTCGTCGAGTGGCAGGCGCAAAACGCGTCGCTGCTCGTGGGCATTCAGAGCCAGTCGTCGTCGAGCTACATGATCCAGGGCTTCGTGCTGGTCGCGGTCGCGCTGGGTATTGCATCGACGCTTGCCATCGCAGCTGTCCAGAAGACGCGCCAGATCGGCATCTTGAAGGCGATGGGGCTCTCTGATTCGCGCGCGGGCCGCATCTTCCTTTGGCAGGCCGCGCTGCTGGGCGTTGGGGGCTCCGCGCTGGGTGTGGGACTCGCCTACCTCTTCCTCTGGCTGTTCGCACTAGCGCCGTTGCTCTTCACCGTGACCACCGATCCGGTCTTTGTCGCGGGATCCTTCCTCGTCGGTGTGGGCGTCGCGCTTGCTTCGGCGATCGTGCCCATCAGGCGCACGTCCAAGCTCGACCCGATCGAGGTGATCCAGGGTGGGTGAGACGCTGCTCTCCGCCGAGGGGCTCAACAAGGTCTATGGCGAAGGCGATGCCGCAACACACGCGCTGCGCGACGTCTCTTTCTGCTTCGACGAGGGCGAGTTTGCCGCCATCATCGGCCAGTCCGGCTCGGGCAAGTCCACGCTGCTCAACCTGCTCGGGCTGTTGGACACGCCCACGAGCGGCAACGTCATCTACCGTGGCGACGATGTCGGAAAACTCAGCAAGGCGCAGCGCTCCCAGCTGCGCGGCGACATGGTCGGGTTCGTCTTCCAGTTCCACTACCTGCTGCCCGAGTTCTCCGTGATCGAGAACGTCTCGATGCCCGCACTCGTCGAGGGCGCGCTTTCGGCAGCCGAGATCAAGAGCAGGGCGATGGAGACGCTCGATCTGCTGGGGCTGGACGGGCTGGAGTCAAAGAACGCCAACGCGCTCTCTGGTGGCCAGAAGCAGCGAGTGGCCATCGCGCGCGCGCTGATGAACCGGCCCAAGCTCGTGCTTGCCGACGAGCCGACCGGCAACCTCGACACGATCAACACCGATCTCGTCTACAAGCTCTTTCGCGAGATCAACGTCGAGACAGGGACCGCGTTTCTGATCGTCACCCACGACCAAGGCGTCGCCGAACGCACCGATCGGATCCTCGAGGTGAGCGACGGCCGACTCGTGCAAGACATCCGCAACCCGTATGGCGCCCCGATCGAAGAACCGCTGAAGCCGGCGTAGGCCGCGCTACGCGCCCTGCGGGGTTCCGTCGCCGTCGTCGATGACGACGCCATCGCGCATACGGATCGTGCGATCGCACGCAGCTGCGACCTCCGGGTTGTGCGTGACGATGAGGAAAGTCGTGCCGCGCTCGCTGTTGACGCGGCGCATCATCTCGACGATCTCGGCGCTCGTGGCGGTATCCAAGTCACCCGTCGGCTCGTCGCCCATGACGATGCCAGGGTCGTTGATGAGCGCACGGGCGATCGCCACCCGCTGCTGCTGCCCGCCCGACAGCTCGCTGGGGATATGGCGCCTCCGATCGCCCAAGCTCACCTCGTCGAGCAGCTCGCGCGCGCGCTCGAGGGCAGCCGCGCGCGTCATACCCGCGTACTCTCCCGCCAGTGCGACGTTCTCTTCGGCAGAGAGCGTGGGAATCAAGTTGAAGCCTTGGAAGATGAAGCCGATCTCGGTCCGGCGAACCTTCACGAGCTCGGCGTTGGACAGGCCGTCGACGCGGCGGCCGTTGAGCCAGACCTCGCCTCCGTCGGCAGCATCAAGGCAGCCGGCGATGTGCATGAAGGTGGACTTGCCCGAGCCCGACGGCCCCATGATCGCCGCCATCTCGCCGCGTGTGATATCGAGCGTGGCACCGCGCAGGGCGTCGACGAAGTTGTCACGCCCGAGCTGGTAGCGCTTGCGCAGGTCGATGCCGCGGATGATGCAGCTGCGGCCTTCGGCGTTGGGCGCCTGGCTGAGATGGTCCGCAAAGGTGGGTGCGGCGGCGCCCGCGGACGTGGCGGCGCCAGCAGCTTCGGCAGCGGTGTTCACGTTGGGCTCACTCATAGCGCAGCGCCTCCACCGGATTCAGGTTGGCGGCGTGCCAGGCCGGATAGAGGCCCGAGAACGTCCCGAGGCCGACCGCGAAGACGAGCGAACCTATGAGCAAGCGCGTAGACACGAGGAAGAGCGCGTTGCCGCTCATCGCTCCGGCAGCGTTGCCCGCACCGGTGACAAGCAGGCCAAGCAGCATGCCGGCGACGCCGCCTATGAGCCCGATCACGGCAGATTCGGCGATGAACTGTCCCATGATCTGCAGGTTGCTGGCTCCAATCGCCTTGCGCACACCAATCTCGCGCGTGCGCTCGGAGACCGACATCGTCATCGTGTTCACGACGGACAAGCCGCCCACCAGCAGCGATATCAGGGCGACCGCGTAGATGATCGACGTGAAGATCTGAAGCGGCTGCTTGATGGAGCGCTCGAACTCCACCGGGGTCATCGCGTCGACGTCGTCGAGCTCGCGCTCGATTCGGCGCGCCACCACTTCGGGACGCACGCCCGGCTCGAGGTAGACCGCGAAGCTCGAGACGATGCCGTCTTTTTGCACGCCGGCCTTCTGGGAGTCAGGGAGCTCGTCGTAGACGATCTCCCGAGCGTCGTGCAGGGTCATCGTAATGGTGTTGTCAGGCGCGGTCAGCGTCTTAGCCATGATGCCGACGACCTCGTAGCGCTTGTCCTTCACCTCGATGTGCCCGCCCACGTGCGCGTTGAACCGCGTCACAAGGTCAGACCCGACCACGACCTTACCGATGTCGCTCTGCTTGAGCTCGCGCCCTTCGGCGTAGTCGATCTGGAATGTCTCGTAGCCGCGACCCCTGCCATCTTCGGCCTGGATCGTGGGTGGGGAGCCGAAGTTGACGCCGCCCAGTGAGTCGAGCGTGGTAGCAACGCCCGCTGACGCTCGTTCGACGCCTTCGGTGTGTTCGATCGTGCGCAGCATCGACGCCTTGAGCGGCTCGCCAAGCAGGCCGGAGATGCCGGTGCTGCTGCTGACAACGACCTTGCCGGCGTAGTACTTCATGCCACCGTCGACGAGCAGCGTGAGCTTCTCCGCAAGCGCACCCATGACGACCAGCGAGAAGACGCCGATCGAGATGCCGAAGATCGTGAGAAAGGCGCGGAGCCTGCGCCTGAAGATGTTGCGGATTATGCGCAAACGTTCTCCCCCGATGCACTTACAACTGTCACCGCATGATAGCGCTACTGGCTGCGAGTTGGAGCATATGAACGACGTGACGCCCACACGACTCAACAAGCGGTAGCCACCGCGTTGGTTCAGCAGCTCATGGCAGGTGTTGCAGTCGCAAGAACTGTCTGTGTCATTCGGACGTTCACCGGCCGCGGCAGGGCTCGGCCACGCTCGAGGGAGTGGCGGGCAGGCTGCAGCGCCTCAGCCACAGCGCCTGGGTGACGCGCGGTGCTACGGCGTAGTCGGCTGCGGCGCTTTCGGCGTCTTGAGAGACTCAAGGTACGGGGAAAGCCCCTGCTGCTGCTCGCGGAAGACGATGTCGCCCTCGTATGTTCCGCCGCGCGCGAGCTTCTCCCACATCTGAGGTCTCGGGCGCAGGAGCAGATGCGACGAGGCGTAGTCGCGCGATCCGGGTGCAGCGCCGCTGGGCCTGCTGCGCGTCACAAGCACGACGAGCGTGCGATCGCCGGCGATCTGCGGACCCTCGCCGAAAGGCTGGAAGCGGAAGGTATAGGTCGCTTTGGCTCGCTCGCCCTTCTCGCTCACGAATGCGAGTGTGGCCGACGGAGGCTCAGTCACCTTGCCCAGCGGTTCGCCCGCCTCGACAGGGGTGTTGCGACTCGGCGCGTCGCCTTCGGCAGATGCCGTGTCTTCGGCCGAGTCACCCGCGTCGGAGGCCACTCCCGGCTGCTCGGCATCAGGCTGCTTCGCGTCGCCGGCGCCCGGCGTACCTGCGTTCTGCCCGGGTGCCACCGAGCCGGAGTCGGTCCCATTCGAGCTGCCACTCCCGCTTCGGTTCGCGAATACGAAGACTCCTGCTACGACGACCAGCACGATCGCCGCGATGATGATGGCTCTGCGCACGCTACTTCTCCTCGTCGCCCGTGAGGGCATCCAGTCTAGCCTTCGCCTTGTCGGCGCCCGCCGTATCCCCCGACGCGCGCAACGTTCGCTCCAGACCGCGCCAGGCGATCACCAGATTCTTGTCCTTGCTCAGCGCTTCGTCGTAGAGCGTGGCCGCTGCATCGACGCGTCCTTTGCTCTCCGC
Source organism: Coriobacteriia bacterium (assembly GCA_035687245.1). Classification (GTDB taxonomy): domain Bacteria; phylum Actinomycetota; class Coriobacteriia; order Anaerosomatales; family PHET01; genus DASRYH01. The sequence continues at coordinate 14,831 of DASRYH010000001.1, forward strand.
GAGGATAGCGCGACCGAGCGCGGGGGCCGGCGAAGACGGGTCCAGCTTCTCGTAGTCGCCGTACGCGCCGCTCGCTGCCGAGAGCGCGCTGGCATCGCGGGCCTGAACCCCGTAGAGCATCGCCAGATCGGCCTCGACAAGGACGAGTATCGGCTCGCGGCTTGCCGAACGCGCTTCGGCTATCGCCCGGGTGCCATATTCGTAGGCCTCGCGGTCGTCGCGGCGGCTCAGCCACTCGAGCGCTTCTTGAGCCGCCGCCTGGTCGTAGAGGTGGGTGAAGGCGGACAGAGAGCGCGCCGCGTCGAGATGCGAGGCCGCCTGCTGCCAGGTGCGGGCCTCCTGTGCGCGCGCCTGCTGCCAGCTGGCGGCTCCCAGCAGCACGCCGCTGAGCGCCAGCACACCAGCGACGCCAACAAGCCCAAAGACCGCGAATCCGGGAAGCCTTGCAGCTCGAGGAGGCACTTCGACGCTCTCCGCGTGGTGCTGTGCGCGCGTCGCGGCGGCGAGCGCGATCGCAAGCGATGCGGCGAAGATCACCGCAACCTCACCGGTGAAGAAGTGCGACTGCAGAGCGGCAAAGGCCCCACCCAGCGAGGCGACCGCCGCGACTCCGACAGGGTCCCCGCGAGCGTCCGATCTCCAGCAGAAGACCACCGTCGCGCCCAAGCCCAAGAGGAGCAGGAGCGCGGCGAGCGGCCCAGCCTCCTGCGCCAGACTCACCGTAGCGTTGTGAGGATCGAGCGTTTGGCGGTACGTGGAGCCCGTCCGGTGAAAGCCCGGTGGCCTCAGCGGACCGAGCACCTCGCTGAATGTTGCGGGCCCCCACCCAAGCGCTGGCCGTTCTCCCACCATCTGGCCGGCGATTCCCCACAGCGTGGTTCGGTAGGAGACATCGCTGCCAGACAGGGTGGCGGCCGCTATGAGTCGCTTCGCGCTGCCCGGAGAGACCACGAGCGTCGCTGCAATCAAGACGACTAGCAGAGCCGCCATCGCGGCAGCCACTCTGCCCCGCGACGACCCCATGGTGCGCCAGCCAAAGGCGAGCCACACGACGCTCGCCATAGCAAAGCCGACCAGCGCTCCGCGAGAGAGCGTGAGCACGAGCGCCGCGAAGACGAGTGCAGCGCTGCCGGCACCAACGTCGCGCCACAGCCGATTCACGTCACTGCGGGCGCAGGCGACCGCGAAAGGAAGCACAGCCACGAGCCAGACGCCCAGATTCGACGCGTTTCCCAGCGTCGAGCGCGGGCGGGCTGAGACCATGGCAGCGGCAAAGGCGGCACGATCAGCGCCGAGCGCCTGCGCGATGGCGACAAGCGCAACGAGCGCCGCGGCCACCGTCACCGTTCGTGTCGCGAGTGTCAGACCGCTCCCGGTTGCGTCATCGGTGTCGGCGAGGACCCACACGCCCAGCCCGATGATGCCTGCCGAAAGCCACAACGCCACGCCACGCATCTCGCCCAAGGCTCCGAACAACGAACGGTCCGGATCGATGCCGAAGAACGCCGAAATCACCAGCAGGCCCACAACGCCAAGGAATGGCCACACCGCTCGAACGCGAACGATGCGCACCAGCGAGCGGAAGCTCGCCTGCACATCAAGCGCCAGGACGACTGCCACCGCGAGCGTGCACAGGCTTACGGTAGCGTACTTCGCGGCCGCGAACGGCGATGCGAGCCGGGGCATCCACGCCACACCCGGCAGCACGAGCGCGGCTGCTACGACGCGCGCCAACCACACGCCGCTTGGGGGCTCAGGCCGAGCGGTATGCGGGTGCTTCCGTGACATAGACGAGCGCGCTTATCCCTCTTCGGTCACATGGGCCGCGCTCAGCGACCCTCGACAGTACAGCGACAGGGGTGAGGCTCCACAAAACGCAGCCCCACCCCTATCGAATCACATCACACGCTTTCGGACTACTTGACCTTCACGGTCTTGGTGAGCGTGGTGAGCTCGTGCAGCGAGTCGGCCTTCACGGTCACGACCAGCTTCCACGTGCCCTTCTTGCTCAGCTTGACCTGCTTGCTGAAGACAGATGCGTTCTTGTCCTTCTTCGAGTTGGCGAGCTTGAGCTTCACGGTGCTCACGTACTTCGGCTTGCCCTTCACCACGCGGTACATCTTGACCGAAGCGACGCTCGTCGAACCCTTGGCGTGCCGCGGCTTGATGCTTCCCGACACCGTGAAGTACTTGCCGGCCTTGACCGTCGACTTCGACGTGGACGCAGACAGCTTCACCTTCGGGTAGACCGTGTATGGGGATCCGGCCAGTCCGGTGTCGACCACGAAGAAGCGGTAGACCGCCTTCGCCGAGGGCGCGACATCGTAGTAGTACTGGCCAGCGACACCAGTGGGGAGCGCCGTGCCCAGGGTGGTCCATGTTCCGCCGACGAGCTGCTGGAGCTGAACGGTCTTGCCCGACACGCCAGCGCCCAGCGCGTTGGTGATCATCGTATAGAGACGGGTCTTGGCCCCGAAGACAGGCGAGACGCTCGATGCCGAAGCACCGCTACCACTCGCACTCGTCTGTGCGGCCATCGGCAGCGTCGGGTCGAGCGGCACCGTGACGGTAGCAGCTTTGGGTGCCGATGCGTTGCCAGCCGCGTCGTAGGCGACGACGGAGTAGGTGTAGGTTCCACCCGGAGCAACCGCAGAGTCGATGAACGACGTGGCCTTCGTGCCAACGAGCGGGGCACCGTTGCGCGAAATCTCGTAGTGATCCATCGCGCCGGCGTCGGTCGCGTGCCACGAGACACTGACCGACGAGCTGCTCAGCGCGGTCGCCGAAAGATCGAGCATGACGGGCTTGGCGGCGTCGAGTACCAGGTTTATGTCCTGGTTGGTGAGCGAGTCTGCGATGTGGATGGTCTTGGCTGCGGCCTGGGGAACCAGGGTGCCGCCGTTGCCGTACCAGCCCAGCGTGCTTCCGTCGGCCACGTACTCGACAACGTAGTCACCGGCGATCAGCCCCGACGCGTAGAGGTCGTCGTTGGGCATCTCCACGGTACTCGAATCAACGATGAACGTGCTGCCGTTCGGCATCTTCTGATAGACGTTCATCGTCACTCCGAGCTTGCTGCGCCCGTCGACGAAGAAGTCGCTGAAGAGCATCGCATCGGGTGACATAGTGGCGTTGGCAACCTTCGTTTCGCCCGCCACAAGCTCGACCACGGTCGCGCCTTCACGCCTCATGGAGTTGTCGTAGAACTCACTTTGCACATAGTTGCTTGATTCGTCGTCCCAGATGCCGGGAAACTCCACGTAGTAGCTCCCGGGATTCAGACCGCCGAGGGTGTAGTACCCGTCCTCATCGGTGCCGGTGAAGCCACCATCGACCCATTCATCTGGGTTGGCACCGTAAACATCGACCATTTCCCACTTGATTGGCCTTCCTGCGGCGTCAACCACGCGACCGCTCAGCTTGGCGGCCCGCTTCATGAGGATCTCATCGAGCGCGCCGTCGGCGGACAGGGGACCGGTGTACCCCTCCTTTGACAGCCAGTCGCCGTTCGGGTCGTAGGCGCTAGTCGAGTAGCCGAGAGCGCTGGGCGGCACGACGAGCTGATAGAGGCCGGTCTCGTCGGTCACGGTCGACATGCCCTCGTCGTAGCCCGAATCCGCCTGCAGTGACATCTCGATGCCCTCGAGCCCGGGGTTGTTCTCCACGTCACCGTTGACCTGCCCCGTTATCCGCAGCTGACCTGCGGCCATGGTGACCTGGAAGTCCTGCGTGGTTGTTGCACCACTCGTTACCCCAGAGCCCACATCCTGCTGCTCGAAGCGACCGTAGTCGTCGGTGACAGACACGGCGTAGTCGCCGGGAGCGAGTCCCATTGCGGTGTAGGAACCGTCGGGTCGCGTGAACTCCAGATAGCCCGAATCGCCTTCGAACTGCGGCTCGAACTTGAGCCGCACGCCGCCCGCAGGCGCGCCTGTATCAGCATCGATGATTGTGCCCGCGATGGTGCCGGACTGCGTCATCGTCACATCGCGCCCGGTGACGCTTGCGCCCTCGGGGATGACTATCGGATCGCTGGGTTCCGGAGTCGCCGGATCGTCATATACGGTGCCAAGATAGGGATAATCGCGGTCCCAGGAGTCGTTGAACTCGAGGTAGACCCCGTTCGGCGGAACACGATCGATCGTGTAGGCACCGGAGGCGTTCGTCTTGGTCTCGCCCACCCATTCGGTGTCCCAAACGCCTTGGTGGTAGGCGGACACATAGACCGACGGGATCCCTGCGCCTGTGGCATCGTCACGCACGGTGCCCGAGATTCGACCGCTGCGGTACAGGACGACCTCTGTGGTCGCCTGAGAGCCCGAGGGAACGGCGTCATAGCTGAACGAACCGGCGCAGTAGGCACCGCTATCGTCGTAGAGGTAACCCCAGCCGCTCATGTTGCCTACGCCGACGACGTTGGCTTCGCCCTGCGCATTGGTGTAGCCCCAGGTGTAGCCGGAGTCCTGCGCGGGATTGCTCGAATCTCCCCAGAAGGCCTCCACGCCGATGTTAGCGAGCAACCCACCACTGGTGTTCTTCACCCGAACGGTTTCGGTCGTCAAGGGCCCCGCGTCGGCGACAGTCAGCTCATAGCCGCCGATGGCCCACTCGTCCGCGTCGTCACAGTCGAGCCGAAGGTAGACCGTGCTGCTGGTGGTCGCCTTGTAGAGCCACTGGTCGAGCTCGACACGCTCGCCAGCCGCCGTGTAGAGGTCCGGTTCGATCCAAACCGGGCCCTGGAGTCTGATGCGGTAGCCGTGGCCGGCGACCGTGTCGAACTTCACCCAGTCGACATCGTCAAGCGAGTGCATCGTCCGGTCCTGCGTCTCGCCCACAGCGATAGTCGACGCAGTCGCCATGGTGTCGTCGGGTTCGTACACGTCACCGGCGACGACCGCGCCGGCTGGGACGACCATCAGTGAAACCAGGAGCGCCGCTGCGGTGAGCAGAGACATCGCTCTGCGGCCGCGGCGGCGCAACATCCATCCGTCCATTCTTCCCCCGTTCGCTGCGGCCCCGCAGGGCCCCTCGTTGCAGTCCAAACCAGATTACGGTTGGTTAGTGGACCTATGCAATGGCTGACCGAGGGTTAATGCACATAATCAGAAGAGAGTCCCAGTGCTCCCCTCTTCGGCACCCGAACGACTGGTGCCACCTGCACCTTCTTCAAGCGGGTCGCCGGTGAGGGCTCCATCGGCGCGCGGCGCGACGATGTCACCCAGGATGCCCGCCATCTCGCGCGCATTGCGGGGTGCGTAGTCGTACTTGCAGTTGTTGAACATGACCCACGTGCGTTCGGTCTCTTCGGCAAGACGCTCGATGGGCTCGCGCCACTCCGCAAGTTCGGCAGGCTCGTAGAGGTAGTCGAAGCGGTCGGCCGCCGAAGCGGTGCGCGCATGCCACGTCTCGCGGTTGCGCCCGTGGAAGCGCACGTAGCCCAGCGGCGCAGTTGCTGCCGACAGCGGCGGCATCGCCTGGCCGGTCTCGACGGCGGGCGCGTCGACAGAGACGAAGCTGAGGCCGTGGTCGGCGAGGAACTTCATCGTGCGGCTGACGTTGCTGTCGGCGACCCACGAAGCGTGGCGGAACTCGACGAAGACGGCATAGGGCTGCAGCAGCTCTGTGGCGTGCGCCACTTCGGCGAGGTTCTGCTCGCGTTTGGTGCGATCAACTGCGGTGAACCACGGCGGGTATTGCATGAGAATCCCGCCGAGCTTGCCGGCCTCCGCAAGCGGCTCAATCGACTCGAGGAAGAGCTCGTTGGCACGCTCGCGCATGCGCTCGTCGGGGTGGCGGACGCGCCCGCGGTTGGTGAGCTCGTAGTCGAACGGCCCGTCTCGCAACTCGGGGTGGAGCGCGCGTTCGTCGACGTCATGGCCGGTCAGCATGCCGAAGGCTTTGACGTGGAAGGTGAAGTCCTTTGGTGTGCGCTCTGCCCAGTGGCGCGCGTACTCGACCTTGGGGATGCCGTAGAACGAAGAGTCGATCTCGACTGTATCGAAGCGGCTGGCGTAGTAGCGCAGTCGTGATTCGGCCGTGTTGACGCCAGACGGGTACCACCGCTCGATCATCGTCTTGTCAGTCCACGAACAGGTGCCGACCACTACGTCACCCACGTCTCACCTCCCACTCCGCTGAGGCTTCTCGGCGCCGCGTAGCGTACGCGGCTGCTAGTGCGAATCTACCCCACCGCTGCGACAGAGCGCTCGCGTTTCGTCGGCTCAGAAGACACGACAGGCCGCCGAATGGCAGCCCGTCGGAGAGTCGCTCTGTTGAACCAGCGCTACTGAGCAGCGCCACACTGTCCGCTGCTCGGGCACGTCCCGCCGCACGCCGAGTTCAAGCCCGTAGCCGTCTTGTCGCAGGTGCCTGCGTTAGGGCACGTCGCGCAGTCGCCCGTGCACGCGGCGCCTTTGTCGCAGCTCGCACAGTCGCCGCCGCAGGCGCCGGCATTCGGGCAGGTAGCGCAGTCGCCCGTGCAGGACGTCGCAGCCTGAGCCGCACCCGTCTGGCAGGGGGTGGCGTTCGAGCAGTCGGCACATGCAGCGGCCGATGCCGACACGGTAGCCGCAGGCGCTGCTTTCGGCGTGATTGCGTTAGCGATGCCGAAGCTGCCCAGAGCGAATCCCAAAACGAGAGCCACGGCAACCAGCGCGATGATCTTCTTGGTGCTCATCCGACCTCCCGAACAGACCACACGTTAACAAGTCCCGCAGACCGTATCAGCAAGATGTGAACGCCGTATGAACGCGCTCGCAGGGCTTCGCCGCACGAGTACGCGGGTAGAAACCCGGTACAGACTAGCAAAGCCGCCGGCCGCCGACGCATACACAAGGAGCCCGCCATGAAGCCCGTCGTCGATCACGATCTCTGCATCGGATGTGGCAACTGCGAGGATGCCTGCCCCGAGGTCTTCCGGCTCGAAGACGACGGACTCGCTCATGTCATCGTTGAGAAGCCAGGCGACGAGCTGTACGGTTGCACCCGTGAGGCCGCCGAATCCTGCCCCGTTGACGCGATCAACATAGAGATGTGAGCGCACAGATACCCGACGGATATGTACTTCCCGATACCGACGCCGCGCTGCTAGCCGAGTGCGACGTCGATGTCTTTCGCGCGAGCGGCCCCGGCGGACAAGGCGTCAACACGACCGATTCGGCAGTCCGCCTCACGCACGTGCCCACGGGGCTCGTTGTCGTGTGCCGCGAGGAGCGCAGCCAGCTTCGCAACAAGAATCTCGCCCTCGAACGCCTTCGCGCACGCATCGAGCGCCTCATGGCTCCTCCCCCGCCGCCCCGCAAGCGCACCCGGCCCTCGAAGGCCGCCGTCCAGCGCCGGCTGACCGCAAAGACCCAGCGCGCGCAGACCAAAGCCCACCGAAAGCCCCCCGCGCACGGCGAGTAGCCGAGACCGCGGCGGGTGCAAACGCCTCGTTCATCTACCTTGTAGCCACCCGCCCTCGGCAAGCCCGACGCGCAGCGTCTATCCAACCTGATACTGCTAGTCTGAGAATCCACGCTCGCCGAAAGGAGTCAGCATGCGAAGAGTCGCGCTTGCAGCCATCGCTGCCGCGCTGCTCCTTGTCGGCTGTACTCCCGGCAGCGCCGAGCGAGCGAAGGCCCCGGACCCTTCGGCCTCGACAGCGAGCGCAGGGCAGCCCGCCCCCAAGCCGAAGCTCGTCGCCACGATCACTGTGAAGCGCGGCTCTCAGCTCGAGCGCGACATCGTGCCGCAGCTCGCCAAGGCGTTTGAGCTAACCGATGAAGCCGTGAAATCGCAACTCGCCGCCGCTTCATCCGACCTCATCAGCAAGGACGCCAAGGGCTTTCGGCGTATGGAGGGCATGATCTCACCGGGCACCTACGAAGTCCGCGAGGACTCCGCGCTCGACGAGCTAGTCGCCACTTGGGTGACAGCCTCTGAAGGGCGCTACGCCCGCGTTGCGGAGTCGGTAGCCAAACCCAATGACCTCTCGCTCAGCGAGCGCCTCACGCTCGCGTCGATGGTCGATGCCGAGTGCCTGGGTGGAGACGGTCGCGACAAGGTCGCCGCTGCCTTCCTCAACCGCCTCAGCGACCACCAGCGGCTTCAGTCCTGCGTGACCGCCGAGTACGCGGTGGGCTTCCAGCGCCCCTACCTGCTCAACAAGGACGTCGAGGTGAAAAGCGCGTACAACACCTACACAACAGACGGCCTGCCCGCGGGCCCAATCTGTGCGGTGAGCGATGAGAGTCTCGCCGTCGCGTCGGCCATGTCGCAAGATGCTGACGTCTACTACTTCTTCTACGACTACATGGCCGGAGAGCTGCACTTCTTCTCCGACTACACCAAGTTCCGGAAGGCCGCTGTCGCATCGCGCGCCCGTTTCGACGCCGAATCGACCGTGGACGCCCACGACAAGGTGAACAAGCAGGACCTCTATGGCAAGGGAAACGATGAGCAGTAGTGTGAAGGCGGCCCTGCTGCCGAAGATGGACATGCGACGCTGGACGGGCCTGGGGGCGATGCTCTTGGTGGCCCTGATTCTGCGCGGCGCGCGCCTCTCCGAGCCGCCTGGCGGCTTCCACGTCTTCAACGAGGGCTTCTATATCGACTTGGCGCGACGCATGGCGCAGCAGCCCTTCTTCGGCTGGCTGACGCACCCGCTCGACGTCAACAACCCGCCGCTCTTCCCGCTATTCGTTTCGCTGCTCTACAGGTTGGGTGCGCCGCTGGTAGCCGGCGCACGCGCGGTCAGCGTTGCGTCTGGCGTCGTCACCGTCTACGCGACGTTCCTGCTCGGCCGACTGCTCTACACCGACCGCGTCGGCACGATCGCGGCAGCGCTGGTGGCTGTCATGCCCGGCGTCGTGATGGTCGACCACAACATTCAAGTGGACCCGCTCTTCGTGGCACTCATGGTCGGCAGCGTGCTGCTGTATGTCGTGGCCGCTCGCACCGGCTCGAATGGTTCTGCGATCGCCGCCGGCGTGATGCTCGGCTTGTGCCTGCTCACCAAACAGGCAGCGGTCGTGGCGGTTGCCGCGCTGTTCATGTGGGAGACGTGGAGCGCGAGCGGTCTGAGGTGGTTGAAGAATCCGCGAGTATGGCGCTTTGGCGTTGCCTTCGTCGCCGTCGGCGCTCCATGGTTCCTCGTCCAGGCGGTCACCAACAAGGCGGGCCAGATGTTCGCCAACGCAGCCAGCATCTCTCAGACCAGCACGGCGATGGGCTACGGCACGACCTTCTGGACCACATTCCTCGGCGGCGAACTGCTCGCAATGCTGTTCCCCGCAGTCGCGCTGCTCGCAGTCATCGGCCTGGTAATGCAGGCGCGTCGCCATGGTCCTGCCGACAAGCTCGTGATCTCGATGTGCGTCGGCTACGTCGCGTGGTACGTCGTCTTCCACCAGCACTCCTACTACCTGCTCCCGCTCGGCCCGGTAGCCGCCCTCGCTGCCGCCCACGCCTTCGATGCGCTGACCTCACGCGTGCCGAAGTGGCCGGTAGCCGTCTCCGCGGCGCTTCTCGTACCGGTGGCATTTGCCGCAGTGGTGATGCTCGCTGGGCACAAGTGGGGCTACTTCTCTCCGATGTCGCTTCATGCGCCCGCGAGCAGCAGCGGCGTCACGCGCCTCTACGTCGACCCGGGTGCGACGGACTTCTACGGCCCGACAGTGGATGTTGTCGACTCGCGCTACAAGGTGATTCGGCAAGGCGTCGGCACCTATGCTGCCGAATCGGCGCAGACCAATGACGGCAGCGTGATACTGGCAGGCGACGTGCGGCGTGCCGACGGTACCCCGATCACGCCGGCCGAGATCCTCAGCGACACGTGGTACGAGCCGGTTGCGTTTGGCTACGCCATCACGGCGACGCCTATGAACCTAACCTGGACGTCGTTCTTCGGTGGAAGTCGCTGGGCGGCGAGGCGAGTCGGTCCTCCGTGGCGATTCGGCATGCAGCAGTCGACAGTACCGTGCTTCTACGCGCTCTATGATCGAGACTGCTTCAGGTAGAGAGAAGCCGGCCCCGTGAGGGAGCCGGCTTCCGCAAGTTCGTGGTGGGCGATGAGGGATTTGAACCCCCGACCTTGTCCTTGTAAGGGACCTGCGCTCCCGCTGCGCCAATCGCCCGTATTCGTGATGCGTGCCCAAAGAGCGTCGCTCATTCTAGCAGGGAGCGGCACGAGCGCCAGCTACGGCCGAATCACCGACAGCTTGGCGTTGTCGAGCGAGAGCAGGTAGCTGCGCACGAACCGGCCGGTGCGCCCGATCTTCTTCGACGAGACGTGCTTGTAGGTATCGCCCTTGGTGTGGCACTTCGGGTCGTAGCGCCACTCGAGCCATGCGACCGGCACGCCCTTCATCTCGAAGGCCTCGTGGTCGCTCCAGCCGTCCGCGCCCTCGTCCTTGAGGAACTTCAGCGTCTCGCCATGCGACTTGCCCCATGCCTTGAGTGAGGTCACGAGCGTCATCGGGCCACGCTTCATCGTCCGCACGTTGAACGTCGAGCCGTAACCCACCATGTCGACCGAGAGCATCGCCGACACGCGCGCCAGCTCTTCGGCAGACAGCGACTTCACGTAGGCGCGCGAGCCGTAGTGATGCTGGGTGGGCTTCGTGCCGCAACGCTCTTCGGCGCCGAATGCGATGAAGCGAATCGTGGCGTCGGGCGTGGACTTGGCCAGAACACGCGCCTCTTCGAGCATCACCGCAACACCAGACGCGTTGTCGTTGCCGCCGGGTGCCGGCACCTTGGAGTCGAGGTGCGCGCCCACCACCACGATGCGGTCCCCGCTGCCGGGAAGCTCAGCAATGATGTTGCGCGAGGTGCGGGAGAACGGGATCTTCACGCTCTGCGTGCGCACCGTGTAGCCGTAAGACTTCAGCTGCGCGATCACGTAGTCGCCGGCCTTGCGCTCTGCCGAACTCCCCGCCTTGCGCGGGCCGTTGGCAACGAGCCGCTTGATGTGGGCCATCGCGCGGGTCGTGGAGAATGCGGGCGCGGTCACTTCGGCAGATGCCGAGGCGGGGACCAACAGCGCGGTCGCAAGAACGACTGCGGCGGTGAGACGGGTGTAGCGGCGCATCGAGATCATCGATCAGCTCCGACCCGAGAGTGAAGATGGTGCCCCCAGGAGAATTCGAATCTCCGTTTCCGATCTGAGGGACCGGCGTCCTTGGCCGCTAGACGATGGGGGCTGGTATACCTTACAGGCCGCTGCGTCCGCCCGCCATATCCCTCGCCGAAAAGCCCGAACAGGGCCCGCACCGCCTGTTGGTAAGGTTTCGGTAAGGTCCCAGTGCGACCATGCTCAAGGACGCGCGGACCCACCCCCAAGTTGGCGAGTGCGTTCACCGGCAGGTCCCTCGCACCGGGGGGAGCGAGGGTCTGCCACACACCCTGAAGCGACCTACTGCAGGGACGGCACCTCGAGGATCAGAATCGAGATCAGCTCGTCCGAGGTGAGCTTGTACTTCGTCGCGATCTCGTTCTGGTACTTCGTGACGAGCTCGGACTGCAGCTCCTTATTCGCCGCCGAATTGCCCTTGCTGCCGCCCTTTTTCGGGTCGGTGGGGAACTTGGCATCGGCCTCGGCGGTCGCGCGCTCTTCAGCAGCGGCAAGCTCCTTGGCGATCTTCAGGCGCCATGCATCGCTGAGATCACCCGGCGGTCGAACGGCGTCTGCCGGGATCTTCTCGGCGGCGACTTCGACTGGATTCTTGGGAGCAGCTGCTTGATCGGAGCTCTTTGAGCCGCTGCTTGAGCTCTTCGATGAGCTGCTCGGTTTCGAGTCACTCGAGCCCGAGCCGCTTTTCGAGCCCGATGCCGCCGAGGACGCCGCAGCCGTGCCGCTGGCACCGATCGAAGGATGGCCCGGCGGGAGTTCGGGCATCGAGGTGCTCGCAGAGCTCTCGACGCTCTTGGCGACCGACGGCTTCTCCACAGTTACCGGTCTTGCCGCCTCCGGCCTTGAACCACCCACGACGATTGCGGCGACAGCCAGCGCCACTACACACAGCGGGATCACGAACACGAGGGCCTTGCCGGGGTTAGACAGCGCGTGGAAGCGCTGCCGAAGGGTCTTGGGTGTCTCTACGGCCACGTTTGCGGGCCTGCCTTCCAGATGGGGCGTTGTCGTCACGCGACACACTAGCCGCCACCGCGGCACTCAACCATCGGGAAAGCGTCCAACGAGTACGAGTTGACGAAAAACGGGGACCAGCTGGTCCCCGTCTGAGTTCATGGTGCCCCCAAGGGAATTCGAATCCCTGTTGCCGCCTTGAAAGGGCGGAGTCCTTGGCCACTAGACGATGGGGGCGTATGTGGTGGGCCGTGCAGGTCTCGAACCTGCGACCTTGGGATTAAAAGTCCCCTGCTCTACCAACTGAGCTAACGGCCCGGAACGTGCCCTGCGGGTTGGTGCCCTATCTTTGCCCCGCGCGGGCGCGAAGCGAGCGATAGTGTATCGGCGTATTCGGCGACGGTCAATCGTGTGGGCATCAAGTGACGTTTCACCTGCGTGCGGGTCGCACGCGCGAGCGGCGATGCTAGCATGTGCGGCGGAGGTGCAACGTGTCTTTCGCCAACAATCTGCCCGACAACACCGGTGACGCCCTGATCGTCGCCGGCATCGTCATACTCGCAGGATTCATCGTCGACCAGCTGGTCTTTCGCGCCATCAACGCATCGGCCGGCAGCCGCGGCTGGGCGGCAGGACGCGCGATCGCCAAGGGCCTGCACGGCGCACCGAGCGTCGCCGGCCTGCTCTTCGGCGTTCATCTCGCCCTGCTGCGAATCGACATGCAGTACGAGGTTCGCCGAAACGTGGTGGCCGGCATCAAAGTCATGACAGTGCTCGCGGCGACCGCGTTTGCAGCCCGCATCCTCGCAGGGGTGGTGCGCGCCTACACCGAGCGCGAGGGATCACGGCTGCCATCGAGTTCGATCTTCGTGAACCTCACGCGCGGCATGGTGTGGGTGCTGGGCATCGCCGTCCTGCTTGGCACGCTGGGCGTCTCGATCACGCCGATCATCACCGCGCTGGGCGTCGGCGGCTTGGCCGTGGGCCTCGCGCTTCAGCCTACCCTCGAGAACGTATTCTCCGGCATCCAGGTGCTGGCTTCGCGCCAGATAGAGCCAGGCGACCTCATTCGGCTCGAAACGCTCGAAGAGGGCACGGTCCTCGACGTGACCTGGCGAAACACCGCCATCCGCACGGCCTCCAACGACGTCGTCATCGTGCCCAACTCCGTCATCGGACGCTCTCGGGTCACCAACTTCACAACGCTCGACAGCGAGCACGTGCTGCTCGTGCCTGTGCAGATCTCGCCTGCGGCCGACCTCGACCTCGTGGAGCGCATCGCGTATGAAGTTGCGGACTCGGTGATGGCCGACTGCGAAGGCGTCGTACCCGACGCGGAGCCGTCGGTCCGTTTCGCCGCGATCACGCCCACCGGCCTTCAGCTCAACATCGCGATTCGCGTACTGAGCTACCCCGACCGCATCATGGTGCGCCACGAGCTGCTCAAGCGGCTGCTCGAGCGCTTCGCTGCCGAAGGCGTGATGACTGCGGCCGCCGCGGCGGCCGTACCACCGCCTACGGCGTCGGCGTAGGCGTCGTCTCTGCCACGCGCGGCAGATAGTAGGCGACGCCCTCGTACTTCCAGATCTTCGCCTTGGCCTTCGTGCGGTACTTCGCCACGGTAGCGTCCGACTTCGTCAGGAACACGTGCCCTGACTTCTTGGAACGGAAGCGGTAGACCTTCACAGCGCCTGCCGAATCGCCCTTGCCCACGAGGAACGCCACGCCGCTGTACTTCCACGTCTTGGCGGCCTTGGCAGTGGTGCGCGACTTCCTGAGCGACTCCGACGTCGTGAACGAGTACTTCTTCGTCGTGTAGTTGTAGAAGCGGTAGACCGGGCGAGTCGTCTCAGTGGTTGCCGAAGAGTCACTGGAGAAACATGTGCCGTCGTAGCGCCAGGACTTCGGAGACAGCTGGAGCTTGTAGCGCTCGCTCACAGACGCCGTGTAGAGATAGCTGCCGCTGCTGAGCTTCTTGAACCGGAAGATCGGCCGGTATCGCGGATTCGAGAGCGGCGAGCCGAAGTACTTCGTGTAGAGCGTGTTGGTGGTCTTGGGCCCTGAGCTGTACGGCGTGTACGTGTAGAGCTTGAAGGTCGCGATGTTCTTCGGGTAGACGTAGACCTTCTGCTTGAGGGTGTAGTCGTAGATCTGCTTCCTCGTCACGCCGGCCGTGAAGGTACCGACGATCGGTCCCCATGTCTGCCCATTATGAGTCTGCGTCTTGCCCTCACCGTAGTTGTCGTAGCTGCGCGCGCAGTGGTAGACCTGCGGTCCGAAACCGGGGTACTTGCGATCGACGTCCCCGTCGCCGTCGGAGTCGTAGACACCGCAGCCCATCGCGTTGTCGAGGCGGTACTGGAGTGTCTTGGGTGTGACGGGCGACTCGATGAGACTCTGCTCCTTCTGGAGCGTCGCCAGCAGAATCTTCGGGTTGATCTTCCAGATCTGCGCGGCCTCGTAGATGATCTGGGCCGGCGGCTTCTGCACGCCCGCATAGTCGGTCGTGACACTGGAGACCTCGGGGGCCTTCAGCGGACCGTTGTTCGCTTCCAGAAACGACTGAATCTGCGCCTGCGACATGGAGTCGTAGTGACGCATGTTGCCGTCGGTAACGGCCAGCATCGGGTCGTAGGTCTCAGCCATCGCCGCGACCGGCGCGAACGGCAGCGCGGTCAACGCAACAGCAAGCGCGAGGATCGCGCGGATCATGTGTCGGCTCGAACCAGTGCGGGTGCGAATCATAGTGTCCCCAGACGGTTGCTTCGAATGCCTGCAACTCCCCTTGTCGCAAGCGGCGTACCACCCGAGGATAACCCCACTTCCGCCGGTGTCACCGAACCGCAACCTGAACGTTGAAGCCGCATCCATATGCTGACAGGCGGCCGCAGCGATTGTGATGCCGCGGGCGGCCTGCGCTGGCAGCAGAAAGGACGCCGCACGCGGCGCCCTTTCGGCAAGTCGTATGAGAGGCTTCGGTGAAGGCCGAGGCTGCGTGCTAGTGACGGAAGTGGCGGTGGCCGGTGAAGACGAGCGCCACACCAAGCTCGTCAGCCTTGGCGATGACTTCCTCGTCGCGGATGGAGCCGCCGGGCTGGATGAGCGCGGTGACGCCGGCTGCCGCAACGACTTCGAGGGTGTCGGCGAAGGGCAGGAAGGCGTCGCTTGCAGCCACTGCGCCTGCGGCCTGGTCGCCGGCCTGATCCACGGCGATGCGCGCGGAGTTCACGCGGTTGGGCTGCCCGCCGCCCACGCCCACCGTCACGTTGTCCTTCGCGAGCACGATCGCGTTGCTCTTCACGGTCTTACAGACGCGCCAGGCGAAGAGAAGCTGCTGCATCTCGTCGGCGGAAGGCTGGCGCTTGGTGGGGACGGTGAATGTGGCCGGATCCTCGACGACGGCGTCGCTCATCTGCACCAGTAAACCGCCTTCGACCGCGCGGCTCTCGTAGTGACCAGCAACCGGGCGGATGCCGCCGGTCTTGAGCACACGCAGGTTCTCCTTCTGCGCGAGCAGCTCGAGCGCTGCGGGCTCGTAGTCAGGAGCGACGATGACTTCGACAAACTGCTTGTTGGCGTAGATCGCCTCGATAACAGCCTCGGTGACGGTGCGGTTGAAGCCCATGACGCCGCCGTACGCGCTCACGGGGTCGGCGTCGTGCGCACGCTGGTAGGCCACGACGATGTCGTCGTCGGCGCAGGTGCCGCACGGCGTGAGGTGCTTGATGATCACGACTGCGGGCTCGGCGAACTCGCGCACGCCGGTCCATGCCGCGTCGGTGTCGAGGTAGTTGTTGTAGGAGAGCTCCTTGCCCTGCAGCTTCTCGGCGCGGGCGAGCGTGTGCTCTTTGGAGTCCATGAAGCGGTAGAACGCGGCGCCCTGGTGCGGGTTCTCGCCATAGCGCAGGTCCTGAACCTTCTCGAGGCGGAAGCGGACCTCCTCGGGAAACGCCGTCTGCTTGTAGCCCGACAGGTACATCCAGATCGCCGAATCGTAGGCGCTGGTCTTGGCAAAGACCTGCGTCGCGAGCTCGCGGCGCGTCTCGAGCGTGGTGGCGCCGCCGCTGGCCCGCATCTCTGCGAGGATCGCGTCGTAGGCCGAAGGCTCCGTCACGACCGTCACGCTCGCAAAGTTCTTCGCCGAGCTGCGCAGCATCGAAGGGCCGCCGATATCGATGTTCTCGATCGCGTCTTCCTCGGTCACGCCCTCCTTGGCCACGGTGGCCTCAAAGGCGTAGAGGTTCACGCACACCAGATCGATCATGCCGATGCCGTGCGCTTCGGCAGCTGCCATGTGCTCGGGCACGTCACGGCGCGCGAGCAGGCCGCCGTGCACTCGCGGGTGCAGCGTCTTCACGCGGCCGTCCATCATCTCGGGAAAGCCCGTCAGGTCGTCGATCGGGCGGACGGAGAGCCCCGCTTCGGCAAGCACCTTAGCGGTGCCACCAGTCGAGACGATCTCGACACCGAACTCCTCGGACAGCGCGCGACAGAAGTCGACGACACCGGTCTTGTCGGTGACCGAGACGAGTGCGCGCTTGATAGCGACCTGCGGCATGAGATGGACCCCCTGGGACGTGAGACGGCGGGTGAACGCCGCAATTGTAACGGATGATTCGGAAGAAGAAGCCCCGCCTCCGGTGTTCGGCCGAAGGCGGGGCATCAACGGTTCAGTCGAGCGTGGATGCGACCCTACTCCTGGATCTGCTTCCATTCGCCATCAGTGACCTTGTAGGCCGAGATGACCTGCTCCTTGTTGTCACCGTTCATGTCGAACGAGATGTCGCCGGTGACGCCGCCGGTAAGCGTACCGGTGCGCACCGCCTTCATGACGTCGGCGCGCTCGGTGCCCGTGCTGAGGACTGCTTGGATGATGATGTTGGCGCAGTCGTAGGCGTAGCTGTCGTATGCCTCAGGCGACTTGTTGTACTTCGCCTCGTAGGCCTGCTTGAAATCGGCGCCCTTCGGCTGCTGGTCGAGCGGCAGACCCAAGGAGGTTGCGATATCGCCTTCGGCGTTCTTGGCGGTCGCGATCTTGATGTACTCGGGCGTGTAGAGCATGTCGCCGCCCATGACGGGAACCTCGAGGCCGGCTTCCTTCATCTGCTTGGTGATCAGAGCGCCCTCAGTGTGCGCGCCGGCGTAGTAGACGGCGTCGGGGCCCTCCTTCTTGAGCTTGGTAACC
Organism: Coriobacteriia bacterium; assembly: GCA_035687245.1. Classification (GTDB taxonomy): domain Bacteria; phylum Actinomycetota; class Coriobacteriia; order Anaerosomatales; family PHET01; genus DASRYH01. The sequence continues at coordinate 32,083 of DASRYH010000001.1, forward strand.
AGAGCCGAGAAGTCGACTTCCTTGGGCTGGATGCGATCCTCGGAGACGACCTCGCCGCCCTTGGCGGTGAAGGCCTTCTTGAACTCGGTGCCCAGACCCTGGCCGTACGGGGTCGCGTCGTCGATCAAGGCGACCTTCTTGTAGCCGAGCTTGCCTGCGAGCTCGCCGGCGAAGCCGCCCTGCGCGTCGTCCTTGGCAACGACACGGTTGACGTTCTCAAGACCGGTGGCGGTGAGCTGCGGGTTCGAGGAGACGCTGACCATGGCCAGGCTCGCCTCTTCGTAGACCGGCGCAGCCGGAATCGAGCAGCCGGAGTTGAAGTGACCCACTACGCCAACGACGCCGGTGTTGCCGGCGAGCTGGTTGGCGACGTTGACGGCCTGCTTCGGGTCGCCCGCGTCGTCGCTTGCGGCGATCTCGAAGACGATGCCCTGCTCCTTGGCGCGCTCGGAAGCGTTGGCTTCGTCGATAGCGAGCTCGACGGCGCGCTTCATGCCCTCGCCGTAGACTGCGTTGTCGCCGGTGAGCGGAGCCGCGAAACCGATCTTGACCGTCTTGGTCTCCGTCGGCGCGTTCTCCGCAGAAACCTTCTCAGAGGTGGCCGGCTTGCTACACCCCACGGCGCCGACGAGCAGCGCAGCAACGGCTGCAAGGGCCGCGAATTTCTGGACCGTATTCCTCATACGGCCTCCTTCCCCTTGTTTGAGTCCCGTGCGCCTACCCTGAGGCGCAGGTGCGAATATAGCAGGGTGGAGTATTCGGCGGGAAGCAGTGCCCGCGCGAAGCGTCGCATCAGCGCGTTGGGATCGTTCGCCTTCGGCGATACACCCACCATCCGGAGCCGACGGCTCCGATGATCACGGCGCCCACGAGTACCGGCACGAGCAGCGCGATGGCGGTTGCCGAAAGCGCGATGCCGTCTTCGGCAGCGCTCACCACGGGGGCACCTGCACCGCCGGTGGTGGCGTTGATGAGAGGGCGCGAACTCGCCTTGATAGCGTGTACGCCGCCTGCGAGCAGGATGCCCAACGCCACCATCACGAGCGGGTAGTTCTGGCCCGCCTGCCCACTGGCGGCGACGGCCACGATTGCACCGGCCGCCGGGCGCACCACGGTCTGGATGACGTCGTTGACGTGGTCGACCGCGGGGATCTTGTCGGCGGCGATCTCCACGGCCAGCAGCACGGCGATGAGCGCGATTGCCCACCACTCGCCCAGCTGGCTCCACGGCTCCGGCAGCGCGACGACGTCGAGCCTTTCGGCGACAGCAAGCCCGAGCAGCGGGATGTAGGCATTCAGGCCAGCTGGCAGCGCCAGGCCTATCGCGGTGAGGATGTCCACGCCACCGTCCTAGATGATCGCTGTCGGTGCCTCGCCGCAGTCGATGCACACACGGCGGCCGCGCAGCCGCACCTTGTCGTCGGCAATCCAGCCGATGACCTTGGGCAGAATGCGGTACTCGACCTCGTGGATCTTCTTCTCGAGCGACTCGATCGTGTCGTCCTCGTCAACGCGTACCCACTCTTGCGCGATGATCGGACCTTCGTCGAAGTTCTCGTCGGCGAAATGAACGGTCACGCCGGTGATCTTCACACCGTGCTCGAAGGCGTCGCGGATTCCGTTGGCGCCGGGGAACGACGGTAGCAGCGTCGGATGCAGGTTGATGACGCCGTATGGGAACGCCTCGAGCACCTCAGTGCCCAGTAGCCGCATGTAGCCCGCCATGACCACGAGCTGGACGCCTGCGCCGTGAAGCTCGTCGAGAAGCGCTTGGTTGTACGCGCGCGGGGAGTCGTAGTCGCGGCGGTCGATGAAGACCGCGGGGATGTTGTGTTTGCGGGCGCGTTCGATGCCCCGTGCCTCCTCGTGGCTGGAGATGACGACCGCAACGCGAGCGTCGAGCCGTCCAGCCTCGATCTCGTCGATGATCGCCTGCAGATTCGTGCCGGAACCGGAGATGAGAACTCCAAGTGCCAGACGGCCGCCAGTCATCGGTAGACCACCCCTCCCGAACCCTCCACGATCTCCCCTATCTCAAAGACCCGCTCGCCGGCCGCACGCAACGCTATGGCTGCCTCGGGCGCGACGGCGGGATCAAGCACGAGCGCGAAGCCGATTCCCATGTTGAACGTCTTATAGGCCTCGTCTTCGACCATACCCGCAGCCTCGACTACCGACTCGATGACACGCGGTACCGGCCACGAGCCGCGCGAGACGAGCGCGTCGCAGTCCTTCGGCAGCACGCGGTCGAGGTTCTCTGTGATGCCTCCACCGGTGATATGCGCCATCGCCTTGACCGCGACGCCGCTTCGCAGCAGCTCGAGAATCGACTTCACGTAGATGCGTGTGGGCGTGAGCAGCGCCTCGCCCAGCGTGAGGCCGCCAAGGTCCACGCGCGTGATGGTGAGTTCGGCCTCGTGGCCCTCGATGACGGCGCGCCTCACGAGCGAGAAGCCGTTGGAGTGCAGGCCGCTCGAGGCCAAGCCCAAGACGACGTCACCCGGCTTGACCGTGCTGCCGTCGATCGCCTTCGGCCGGTCAACCACGCCCACACAGAAGCCGGAGAGGTCGTAGTCTTCGGCGTCCATCGTGCCGGGGTGCTCGGCCATCTCGCCGCCTACGAGCGCGCAGCCCGCCTGGCGACAGCCTTCCGCGATTCCGCCCACGATCGAGGCCATCCGGTCGCTATCGAGCTTGCCCACCGCAACGTAGTCGAGGAAGAAGAGCGGCTCGGCGCCGGTGACGAGAATGTCGTTGACGCACATCGCCACAAGGTCGATGCCGACCGTGCTGTGGCGGCCGAGCATCTGCGCGAGCTTGAGCTTGGTGCCCACGCCGTCGGTGCCCGAGACCATGACCGGCTCTTCCATGTCCTTGAAAGCCGCAGCCGAGAACATGCCTCCGAAGCCGCCGATGTCGCCGATCACCTCGGGCCGGTAGGTCGAGCGAACGCTCTCGCGAATGCGCTCGACAGCGCGCGCACCTTCGGCAGTATCGACCCCGGAGTCCTGGTAGGTGAGCTGGCGGCGATCGTCGGTCATGAGTACAGGCCCCTTCGTCGCATACGTGAACGTGCGGAAACGTCTATTCCGCGCCCTCAGTATAGCCGCCGAAAGGGCCGAGAGTGCGGCCCGAAAGACGCGTTAGCGGAAGGGAGTGAGCTCGATGTCCTGATCGAGATAGGGCACGCGCCCGATCTCGCCGGTGGCACCCTCGCGCTCCGGCAGCTGCCGGACGTAGGCGTCGGAGAGGTGGAGCAGCGACGTGGTGTTGTCGATGAGCGCCGGCACGGAGCCTCCGGGGCGCTTCACTTGGTTCACGGGCGAGTACCAGCGGTCTTCGCCCTCTGTCACGCCTGCGAGATAGAGCATCTGGTCGTCGATGAACAGGTGCATGCTACTCGGGCGTGTCAGCAGCGTGGGGGTGTCGTCAAACGCACTGCGTCCGAAGTGCGGCGTCTCGGCGAGGTCGACGCCCAGCATGTCGCAGACGGTCGGCATGATGTCGATCTGCCCAAGTACGACACGGTCGGTGCGGGGCTGCTGCCCCGGCGCCAGCACGATGAGCGGGATGTTGAAGAACTCCGCGCGGCTGTAGTTGTGTCCCAGCAGCTGACGGCGCAAAGCGAGATCGACATCGGTCGCGCCTTCGTAGCGCATGCCGAAGTGGTCGCCGTAGACAACGATGATGCTGTTGTCGACGAGCCCCGCCATCTCGAGCCGTTCCATGAACCAGCCGATCTGCTCGTCGGCGTAGCTCATCGCGCGCAGGTACTGACCGGTCTGCGAGTCGCCTTCGGCACCCGCAAGCATCAGCGAACCGCGCGCTGCCGCCTCGCGGAATGGGTAGTGCGACGAGGTCGTCACGAACTGTGCGTAGAACGGACGCTCGGCCTGCGACGCCTGGATCAGCACGTTGAGACCCTTGTCGAAGAGCACGTAGTCACTCGCACCGTAGGCGATGAAGTCCTGGTCGCCGAAGAACGAGTTGTCGTAGTAGCTGTTGAAGCCAAGCGCCGGGTAGAGCTGGAAGCGGTTCCAGAAGCGCGGGTCGTTGGTGTGCAGCGTGAAGGTGTCGTAGCCCTGGTCGTTCAGAAGCCGTGGCAGCGAAGGAAGCTCCTTGGTCGCATACGCGACCGAAGACGCCTGCTGCTCGCACGGGTAGAGCGAAGTGTTGCTCATGAACTCGGCGTCGGAGGTGTTGCCGCGCCCGATCTGCGAGTAGGTGTTGGGGAAGTAGAGGCCTCTGGCAACGAGCCGGTTGAGGTTCGGCGTCACTTCCTGGCCGTTGATGGAAGCGCCGATGCAGCCAGCCTGCAGCGCCTCTACCTGGATCATGATCAGGTTCTTGCCGGCGAACGCGCCCTTGTTCGGTGCAAGTGGCCGTCGACCCCCGTACTGGCGCCCGGTGGTCTCGTCGATCTGTGCCTGCAGAATCGACGCGCGGCTGTTGGCGACCTTCTCGGTCGCCTCGTCATGGCGCGGCACGAGCGAGGAGAGCTCGAACCCTACGATGCCGTGGCGATAGGACGCGGTGATCGTGTCGCCCGAGTCCGGTGTCCGAAACGCATTCACGCCAAAGAGCGCGACCACGGCGAGCGAGGCGCCGCCGATTGCGAGCTGGCGACGAACGTCAGTGGGCTCGGTCTCGTAGAAGATGTCGAAGGCGAACGCCGCAAAGAGGATCACGGGCAGATCGGCGAGGAAGAGCAAGTAGCGCCACGTGAATAGCGCCGACGCGTCCTCACCCACAGAGAGAGCCTGCTTGGCGAGTGCCAGCATCCCCAGCGCGGGCACCTGATCGAAGTAGGACTCGTAGAGCACGCCGATGACGAGCGCGACGGAGATGAGCGAGGCGAGGACTGCGAGAGTGCGACGTCCATGACGCTCGCCGAATGAGTAGCTGAGGGCGACGACTGCCACAACCGCGAGTACGTCGGCGATGAAGCCCATGCCCCAGATGTGGCCGAGCATCAGCCGACGAGCGGCGAGCACTTTGATGGCGAGTAGCACGCCTACGACGGTTGGAGGGCTCGCGATCGCCGCGATGCCTGCGCCGAAGGCATAGAGCCTGTCTTGCAAGTCCATCTTGTAGGTTTCCCTGCTACCCCTGCGGTACTGCGACGACACGCGGAGTCACTCCTCCTGCTGTGCTCGTCCGGCACTACTTCAACGAGCCTGAGCAAAGAACCAAGCGCCAAATGTCACAAGACGCCTGCGACTGCCGCAAGTGCCGTCGAGACGCTTGCGGCAATCACCGCCGCCGAGATCCATCCAGTACCGAAGGTCACGCGTCTGCCAACGAAAGTGCCGGCCCACGCTGGAAGCACGTAACCCACCAGGAACCCGACGAGCACCCACACCACGATCATCGTCCACTGCACAGCCGATGTTGAGTGTGAATCATACACTCCTCGCGCCTGCCCTATGGCACGGATACCATCTCCGAGCAGCCATGCGCAGGCCAGCGTCGCATAGGCGAAGACCCGGCGCGCCGTACCGGGATACCGCGCAAGCAGCGCCGCGCACAGCGCGGAACCGACGACAGAGAAGACCGGGCTGAAGGCGATGCCGAAGCGCCAGCCCTCCACGAGTGCGGAGAGCATGCGCTACTTGACCGTGAGGCGACGCTCGGCGGAAGTGGTCGCGGAGTGCAGGTCGTCTTCCGGGTGGTAGGCGCGCGCGGCCCACTGCCCCTTGAAGGGCAGCGACACCTTCGTCGAATACGACATGCCGGTCTTCGACTTTTTGCACGCCGCAGTGGCGATACGCCGAAGCACCCACTCCTGCTGGCCGCTGTCGTTGGTCTCCCAGCGGTAGAAGTAGATGCGCACGGGCGAGGTGCGCGTCGAGCCGGGCTTATGGTAGGGCCGCAGCGTTCCGCTGACTTTGAAGTAGACGCCCTTGGACACCTTCGACGGCATCTTCGGCCTACTCACGTCGACGCGCGGCTTGATCGCGCCGATTCGGCTGGTCGTCTGCGCGCTCTCGGCGTCGCCGTCGTAGAAGGCGCGGTAGTAGCGCAGCTTCGTGGGGCGCGCCCATGTGGGCACCTGGCCGTTGGCGTCGGTCGTCCGAATCGCCATCGTCCTCCACAGGCGGCCATCCGTGCTCGACTGCAACGTGATGGTGCGGCCAGCCAGTGGCTTCTCGTCTTCGCCAAGCAGGGTATAGGTGATCTGCTCGGGGCCGTAGTAGGCACACGACGCGGGGAACGTCACGGCGAAGCGTGGCGACGAGCGCGTGATCTTCGGCCGCCACGTGGGGTCGAAGCCGGTGTCGCGCTGGCCGTAACCGGTGCGGTTATCCTGCCGAAGCTGCCTGACCTGCGTGCCGTCGCGGCTGATCGTGTAGACGCCTGAGGTGGCGCCGTAGATGCCGTCGAAAGTGATCGCGTCGCCGGTGGGGCTCCAACCCAGACCGCCGGAGCGTCCGAGTGAGACGAGCGTGGAGATCGCTCCCGCAGGCGTGATGATCTTGATGGTGCTCTCCGTGGAATACGCCTGCTCGCCGGTAGCCACAGACCACGCGATCGCGCGGGTCCGCGCGGTACCGACCGGCGTCATCGAGACCTTCCCCGTGGCGATATCGAGCATTCGCGCTTGGTCGAAGCCGTTGAGCCGGCGGATGAACAGCATCTTGGTGCCGTCGGGCGACCATGCCATGTCGTGGATGATCGCGCCGTCGCTGTTCTGGAACATCACGCTGCGTGCGCCCGTCTTCACGTCGTAGCGCATGATGCGGCCCTCTTTGCGGTTCGGGTCGTGGTCGGCCACGGCCATCACCCTCGAGGAGACCGGCGACCACTGCACATCGGTGATGCTGCGCGGCCACGTCGTGAGCATGTGCGCGTCCGAGCCATCGGCACGAAGCATGAGGAGCTGGCGTGGATGGAAGAGTACAGGGTGCTTGTCCCACTGCAGAGCGACCATTCGGCTTCCGTCGGGCGCCCACGACTGGTCCTTGTTGACGCCGTTGAGGGTGAGCTCGTGTGTGGCGGTGCCATCCGTGTTCACGATGGCGACGTCGTACCAACCATCCTCGTCCTCGGGACACTCGGGGCGCTCGAAGGAGTAGGAGATCTGGTCGACAGGCGCGGCAGCAAGCGCGTGCGCGGGTACCACGAGCAGGCACAGCGCTACGAGGACGAGTACACGCAACTGAACAGGAAACGACATCCGTCCCACCGCTCGAAGCCCTCCCGTCGCGTCTCGACTAGCCGCAGCTCTCCAAGACCATCTTACCGCGCCGGACGCTCTCGGGAATCTCGATGGGGTACTGCCCGTCGAAGCACGCAAGGCAGAAGTCCTCGGCCTTCGTGCCGGTGGCAGCCACCATCGCGGGCAAGGACAAGTAGGCAAGCGAGTCCGCGCCGATGTGGTCGCGAATCTCCTCGACCGTGTGCGTCGCGGCGATGAGCTGATCGCGTGTGTCGGTGTCGATGCCGTAGAAGCACGGCCACGCTACCGGCGGCGAGGTGATGCGCATGTGCACTTCGGCAGCGCCAGCGTCGCGCAGGAGCTGCACGAGCTTGCGCGTGGTGTTGCCTCGCACGATGGAGTCGTCGACCACCACGATGCGCTTACCGGCGATCGCGTGCTTGAGCGGGTTGAGCTTGAGCCGAATACCCTGCTGCCGAATCGTCTGGCTCGGCGAGATGAAGGTGCGGCCCACATAGCGGTTCTTAGCGAGACCCTCGCCGTAGGGCACGTCGCTGCCGTGCGAGAAGCCGATGGCGGCAGGTATGCCGGAGTCCGGCACGCCGATGACGAGGTCGGCTTCGACCGGCGCCTCTTGTGCGAGAGCCTGCCCCATACGACGGCGCGCCTCGTAGAGCGAACAGTCGTAGAGGTTGGAGTCGGGGCGGGCGAAGTAGACGAACTCGAACATGCACAGCGAGCGCTTCTGCGCCTCGACGCCCTGCTCGGCTTCGACACCGTCGGCCGAGATCTTGATGATCTCGCCCGGCTCGATCTCGCGAACGAAGTCGGCGCCGACGATGTCGAGCGCGCAGGTCTCGCTGGAGACTACCCACCCGCGGTCGTCGAGCTTGCCGAGCACGAGCGGGCGCACACCGTGCGGGTCGCGGAAGGCGTAGAGCGCGTCTTCGGTGACGAGCACGACGCCGTACGCACCGTTGATGAGCTTCATCGTCTCGCGGATACCGCCGCGGATGTGGTGATGCTGCTGCGTGAACGCTCCGATGAGTGTCGCGATGACTTCGGAGTCGGTGGTAGAGCGGAACTTGATGCCGCGGTCCTTGAGCTCGTCGCGCAGCACCGTGGTGTTGACGAGGTTGCCGTTGTGGGCGAGTGCGATGACCTGACGGCCGATCGTGGACAGGTGCGGCTGCGCATTCTCCCAGCTCGTGGAGGAGCCGGTCGTGGAGTAGCGCGTGTGGCCGATGCCGACGTCGCCGGTGAGCGAGTCGAGGTCGCTCTCCTTGAAGACGCGCGAGACCAGTCCGAGGTTCTTGGTGACAGTCACGGTCTCGTGGTCGCCTACGGCGATGCCCGCAGACTCCTGTCCGCGATGCTGGAGGGCGTGGAGGCCGAAGTAGGTCAGCCGCGCAACGTCCTCGCCCGGCGCATAGACGCCGAAGACGCCGCAAGCCTCTTCGGGATGTTCAGGACGCGCTTCGAAGATGGACTCTTCGAGATCGCTTGAGGTCATGTGTGGTGGGTCCTTGGGAAGAACAGGCGGGGTGACGCGGGTAGGATAGCACGCCTCAGCGGGGAGTGCGGGTGGGTCGCGATTTGCCTTCGGCGGCCTTCGCGCTCATGCTGGACGAACCGTCAGCTCGGTTTGGAGTGGTTTTCCGCGCCCTGATGACGATGCACCGTGCAACCCACCGGGAGGCGGAAATCACCGTGAAGCGCACGTTTCTCATCGGAACCATCGTCGTGCTATTTCTGTTCGCCGGAGTGTCGTCGGCGTTCGCGTGGGCGAACGGAGCTGACACCGACGGTGACGGCTGGGGCGACAACGGCTACGGCAGTCACGACTGGATTCTGGACCAGGCGATCCAGCTCGCAGGCGCGAACGCCTCGTGGATCCAGACTGAGACCGCGCGTTTCGCCACCGACGATCCCGACACGGTACTTCGCGATGTGAACAACCACTTCTACGACAACACTCGCAAAGGCCAAGGTGCTCCGCAGATGGTCTCTGACCTCTACGATCGCATCGCCAACGAGTACGCGACCGGCAACTACGCCGACGCGAGCCGCGATATCGGCCTGCTGAGCCACTACTACGCCGACATCAACCAGCCCTTCCATACGCTGTGGTACGGCGATGACGATGACGAGCACGTCGACTACGAGCTCGTAGTGAACTCGCTCACCAACTCCCCCGGCGAGAACGCCGACTGGATCGTGCCGCGCGAGCGCCGCCCGGTCGCCGACATCCGCGCGATGACCATTTCGGCCGCCTTCGCTGCACGCAGCGACTACTACGCTCTTCGCAACGCCTACGTGCCCAGCGATGAAGCCGTCCCCGTGGGCAACTTCGATGGTTCGGCTGCAGCACCCACGGGCGCCATCACCCGCGCGCGAGTGAGCAGGGCAGTCAACGACCTCGCCGACATCATCTCGGCGGCTCCTAGCGGCCAGGGCCGCACCCCGCACGTGACTGTCTCAAGCGTGCGCCTGTCGCGTCGCTACGTGGGCACCAATTCGGCGATCACCGCGACCGCTCGCGTCACCGACGCCTATGGCGCGCCGGTCCGTGGCGTGCGCGTCACCTTCACGAGCAACTTCAGCTCCGGGCCCATCGACACCTTTGACTACTCGGACTCCGACGGCGCCGTGTCGCTCAGCCAGTCGCTGCCCAACGAAGCGCTTTGGTATGTCGTCAACGTCAAGGCCGCGACCAAGACCAACGGCGTCGTGTCTTCGGCAAACAACTGGATGATCACCACGCCGAAGGTGGGCGCGATGAGCACCGCGTTCTCCAGCAAGAAGCCGAAGCAGAAGACGAAGGTCTACGCGGCCACGAGACTCACCGACAAGGACGGCGTGCCAATCGCGAACGTGCCGGTGAAGGTCACGTGGCGCTTCAAGTCGAAGTCCTACTACTACACCGTGTCGACCGACGCCAACGGCTACGCCGTGACCTCTCGCAACATCGGTAAGGCGACGGCAGGCTACAAGGTGAGGGTCACCGCGACCACCGAGTGTGGCGGAGAGACGAAGAGCAAGGTCGCCTACTTCACGCCGCAGAAGCCCAAGAAGAAGAAGTAGGCTAAGCCCGGCGGATCGCCTCGGAGCCGTGCGGGCGGGCTCCAACCCGCCGGACGGCCCATACTGCTGCGCAGACGATGATCACACCGACGTAGATCACCTGGTACACCCGCGTCGCTCCCGCAAAGCCCGGTGCCTCCCAGCGCAGCGGGTGCAAGGCGAGCCGCACCGCAGCGAATCCGGCTGCCGAGACGAGCAGCGCCGCGCCGGAGCTGGCCCTGCGCGGGAGGAGTAGTGCCACGAGCCCCAGCGCCAGTGCTGCGCCTGCCTCCATGGGCTGGTTTGCGAAGACCGGAAGCACCGGCCCCAGCAGGCCTGCCATCCCCGTGAGCATCTGCAGTCCATGCGCGGGACTCCCCAGCCCGTAGACGACGCCGAAGGGTCCGTGTGTCACGACACCGTGGCAGCAACCCGCGGCAAGACAGCCTATCTTCGCGCAAGCGATACCCAGCATGATCCCGGGCGCGGCGGCATCCCCCAATCGCCAGACATCGACGCGGAGCAGAGCCGCAGCAACCACAGCCGCCACAATCGCGGCTGATACAGCGCCGAACAGTGCCATCGCCGTCAGCGACGGTTCGAAGACCTGCGCCGGGTCGGAGACGTAGGCCTGCGGCGACGTCAGAACGTGAAGCGCACGGCCTCCGAGCGGCGCGACGGCGACGGCGGTGACCAGCACTGCAGCCGAGCGCCCGACGGGCAAGCCGCGCCACAGCGCCAAGCAGAGCGCGAGCACGAGGCCAGCGAACGCCCCCACGACAAGGGCGGCGGTGTAGGACTGCACCTGTACGTGCATCCCTGCGATGGTCGCTTCGATCAGCACAGGGTGCACGTCGAGATCAGTTCCCCTTCGTGGCGGTCCATGAGCCGTACATGGTGATGGGCGTGCCCTTGTAGGGCAGCACCCAGCTGCCGCTCATGGCCACACCGCCCTCTTTGCGTAGCTTGACGGTGCCCTTGAACGAGATCGTTGAGCCCTGATTGGCGACACTCATCGAGATGGCACCGTTGTCGTAGGTGCACGGTCCCGAACCGTTGCCACCATCGCCCTTCATGGAGACGGTGCCGCCTGTCGCACTCACATCGAGCTTCAGCGACAGCTTCTTGCCCTCGAGCTCCTTATACATGTCGAGGCACTTGGCATCTTCGGCGGTCTTCTCCGAGCCTTGGGGCACGTCGATCTTGGTGACGGTCATGGAGCCTTCGTAGACGCCATCTACCTGACCCGGGTCCGGTGCAATGGCAAGCGCCTGGTTCACGAAGTCAGTGAGCCAGGCGTCGGTGATGCCGGCGGCTACGAGGTTCTCTACGAAGTCCGCGACGCTCGCCCCCATCACGGTCGTACCAGCGTCCAAGTAGCCCTGCATCGAGCCGGAGAAGCCCTTCTTGACCAGGTCGGACCACGAGCTCGCGATCGTGCCCTTCAGGTCGGTCCACCACTGCTTGCCGCCGGCCGCGATAAGGTCGCGCAGGTTCTTCATGACCTGTTCGCGAGTAGCGGCAAGCGCCTTCGCTGTCTGTTCGGCGATCTCGATCTTGATGCTGTCGCTGATGAGCTTGTCTACCGCGGCCGGCGCAAGCCCCTTTGCCGCAAGAGTGGCTCTCAGCGCAGCCTCGAGCTCCTTGCGCTCGGCGGCGTTGGCTGCCGACTTGCCCAAGTTGAGCATGGCCTGGCCCAGCTGCTTCATGCCCTGATAGGCACCCTTGGTCAGGCCGGGTATCTGGCTAGCCTTGAGGATGACCTTGCTGCCGCCTATCGCGCCCAGGCCAATGTCGACGATGCCTGAGACGACGTCGGCAGTCGAGGAGCCCTTGTCGGCGACCTTGTAGATGCCCTTAGCCATGCCGGTGAACATCCCCACGGTCACCTTGGTGAGGCCGCCCGTCGCCCAGCTCGTCCAGCTGGAGATCGTCTTCTGGGTGTCCTTGCCCGCCCCGGCCGCGTCCGCGCCCCACGAGAGCACGCCGCCCACCGCGCTGCCCACGGCCTGCCCAGCACCGGTCTCGACACCCTCGATGTAGGTGCCCGCTGTCTTGATGGTCGCGGATCCCGAGAGCCCCTTGTTGTAGTTGTCCACGACCTCTTTCGCACCAGCTGCGATCACATCGGCCGTGTCCTTGGTCGAGTTGCCGTACCAGACACCGCAGCCCACCGCAGTAATCGTCTGAACGCCGAGTCCGGCCGTGTCCACCGCGACCCCGATGCCGGTCTTGGCCTTGCCGAAGGCGCTCTTGATGCCTCCCCAGGCACTCGCAAGATAGCCCTGCTCCTTGGCGGGAGCCTCCTGGGTGAGCACCGCAACTGCCTTACCGTAGTCGGCGCCTGGCGTGTAGCCCTGAACCGCATACGCCTTCTGGACGCCGAAGGGGTTGAGGTCGGTACGCGGGTTGACGGCCACCACGATGTCGGTGGCGTCTTGCGAGGCAACGACGCCTTTGAGCTCGCCCACCCACCACGCAAAGCCGTTGTAGAGTTCCTTGGTGTCTGCCACGTCTTGCTCGGTGAGCCCTTCGCGCGCCGCAAGCCCGTCGACCGCCGGCTTGAGCTTGGCGACCTCGGACTCCATGTAACCAACAGCCTCACGGGCGAAGTACTGGTCTGCCGAAGAGATTCGCCGGATGTCGTCGTCTACCTTCGCAAGCCCTTCGGCGACTGGCTCGAGCGCCTTGGAGGCAGCGGTGAAGTCCTTCTCCATCGCTGCATCCAGCGTCGAATTCGGCGTGGCGAAGCGCGCGTCGGCGGAGTAGGCCTGGAGCATGAGCGCAGCAGAACCGGCGATCTCATTGAGATCCTCGATGTAGGCGCCACCCAGCCCGACGGCCTTGGTGACGGCAAGATAGTCGAGCATCGCGCGGCTGAATGCCTTGGTCGGCTCTGCCTCGCGCTTGGCGAGCGCGGAGTACTCCGCCTGCCCCACCGCCTGCTTCACGGTGTTGGCAAGAAGTGGCTTGAGCGTGGCTGCGGCTGTGTCGTCGATCGACGCATCGATCGCCTTGACCTCGTCGAGGTAGTTCACGTAGTCGGCGCGTAACTTGGCCATCGCCGGCTGGGCGGCGATGCACGCTTCGACGAGCGCGTCGGCATCCGACTTAGCCTTGGTGACCATCGCCGCGCGCGCCTTGTCGTACTCAGCGGTGTTCTGAGCTGGCAGCATGCGGCTGCCCGGATAGAGCGGCCCACCGCACATCGCTGTCTCCGCGGTGTCGTTGTCGACGAACGAATCGATCGTAGCCCCGGTAAGTTCGAAGTCGGTCGTGAACGGGCCCTGACCTTCCTTTGCCGCGCACCCTGTGAGCACGGTGGGTGCGGCGAGCGCAACGATCAGAACGAGCGACAGCAACCGGTTCATCGGCGCCTCTCCCCCTAGGCCTGCAGCGTGAACACTATTGGTTCAGCCATTCGATGTTATCGACCTTGCCCTGCGCGCCTTCGAGAATCACCGAGTACGCGGTCTTCTCCGAGCCCGAGTTCCACTGTTCGACGAGATGGACCTTCATGACTCCTCCCTCGTCGGCCGCGCTCTTGACCTCCCAGGAGATGAGTACATCGGGGCCTGGGGCGAACCACGTGAGGTCGTTGCCAACGGTAGCGAGCATGCGAGGCGTCGCGAGCGCGGAGGCGTCGGCCTGCTTGCCGTCGTGCATATGCTGAAGCATCGTCGTCACGGTAGTCGTAGCAAGCTCGGGTGTGAGCGCGGCGGGGGCCGGCGCGGGGGCGGCCGTGGCCTCAGGTGCCGGCGCGGCGGTGGTCTCAGGTACGGGCACGGGTGTCGCGGCAGCGGTCTGGCTCGCGAGCGCACTGGAAGCGTAGTCGAACGGCTTCTCGTCGAAGCCCAGCGAGCCCGGATCTGCGGAGGCGGCCTTCGGCTTGGAGCGTTGAGACCAGATCGTACCCGCGACTGCCGCGCCGACGAGGCAGAGCGCGAGCACAGCGACCACTGCGATGACCATCGGCGTGCTGCGCTTCTTCTGCACCGGTTCCGCAGGCAGCGCGGGCTCAGGCGGCTCGACTGCCGTCGCAGGTCGCTCGGGGGGGC
>DASRYH010000002.1:0-3116 GCA_035687245.1 Coriobacteriia bacterium
GAATCGACTCACCCACCAGCGGCTCGATCGAGTTCCGCGGCCGCGACATCTCGGGCATGTCACGCAACGAACTCACGGTCTTTCGGCGCGAGTACATCGGTTTCGTCTTCCAGTTCTTCAACCTGATTCCAACGCTGACCGCCGAGGAGAACGTTCGATTCGCTGTCGACCTCGCGTCACGCGACGGGGATCCTCCCGACCGCGACCCCAAACACCTGCTCGCGCAGGTGGGACCCGCAGAACGAGCGACTCACTTTCCTGCTCAGCTCTCGGGCGGCGAACAGCAGCGTGTGGCAGTAGCTCGCGCACTGGCCAAGGCCCCGCTGCTCATCCTTGGTGACGAGCCAACCGGCAACCTCGACTTCCGCACGGGCAAGCTCGTGCTCTCCGCGCTACGCGAGGTCAACCGGGAGCAAGGTGCGGCAGTCATCCTCGTGACGCACAACCAGCCGCTCGCCGCGATTGCCGACCGCGTGCTCCAGCTGCGTGACGGCCATATCGTCTCGCAGACCTTCAACGAACACCCGGTCGACCCGGAGGATGTGACCTGGTGATGGGCCGCCGGGGCGTCAGCATGCTGACCCTAAAAGCCTGGCGCGACATGCGCGCGCACAAGGGCCAGTTCATTGCGCTCATTGCACTCATCGCTATCGGCATCACGAGCTACGTCACGTTCCAGAACGGCTACTACAACCTCAAGGCTTCGCTCGACCATGCCTACACGGCTCTGCGGTTCGCCGACTTCACCGTGCGTGTGGACCGCGCCCCGCTTACCGCCGCAAAGGCGGTCCGACGGCTCCCGGGCGTGAAGGCCGCGGTCGTACGAACGGTTCGCGATGTCGGACTCGAGCTCAAGAACGGTGACCAGGCCGTCGCGCGTGTCATCAGCTCGTCGGGATCTGAGGCCGAAGTCAACGCTGTGCACGTGGAGCGTGGCCGCTACCCGGCCCCTTCGGCGGGCGACGAGGCCGTGCTCTCGATGCAGTTCGCATCGGATACCAAGACCCACGTGGGCGACGTGCTTACTCTGCTGGTGGACGGTGAGCGCAAGCACCTGCGCGTGGTGGGCATCGGCATCGATCCAGAGAACATGTACGCGATGCAGAGCGAGGGCAACCTGCCTGCCCCCGGCTCGTTCGCGCTCGTCTTCACGACTGAACGCGGCGTCGAGAGCCTCTTCGGCACGTCGCACTCGGGCAACGACGTCGCAGTGCGCGCCGAACCCGGCACCGACGTCGAGGAGCTTGCAGAAGACGTCGAGGACGAGCTGCGCGGATACGGGCTCGTAACGACCTCCCTGCGTGAGGACATGCCGAGCCACTCGGGGTTGAAGTCCGAGCTCGAGCAGAACCGGCTCATGGCGCGGTCAATGCCGGTCCTTGTGCTGGCAATCAGCGCGATGTCGCTGTTCATCGCCCTGTCACGGCTGGTCCAGGCGCAGCGTGGCGAGATCGGGCTCGCAAAAGCGCTGGGCTACAGCGATTCGCAGATCCTGCTTCACTACCTCACGATCGCGCTCATGGTGGCTGTGATCGGTAGCGTTCTGGGTGTGGGGCTGGGGATGTGGGGTGCACAGGGCGTAGCGGCGATGTACGTATCGATGCTAGGGCTGCCCTTCATGCAGAGCGGCTTCTATCCTGGCGTGGTGGCCGTAGCGGTCGCGCTCGCTGTCGCATCGTGCGTCGCCGCGGCCGCGATGCCTGCATGGCGCTCCGCGCGCCTCGCGCCCGCCGTGGCGATGCACTCCGATCCCAACCTCTCGCTGGCCGGCGGACGAATCCCGCTCGTCGAGCGCGCGCTCTCCGGCATCCTGCCCCGCTCCT
The DNA here is from genome assembly GCA_035687245.1 of Coriobacteriia bacterium. Taxonomy (GTDB): domain Bacteria; phylum Actinomycetota; class Coriobacteriia; order Anaerosomatales; family PHET01; genus DASRYH01. The sequence goes on from DASRYH010000002.1 coordinate 1,824, forward strand.
TCACCTTCCGCATCCCGCTGCGCAACGTCTTCCGAGCGCGGAGGCGTAGCGCGTACACGGTGCTGGGCATCGCGTTTGCCATGGTGCTCTCGGTGGCCACAGTCGCGATGTTCGACTCTATCGACTACGTGCTGGACACGGTGTTCACCGACGTTATCCGCTGGGACATCATGGCGGCGTTCGAGACGCCCGTCGGCTCATCGCGCACGGCTGAGATTCGCCATCTCACGGGCGTCGAACGTGTGCAGGTCTCCCTCATGCTCCCGGTGACCATGAAGGCGAATGGTGCCGAAGAGGACGCCGTGGTTACGGCCATGAGTCCCGAGGCGGACTTCCATGGCTTCGCTCCAGCCGGCGGCGCCAGGCCCTCAGACGCGCTGGCCGCAGGTGACCTTGTGCTGACATCGTCTACCGCAAGGAAGCTGGGTGTCGGGCCGGGAGACCGTGTCAGTGTCGACTCGCCGCTTGTGGACGACCCTGTCAGCCTGCGCGTGGGAGCACTCACCGACGAGATGATCGGCCAGCCTGCCTTCCTGTCGCTGGACGCGGCGTCGCAGGTCACTGGTTCGCCCGTGACCAGCTACAACGCGATCTACATCGACGCGAACCCAGGGCGGGCGAACCGCATCCGCGAGGAGATCTACGACATGCAAGGCGCGTCTCACGTGCAGGTCAAGGCGAGCTACGTTGCCCAGCTCGAGACGTGGCTCCAGCTCTTCGACTTCTTCGGAGGGGTACTGCTCGGGTTCGGAGCGGCGTTAGCCTTCGTGGTGGTATTCACTACGTTCACCGCAAACGTGACCGAGCGTACGCGGGAGATTGCAACGATGCGCACGATCGGCGAAGACAACGCGCACCTCACGGCGATGATCACGATGGAGAACGTCGCCATCGCAGTCGCCGCGATTCCTCTGGGCATAGCGCTCGGCGTGCAGGCCGCCAACTCGCTCTTCGACTACTTCGACATCGAAGGCTTCGCGCTGCGGGCCCACATCTACCCGGACAGCATCGCGCAGATCTGCCTGCTCATGCTTGCAGTCGTTCTACTCTCCGAAGTGCCACCGGTGCGCCGCATCTTTCGCATGGATCTCGCGGCTGCAACAAAGACGATGGAGTAGCGCGGCACCGCAGCGTTGCTCGCCCTCACGCTTAACCACGCTCACCTGCTAGGATTACCCGTGGAGGTATGGCGTGGAGAGCTTGGAAGGCGACATTCCCACACGCGAAGAAGAGCCGCAATCGATTGCGGGCTGCTGCCGTTTTGCCTCCGCGATCCAGGCGCTGACCGTCCCG
>DASRYH010000003.1:0-44232 GCA_035687245.1 Coriobacteriia bacterium
GCGCTCTTCATCGGTCATGTCGCCGAAGATGTCGTCCAGATACTCGGCGTGCCGGGCGAAGGCCGGCCCGATCACAGCGCGCCCGGCGTCCGTGAGTTCGACGACGCGTGCGCGAGCATCGGTCTCGTCGGCAGCACGCGCTACGAGACCCTTAGCGGCAAGCCGGTCAACGGCGGTCGTCATCGATCCGCTCGTGAGCATCACCTTCTCGGCGACGGTGTTCACGCGCTGTGGTCCGCCGTTCAGTAGCGCTTCGAGCACCCCGAAGTCGGTGAGACAGAGTCCGGACTCGGCGATATTGGCCTCGGCAAGACGCTGCACGTCACGCGATGTGCGCCATAGCGCGAGCCAGAGCGTCGTGCCTCTTGCGGGATGTGCCATGGCCGTCCTCCTTCTCGTGTTGTCGTTATCTTGATATCAAACTATCTACCTTGATGTCAAGGTAATATTCCGATCGGATTCGGTAAAGAGCTCGTTAGGTGGTCACGCGGTATGAACCATGCAGCGAAGTCGGCATCGGCTTTGCATATCTAAGCACTGTTAGAGCATCTCCAACGGGGCTCGTGAGCTGGCAGTTCCCGTAGATTCTGTGTAGAATGAGCAGTTGAGCTCCACAAGGTGCGTTGCATGGGGTATGGCTAGTGCAGCAGCACTGGACGGGCTTACCGGCATGAGAGGTATTGAATGGTTCGCGGACGTTTCGCTCGACTGTGCGGACGTACCTGCGCGCTGACGCTTGTCGTCGCGCTGCTTGGTGCTGTCCCCGTCTATGCCGACAACTCCACCGCCACTGACACTGCCGGTTCAACCGCCACCGACTCTGGGACCGCAGCCTCCTCGCCGACCGGCACGTCGACGGCGACCGACGGCAGCGCCAGCTCCACCAAGACGACGAAGCCTCGCAAGGCACCCACGAAGTCCGAGGTCGACGTCAGTGTGTCGGAGAAGACGCAGCAGTTCCGACAGGACCTGTTGGCCAAGCAGAAGCGCCTCGACGAGTACAACGCGAAGCTCGCCGGTCTCGAGAAGGAGTTCGAGATCGCGTCTGAAGCCTACAACGAGGCCAAGGCCAAGCTCGACGAAGTGAACCTCAACGTCGCGACTGCGACCACCGATCTCGCCAACGCGCTGGACGCCTTCCAGGTCCAGACCGACCTGCTCGGTGACCGCGCTTCGGCGATATACAAGGACGGCTCGCTCGGCTCACTGGAGCTGCTGCTCAAGTCAGAGTCGATGGCCGACCTGATCGCCCGCGTGAAGTTCCTGAACACGATCGGCACGCGTGACGCCGACGTCGCCGCCTCGCTGAGGGGCCAGAAGGAAGATCTCGAGAAGCGCGTTGCCGACCTCAAGAACTCGCAGGCCGTTGCGGCTTCGCTCGAGTTCGAGCTCCGCGCCCGCAAGATCGAAGTCGAGAACCGCGAGAAGGAGATGCGCGGACTGTACGAAGGCGCACAGACCGACCTCCTCGCCCTGCTCGATACAGAGGCATCTCGCCGTCAGGTCGAGCAGCAGTCGCTGCTGACCGACGTGCTCTCCGGCGCATCGTCCAAGGGCGTCGTCGCCACTGTCGGCAGCCCGGTCGAGACCGCACTCGCCTACCACGGCGTCCCGTACCTCTGGGGCGGCGCGACGACTCGCGGCTTCGACTGTTCGGGCCTCGTGCTCTACGTCTTCGCACAGCACGGCGTTTCTCTTCCTCACTACTCTGGGTCGCAGGCGCGGCTCGGCACGAAGGTGACCTACGATCAGCTGCAGCCTGGCGACGTCGTCTTCTTCGGCTCGCCGATCCACCACGTCGGCATCTATGCCGGCGGCGGCTACTACATCCACGCGCCGCGCACAGGTGACTTCGTCAAGATCAGCAAGCTGTCAGACCGCGGCGACTTCGCATGCGCCCGCCGCTACGCGTGGAGCTACCGTGCCGGCGAGCCTCGCAACGCCGTGACCGATACCTCGACGGTGCTCCAGTCTTATGGCGGTTCCCGCTAGCGGGCGATCCACCACCCATAGTCAACTCGAAGGCCCCGCGGTTTCTCGCGGGGCTTCTTCTTTGCCCGGACACGAAAAAGGACCCGGTGTCTGCGCCGGGTCCTTATCGGTGCTAGTGAAGTGCAGCGCGAACGCTACTTGGTGTGGCAGCTGCAACCCTTCGCAGTCGCGGTTGCCTGGTCTACAGGGTGCTCGGCAGGAATCTGCCCGGCAGCCAGCTGCTCCATGGTCAGCTTCGGCGCCTTCTTGCATCCGGAGATGCCAAGCACGGAAACGGCCAGAACAACCACTGCGACGATCGTGAGAATGCGGCGTGCGACGACGTTCATCGTGGAGTAGCTCCTCTCGAGTTTCTTGAGTCATTGATAGCGCGGGGCATAGCGTACATTAAATGATACTGGACGAGTATCCTTTTATTGGAATGTCCCCGCTTTGTAACCTTCAGGATCGACTGTTGTCGCTATACTCCAACGTGCCCGACGAGAACCCCCACAGCGATCCGACTTCGAAGGACAGATGCACGTGAGCGACGCCGACATCCCTCAGACGCCAGCGGAGGCCGATGTGCCTTCCGACTGGGCCGAGACCGGCATCGAACGCCGGCGTGAACGGCTCGATCGCAAGCGTCGTCGAGACAAGCAACTCGTGGTCGGCTTCATGGCCGGCGTCGCAATCGTCGCGCTCATCGGCGGCGGGGCCGTCTGGGCGCTCAGCGCATTCGGAGGCGCGAAAGTAACCTCCTACCTCCCCGTCAGATCGAGCAAGAACAAGGCTATTCCTGTGGCATCTCCGTCCAAGCCCGTCGCTGTGCCCACACCCTACTTCGCGCAGCACGGCTCGGTGACCCTCCGCCTGCCCGTTTCGGTCGATGATCTGACGGAGGTCGGTTTTCACCAGGCCGCCTATCGCTATGCTGTGAAGCTGTCCACGAAGCTGCCGGACGCCGACTCGTCGAAGGCCAAGAAGAACGGCGGCACCGGGCGCAACAAGGCTTCGCAGTCCAAGACCGCAGACGCGTGGCTTGTCGGAAGCGTCTTGAGGATGTGGCGCGGACGCCCCGGCAAACCCGACACCGCCGCCGATGTCGGCGCCAAGGCGGGCTCCCGTGTCATCGCCCCTGTCGATGGCCGCGTGCGCCTCGTGAAGCACTACGAGCTCTACGGCAAGTACGGGGACTATGAGATCCACATCCAGCCCGATGGAGCGCCCACGCTCGATCTCGTGATGATTCATATCGACGAGCCGGTCGTCCGTGCTGGAGACCGTGTGAGCTCAGGCATCACGCCCATCGGCAAGGTGCGCAAGCTCTCGGACCGCATTCGCCACCAGCTCGGACACTACTCGGGCGATCCGGGCGACCACACGCACCTGCAGCTCAACGACGCGACCGATCCCAAGTACAAGGGGCTCGACGACGCTCCCGCGCTTCCGGCCGACTAGTCGGCGTCTTCGGCGGTGCGCTCGATGAAGCCTCGGAACCGGCGGTCGAATTCGAAGCGTTCGAGCATCACGGAGCGATCGCAGCCACGGCACCGTATCTTGATGTCGGCGCCCAAGCGCGTGATCTCCCACTCGTTGGTGCCGCAGGGGTGCGGCTTCTTGAGCTTCACCACGTCGCCGATGCGAACCGGAGTGATGGGGACTGCCACAGGTTCTCTCCACGGGTCTCGGCGAAGCACGACGCTATAATCGAGTATACCGTCGCGCATTCGACCGGAGGACACCATGCAGACTCCCGCTATTCTCTCAGTGCTCGGTGAGGACCGCGTCGGTATCGTCGCGACAGTCTCGCGAGTGCTCGCCGACTCAAGCGCCAACATCGAGGACATCCGCCAGACCATCATCAGCGGCATCTTCTCCATGACGATGCTCGTGACCGTCAACGAGGATGAGACCCCCTTCGACGAGGTGCAGCGACGCCTTGCCGGTGCTGCCGAAGAGCTCGGCTTGCAGATCACCCTCCAGCGCGAGGATGTCTTCCGCTACATGCACCGCATCTGACGCGCCGCAAGCGCGCCATCATGAGTTCCCGCCGCCCGACGTGAAAGGCCCCCCGTGCACATCACTCCAGAGGAGATCGTCGAGACGCTGCTGATGGTTCAGCAGCAGAACCTCGACGTCCGTACCGTCACCCTCGGGCTCTCGCTCAACTCGTGCGCCCACGAGGACGCTGCGGTGGCAGCACAGCGCGTCTACGACCGCGTCACCACCGCAGCTGCCAACCTCGTGCCGGTCGCGCAGAAGCTCGAGGCCGAGTACGGTGTGCCCATCGTGAACCGCCGCATCTCCGTGACGCCGATCGCCCAGCTCGCATCGGTGAGCAGGCACGGTGACATCACTCTCGTAGCCGATGCACTCGACCGCGCGGCCACCGAGGTGGGCGTCGACTTTGTCGGCGGCTACTCGGCGCTCGTACACAAGGGCATCGGCGAGGGCGACCGCAAGCTCATCGACTCGATTCCGCAGGCCCTCGCGACCACTCAGCGCCTGTGCGCGTCCGTGAACGTGGCCAGCACGCGCGCCGGTATCAACATGGACGCGGTGCTGCTGATGGCGCAGACGGTGCGCGCCGCCGCCGAAGCGACGGCCGACCGCGACTGCATCGGCTGCGCGAAGCTCGTGGTCTTTGCCAACATGGTCGAAGACAACCCCTTCATGGCTGGCGCGGTCCACGGGACCGGCGAGCCCGACGAAGTCATCAACGTCGGCATCTCAGGGCCGGGCGTCGTGCGTGCGGTCATCGCCTCACTTCCTGACGACGCGGACCTCACCGCCATCGCCGAGGCGATCAAAGCCACCGCGTTCAAGATCACACGCGTCGGTGAGCTCGTAGCCCGCGAGGCCGCTCGGCGCCTTGGCGTCCAGATGGGCATCGTCGACCTGTCACTCGCGCCCACGCCCGCCGAAGGCGACTCCGTCGCCGACATCATCGAGGCGATGGGGGTGGGCCGGTGCGGCGGACCGGGCACCACGGCCGCTCTCGCACTGCTAAACGACGCGGTCAAGAAGGGCGGTGCCATGGGCAGCTCGAGCGTCGGTGGCTTGTCAGGAGCGTTCATCCCCGTCTCTGAGGACCAGGGCATGATCCGAGCCGCCGAAAGCGGCGCTCTGACGCTCGAGAAGCTCGAGGCCATGACATCTGTGTGCTCCGTCGGGCTCGACATGATCGCGATCCCGGGCGACACGACGGTTGAGACCATCGCCGGCGTGATCGCCGACGAGTGCGCGATAGGTGTCGTGAACTCGAAGACGACGGCCGTGCGGCTCATCCCCGCAATCGGCCGGAAGGTCGGCGACCGGCTGTCCTTCGGCGGGCTGCTCGGTGAGGCGCCTGTGATGTCGGTGAACGCCTGGGCGGGTACGACTTTCGCGCATCGCGGCGGTCGCGTCCCGGCACCTTTGCAGTCGCTTCGCAACTAATCGCAGTCCGGAGAGACCGCCTGTCGCCGGAGTCGCGCCACTTGCGTCCTCGGGCGCTTGCCCCTCGCGCGCCACACAGCTGCGCTCACCTGCGTATACGGTCAGAAGGGCCAGACTACGCAACCGCGTGCCGTTCGTCCTCCTATCGGTGCCGTTCGTCACAGTTCCCTCAAGGGTTATGCACACAACCCGATTCCATTTACAGCCAGCAAATACCCCCTCCCGCAACTTCATAATGGAATCATCTGAAAGGAACTGGTCATGAAGAAGTACGGAATGGTCGCTGCGGTGCTGGCAGTGGCGATGATCTTCTCGGTCGTAGCGTCGGCTGTCGCCGACTCCGTCACCTATGACGGCACCCCCTACGCGCCGGGTCGTCAGAGCGCCTCCGGTACGGTCAACGTCAACGCGTCTGTCAATCCGAAGATCACGCTTACCGTGACGACCCCGGACGCCGGTCAGACCGTCGACTTCGGCGACGTCGATCCGGCCACCGTCTACACCGACACCGTCGGCCTGTCGGTCAACTCGAACAAGTCGTTCGCGCTCTCCAGCGTGACCGGCGGCGAAGTCGCCGAACTCGGCTTCAGCCATGATCTCGCCGACCAGCCGCACGCGAAGGGCGCCAACGTTACCTTCAGCGACACCTACGGGATCAACGTGCCCTACACCACCGATCCTGGTGCGCACGCCGCTTCCGTCACCTACACGGTCGTGCAGGACTAGTCCCTCTACCTTTCGCAGCCAAGTCGCAGCAGACACATCAGCAACGAAGGAAGGCCCCCGACACCGGGGGCCTTCCCTTTGTGTTCATCTGTGGGAGCGGCGCGGCGCACAGGTTCGGTTTGGCGCGCCGATGCGCGTTACTCGTTGAGGTCCTCGTCCGATGCGACGCGCTGAACCTCAGGCTTGCCGGGGAACACCTTCCTGAAGGCCGCCATAAGGATGCCCGCGAAGAGAGCGAGCAGCAGTACGCCGAAGATGGCTGCTGCCCACAGCGGAATCATCCATACGGTGCGCTCCTCGACGATCTCGGCGGACGCGCCCGCGTTGGCCTCAAGCTCCTGCGGCGACACGGAGAGCACCAGCCTCTGCGGGCCGATGAGCTGCTTGACGGCGGTGAGCTTCCCCTTGGCGGCCAGATTCGACTTGCTGAACACGGTCTTGGCGTCAATCGGCTTCGCGACACCCACCGATACTTCGTTGCGGTCGCGCAGCTCGACGTTGGCAGTCACCCGCTCGTCGACGTTACCGGCGTTGCGCACGAGGAAGTCATAGGAGACGGTGCGTCCGAGCACGAACGCGGGCACGATGAACGGTCTGACCGATAGGCTCCGCTCGACGTTACCCGCGACGCGCAGGCGCACGCGTGCGCCCAGGCGACCCGCGACGGCAGAGGACGCTTGGCCTTCGGCATTCTTGCCCTGCATCTCGAAGAAGACGATCAGGTTGTGGTCGCCCGAAGCGACGTTCTTCGGCACGTCGATCTCGAACGAGACCGGTACGCGCTCGCCGGGCTGCAGCGACAAGGTGGGCACGTTGCCGATCGCCTTTGTGTCCACAGGCAGTCTCAGGGTGATCCACGAGGCCGGGTCGGTCATCGACAGCGCCTGGTCCCTGCCGGGCACCTGATAGGTGATCGTGCCCGTCTCGTCGACCTGCTGGTCTGCCGCGTAGGCCAGAACCGTGAGCGTCTCATCGCCATCGTTCATCACGTCAACGGTCCCGGAGGCGGCCGCGCCGGGCTGGACGTCGAAGCTGAAAGTGCCGGTGGACAGGCCCAGCGTGCGTTCGGCCAGCGCCGTCGCCGGCGCCGCGACCACAACGAGCACTGCTAGCGCCGCAACGAGCATGAATCGAGAACGCATCTAGATACCTACCGCCTCTCGGAATGTCCGCACCTGCCGGCGTGCGACGGGGATCTGAGTCTCATCGCGGTCGGCCACGACCACGACGTAGGAGCCGTCGAGTCTCAGAATCTCCTTCACCCGGTTCAGGTTGACCAGGTAGCCACGGTGCACCCGCGCGAACGACTCGCGACCGAGCCGCGACTCCAAATCGCCCAACGTGATGTCGACGAGATACTGGTTCTCGAAGGTGTGCGCGTAGGTCGACTTATTGCGGGCCGAGAGGTAGACGATCTCGTCGATATTGAGAAGAACGGTCCTGCCGCCCTTGCGCACGGCAAGCTTGCGGAACTCCGGTTCGCCCATCGAACCGTGGTCGGAACTGGCACCGCCAAGTCCGCGCGCTAGGCTTTCGATGCGTGCCGAAAGCTCCTGGAGGTGGAAGGGTTTGACCACGTACTGCTGCACGCCCTGCTTGAAGGCGAGCACCTTCGCAAGGACTTCGTCTTTGGCCGTCAGCATGATGATGGGGACCGACGCGGTGTCGGGGTTGCTGCGGATGCCTGTGAGGACCATCCAGCCGTCGACGCTGGGCATCATCACGTCGAGGACCACGACGTCGACGCGCTCGCGACCCAGCAGATCGAGCCCCTGAGCACCATCGGCGGCGCCGATCACGTGCATGCCGTCGGACTTCAGGCCGAGGCTGATCATCTCGATGACATCGGGATCATCATCGATTACCAGCACGCGAACGCTCTCTTCGGCCACCGTCCATACCCCTTGCTCTACCGCACACCCGCGAAAACTGACCCCCCGAACGGCAGCCAGCGCCGTCTGTCTCTGTTCGCGATTGTACCCGAAGGCGAGGCGGCTGAAAGCGAAAACGGCCTCGAATCAGCGGTCCGCGGTCACATTCTTGCGCAGCCACTCGTCCATCGCGACAGCTGCGCGCTTGCCTGCGCCCATAGCGAGAATGACGGTCGCGGCTCCGGTGACAATGTCACCGCCCGCATAGACGCCCGGCATCGACGTCGCGCCCGAGTCGTCGGTGACGATGTAGCCACGGCCACTGACCTCGAGATTCGGTGCGGCGGAAGCAAGAAGCGGGTTCGCGCGCGTTCCGACCGCCATGATGACGGTGTCGCATTCGATCTCAAACTCCGAGTCCATGACGCACACTGGCGCTCGGCGCCCTGACGCGTCGGGCTCCGTCAGCTCCATGCGAGTCGCAACGAGTCCCGTGACCCAGCCGTCGTGGCCGGTGACCTCGAGCGGCGAGCACAGCATCTTGAACTCGATGCCCTCCTCGCGCGCGTGGTGGACCTCTTCGCGCCTCGCAGGCATCTCATCTTCCGTGCGGCGGTAGACCAGGAAGACCTCTTCGGCGCCCAAGCGCAGCGCGGTTCGCGCGGCATCCATCGCCACGTTGCCGCCACCCACGACGGCCACCTTTCGGCCACGCCACACAGGCGTGTCGGCGTTCGGGAACTCGTATGCGCGCATGAGGTTCACGCGGGTGAGGAACTCGTTTGCCGAATAGACGCCGTTGAGGTTCTCGCCGGGAATGCCCATGAAGACGGGCAGGCCAGCACCGCTGCCGATGAAGACGGCGTCGAAGCCCTCTTCGGTGATGAGCTCGTCGACAGTGGAGAGACGACCCACCACGAAGTCGGTCACGAGCTCGACGCCCGTGGCCGTGAGCGCCTCGATCTCGGCATCGAGAATCTGCTTGGGGAGGCGGAACTCCGGAATGCCGTAGGCCAGCACGCCACCAGGCGCGTGGAGCGACTCGAAGATGGTGACCTCGTGTCCGAACAGCGCGAGCTGGCCGGCGCACGCGAGACCGGCCGGACCGCTACCCACCACGGCGCAGCACAAGCCGCTCGGCTCCGGGATCTCCGGGACACAGCGGTGCTCGATATCGCAGGAGAGGTCGAAGTCGCCCAAGAAGCGCTCGAGACGTCCGATCGCAATCGGTTCGCCCTTCTTCGCCAACACACAGCTACGCTCGCACTGCTCCTCCTGCGGGCAGACGCGTCCGCAGACCGCAGGCAGGGCGTTGCGCTCCTTGAGCACCGTGACACCGTCGGCGTAGTTGCCATCGATGATCTCGCGGATGAAGCCGCGGATGTCGATGTTGACCGGACAGCCGTCCTGGCAGGTCGGGTTCTTGCACTGCAGGCAGCGCATCGCTTCGGCAAGCGCCTCATCGGCGGTGTAACCCAGGCCCACCTCGTCGAAGCTCGCAGCGCGCTGCTTCGGGTCGCGCTCCGACATCGCATGGCGCTCGCCGCGGACCGGCTTGTGGCGCTCGCGGTCCTCGAACGTGCGACGTCCCTGGTCGTCTAGAGATGGCACGAGCAGCTCCGTGAGTAGTCGGCGTCGGCTTCGCGCTCGGCGTCGTTGTAGATGCGCTGGCGGCTCATGAGCTCTTCCCAGTCGACCGCATGTCCGTCGAAGTCGGGACCGTCGACGCAGCCGAACCGAGTCTCGTTGCCAACAGAGACGCGGCAGGCTCCGCACATCCCGGTGCCATCGACCATGATCGGGTTGAGCGAAACGGTGATGGGAACTCCATGCTCAGCGGCTGTGGCCGCACAGAACTTCATCATGATCGCCGGCCCGACGGCGAATGCCGCATCGATCGCGCGAGACTCCGCGAAGCGCTTCAGCGGTGCGGTCACGAGGCCCTTCTCCCCCGCCGACCCATCATCGGTGACGACGGTGAGCGAGGCGAGCGGCAGTGCACGCAGCTCGTCTTCGAGTATGAGCAGCTGCTTGTTGCGGGCACCGAGCACGACGTGCACCTCGTTGCCTTCGGCAACCATCGCCCGCGCAACCGGATAGGCAACAGCTGCCCCGACTCCGCCACCGACCACGCAGACGCGACCGAGCTCAGAGGTGTGAGTGGGGACGCCCAGCGGGCCCACGACGTCGGCGAGGAAGTCGCCTACGCCCATGTGCGAGAGCTGGTGGGTTGTCTTGCCGACGCGCATGTAGATGAAGCGGATCCAACCCTCTTCGGCGCTCCAATCGGAGAAGGTGAGAGGGATGCGCTCGCCTTGTTCGTCGGTGCGAACCATCAGGAACTGGCCCGCGCGAACCTTCGCGGCGATGCGCGGTGCGCTCACGCCCATCTCGAAGACCGAGTCAGAGAGCTGGCGCGCATGGACTATCTCGAACACGGAGCCTCCGTGGGTGGGTTGCTCATGTATGACCTCGAACAAGTCGAATCAGTATACCAGCGAGGCTCGTACCCAAAGCACGGTTGGAGCGCCACGTGCACGGCTGGTATCATCAGCACGGTAGAGCGCCCTTCCGGAGGCCATTACACCCAAATCGCTGACGTAGTCACCGGAGGAAGTCGAAGCATGCATCGTAGCCGAGCGCCACTCGCCCTCATACTCACAGCGCTGATCTTCGCCGCTGCGGTGACCCCTGCGCTCGCTGCGACCTCTTCTGACCTCAAGAAGCACCAGCAGGCTGCCGAAGACGCGCGCAAGCGCGCAGCCGCCGCTGAAGCCGCTGCTAAGAAGCTCGCCAGCGAGGTCGAGAGCCTCGATGCCGAGATCGAGCGGATCCAGGCGCAAGCCCAAGCGCTCGAGCCCAAGATCCGCGCTGCATCCAAGCGAACCGCGGCCATCCGCTCCGATGTCGAGAGCCTGACCGCGACCGTCACAAGGACCCAGGCGGAGCTCGCGGAGACCAAAGCACAGTACGACCAGCAGCAGCAGCTGATGGCGGATCGCGTTGAGGCCTCGTACCGTCAGGGCGAGTGGTTCTATCTGACCGTGGTGCTTGGCAGCGACGATATCTCCGACCTCATCCAGCGCACCGAACTCGTGAGCCGTGTCATCGAATCCAACAACAGCGCCGCTGGCGAACTCGAAGTGACCGCGCAGTCCCTGGACCGAGCGAAGGTCAAACTCCAGCGCTCACTCGACGCCGTGCAGCAGAAGCAGCAGGAGGCCGCCGAGGTCGAAGCCGAGCTGCGCAGCATGCACTCGCAGCGCGAATCCGCAGTGCGCCAGCGCGCAACGATTCAGAATCGCAAGGAAGACCTCGTTGTCGAGAACAAGAAGAACGCCAAGCGGCTCCACGCGCTCGCCGATTCTGAAGAGGCGGAGTCCGCACGCATCGCTGCCGAGCTCTCCGGCAACGGCTCGGGCATCTTCAACGGAACCATGTCGTGGCCGGTCCCCTCGTCGCACCGCGTCACGTCGAACTTCGGCTGGCGTGTGCACCCGATCTTGAAGACGCGTCGCCTGCACACCGGGGTCGACATCGGTGCGCCTGCGGGCTCCGCAATCGTAGCCGCCGGCAAGGGTACGGTGGTCTCTGCTGCCTACCGCGGAGGCTACGGCAACACGATCATCATCGACCACGGCAACGGCGTGAAGACGCTCTACGCGCACCAGCTCTCGGGCGGCATGAAGGTGCGGGCGGGCCAGACGGTCTCCCGCGGCCAGCGCATCGGAACCGTGGGCAGCACGGGCTTCTCCACCGGCCCCCACCTGCACTTCGAGGTGCGAGTAAACGGTACGCCGAAGAACCCGTTCGGCTACCAGTAGGGATTCGTTCGCAGCACTGTCACGTCATCGATGGCGAGCTGCGGCGGCGGGCTAGTCGGCGTTGTACTCCCGCATCGCGCTCTCGATGCCGTGCTCGAGGATGTGCATGACGGCCTGTGCTGCCGTCGGCACTGCCGCCTCGAACTCCTCGAGCGACTCGCCGCGAAGCTGCTGCAGCACCCAGTCGGCCGGGTCCATGCGGCCCGGCGGCCTACCCACTCCGACGCGCACACGCAGGTAGCTGTCGCTGCCGAGCTTGTCATGCAGCGACCGCAGACCGTTGTGCCCCCCGTGACCACCGTCGCGCTTGCAAAGCACACGACCGGGTGCGAGATCGATGTCATCGTGCACGATGATCAACTCGGGCACCGGGGCCTCGTACTCTTCGGCAAGCTTCTTCACTGGCCCGCCGGAGACGTTCATGAACGACTGCGGCTTGGCAAGAACGAGGTCCTCGCCGCCGAAGCGGACAACGGCTACCTGCGCGCCCGCCTGGTCTTTCCAGTACGAAGCGCGCAGGTTTTCGCCGATGAGATCGATGACTTTGAAGCCCGCGTTGTGGCGGGTGTTTACGTAGTCGGGCCCGGGATTCCCGAGCCCGACGACAAGGTGGGTCACAAAGACCCCTCCGATGCGACCGACACTAAGCGACTACTCCTCTTCGCCCTCGGCGGCCTTGCCGATGACCTCAGGCTCAGCGATCTCCTCGCCAGCCTCTTCGACCTCGACACGCGGGGCCTGGACGGAGGCGACGATGGCTTCGGCGTCATCGAGGATGGTCACGCCAGCGGGAGCGACTACATCGCTCACGTGCAGCGAGTCGCCGATCTCAAGGGCCGCGACGTCGGCCTCGATGCCCTCAGGCAGGTCGTTTGGCTTGGCTTCGATATTGAGCTCGTGGAGGTTGACGGTCAGCACGCCGCCGGCCTTCACGCCCTCGGGATCGTTCACGAGGTGCAGCGGCACGACCGCGTGCACTGGCTTGTTCATCGAGACTTCCATGAAGTCGATGTGCAGCACGTTGCCCTTGATGGGCGAGTGCTGGACGTCGCGGATCATCGCGGAGATCGGCTTCTTCTCGCCCTCGATGCTCAGATCGACCACCGTCGCACCGGCGGAGTGATGCTGCAAGTAGAGCTCGAAGTCGTGACGATCGACTGCGATCGAAATCGGCTTGCGGTCCGGGCCGTACACGACTGCGGGGATCTTGCCGTCCCGGCCGAGACGACGATTGGCTTTGCCGATCGTCTCGCGCGGGGTTGCACTCAGGTTGCTGCTGGCCGTCATGTGGTCGCTCCTTTTTCGGTTCGTACGCCCGTCTGGTTTCTACCCGTTGAGCGATTCGTGCGGTAGCCGGACCCTCCTACAACTGGAAGTCCGGATCGAACAGCTCTGAGACACTCTCGTCGTTGAACACATTCTGAACCGCGCGCGAGAACAGCGGCGCGACGGAGAGAACTCTGATCTTGCCGTGCAGGCGATCCTCGGGTACCGGCACGGTGTTGGTGACGACGACTTCTACGACCGGCGCGGCGTCGATGCGATCGAACGCCGGCGGCGAGAAGATACCGTGGGTGGCCGTGACGTAGACCTTCTCCGCGCCGGCCTGGATGAGCGCCTTGGCGCCCTCGGTGATAGAGCCGGCCGTGTCAATCATGTCGTCGGCGACGATGCAGGTCTTGCCGGCTACGTCACCGATGACGTGCGTGATCTCGGCGACGTTGTGCTCGGGACGGCCCTTATGCATGATCGCGAGGCTTGCGCCGAGCATATCGGAGAGCTTCTTGCACGCCTTCGCGCGTCCCACGTCCGGCGAGACCACGCAGCAGTTCTCGAGTCCAAGAGACTCGAAGTAGTCTGCGAGGATCGGCAGCGCCGTCAGGTGGTTCACCGGCTGGTCGAAGAAGCCTTGGATCTGACCTTGGTGAAGGTCCATCGCGATGACACGGCTCACCCCAGCGGTGGTCAGCAGGTCGGCGACGAGCTTGGCGGTGATCGGCTCGCGGGCAGCGCTCTTCTTGTCCTGGCGAGCGTAGCCGTAGTGCGGAATCACAGCGGTGATGGTAGATGCCGAAGCGCGCTTGGCAGCGTCGACCATGATGAGCAGCTCCATCATGGTGTCGTTTACCGGTGCGCATGTGGATTGAACGATGAAGACGTCGGCGCCGCGCACGCTCTCAAGGTAGCGAACGTAGATCTCGCCATTGGCGAACTGGCGGATCTTGACGTTGCCGAGTTCGATTCCCAGATTGCGCGCGATGCCTTCGGCAAGCTCGGGATTACTGGAACCTGAGAACACGAGCATGCGCTTGCTGTCAGCCATCGGTCGGTCGACTCCTCTGTGTCTAGCCCTCGGTCTTCTTCGCGCCCCGCTTGTCGGCCCAACCCTCGACCGTCCGCTGGTCCGTGCGTTCGATGCCCAGCGCGCCGTCCGGGACATCGCGAGTAATCGCACTTCCCGCACCGGTCGTCGCAGCGTCGCCGATCCTTACGGGTGCCACCAGCATCGTATCAGAGCCGATGAACGCTCCGTTGCCAATCACGGTGGAGTGTTTGCTCACACCGTCATAGTTGCAGGTGATAGTGCCGGCCCCGAGATTCGAGCCCTTGCCGATGGTCGCATCGCCGATGTAGGACAGGTGAGGGACCTTGCTGCCGTCGCCCACAGTGGAGTTCTTGATCTCGACGCACGTGCCGGCCTTGGCCTTGTCGCCGAGTACGGTTCCGGGCCGCAGGTAGGCAACGGGTCCGACGAGGGCGCCCTCGCCCACCTGAGCCCCCAGCACGATGCTGGAGTCGACGAGCGCACCAGCACCGATCGCCGAATCGGTGATACGCGAGTTCGGGCCGATCGTGCAGCCCTCGGCGACGGTCGTGGCGCCCATAAGCATCGTCATCGGCAGCAGCTCGACATCGCGGGCTAGGACTACGCGGGGACCGATCCACACGAGGTCCGGATCGGTCATCGTCACGCCGTCCACCATCCACGCGCGGTTGATTCGGCGCTGCATGACCTTCGTGGCCTCAGCGAGCTGCAACCTCGAGTTGATGCCCAACGTCTCTAGTGGATCGGCGGTCTCAAGCGCCGAGACCATCAGGCCCTCCGAGTTGAAGACCTCGAGCATGTCGGTGAGGTAGTACTCGCCAGCCGCATTGTCGGTGCTCAGCCTATCGAGGTGCGCGAAGAGCACGGCTGCGTCGAAACAGTAGGTGCCCGTGTTGACCTCATCGATGCGGCGCTGCTCAGCCGAGCAGTCCTTCTCCTCGACGATCGCCGAAACGGAGCCGTCGGCAGCGCGAACGATCCGGCCATAGCCGGTGGGATCAGGCATCCGGGCGGTCAGCACCGTGACCACCGAGCCCGATGTTTCGCGCATCGCGATGAGCCCGGCTATCGTCTCGGGCGCGATCAAGGGCGAGTCTCCCGCAAGCACGACGAGCGAACCGCGCACGTCGGCAAGCGCGTCTCTGGCGCACAGCACGGCGTGGCCTGTTCCGAGCTGCTGCTCCTGCCGAACGCAGGTGATATCCGGAAGAAGCGCCTCGACGACCTCGGCACGGTGCCCGGTGACGGTCACGACGCGCTCGCAGCCGGCAGCCTGCGCTGCGGCGATCACGTAGCGGACGATCGGGACCCCCAGGACTTCGTGCGCGACCTTTGGCAGGTCGGACTTCATGCGGGTGCCTTCTCCCGCGGCAAGAACGAGCGCGGTGGCGGTCATCGGTGATGACTCCCCTCCATGTAGGCGCGAACGGTCGCTTATGCGCGACCGGGACTTGCGGTTGGCTGGGGCACCAGGATTCGAACCTGGATTACGGGAACCAAAATCCCGAGTCCTGCCGTTGAACGATGCCCCAGTTTAGCGCCGCAAGTGTAGGGAGAGGCCCGAAGTCACGTCAACAACGCCCTCACCCGAGAGCGAGGGCGCGGTGTGCCGTGAAGGGTGGCGCGGCTCTAGGCGCCGAGAAGTTCGGGTGAGACGTCCTCGACGTCGCCCGCGGCGGCGGCAGCAGCGAAGGCGTCGACACCGCCCTCTTCGAGGAACTGAGCGAGCACGGCGTCTTGGATACCGTTGCGCGCATCGGTGTTGATCGGGTGGCAGATGTCGCGGAACTCGCCGTTGGGAAGCTTGCGAGACGGCATGGCGACGAAGATCCCCTTGTCTCCATTCACCACACGCAGGTCGTGAACGACGAAACAGTCATCGACGACGATGCTAGCTATCGCCACGACTTTGTTCATCGCCACAGGCCTAAGGGTGACCTTGGTGATCTTCATTGACGCGCCCCCTCGAAAGACCCAGGCATTATGCGGCGTATTCGGCCGAACTATCGAACGTGAATGTTAGCATCATCTTGTCATTTGGAAAACTACCTGTAATTGGTAGTGAAGGCCGCTTTTCAAAGGTCGAGCCGCTGGCCATCGGGGTGTGGTCCTACCGCCCCCGAGCTGCGATTACTGCCTCAGCCACCGCCACGTCGACGGGCTTGTCGACGTCCGCGCCGATGGATGCGTGGCGCGTGTAGATGGCAGCGCAGCGGCCCCCCAGCAGCTGCCCCATCTTCTTTTCGACATCCGACGGGTTAAGCCTACCCGAGACGAGTTTGACAATGAAAGGGAATCCTATGACGCGCGCCATCGCCACGGGGCTCTTGCGCGTTTCGAAGAGCTTCTGGCCGATCTCGCGGTTACGTTTCACGAGCTCCGGTGCGAGCAGCATCATGTTGCCGCCCGTGATGGGGCCAGTAACCAGTTTGATGTAGGTGCGCTTCGACCCGGGGAACTGCTCTTCCATCGCCTCTTTGGGCACAAGCGGGTAGGTGAAGTCCGCTCCCGATTCGAGGGACTGTTCTATGTAGTCGTCGACCGCCTCCGGCGTAAGCGCGGGAAGGTCCCCGGTCGCGACGAGCACGGGCCGGTCTGACCGAAAGGCCCCCACTCCGGCGATCACGTTGTCGATGAAGCTATCCCCGGAAAGCACGAGCTTGTCGACCTTGTCGGCCCACGGACCGAGGTTCTCCGTGGTCGGGATGACGACCGCGACTTCTGCGATGTTCGCAGAGTCGCGCATGGCGTCGACGACCCACTCGACGAGCGGCTTGCCAGCTACTGGCACTAGGCCTTTGACGCTGACAGCGGGGTCGATGACAGCACCGTCCCCGCCCGCCAAAATGACCGCGTCTACCTTCATGCCAGACCTTCCTCGACGTTCGGCGCCGAAACGAGGCGCGTCGGCATACCCCACCAGCCGCGGGCACGAGCAGCTGCTGCGACGCGCTCGGAGATCTGTTCGCTCCCGGTGATCGCGAACACCGCGGAACCCGAGCCGGCCATCACGCTGCCGAGGACTTCGTCCTGCGTCGCGACCCACTCTAGCGCGTCGCCCACTGAGGGAACCAGCGCGGTCGAGATCGGCTCGAAGTTGTTGGCGAGCGCCGTCCCAAGGGCCGCCGAATCGCCGGTCTCGAGCGCGTGGACCACCCCGGACGCGTCGCCGGCCGGCTCCGGCGCAGCATCGAACGCGCGGTACGCGGCGGCGGTGGAGACGGGCTCAGGCGGGCGTACGAGCACGGCATGGGCGTTGGAGGCGGGCAGTATGCGCACCAGATGGTCGCCCCGCTCTGTCATCAGCGCCGCACCCCCTACGAGAAAGAAGGCGACATCGGCCCCGACGCTGCGGGCTGCAGTCCAGC
This sequence comes from Coriobacteriia bacterium, assembly GCA_035687245.1. Lineage (GTDB taxonomy): Bacteria > Actinomycetota > Coriobacteriia > Anaerosomatales > PHET01 > DASRYH01. Next base: position 17,528 of record DASRYH010000003.1, read on the forward strand.
AGCGCTCGTCGAAGATGTCGATGCCCCACATACGGGCAAGCCCGCGGATGACCGCGGCAGCGTCGCTCGAGCCGCCGCCGAGCCCAGCGCCGTGCGGAACGTGCTTGCGGATTGCGATGTGGACGCTAGGCTCACGCCCGACCAGCCGGCCAAATTCGCGAGCGGCCTTGGCGGCCAAGTTGTCCTCAACGCCGACGCCGACATCGGGGACGCAGGTGACCGAAAGCCCGTCTGCGGCCGCGAGTGACAACTCGTCGGCGAGATCAAGCTCGTGAAAGACGGCGTCTACCGTGTGGTAGCCATCTGGGCGAACGCCGCCGACCCCTAAGAAGAGGTTGACCTTGGCAGGCGCGAGCACGTGAACGCTATCGGACAACCGGCCTTCCTTTGCATAAGAAACGAGCGCGGTGCCCGCGACGGGTCCGCGCTCGTTGTCCGGGCCATACGATCCGAAACTACGTACTAGTTGAGCCAGGGGAAGAGGCTCTCGCCGCTCTCCGGATGGGTGAGCTCCACCGTGCCGGTGAGCACGTCGACGTACTGGTAAGAGGCTCGCGCAGTGCGCTCACGCTTCTCCTGCACTTCGACAACAAAGAGAGCTGGGTGGGTCTGCATTAGGACCCCCTCGCGCTCGACGATCTTCGAGCGCCCCATGTTGGCTTTGACGCGGATACGGGCACCGGTCAGTCCTTCGAGGTCAGAGCGGATGCGACCGACGACCTCAGCCTGACGTGCAAGGTCCATCAAGGAAAAACCTCCTTAGTTCCAAGCGGCGAGTATAGCCGAAAACGGGCCTTTTCGCCAGCCTCTAAGGGGTCAGAGCAGCGATTTTGTGCGGAAAAGTGAGGCGAGTGTCACAAATGTGGCCGGTTCGAGGACTTCGGCGCGAAGACCGCCGTCGACCCCGGCCTCGGCGAGTACCTCGTCGAGTGCGCTGGCCTCCACGCCAAGGGTGGCTCGCAGCGAGTTCCGTATGGTCTTGCGGCGCTGGGCGAACGCTGCGTCAGCAACGCGCGATGCATCCGCGAGGAGTTGCGGGGCTATCGATTCGGCGATCCGCTCGAGTCTGATGACAGTCGACTCAACGCGAGGCGGGGGCAGAAAACAGCCGCGAGCGACTTGGAAACGCCCCGCTGGGCGCGCCCTGAGCTGCAGTTTCACCGTGTAGGCGCCGTAGTCTTTGGTGCCCGGAACCGCTGACATGCGGTCCGCCACTTCGGTCTGGACCATGACCGTGGCCTGTCTCAGCGACGGCAGCTCCTCAAAGAAGCGCAACACCACCGTGGCCGCGACCTGATAGGGCAGGTTGGCGACGAGCGCGACCGGCTCGCCGAAGGCACGCGCGAGCTGTTCGGGTGTGATCGCGACGGCGTCCTCGTAGACGAGCGCGAAGCGATCGCAGTCCGCGGTCGCCTCGGCTATGGCTGGCTCGAGTGCCTTGTCGCGCTCGACTGCGACGATCGCGCCTGCCACCTCGCAAAGAGCGACCGTGAGGGTGCCAATCCCCGGGCCCACTTCGATAACCGTCTCGTCACCTTCGAGTTGGGCGAGATCGATGATCCGGCCGATGATGTTGTCGTCGACGAGGAAGTGCTGACCCAGCGACTTCTTCGTGTAGAGGCCGTGACGTTTCAGTGCAGCGATCGTCGCCGACGGAGAGGCTAGGCGCGAGAAGGGCACGTCAGTCGAGAATCGTGATCGTGACGGACCGACGTCCCCAGCGCATGCACTCGGAGACGGTGCGGAAGCACAGGTCGATTCGGCGGCCATCGATCGCGCCACCCGTGTCGGCGGCGACTGCGTAGCCGTAGCCCGGGACGTAGACGTGAGTGCCGAGCGGGATGACGTCGGGGTCGACGGCGATGACGCCCTTGACCGCCTTGGCTCCCGTCGCCGTGATGTCGTTGATGTCGCTCTGCTGCGACGAGTAGCCAGTCGTCTCCACGCGGAGCTGGCGGCGGCTCGCGCCGGGCCCGCTGGGCTTGACCCAGTTGCGCGATCCGGTGCCGACGGCGACCACTGCGTCCTTAGGCTTCTCGACGACACTCTCGGCGGTAAGCACCGGCGTGGTCTCGACACCGTTGGCGACCATGACAGAGAAGACGCGCACCACGCGACCAGGTTCGCCCGGGCTCACGACCTGCTTGGCACCTTGCTTGAGCGTAGGGTCATTGGTCTTGTGAACGGCCGGCGAGATCGAGGCGTTCTGGCGAACGATGCGCAAGAACGCATCGGGCACCGTCACCGTCATGCCCGGCCTGAGCTGTGCGTCCAGCGGAGGCTGCACGCCGGTGTTGTCGGCGGGATCGAGGCCGGCGGCGACCAGAGCGTCGGAGACGTTGGCTCCGATGACTCGCAGAGGCACTCTTCGGCGCCCCAACTGCAGCGTCACGGGAACGGAGTGGCGAACGACGACGGTCATTCCGGAAAGGACCTTGGCCGAAGTGGCGGGTGCGACGACATCGGCAGCGCCGACGCTGACGCCCGCGTCAGCCAGCAGCTCCGCTACGTTGGACGCCTGTGTCTGAGTCGTGCGCGACTTACCGTCGACGACGAGACGAACGTCCTTCTGTGCCCACACGAACCCGGTGATGGAGAAGACTACGATAGCTGCTGGAACGAAGGCTGCGATGAGGTACTGGGTCTTCGAGCGCCGTGTCGGCCATGTCGGCCGAGCGTCCAAGAAAGACCTCTCGAATCGGTTACAGGATGTCAACCGCTCCGTAACGAGCGGGACCTTGAAGGCTACCCCTACGCGCGAGGCGGCGCAAACGCGCAGGTCGCTACGGAACGCGCGTGGCGAGCACCAGCGAGCGACCGATAGCGGCGGCCTTTTCGAGTGCGTCCGCGTGCCTGCTGATGTCGCTCGGGGAGTCCACGCCAACGAACTCGAAGGACTCTGTGAGCTCCACATCGAGTACGGCGAAGACGCTCTGCGTGGGCGTTACCGCGCACTGCGTGCCGAACGGGTCGCCCCCACCGCCGACCACGATCAGGGCGCCCGGACGCTTCTGCTCTCGACGCGGCTCCCCTAGCACGTAGCGCCGTGCCCAGTACGGCTGACAGCGGTCGTAGAGCACTTTGAGCACCGCCGGAACGCTTGCGAAGTAGACGGGGGTCGCCACCACGATCGCGTCAGCGGAGTCGAGCAGCGGGTAGACGGCGTCCATGCCGTCGCGCACCACGCACTCCCCCGTTGACGAGCATGCGTTGCAGCCACGACACGCCGCAACTCCGGAGTCCGCGGCCACGATGCGTGCCGGCACTCCACCGGCTTCTCGAACGCCGCGCTCCAACGAGTCCAGCATCCGGTCCGAGTTGCCGCCCCTGCGAGGGCTGCCGGCAATGCAAAGCACGCGCGGGCCTGGGGCTTCGCCGCTCACGAGCGATCCCTGTCGAGCAGCCGCAGGGCCGCCGAATAGGCCCTGGCGTTGAAGACGTCGAGCTCCTCGCCACGAGCTTCGGCAAGTCGTGCGGCAGTGAAGACGACCAGCGCGGGTTCGTTGGTTCGGCCACGAAAAGGTTCGGGGGCCATGAAGGGGCAGTCGGTCTCTGACAGGATGCGCCCGGCTGGCACCGCGTCGGCGGCTTCGCGCACCTCTTCGGCCTTCTTGAAGGTCACGGGGCCGGCGAAGCTCACGTGGCAGCCCAGCTCGAGGAAGGGCACCATCGTGGCTGGGTCGAGGTTGTAGCAGTGCAGGATCGCACCGGCCGTCGGCATGCCAACCTCGGCTAGTATCGCCAGCCCATCGTCGTGCGCCTCGCGCAGGTGGATAACGACCGGCAGGTCATACTCGCGGGCGAGCTCGAGGTGACGTGCGAAGCGTGCGCGTTGCACGTCACGCGGGGAGTGGTCGTAGTGGTAGTCGAGCCCGACCTCGCCGAATGCGCAGGTCAGCGGGTCTTCGGCAAACCGGCACATCTCGGCTTCCGCCTCGGCACTGAAGTCCTTGGCGTTGTGGGGGTGTGCGCCCACTATCACCCGGACGTGCGGCACGGTCAGGTGCGGCAGGCCCCACGCCGCGAGCATCTCCGCAGCGTTCGCTCTCCAGCTCGCGAGCTCGTCATAGGTGCGCCACGCGTCCTCAGTGACGTCGGCGACGGTCGCGATGAAGCCCACGCCGGCCCAGCCAGCGCGCGCGAGGGCGAGCGCGGGGTCCTCGAGCATGTCGAGGTGCGCATGCGTGTCGGCGACCGGCCCGCCGAAGGCAGGTGCGGCCACCTCCCTGCCCTTGGCATCGCAGAACAGAGACTGATCCATAGTCGGGTGTCTACCCTTCGGAGTCGTCCTCGACGATGCGCGGGAAGAGCGGGTCGCCCTTCTCGACGGCGTTGCCTACGGCAAGCTGGCCCCAGACTGCCGCCGCGGCGGCGTCGGTCAGCGCCCCGACATCGGCGAGGCTCAGGCGACGCCACACCTCGGCGGAGGTGTTCGGCATGACCGGCGCGGTGAAGATAGCGGCGATGCGCACCGTCTCGAGCGCGTTGTAGATGACGGCGGCGAGCCGAGGCTTGGTCTCCTCGGTCTTCGCAAGGTTCCAAGGCGCCGAGTCCTCGATGTAGCGGTTGGCGGCCTTGATCAGGTCCCAGGCGGCCTCGAGCCCGCCTGCGTAGTCGAGCTTGGCCATTGCGGCCTCGTAACGGCTCGGCAGCTCGGCGGCCAGATCACGGAGCACCTGGTCATCGGCGGTGATCTCAGGCGCAGCACTCGGGTCCGGCACAGCGCCGTCGAAGTACTTGCCCACCATGTTGAACAGGCGCGAGCACAGGTTGCCCCAGTCGTTGGCCAAGTCACCGTTGTAGCGCTGAACCATGGCCTCCAGAGAGATCGAGCCGTCGGTGCCGAACTGCACGTCGCGCATGAAGTAGTAGCGGTAGCCATCGACTCCGAAGCGCGCGACGAGGTCGGCCGGCGCCATGGCGTTGCCCTTGGACTTGCTCATCTTCTCGCCCTTGGTGAGCAGGAAGCCGTGCGCGAAGACGCCCTTGGGCACCGGCAGTTCGGCGGCCATGAGCATCGCAGGCCAGATCACGCAGTGGAAACGGATGATGTCCTTGCCCACGAAGTGGATGTTGGCGGGCCAGCGGCGTGCGAACTCATCGGCCTTTTCGGCGTCACCGTAGCCGACAGCGGTCATGTAGTTGATGAGCGCGTCGAACCAGACGTACATCGTGTGGTCGGCGTCCCAGGGCAGCGGCACGCCCCACTTGACGTTGGCGCGCGAGACCGACAGGTCGCGCAGACCGCCCTTCACGAACGAGAGCACCTCGTTGCGACGGCTCTCAGGACGGATGAAGTCCGGGTTGGAGTCGTAGAGCGCCAGCAGCTTGTCCTGGTAGGCCGAGAGCTTGAAGAAGTAGCTGTCCTCCTGAACGAACTCGAGCGGGCGACCGCACTGAGGACAGGTCTTGGCCTCTTCGAGGTCCGACTCCGCCCAGTAGGTCTCGTCGGGCACGCAGTACCAGCCCTCGTACTTGCCCTTGTAGATGTCGCCTCGGTCGTAGAGCTCCTGCGCGAGCACCTGCACGGCGCGCCTGTGGCGCGGCTGGGTGGTGCGAATGAAGTCGTCGTTGGTGATGTCGAGCATCGCCCAGCTCGACTGGAACTTCGGCGCGATCGAGTCGACCCAGTCCTGGGGAGTCATGCCGTTCTCGGTGGCAGCCTGCTCCACCTTCTGCCCATGCTCGTCCAAGCCCGTCAGGAAGAAGACATCGTCGCCGACCATGCGGCGATATCGGGCCAGCGAGTCCGCAGCAATCGTCGTGTATGCCGTGCCAAGATGCGGAACGGAGTTCACGTAATAGATGGGGGTCGTGATGTAAAACGACGAACCGCTCATTTGTTTCAGGACTCCCTAACCGGGGGTAAGGACTGGAAGAAGGCGACAGCCAAAGACTAGTGCAATCGAGATTCTAACCGTTACGAGCCTTGCAGGGCGGCACCCGGATAAACACAAAGGAGTTGGACACAATGCACGACACCGGAATCGTTCGTCGAGTCGACGACCTCGGGAGGATCGTCATTCCGATGGAGCTGCGTCGCACTCTGGGCATCAAGGTCAAGGACCCGATGGCCATCTTCGTGGAGGGCGAGCGAATCATACTGCAGAAGCACCGGGACGCTTGCGCCATCTGCGGTGACACTGAGGGCGAGATGCACGATCTCAACGATCGCCCCATCTGCTCGACCTGCATCGAAGCCATCAAGGCAGGAACCTGATCTAGCACGCGCTCAGTGGGGCCCGGCAGCTCCGCGGTGTGCGATGCCGTAGGCCGCGTTGCGAGCTATCCCAAGTTCGCGCGCGGCCTGCTTAGTTGCCGCAGTGCGCGACATCCCTTCGGCAACCAGTGCTTCGATACGCGCGATGACGGCATCCTCGTCTATCACGTCCTCGCCGGCGACCGGCGGCCCCACGAGAAGCACGACCTCACCTTTGAGTGTCTCCCGTTGCGCCACTTCGGCCGCAAGCTCCGCGACGGTGGCGCGCGCGACTTCCTCGTGCAGCTTGGTGAGTTCGCGCGCCATCGCCCCGCGCCTGTTTCCGAACGCTTCGGCCAGCACCGCAAGCGCATCGGCCGTGCGCCTAGGCGACTCGTAGAAGATCAGCGTCGCGTCCAGAGAAGCGAGCGAGGCCAGCAGCCGGCGCCGCTCCCCGTCCTTGCGCGGGAGAAAGCCGCCGAAGTAGAAGGCCTGCGTGGGTAGCCCGCTCGCTACGAGCGCGGTCACGATAGCCGAAGGCCCCGGGAGAACCTCGACGGCGACGCCGGCGTTGAGGCTGGCGTCCACGAGCGTGGAGCCCGGGTCCGAGATCCCTGGCGTACCCGCGTCACTCACCAGGGCGAGCCGCTCCCCTGCCTCGAGGCGCGATACGAACTCGGGAGTGCGCTTGGCAGCCACGAACTCGTCGTAGCGCTCGAGCGGCTTCTCGATCTTGTAGCGCGCGAGCAGCTTGCGCGTCACGCGCGTGTCTTCGGCAAGGATCGTATCGACCTCGCCCAGCGCATTGAGCACGCGCAGGGTGACGTCGCCGAGGTTACCTATGGGGGTCGCGCAGACGACCAAGCGGCCGGGCTCAGGCATCGGGGTCCTGAATAGCCGACGGGGCGGGTGGCGTGGGCGCGGCAGACGGGGTGAACTCCTCGACGGGCAGCGGAGCGGGTGCAACGGATGCGGCTGCAGGCGCGACAGCCGCAGCTACCGGCGCCATCGAGGCACGGAAGAACAGTGTCCACATGGCCGAGGTGAACGTGCCCCACACTCCCGTGTAGAAGTAGGACATGAGCATCACAAGCACGACGAACGCCGCAACAGGAGCGACCAGCACCCGCCAGTCGCCGGAGCTCACCGCTCCGATGACGGGCAGGACCATGGCGATGCCCAGCACAACCAATGGAATCGCAAGCACGAATGAGCCCGCGAGGTTCAGCCCACCGTTAATCACGTACATGAGTGCGGTGTCTTTGAAGCGCGCGCGGAAGAAGCGCCACGCGTTGCCTGCGGACTCCATGACACCCTGTCCGCCCAGTACCAGATAGCGCAGGCCCAACAGATACATGACGTCGAGAACGACACCGCCGATCACCAGCACCGGGAGTCCCACGAAGAGAACACCGCAGAGCGGCACCAAAGACGCGGGGTTGAAGTCGCTACCCGCCGACACAGCACCTACGACGGGGGCGATTGCGAGTACGGCGACGAACAGGGCTGCGGCAATCACCGGAAGCTTCAGCACGATTCCGAGACCGACCACCTGCCAGAAGTGATGGAAGCCGTGTGACCACAGCTCGCCAAGCTTGCGAGGCGTCCCCCGATCGGCTTCGTCGGCGCCGACAACCAGAGCCGCCCGCGCGGCGATAGAGGCGATGGACCACAGCACGCTCAGCATAAACAGCGCGATGCCCACGGCGATGATGACCGGCAGGTATCGCAGGATCTCCTGCCCGAACGAGTGCAGCGAGCTCGAGCTGAAACCGCTGGTGCCCGATGACCCGAAATCGCCCAGCGAGCTGCTATTCGAGCTGCCGCCGCTGTTGCCGCCTCCGCTCGGCTGACAGCCCGAAAGCCCGGCGAACAGTCCCAAGACCCACAGTGCCTTGTAGCGCCACGTGATCTTCCACGAGCGTTTGATGATGTCTCCGAAGTCCACTGTTCTTGCGCCCCCGCTCTACTTCGCTAGCTGATGGTCTTGAGTTCGTAGGTACGCGAACCCAGACCCTTCTCTTCGGCATAACGCATCGCACGGGTACCGTCGACACCCGACATCGCAGCGAACTTGTCTGCGCCCGCTGCCATGCCCTCACCTGCGGTGTTCGGCAGGCCCGGTGCCTGGGCAACGAGATCGTAGGAAGCCTGGTCGATCGCCACGATATCGGTTGAGGCGAGCACGCCCACATCAGCGACGACTGGCGCATCGGAGAACACCCAGCAGTCGCACTCCGGCGTGACGTTTGTGATGAAGGAGAGGTAGATGACCTTGGTCGGCTTGGCCGCGATAGCACCCGCGACGTGCTCGACGATCTTCTCCTGGATTGAGGCCTCGTCGGTCTTCCAGTCGATAGAGATGGCGCCGAAGGTGCAGGCTGCCACGCACTCGCCGCAGCCGTAGCACAACTCGTAGTCGACGACCGCTACGCGGTCGGGGCCGATCGTGATGGCGTTGACCGGGCACCACTGCGCGCAGCGACCGCAAGCCGTGCACTTCTCCGCCAGAGGGTGCGGCTCGAAGTCGGCGTGCATGCGTTGTTTGGCACTTCGGCAGCCCAGGCCCATGCCGACGTTCTTCATCGCGCCGCCAAAGCCCGTCTCGCCGTGTCCCTTGACGTGGGTGACTACCACCATGGCGTCCGCGTGTACCGCAGCCGAACCAATACGCACCGACTCGAAGTGGTCGAAGCCCTCGATGGGCACGTCGACCGAGTCGTGGCCGTTCAGCCCGTCTGCAATCACGATCGGCGCCTCCACCGTCGCGTAGCTGAAGCCGTTGTGCACGGCGCAGGTGATGTGGTCTACGGCGTTTGCGCGCTGTCCCCTGTACAGGGTGTTGGCATCGGTGAGGAACGGCTTGCCGCCGTGCTCACGGATTCTCCTCACTACCTCGCGGATGAAGACCGGGTGCACGAAGCCGGTGTTTCCGGTCTCGCCGAAGTGGAGCTTCACGGCGACCAGATCGCCTTCTTCGATGACCTCGCCCAGTCCGGCGCTATCCAGTAGCGCACCCGCGCGAGCGACAAACGACTGCTTCTTGCTCGCGCGAACCGGAGCGAACCAGACCTTGGAGCCGACGTCCTCGCTCATCGGTGCAACCCCTCTCGCGAGTCGTGTTCGTCGAAGGCAAGTGCGGCTGCACCAAGCAGCCCGGCGTCGTTGCCGAGCACCGCTTGGATTACGCGCACGTCCTTTCGGCCGGCCAGCGCTTCGCCTTGCATCACTTCGGTTGCGCGCTCGACGAGCATCGGCGCGGACTCTCCGACACCGCCGCCGATTACGACCAGCTGCGGGTTGAGTACGTTCACGAATCCGACCAGGCCGCGGCCGAGAATATCGCCACACTCCACGAGGATCTTGGTGGCGGCCTCATCGCCGCCGTTCGCAGCCGTGATGACGGATTCGGCCTTGATCGCCGACGCGTCCCCGCCTGCAGCGGCCAGAATCGCGTGGCCCATGAAGTCCTTGGCGGCTTCTGCGCCGGCCGCCGCGATCGCTGGACGGCCGAGGAACGACTCGAGGTGCCCGGTACCACCGCACGGACACGGGGGGCCGTCCACGTCGACCACGACGTGCCCGATCTCGGCACCCACGCCTCGGCTCCCGCGATAGGGCTCGCCGTTGATGAAGATGCCCCCGCCAACGCCGGTGCCCAGTGTGATCATCAGGAAGTGCCGCGCGCCCTTGGCGGCGCCGTAGCGGGCCTCGCCGAACGCGGCGAGGTTGCCGTCGTTATCGATCGTGATCTCGTACTTGTTGCGCGACATCACGAGCGCGCGAACGTCCACGCCCGCGAGCGGCAGGTTGGTGCAGAACTCGATCGACTGTCTATTGAAGTCGACCTGTGCGGGCAAACCGATGCCGACGCCCGCAATCTCAGAGGGCATCACGCCCTGCGTTACCTCTTCGACGAGATCGATGATCGTGTCGACCACTGCGAACGGGCCTGCCTTGGGCGTAAGGCGCATGACGTCTTTGACGATCCTGCCCTTGCGCTCGACGAGCCCAACTGCGGTCCGCGTTCCCCCAACGTCAACGCCTACGGCGTAGTTCGGTCGCATAGATTCCCCTCCGGTGACGAGATGGCGGCGCGCCGAAGTCAGCACCACACCCCAAGAATGATACCGCTCGACGGCCTCGTTCACGCGGCGCGTCAGTAGTCCCACATCACGCCCTGCGGACCCTTCATGAGTCCAAGCGCGCGCATGCGGTCGACCATCTCGCGCTCGCTCACGCCGAAGAGACGGGCGAGATAGCGGTGGTCGTTGAACCACAGACGGGCCTGCTCGGTCACGAGCAACGCGGGCATGAGCAGCTCGGAGGCGACCAGGTCGGCCTCAGGATGGACGGCCATAGTCCGCGGGTAGGTGTAGTCGCCTCCCAAGACGAGGAGAACGTGCGCGAGCATGTGAGCAAGTGCCCGCCGGATCTCGTCTTCGGGCTTGGCCGCATTCGCGATCATGACGGGGAGTCCGTCGACGTAGACGGTGGTGGCGGTGAAGAACTCAGGAAGCGACACATAGCGCAGCGGAACACCCAGGCCGGTGATAATACCGTCCACGGGAACCGGCGGCTCGATGACACCCGCACGCGCGAGTGCCCCGTCGGCGACCGACCGGTAGTATGCGTCACTTCTTAGGGTCAATGCCCATCCTCTGAATGCGTACGCGAAACACGCCTTTCGGCGTTCACACTCGTTATCGGCCTATTGCGGGCTCGGGGAAAGCCCTGTTTGTGCTGGCAATCACATGCCTGTAGTCAGCACGTCCGATGCCGATAACACTAAAGTGAGACAAGAGAGGAGGGCGCGAGCGTGGAGGCCGAGGGTTTTGCTCGGGCCGAAGAGGTCATTCGACAGCTAGCCGTGGCGGCAGGTGCCGCACGGCTCTATCCTGCTGCCTCCGCTCTGCCTAAGGAAGCGACGGGCCGCTTCGTCGAGATCGCCAACAAGATGACGGCGTCCGGGCCGCTTCGCTACCAGATCGAGCCTCACGGCATACGGATGGGCACCATCGCCCTCGCGCCTGGCCAGGGGCAAGTCACCACGCTGGGCGAGGCCCTGTATGCCATGCAGGTGGGGCAGCTCGTGCTCGCCAATGGCCTCTCGGACGCTGAGGCCGAGGCGTTCATCGCGCTGGCCAACGCAACCACCGGCGCCGTGCGCGCGGCGGGCGGCCCGAAGGCCGCACTCGCATCCGCAGGCGTACAGCACATCGCGGTGGGCGAAGTGAACCTCAAGCAGACCAACGACTCCGAACTCGGCGTCGACCTGACTACCGACCCGCTGAGCGAGATCAGTGAACGGCTCGTCGAAATAACCGAGGAGCGCGCGCAGACCGCCGATTCAGGTCCCGCGGGCGACCTCGTCGCCGATGCGCTTGCCGAGATGGGCGACGCAGCCAGAGACCTTGCCTACGAACGCACGGCCCAAGCGATGATGATGCTTGACGAGCAGACCCGTATGCGGGTACTCGCGATGTCGCTCAAGACCGATAGCACCGGCGCACGCATGGATGGCATGCTCGACGTCCTCGCACATATGAAGCCTGCAGCGCTGGCGCGGTTGCTGAAACTGACCGCGACTCAAGCCGACACGGACCCGCGACGCATCGCCGCCGCGATGCCACTGCCGCCCGACACCATGAAGGCACTGGCAATGCTGCTAGCACCGACGCCGGAGACGCCCTTGCCCGATCTTGGCGTGCCCGACGACGAGACTCCGCGCCTTCTCGCTGAGGAGGTTTGGCAGACCGACGATATCGTCGACCCCGCCGAACTCGTGGCAATCGCCTCACCGCGGGACTCTGCGGGACGCGCGCTGGCGACCGCCATCTCCATCTCACGTATGCGCGTTGATGCCGACACCGTTCAGGCCATCGCCGATGTCCTGCCCGACGCGGCCAGCCAAGGCTCGTTCGCGACCGTCCGCGAGGCGCTGCGCCGGCTCTACGAGATCGAGTGCGACCAGTCGCTCGCCGCAGAGGTAGCAACGGCCCGCCAGTCCCTCGCCGACTTGCATGTCCTTCGGAAGGTCTGCGCGGCAGCGCACACCGACGCCGATGCAGCCATCGCCGGCGAGATGATTCAGGCAGCAGGCTCGGTTGGCGCCGAGGCGCTCCTGGAGAGCTACATCCGCCTGCCGAGAGCACAGAGAAGCCTGCTGCTCCCTGTCTTGCGCGGCTCGAGCGAGATGGTCCTTGGAATCGCGCGATCCCGGGCACGCATCTCCGACTCCGCTACGGCGATCGGTATCGTCAGAACGCTCGCCGACCTAGGCGACAGCCGCGCGGTTGCGGTCATCTCGCAAGTCCTGGATGCGAGTCTCGACGAGCGCGTTCGTTTCGCCGCGGCCACCTCGCTAGCGAATACCAGCACTCCCGAGGCCGAGCAGGCCCTGATCAAGGCGCTCGCTCACAGAGAGATCGAAACGAAGCGCCACGTCGTGCGCGAGCTTGGCCGAATCAAGTCGGCAGCGGCCGTGCCGTCGCTCGCGCGCTTCTTCGACGATGTCAGCGTTCTCACACAGAGTTATGAGACCCGCAAGGACATCATCGCGGCACTGGAAGCTATTGGAACGCCCGATGCGCAGAAGGCCCTTCGGCGGTTCGCCTCGCGAATCCCACTTCTGGGCAGAAAGAGTAGAGACCTCAAGCGGCTCGCGACCGACGCCGCCTCTGGATTCGAAGCGACACGAGGAGTCGATGCACCGTGACCGACGCACCGCTGCGCCCCGAGAACGACGGACCGCTTGAGAGCCCCGAGCAGCTCGCAAGTGAAGCCAGGAGCGTACAGCCGTCCTTCGTGGCCGTTCAGGCGCCGTTCGCGACTCCTGAGCGCCTCGAGATGGCGCGCGAACTGGTGCGCACCATCGCGGTGGCGCACACCAACGCCGCGCTCTACCCCACCACTCACCCTCTCGTCTCCACGACGCTGGGCGACCTCGTGCGAGCTGTGCAGTCGCTCGTCACCTCGGGTTTCTCGAGCGTGAGCCTCAACATCTACAAGGGCACGCTCTTCGTTGAGAACCAGGTCTTCCCCGAGGAGAGCGTCACCTATCGTCGCTTGATCGAGGAGTGCCTCGACCGCGGTGTTTCGGCGATCACGTTCATCGAAGGCACCACCGAGACCGACGCCGCGTCGCTCATCGAACTGCTGGCGCAGTCGCGCATCACCGACATCGAGAACGCCACACGCTTCCTGGAGCAGAAGGGCGCGACGCACGTGACGGTCGCGGAGACCACCACACTCGATTCGGGCGAAGAGCAGAACCAGGAAGCGCGTCACCGCGCACGCGACTCCTACGAGGCCGGCCTCAACTCGATGCGCGATATCGAGGCGCAGGCCAAGCTCGGCAAGACGATGGAGATCGGCTCGCTGCAGCGCGTCGTGGAGTCTCTGCTCGACAACCTGCTGCAAGACCCAGCGGCCGTGCTCGCGCTCGCCGCGATCAAGGGCCACGACGACTACACGCTCAACCACTCGCTCAACGTGTGCGTGCTCGCGCTCTCGCTCGGCTCGGCTCTCGGACTTCCCGCCGAAGACCTGCGCTCGCTGGGTCTGGCCGGGCTGCTCTATGACATCGGCAAGGTGCGTATCGCCGAGGACATCCTGGCCAAGGCCGGCCCGCTTACGGCTACAGAGTGGCAGGAGGTCAAGCGTCACACCGAAGAGGGTGCAGACCTCCTCAAGCGCCTGCAGCTCGCCGACAAGATGCCGATGATCGTGGCCTACGAGCACCACCAGCGCTACGACATGATGGGCTACCCGGAGGCCGCCTCCGATAGCGAGCAGCACGTCTTCAGCCGAGTAGTCTCGGTCTGCGACGCCTACGACGCAATGACCACCAATCGCCCGTTCCGCCGCGAGATCCGCCCGGACAAGGCGCTGGCCGTCCTCATGCAGGGCCGGGGCAAGGCCTACGACCCGACCGTCACCAAAGCGCTCGTTGCGATGCTTGGCATCTACCCCATGGGCGCCGTCGTGCGCCTCGACGACCGCTCGATCGCAGTGGTCTACCGCGTCAATAACGACGACCTGCTGCACCCGAGGGTGAAGCTGCTGATCGACCCGTCCGGCGCGTGGCGAGAGGCGCCCGAGATGCTGGACCTGAGGCTCGTGGACCCGATCACCGGCGAAGCCGTACGCTCGATCGTCGAGGCGATTCCGGCCGCCGAAGCCGGCGTCGACGACGTCTGGCAGTACCTGTAGGCAGAGACTGACAGCACGCACTTGGCTGTGATGGCCCGGCGCGTGCTTTGAATCACTCCTGACGTCCTGGCGACCGGTGGTTGCCAGGCTCGTCCCGTTGCGTAGGCCCCGCAGACACCCTGACTTGTGACATGGGTCACAAGTTGCATACGCAATTTGCCCTTTGGCCTGCCCAATTACTGGACTTTGGGCCGCAATCTGCCGATGTAGAAGGTGTCAGACGAGCACCAGATGGAGTGAACAGAATGTCTCGCAAAATCAAGATGGCGACCCTGATCGTCATAGCAGTCGCCCTTCTCCTCCCCTCAACCGCCTTCGCGTGGTCCAACGGCCCCGCGGTCGGCGGCGTGACTGGGAACGGCTTCGGCACTCATGACTGGATCCTCGACAACGCTATCAAGACCGCTGGTCAGGGCGGAACCTGGCTCGACTACAATGCCGCTCTGCTTGCGAGCGATGACCCTGACACTCAGAGCACCGATTCGGCATGGCACCTCTTCCGCGACAAGGGCATCAGCCGCGGAGCGCCCTACGCGGTCGGCACGCTCTACGAGCAGGCCGTCGAGGCCTACCGGGCCGGAGACGTCGCCAAGGCGAGCCGCTGTATCGGCCTGCTGTCGCACTACTACGCCGACGTACTTGAGCCCTTCCATACGACCTATGACGCTATCGACCACGAGTCAGCGCACCTGAGCTACGAGCTGGCGGTCGACGACTACACCCGCCACGCCGGTGACAAACAGAGCTGGAACGTCTCACGCGGCACACAGCCCGTGTCCGACATCCGTGCTCAAACGGTGGCGGCCGCCAAGTTCGCGCGCTCCAAGTACCCCGATCTGCTAAGCGCCTACGGCAGCGGCGGCTCCGTAAATAGCTCAGTCAGCCAGATTACTGGCGCAGTTCTCTCGAGGGCCTCCAACGACCTTGCCGACATCATCGCGTCAGTTCCTTCGGCGGCAGGGGTTGCGCCCGCGCCGACGGCGATCGGCGTCCAGATGAGCCGCTACAACGTCGCGCAGAACGCGAAGGCTGGCGCTCTGGTGCAGGTAAGAAACGACAACGGCGCTCCGATGGAGGGCGTCGGCGTCCTACTGACCTGGCAGGTCGCGGGTGGCACCAAGCAGGTGCTGGCCTACACCGACAGCAGCGGCTACGCGCAGTACTACCAGAACGTCGGCGCGCTGCCGCTCATGCAGCCGCGCATCCTCACCGCAACCGCCAGCTCTGGCGGAGCGACCGTCGCGGCAACGACGACCTACTGCGCGACCCCGCGTCTCAAGACCGGCCGCGCCGGAGTTCGCACGAGCGTCTCGACCCACCACCCGGCACGAGGCACCGCCGTCAAGGCGTCGACCAAGTGCATCTCAGCGAGCGGCAAGCCGGTGGCTGGACTGAAGGTCGCCTTCCACTGGGCCTTTAAGGGTGGCGAGAAGCTGACCTACGGCGTGACCAACGCGAAGGGCATCGCGCGCACCTCGCTCAACATCCGGCAAGCGCCGAAGGGCTACCGCGTGAAGGTCATCGGTCGCGTGGAGTCCGGCGGCAGCAAGCGTTCCTCGACGGCGACGTTCGTTCCGAAGTAGCCTCGAACCCAACGCATGACCCAACGGGCCCGCGACCGGATCTATTCGGCAACGCGGGTTCGTTTCGTCTAAGGGGTAGCCGTCGCGCCGGCCTCGGCGAGCGGGTCGCCGAAGTAGCGCCAGTAGAGCAGCCAGAACGACATGTTGCCGTGCAAGTGCGGCGTGTAGCGGTACAGCGAGTAGGTCGCCGAATTGGTGGGGTTCACGACACTGCCATCGATCGCGCGGCTGATGCCCTCGTGCCACGGTCGGGTGTTGGTGTCCAGACTCTTGGCGCCGTACCAGACCTGGTTGCCGAAGCCCTTGTACTTGGAGAGCGTGCGGCTGTCGGTCTTGCCGACTCCGAGCGCCCAGTCCAGCGCCCGCTGGGAGGGGCCGCTCTTCGACAGCAGCGACTGCTCCTTCTGCAGCTTGACCAGCAGCACCTTGGGGCTGATGCGCCACGCCTTCGCGGCCTCGGCGATCATCTCAGCCACAGAGTGCATCTCGCCGTTGTGGTCGCGCGTACGGTAGGTGGCGAGCACGCCCGGCTGCTTGTCCAGAAACGCCTGTATCTGCTCGATGGTCATGCTGTCTGCAGCGCGAAACGCGCTCTGCGAGATGATCGTGTCCGGATTGAAGTCGGTGCCCGGCTTGGAACCGGAAGTAGACGCAGCGGCCGCCTGCGCCGCCGCCTGCTCTCTGAGCATGCGCGCGAGGTCCTCGCCTAGCTCGATCGACCTCTTCTCCTCATCGGCGACCTCGTCCTCGATCTTCTTACGCTTCACGTCGATGTCGACAATGAGGCCTTTGAGCCGATCGAGCCGCATCGAAAGACGCTCCTGCAGGTACATGCTGTCCACCCGGGCGTCGGCGACCTGCTGAACGAGCTGGGCGTCGCGCTCGCCGATCAGCGTGATGAAGTAGCTGCGGTTCAGGAAGTCGTCGAAGTCCTTGGACGTGAGCAGGATCGTGAGGATGCTCGCCCGGTCGTTGCGGTACAGCTGCACGACACGGTCGGCCAGTGCCTCGCGCCGACGTTGAAGCTTCACGTCGGCCGACGCAACGTCGCTTGAGACTTGCGAAACCTCAGACTCCAGCCGCTCGATGTCGCGCGCCATGCCGATGTAGGCGTCCACCATCTTGGCGAGCTCGATGCGCTTCGCGGCAAGCTGCGACTTCTGCGCGGTGTGCTCGGTCTTCTTCTGCTCGATGTCGCTCTCTGTGGGGGCAGCGTGCGCTACGTGGGGCACAGCAAAGTACGCCGCCGCCAGCGCAATCACCAGCGAGCCGCACGCGAGCGATCTGGTTCCCCATCGATGCAAGCGCGTCTCCTGCTGTGGTCGGTGTCCACCGACGTGTGTCGAGCCAACGCAAGCGGCTCGTCGGAGCGCCAGAAACATAGCACGGCGAGGCGCAAATCCACACGCTCTGTGTATCGGCATGCCGCCGCTGCAACGCTAGGACCGCATCATTGCTTGCGTCCACCCTGGGTGTCTGCTGTCGCGGGCACGGGGCTTGCTCTACCATCAGGCAATGCACTCACTGCGCTACAGCCGAATCGCGTTCTGCTTCGCGGTGGTCCTCCTCGTGACGGCCCCCGTGGCTTCGGCATTCGTGTGCGGAGCTCCGGTTGAGGACTGCTGCAGCACCGCGCGCATCGACCACCAGCGTGAGACGAACCATATCTCCCCCATCGTGGTTCTGCCCGCAGCCGTCAGCGTCTCCCCCGTGCCACTGGGCGCAGAGTCGCCCGTAGCTGCATGCGACCGGTCGGTACCCACCGTCGCAGCCAGCCTCACTCCTCTGCGAATCTGACGCGCCTGAAGTTCGCTCGCGTCAGTTCACCCTTCTCAGAGGAGTACCTTCGATGAAGCTCGTCTCCCGCTGGGCCGCCCTCGCGGTCCTCGCCCTATCACTTGTCCTACCCGCCGCCGCGCTCGCGGCCCCTGCGACGTTCAGCAGCGTCGAGGTGGCCGTACACCCTGAACAGACTGGCGCGGTGATGATCGTGTCGGGCACGCTTGCCGAAGATGTCGCCCTGCCGGCCGAGGTCGAACTCGCAGTGCCTGCCGGCGCGCGCCTTCAGTGGGCCGGCGAGATCCTCGGCGGATCGCCGGACGCGGACCCGAGCGTCGACTACAAGGTGGAGACACGCGACGGTCTCGACGTCTACTCATTCTCGATGAAGTCGTCTCGCACCGCACAACTCGAGATCCTGCCTTCGGACCTCGTCACCACCACACCCACGGGCATGCTCGCCGATGTCACGTGGACGCCTTCGACCGATCTTCCTCGCGTGACCGTGAACTACCTGCTGCCCCAGACCGCTTCGGTGCTCACGCCTGCCGACGGTGCTGAGATGTCGGCCGGCCCAGAGGGCTACAGCTACTATGTACGCACGGTGGACAACGCGAAGGCCGGCGAGCCCATCTCGCTCAAGTTCGGCTACTCGCTTGGCGCTGCAGCCGCTCCGACGACCACCACGCCCAAGAGCAACAACGACAGCATCGTGCTCGTAGCGATTCTTGGCGCCGTGCTGCTCGCCTTCGCTGGGCTCGCGGTCGGCGTGGTTCGCAAGGCGCAGGCTAAGGCGGCCGCCTCAGAGCAGCCCGCTGGCAAGCCGCACACCGCCCGTATGCCGAAGCTTGAGGCACTCGCCGAAGCGGACGAGGTCGAAGCCGAAAGCGTCGACGAGGCAGAGCCGGCCGGAACCCATGCTCGTCCTCGGACTCAGATCTACCTGCTCGTTGGCGTGCTTGTCGTCATCGGGCTCGCAGCCGGTCTAGCCCTGGGTTCTGGCGGCAAGGCCTCCGTCATCGGCGACGTGGCTACCCTGCAGATTGCATCGGTGGACACGTGCACCACATCCAACATCGCCCTCAAGACCCCAGAGGGAGCCGATCTCGCGAAAGACGCCAACGACATTCTCGGCCGGCTGAAGTCGGTCACGGGTGTAGGGAATGCGAGCCTCTACATCAAGGAGTCGAGGCTCGAGGTCGCCTACTGCGACTCGAACACCTCTGAGGAGTTGATCCGGGCTGCACTGGAGCCGACGGGGTACTTGGCTGACTCAGCCCCAGCGACAGGCGACCCAAGCGCGCCCGCGCAGTAGGCGCTCATCGGCGGCCTCGGTGCGAATACGTGCCGGGGCCGCTAGTGCGCGAGCTTCTTTTCCGCGGTGTCGAGCACTTCGACGAGCGTGCGGCCACGCAACTGCCACGGCTGCAGACCGACGGAGCGCGACCCGTCTGAGCGCTTGACCCAGACCGTCCCCCGCTCGTCCGCTTCGGTGGAGAACTCGGGCTCGGGGAATCGTGAACGACATGCTTCGACCATCAGCATGACGGCTTCCTCGCGTTTGGCGGCCGTGGTGGACACGGTCTTGGGGCCGACAGACGCACGGGGCATTGACGACGCCTCCATTCGGTTCGCGAGTACTGATCGTGGAGGCCCGTCGTCTCAAGGCGCCGGTTCGAGGGAACGCCGAGGCGAAGGCGGGCGAGCACAAGTCGTATACCCATTATGCGCCTTCGGCAGGCCTAGGACACGTACTCGTGTACCGCGAAGGCGAACTCGGAGGGCGAGAGGGGCACCGTGATGTCCGGATCGATGGGGGTGCCGATCGATGTCCACTCGTACATACGGCCGAGCCCGGCAGCAGCGCCTTCGGGGTCGGCCGGACAGACGAGGGTCAGATAGCGAAAGCTCGTGTCCGATGCGACCAACGCCACGAAGTTCGGCTCTCCCATGCAGGCCAGCGGCATCGTCACAAGGGCGCAGGCTTTGGACGGCCCGAAGGTAACAAGTGCCACGCTTAGTCCTGTCGGCGGCACGGTCTTTTCGCCGCGTTCGGAGCGCTCGGAGGACAGTTGACGCCAAAGGGTGAGCAGAGGCTCGTCGGCGTCGGTCGTCAGGTCGGTCAGGAGCTGGTTCGGATCGCAGAAGAACGCGTCGCGCAGCGTCGACATAGCGAACTCATCTTGATAGGACCGGGCCATTGCGTGACTGCCTTCTATGCGGGTAGACGTTCGGTGCCTATGCAATGGTCATCGGCACGAGCTGGCCGAAACCTAAACGGCGGCGGACCGCTGATGCAGCCCGCCGCCGCGTGCCAAGCGCTAGTTACTTCTTCTTCGTTGGGTGCACGAGTGCCTTGCCCGTGTTGCCATCGACATCGATGGTGGACGAAGTCGCGCCACTCGCGCCCGGATCGAACACTACGTACCACGTGTAGGGAGCCGCGCCGGTCTTCTTCGCGGTGTCCGGCGACACGTAGGTCTGCAGGCCCATCAGATAGCGCGGAGGTGCAGCACCCTGCTTGGCGCCGCTTACAGCGAGCGCCCTGGTGTAGGCCTCGTCACTGTCGATCTTGAAGGCGTCAGCCGCGCCTACCTGCGCCCAGTCCTTGGCCGACATACCCGCCTTGCCGTACTCGCCAGAGCGCATGACTTCGCCGTTGACGACATAGACGACGTAGGTCTTGTCGGTCTTCGGTGAACCGAACAGGTAGCCCCAGACCGGTGTCGACGTCGCGCTGACAGCGGTGGCGGTCTGTACCATCAGCAGCTTCGCCTCGGGCGCGCTCGTGGAGAGCGCTGCGCGAGCGACCTCGATCCCGCTCTTCGCGGTGTCCTTCTTGGCCTGCTCGCCCGTGGAGGTGCTTTCCTGACTACTACCGGAGTTGTCTGGTTTGGCGCTCTTCTTAGCGCTACAGCCCGTGGCCGCAATGGCCAGAACCAGGGCCATTACGATCGCGATCATCAAGGTGATGACGCGGCTCGTCCGTACGTGTGACATCTGGTGCCCGCTTTCGTCCGTCGGATAGGCTGCAAAGCAGCCGACACCGCAGTCTAGCCTGTCCGACGGCCAAGCACGTCATACTCCCGCGGTATTTCGGGTGAGCGGTTACTCGCAGTAGACGCGCACCTTGTCGCCATTGGTGCTGTCGACATTCACTTCCATCTCCCGCAAAGCCGCAACGAGTTCGTCGATGTCCTCGGGCTTGAAGTTGGTGAAGTCGATGGAGATGCCCTTGTCGGCCATCTGCTCGTTGATCTCGTCCATCGCCTGCGGTGGAATCAGCGAAGTGAGCTTCAGACCGGAGCGGACCAGCGCCAGCGGGACCTTCACGTCCACCTTGTCGCCGTTTGCGCTGTCGACCTTCACGAACAGGTACTTCGGCAGGGCCTGCAGAAGCGGCGTTGGGTCGCCCTTGATCGCGGGCGCTGGGTCGGCCACCGGCATTGTGGTCCGGGAGTCGAGGGCGTCGAGTAGGCGCTCGGCTTCTTCGGCAGAGATCTTGCCATCGGCCAGCATGTTCAGGATTCGGGCACGGTCTTCACTCATCGTTGTCACCCTTCTCAGTCATCGAATCGAGATGTCTACGTCGGTCCCGTCACCGTGGACGGTTACGACCATTCCGCGTGTGTCGCCAATCAAGGCGAGGCAGCGGTACAAAAGCAGCGTGTAGTGGTGATAGTCCTGGCCAGCGACGAGCATCGCGATGTCGACGATGACGGTGATCGCGAACGCGAGGACGACGAGCGGCAACAGGATCAGCCACAGCAGGAGGAGCGGCAGCCACACGCGGACGCTCTTGCGATCGGGCCGGCGCACGCTCACCCACATCGACCACGGCAGCGCGATCATCGCCGCATCCTTTCGGCGGCCTCGTCGGCGGTAAGTTCACCGCGCTCGAGCAGTGCGAGCACGTCTTCCACCGGTTCGGGCGGCGCGGAGGCTTCCTCCACCGCGACCTCTACGAGCTGTAGCTGTGAGGCGATGCGGTTGAGACGGTTCTTCACCGTGGGGTAGCTGATGCCGAAGGCCTTCTCCATGTCCTTGATCGAGCCGTGGCAGCGCACGAATTCGCTCACGAAGACCTGGTCCTCATAGCGGAGCCGCGCGAGCGGCGGCAGCTCAAACTCGCCCTCGAGCCTGACCCCCGACTTCTCGAGCCTCACGCTGGTCACTACGAACTCGCGGTCACCGGTGAGATCCGTGAGCTCATGCCATTCGTTCGTCACTTCACACCTCCTACTTCCGTTTCCGAAGTCATTCTAGGATGCGATGTTGAGAAAATCAATATGTCACTTAACTAAATCAATGTCGTGATATGGGATTGCCGTTCGCGTGCAGTGGACCGCGAGAACAAAACAGGCCCCGCCGATTCGGCGAGACCTGCAAAGAGCGGGAGTGGGTGAGCAGGCTAGGCGCTCGCCGTGGCTGCAGTGCCTGGCAGCATCGCGACCATGATCTCGATGATCTCGTCGATCCGAGAGTCGAAGTCCTCAGGTGCGAGACCTACAGACGTCATGATCCACGGAGCGACGATGCCGAAGGACATGATGGCAGCGACGACGACCGCGCACATCAGCTGCGTGTCGTGCTGTCCGCACACCTCCGACGGCTCGCCGCGGTGTGCCGCCATCCAGTCCTCGATGATCGCGAGAACGCGCACATCGTGGTCGATGAGCATCTCGGGCTGGAGCCTCGCGATGCCTGCCTGGACCTGAAGCTTGAGCACCCAGCTCAGATCGGTCATCGCGATGCGCATGAGCTGCTTGACCGCGTCCGGCGAGTCCATAGAACCAACCGCTCCGGACTGCGAAAGCTCGTTGAGCCGCCGCGCTTCGCGGTTGAGGATCGCTGCAACGAGCTCTTCTTTGCTTCCGAAGTAGAAGTGGACGAGCGTGTGGCTGACCCCTGCGCTAGACGCGATGTCTCGGATGCTGACGTCTGCAACGCCGCGCTCGGCGAACAGCGCCCTTCCGGCGTCGAGTATCGCTGCTTGCGTGCCCTCTCGAGATCTTGGCGCCACTGTGGTCTCCTTCGCTGCTCTTTTGCCTTATGCAGAGTATCACCACAGCTGAGAGAGGTGACGCATAACCGCTGGTTAGACGCACAGAAGTCCGACGGCGTCATGCGAACGACGTCTAGCTAAGCTGAGCGCCGGATGGGCGAGCAGAGGGCGCTGTGTCTAGACGCCGTGCTTGGCGAGAAACACACGTGCGGTGCACGTGCACAGGTGCCCGTCGCCGAAGCACATGGCGAACTGGCAGTCGCGCGGGCAGTCCGACAGGCAGTCTACGTAGTCTTCGAGGCCAAGATCGCGGGCCTTGCAGATGTCGGAGGAGCCGCTCTGCGTGCAGGCATGGCTGCGCTGGCACGGGACGGACGCGACTATCTCGGATAGTTCGTGAAGTTGTTGCTCGTTCATGGTTCTTCCCGAGGGGCGCAGGTGGCATTTGCGATTGGTTCGCGCCCATTAGTCTAGTCCGCTCCTGTGCGGCCGGAAAGGCAGCGTCGGCGAGCGGCGACGATGTCTGATGACGGCCGTCACACTCGTCACTCGCGATGCTGTCCGGCGGGCGCTGCCGGATTCGCCTACGCCAACGCCGACAGCGCGGCACCATAGGCCCCGACGATCTGCGCATGCTCCGGAACGACGACCTCGCCGCCGAAACTCCGGCGTACGAGTTCGACCATCGCCCGGTTATTGGCCACGCCACCGGCGAAGACCAGCGGACCGCGCGCACCGATGCGCTTGAGCGAAGAGACCGTGCGCTTCGCGATTGCTTCGTGCAGCCCGCGCGAGATCGCCGCTCGGTCTTCCCCGCGGTGCACGAGCCCAGTGACTTCGGACTCGGCGAAGACGGTGCACATGCTTGAGATCGCGATGCCGTTCTCGGCAGCCAGAGCGCGGTCCGCCATCTCCTCGAGCTCATAGCCCAGCGCACGCGACATGACCTCGAGGAACTTGCCCGTGCCCGCGGCGCACTTGTCGTTCATCTCGAAGTCGGCGACGCGGCCGTTCTCGCCCAGCACAACGACCTTCGTGTCCTGTCCGCCGATGTCGAGAACGCTGGCTGCCTGCGGGAAGAGCGCGTGTGCGCCCACGCCATACGCTTTGATCTCGGTCACGACGTCGCAGCCGAAGCCTTCTCGGGCCGCGTGCCGGCCGTAGCCCGTCGCGACCAGCACGTCATAGCCGCGCTTCGAGGCGAGTTCTCGCGCGGCGGCCTGCGGGTCGAAACCCGAGTCTGCGACCGCCCATTCGGCGACCCGGCCACTGTCGTCGAGCCAGACGGCATCGACGCTCCGCGATCCGATATCGAGTCCAAGCACGCGCATCGGTCTGTCCTTCTCGAAAGGTGAGAGGGGACGCCACTTCGGCGGCGCCCCCTCTCGATCTCTTCAACTCAGGTTGCCGGGCCTGAGACTAGAGCATTTCCAGGAACGCCTCCACGCGGGTTGAGAGCTGGCCGATGTCCTCGGCCGAGTAGTCTGTCTCGATACGGAGCACCGGAATGCCAGCTTCCTTGACCGCCTTCTCCACCGAACCGGCCTCGATCTGGTAGGTGCCACAGAAGCTCAAGGTGTAGTCGATGACGCCGTCGGCGCCCAGCTCCTTGGCCATGCGTATGACGTCGTCGATGCGGCCCGTGTTCGGGGTGAAGCAGGCGCAGTTGATGTCGAGGTACTTCGCCGCGATCTCGTCGATCATCTCATCGAGTGTCTCTGCGTCCTCGCTCACGAGCTTGTCGTAGTAGCGAGAGCCGGTGCACATCTCCTCGCCGACGACGATGCCGCCAGCGCTCTCGACGATGTCGTGAAGCTTCCAGTTGGGCAGGGCCATCGGGGTGCCCGTGATGAGCACGCGCTTCGCACCCGCAGGAGCCACGCCCTCGCCCGCCGCGATGCGAGCTTCAAGCTCGTCGGCAAGCGCGTTCATCGACTGCGTGAACCGCGGTACGTCGTCGTAGAAGGCAACCTGAGTGGCGAGCAGCGAGTCCTTGCCCGAGATCGGCGACGGCTTCGCTGCGCGCGCGGCCGCGATGCGCTGCAGGGCACGTCGCTTGTCGTTGACCTCCTTGATCGATGCCTTGAGAGACTCGGCGGTCACCTGCTGGCCGGTCATCTCCTCGACCTTGTTCATCAGCTCGACGATCTCTCCACGCCAGAACACGAGATCCTTGTCGCGCTTCATCTGCGGAAGTTCCATGACGTGCATGTTGTGGAGCTCACCCATGAGCTCATAGGCCTTCTTCTTGCCGTCGCAGGTGGTCTCACCTACGAGCAGGTCCGCCTCTTCGAGGTAGGGGCACACCTGCCCGAGCTTGAAGCCCATCATCGACTTGATGAGCGCACAGGTGTTGCGCGGAAGGACCTGCTCAACCCGGTCGTAGGCCCACTCGGCGCCCGCGCAGATGCCCACACTCCACGCGCCGGCCGCACGAATGATCTCCTCAGGCACGTAGAGGCAGTAGGTGCCGACGACCTTGCCACCCTGCTTGCGGAAGTCGTCGAGCTCCTTGATGCGGAGACCATGGACTTCGCTCATGACGAAGTCGAGATAGCCCATGGTCGCAGGCCGATTGTTCTGCGAAAGGAACGTCGCGCCGTAGAGACCGCCAACGGCTTCGAGGAGTACGTCGTGTGAATCCAGATCAAGCCCGAGATCGGCCCACATCTGCCGATAGTCCGGCGCAGCGGTCTCACTCATAGTCCAATTCCCTCCATCAATGGATGCGATTTGGACCACTATAAGACCATCGAATCTCTTTAAGCAATTTTGCTGATACGTCGCGGTGCTTCGCGGCATCCGACGCCGAACGAATGCGCTCGGAAGCTACTCTTTGACGGGCAGCACGTTGACGGCCTTGATGATCAGACTCACCTGATCGCCAACCTGCAGGCCCATCTCTTCGAGCGACTCCGAGGTGAGAACGGCAGCCATCTCGCAAGGGCTGACCTCGAACTTCACGAGCGACATGATGTCGCCTTCTTTGACGGACGTGACTACTCCCTTGACCGCGTTCCTGGCTCCGTACTGCATGAAGGTGCCTCTCAGTCGATGCTTTGATAGGTTGAGCACACCGGATCGGCGCTCCGAATCAAAGGATGCCACAAAGTGCCTCACTCCAATCCGGGTGAGCCTCGGCCTCTCCGAAACGACAGAAGCCCCGCCGATTCGGCGAGGCATTCTGATGAGTTCGATGGTGGCCAGAGACGGACTTGAACCGCCGACACGCGGATTTTCAATCCGCTGCTCTACCAACTGAGCTACCTGGCCATGTTGAGCGCCGTTGTATGGTACCCGCGCCCGCTGGACGGGTCAATGCCGCGAGGACCGCTGCCTCTAGGGAACGTAGAGGAGCAGAATCGCGCTGTTCGTCGGTACCGTCGTGCCTGCCGCAGGCGCCTGGCCCACGATCTGGGTCGCCGCCTTGCCTTCGGCTTGCGTCTGGATTGGCTCGAAGCGCAACCCCAGCTGCGTGAGCACGGCCTGGCCATTGGCGAGCGTCTGTGTCACGAGGTCGGGCACGGTTGCCGTCGTGGTGTCTGCCGGGTCGCCGGTCGAGATAATGATGCCCACCGACTGGCCCGGATTGACCTCTATGTCAGCGGCTGGAAGCTGCGTGATGACGACACCCTCGGGCACCTTGTCGCTCGCGTTTTCGGTGATGACGGCCTTGAGGCCCGCTTCGGTCAGCATCGTTTCGGCATCCTCGCGCGTGAAGCCTGAGAGGTCCGGAACCTTGGTGAGTGTGGGCTTTGCGGGTGCCTCGGCAACGACGAGGCCCACCGTGGTGCCGCGTGTCACCTTCTCCCCTGCCGAAGGTGACTGCTCGAGCACTTGACCCGGGTCCACGCCGCTCGTGGTCTCGGTCGTGGTGCGCGTGTTGAGGCCGAACGCGCGAAGTTGCGTGATGGCGTCGTCCTGG
>DASRYH010000004.1:0-32004 GCA_035687245.1 Coriobacteriia bacterium
ATTGCACGCCCCGAGGCCGACGACGTCACGCGAATCGCGGCCCTCGAAGGGCGGAGCTTCAGTGATGTCGAAGAGGAGCTGCTCGGCTTTCTGCCGTTCGCCGAATCATAGGGCCGAGCGCATAGCGCCCGACCATGCCCAAGGGGTATAGACGGCCCAGGGGAACTTCCATCTGGTTAGTAGACCGGTCCGGTCTCTAGCTGCGCGCGCCCGTGTCACATAGGGGGGCGACGGGCGCCGGAGGGAAAGGGGGGCGTGCTATGAGGGCACGTGTTCTCGTACTGCTTTGCCTTGCGCTTGTGCTCGTGGGGCTGTCGGCCGCACCCGCACTTGCTGCGAGCACCTACTCGGAAGCCTCGCCAGCGCCCGGCTCCACGACCGCTGCGACCAAACCACTCATCTCGGTCAAGGTGTCGGACCCTGCAGGCATCTCAGGCGGTGCCCTGCTCAAGCTTGATGGTGCAAGCAAGACACCAAAGGTCACGTGGGTGAACAGCACGACGTGCATCCTGTCCTATCAGGTGCCCACTGCGCTGAAGAACGGCACCCACACCGTCTATGCCTCGGTGCTGACCCCAGCCGGTCGCACGTCCACGACCTGGTCATTCGATGTCCGCGTCCCACCGGTTCTTGGACCGCTCAGCCCAGCTGATGGTTCCATTGTGAACACGCAGAGACCCGTGATCTCCGCCGGCGTCGGCACCAACGGCGTCGCGCTTGCGTCTTTCTCATGCGTGGTGGACGGGACTTCTGTGGCGGCTACGTATGACAGCGTCATGAAGACGCTCTCCTACACACCCGCAACTGACCTGCGCAACGACGCGACGCACTCGGTCTCGCTCAGCGTGACCGACGCGTCCGGCGCGAGCACGAGTGTCTCGTGGAGCTTCGGCGTTCAGATCTACGCCGACATGGGCGATGCGTCCGGCTGCACGGACTGTCACCTCGCCTATCCCACGGCCCACCCGATGAGCAACTGTCTAGCCTGCCACGACGTCGGCGCTCCGTTCCCGGCCTACTGGAATATGGAATCGGCGTCGCCGCACTCCGCAGCGCAACTCGACGGCCTGGACTGCAGGTACTGTCACTCCAGCGTCTTCCCGACGGTTCCAAGGCACCCGGAGGACCTGTCGGCCAATCACCTGACGACCGACGACATGAGCGGCTGCGCCTGCCACGTCCACAACCTCACGATCGAACACAACCGCTGGACCGACGCCGAAGGGGCGCCGTTGACCTGCGCTGCGTGCCACGGAGAAGGCGCATCGCAGACGGTCAAGGACGCCGTCGCCGCGGGCGCTCGTTCCTGCGCGGCATGCCATGGAACCGCGCTTCACGCCGGCGTACATGAGGCAACGATCGCGGCCGACTGCGCCAGCTGCCACCTGGTCAACCTGCAGACGGAGCACGCGCGCTTGACGTCGTCTTCGGCCGGCGCAGCATGCGCGAACTGCCACCCGACTCCTCGCGACGGGCTGAGCAGCCCCTGGAACAAGGGCTGCAGCCAGTCCGGATCGATCCACATGGGCGGCGGATGCCACGTAACCGGCGGCCCCGCGCAGATGCACCTTGGGCAGAGCACTTCGCACGCTGTTGCCGCCGAGGCAGCGGCATGCACTGCGGCGGGCTGCCACGACGAAGGCATCGAGTCGCTGCATGCCGGAGCAAGCGTCACCGACCCAGCAGGGACGCGCGCAGGCTGCAACGTCTGCCACACCCCATCGACGATGCCTTCTACTACCAACTGCAAGATCTGCCACGCCGACAAGGTCGACCCCGAGACGGGCGACCCGATCAGCCACGGCTTCAGCGCCGAGGCGCACACAGCAGACGACGCTCCGCTAACAGGAACGTGGCCGGCCGTGGGCGATAACGCCACATACAACCCGGCCTACGCCTACAGCGCCACGTGCGACGACTGCCACGACCTGCTGATCAGCACTCAGCACGGTGGAGTCTGTGCGACCTGTCACCCGACGCCGCGCAATGCATTCGGCACCTGGGACAAGAGCTGTACGCAGTCCGGTTGTCACACGATCGTCGGTAGTGCCCACGACGCGGGTAACACCGCCGCGCACGCCATGGGGGCTGCCGACATCGACGCCGGTTGCGGGTTCGTCGGAACCAACAACAGGCGCCCCTGCCACTACCGCGATCTCGTGCAGGAGCACAACCGCACGATCAACGTGCGCATCAATCCTGCCACCGGCGAACCTACGCTCAAGACGATCTCGGTCTCCTGCGTGAGCTGCCATAGCAGTGCCGCTTTCGGCGCGCTCGGCGGGTCATGGGACGGCTCCTGCGATGCGTGTCATGACGGCACAACGCTCGTGAACCACTCGATCGTCGGAAGCGCCCGCTACAACGCGGTATATGCGAAGCACAATAACCCGGCGGGCTACTACGACAACGGCATCGGCAACGCCGGCGCAAACGCGATGGACGCGCACGGATGGATTCGGCCGAACCCGGACCAGAACTCCGCCAACAAGACCATCGGTTGCGGCGCACCGACATGCCACACACAGGGCTACATCGGTGGCGGCTGGCCGTACTACACGACAGCTTGCGCTGGTTGTCACGGACCCAGCATCGCGGTCCCCGACCCGTACGAGGGCAACTATGCGTGGTACTCCGACTACTGGTTCGATGACCAGTCGATGGACACGAAGCTGACGATGACGCTCGATCCCATCACCTTGCCCGCGGGTTCCTCTCTGGACTTCAAGACCTGGTACGACATCGAGAGGGACTGGGACTACGGATACATCCAGATCTCGACCGACGGCGGATCGACGTGGGTGAACCTGCCCGCGGACTTCACAACCAACACGAACCCGTACGGCATGAACTTGGGCAACGGCATCACCGGTTCGAGCGGCGGCGACTGGGTTGACGGCCACGTCGACCTCTCAGCCTACGCGGGCCAGACAGTGCGGATTCGTTTCGCCTACATCGCCGACTTCTACACCTACGGGCTCGGCTGGATGCTCGACTTGATCTCGGTCGGCCCGCCTGGCGCTCCAGTCTTCTACGACGACTGCGAAACGCTGAAGCCCGAGATGAGTGTCGAGACGTACGTCACCTACTACGACTACGACCTGGAAGACTACGTCACATCGCCGACCAATCTCACGGGATGGGAGCGCTTCACTCGCTAGCCATCCTCAGCAGACTGCTCCCGCACACAGAGGGCCCGCTTCGGCGGGCCCTCTACCATCTCACCCCACGTCTGCCAGCTCCCGGCGGCATCGACGGCACGTGATGCCGCTCACCGTAAGGTCGATTCTTGACTGCAGGTTAGAGCCGCACTTTGTCGAAGTGAACCCTGCTAGGGTTCGCGACGACCATTAGGGGTGCGCACATGGGCCTGCTCGACGAGAGCGCTCTCGACCGCCACGAGCGGATCGAGGCGGTCTTGAACGCCACCAACGACGGCCTTCTCGTGCTGTCGCCTGAAGATGAGGTCACGCTCGTCAACCCGGCCGCCCTGCAGATGCTTGCGATGGCCGAAGACGAGCTGATGCACCGCACGGTCAAGGTCGAGGACCTGCTGGGTCTCGATCGTGTCGAGAGCGCATCTTCGGAGTCGTGCAAAGACATCATGAGCTGCGAGATGTCGGAGTGCCCCGCCTTCGATTCGGCAGATCTTCGGTGCTGGCTCATCAACGGCACGCTGTGCGACAAGGACGGCTCAGCGAAGACCTTCGCCGAGAAGCGCGACAAGTGCGCCGACTGCCCGACCCACGAGAAGCTTGCCGGTCCCTTCGACCCGCTCGTGGGCAAAGAACACGACCTCAAGCTCGACAACGGAGAGAGCCACCTCGTACTCAAGGTGCGCGTCACCCCCATCGCCGACTCCTCAGGCTCCTACATCGGACGCGTGGTCGCGCTGCGCGACATCACGTCCGAAGACGAGATCGCGCAGATGAAGAACGAGTTCGTCTCCACGGTGAGCCACGAGCTTCGCACCCCGCTGACCTCGATCAAGGGCTACGTGGACCTGATCCTCGACGGCGACGCCGGCGACATCAATGAGATACAGCGCGAGTTCCTCGCGATCGTCAAAGAGAACTCCGATCGCCTCGTCGAGCTCATCAACGACATGCTCGACATCTCCCGCATCGAGTCGGGCCGCATCCATCTCAAGGTCGACCCACAGCACGTCGACGAGATCATCGACGGCGCCGTCGACACCTTCCGCGCCGTGCTCACTCAGTCAAGCCGCACGATGCAGGTCGACGTGCCCGACGACCTTCCTGTCGTGATCGCAGATCGCGATCGCGTGCGCCAGGTGCTCATCAACCTGCTCAGCAACGCGATCAAGTACTCGCCCGCCGGTGGCGACGTGAAGCTCATCGCGCGCCGTGAAGGCGATCTCGTCCGCATCTCGGTGATCGACCAAGGTCTGGGTATCAGCGCCGAAGACCAGAGCATGCTGTTCACAAAGTTCTACCGCGTCGATTCGGCACTCACCCGCGAGATCGGTGGCACCGGGCTCGGACTCTCGATCTGCAAGAGCATCATCGAGCTGCTCGGCGGCGAGATCGGCGTGGACAGCGTCGCTGGCGAAGGCTCCACCTTCTGGTTCACGCTGCCAGTCGCGCCCGAGGACGCTGTAAGGATGCCGGAGATCGCCGGCCCCGAGGGGCGGACCGGCACCGTGCTCGTGGTGGATAGCGACATCGAGATCGCCGCACTTATTGAGACCTACCTGCGCCGTAGGGGCTTTGACGTACTGCAGGCGCATAGCGCTGACGATGCGTACTCGCTCGCGATTGCCGCCAAGCCCGACGTCATCACGCTCGACGTCATCCTCGAGGATGGCGACGGCTTCGACCTGTTGCACCGCCTGAAGGAGCACGAGAGCACCGCCGACATCCCGGTCGTAGTGCTCTCGATCGTGTGCGACGAAGGCCGTTCCTGTCGCTTCGGCGCGGCGAACTACCTCGAGAAGCCGATCGACCAGAAGAAGCTCCTCGATGTCGTGGGCAGCCTCGTTGGCAGCGGCGACTCGCCACTGGTGCTCGTGGTCGACGACGACCGCAGTGTCGTGAGCTTGCTCACCGAGACGCTGCGCCGACGCGGTTTCTCGGTCGCACAGGCCTTCGACGGAACCGAAGCGATAGCCGCGCTCGATGAACACCGGCCCGATCTCATCCTTCTGGACCTGCGCATGCCGCGCATGAACGGGTACGAGGTCATCAAGAGAGTGAAGACGAGCGAGGAGTGGGGCGACATCCCCATCGTGGTCATGACGGCGTACCCGATCGACCACGCGCACGTCGACATCCTCGCCCAGACCGAGGGCCAGATCTCCAAGCCGCTCTCCCCCGGCGACATCGCGGGGCAAGTTGAGGCTCTCCTGGCTGGCGTGCCCGTGAAGACGGAGGCCTAGATGACGCGCATCCTCGCCGTCGACGATGAGCCGCATATCCTGAGACTGGTCTCGTTCTCGCTGTCGGCGAGGGGCTTCGAGATGCTCGAAGCCAGCGACGGGATCACCGCCATCGAGGTTGCCGAACGCGAGCAACCCGACTTGATTCTGCTCGACGTGATGATGCCGGTGCTGGACGGCTACGAGACGTGCCGAAGGCTGAAGGCAAACCCCAAGACGGCCGACATCCCCGTGGTCATGCTCTCTGCCAAGAGCCAGAAAGCCGAACAAGCTGTCGGCCTGGCGGCAGGAGCCATCGACTACGTGACGAAACCGTTCACACCGAAGGATCTCGTTGAGCAGGTCCGGGGACTGTTAGGCGACTGACCGGCAGGCGACTGTGTAAGCTCGAAAGGAGCGGAAGACGAAATGGCACTGATCCTTGTGGTAGACGACGAGCCGTCGATCCTGAGACTCGTCACGGCCACGCTCGAGGCGCGGGGGCACGATATGCTCACCGCCGACAACGGGATGGAGGCCATCGCCGCCGCCAAGTCCCGCAAGCCTGACCTGATCCTGCTCGACATCATGATGCCGGGCATGGACGGCAACGAGGTGCGCAAGCGCCTGCAGGCTGAGCCCTCGACCAAGAGCATCCCGATCATCCATCTCTCGGCGGTCGGCGACTTCCAGCAGCAGCTGCAAGCGCTCGACTCAGGCTCGGTCGACTACATCACCAAGCCCTTCACGCCGAAGGACCTCCAGCAGCGCGTCGCCGACATTCTCGATCCTGCCAAGCGTGCGGAGATCAAGAAGGAACACGACCGCAAGACGGGCAAGACGCGCACGATCGTCGAGATCATGCGCCGTCACGAGGACCGCTAGGTTCTCGACCAGCGCCTGCGCTACCGCTCTCTTGCGAGAGGGCGCGCGTGGCGCGTCATGAGACAAAGCAAAGAGACCCGCGAGGGGCGATCGCGGGTCTCTGCTGTGCAACCGGTTCGAACTTCCCTGTTCGTTAGGCGCCGCGGCTGCTCGGCGTCTTTCCGTGAAAGCGACCCCCTCAGGCGCTTACACTGAATACCTCGGCATGCAGCGAGCGCGAGTTTAGGGGCAAACTAGGCCTTTTTCCTGCGGTTTTGTGGTGCAGGTCACCGGATTGTGCAGCCGCATCACAGTAGTGTGTGCGCCATCACAACCTCGCCCGCCGAATGGTCCTAAAGCGCTACTGCGGGATCCGCCAGCCGCCGTCTTCGCGCACGACGAAGCCCTCTCTCGCTAGCTCCTCAAGCAGTCCCAAGATCTCTCCTGCCGAAGGCTCGCCGCGACCCGCCGCGAATTCCGCCTCCCCGAGTGCGACCGCATAGGCGTCTGAGTCATGGCCCGGCCGCTCCATCACGAGCCGCAACAGGCGCGCGCGCTTCTGACGCTTCGATCCCTCGAACGTCGACTGACGCGTGTGGTGCGCGCTGCGTCGTGAGGGGTTGGGCACGCTCGACTTCAGCCAGGCGCCGTAGTCGAGCAGCGCGTAGTTCCAGTCGCGCGCGCCGATGCCTTGGCCCTGCGCTCCAACGGCGGCGGCCTCGACGATCGGGAGCAGCACGCGGTCGGGCACACCTTCGGCATCCGGGAAGAAGTCGTGCAAAAAGACGGCGCGCACGTTGGTTTCGAGGTAGACGCTGGGCTCGCCGAAGGCGAAGGCGCGTATGCCCGCAGCCGTGGCGGGCCCGATGCCCGGAAGCGCCACGAGCTCAGTAGTCTCGCGCGGCAACTGCGCGGCAACTGCACCCGAGGCATCCGCCCGGACGACGAGATCTTCGGCTGCGCGCTTCAAGGCGATTGCGCGCCGGTTGTAGCCCAGCCCCTGCCACTGGCGCAGAACCGCCTCGAGCGGCGCGGCGGCCAGCGCCTCGAGGTCGGGGAACTCAGTCGCCCATCGATCGAAGTACGGCACGACCCGGGCGACCTGCGTCTGCTGGAGCATCACTTCGCTCACGAGAATCAGATACGGGTCGTGCGTGCGCCGCCACGGGAAGTCGCGGTACAGGCGCTTCCCTTCGGCAGCTATTCGGGTGACGAAAGCGCCGATGTCACAAGCCGACACCGGCGCTCGCAGGTCTTCTCGCTTCATGGAGCCAGTGTACTGCTCCGAGGCGCTTGCTACGCCTTGTCGGCCGGCACTCCTCGCTCGACCTCGCCGGAGTCGCGACCGTCGCCATCGCCCACCACGAGCGGCTCGTGGTCGGAGGGCTGAACGGCCTCTTCGGCGAGGATCTCCGCACCGATCTCAGCGGCGGTGTCCAGATGCGGCTTGGCCGTGAGCGGCACTTCGCGCACCAAGAACATCACGAAGAAGGCGACCACGAGCAGCACCGCACCGTAGAAGAAGGCGTGGGTGACGCCGGCAGTGAGCGCGAACTTCAGGTCGCCTGCAAGCGTGGTCCAAGCTGCCGAAAGCCCGAGCTGCTTGACCATCGCGGCGGGCATCTGCGCTTCAATACCGTGCACCAGCTTGCCTACGGTGGCTAGCATCTCCGTGTTGAGCACCGAACTCGGATCGAAGCCCTTCGGGATGTTGCCGTTCACGACGATCTTCAGGTTGCTGACGAAGTCGGTGAAGATCTGAGCTCCGCCGGTGGGAAGCTTGCTCGCGAACTGCTTCAGCAGCGCCTGCATGCCCTGATCCGAGAAGGGGCCCGGCTGCGGCGAAGTCGCCCACAACATCTTGAGCTGCGGCACTCCACCTGAGCCGATCTTGTCGGCAAGCGCGGTACGCATACGAGCGTTCATCACACCGCCGAGCAGGGCCACGCCAACCGTGCCGCCTATGTTGCGGAAGAACTGCATCGCCGCGGTGACCTCACCGATGCGATCGCGGAACTGCGACTGCAGCGAGATCGTGAACAGAGGGAGCGTGACACCGATGCCCACGCCGACGAGCAGCATGCACGCGGCAACGAAGAACTGGCTGCTCGACACCGACAGACGCGTGAGAGCAAACATGCCGGCCGAGGCGACGGCCAGGCCGCCGATGCCCATGAACTTGTACTTTCCTGTGCGAGCGATGATCTGACCGGTCATGATCGAGCCGCCGACGAACGCCAGCATCATCGGAGTGAGCAGCGCGCCCGAACTCGAGGCGCTACGGCCCTGCACGAGCTGCATGAACGTCGGCAGGAACATGATCGAGCCGTACATGCCGACACCGGAGAGGAAGAGCACGCTCATGCTCGCGGTGAAGCTGCCGTCTTTGAACAGGCGGATGTCGAGAATCGGCTCCGAGGCACGCAGCTCGCGCGCCACGAAGAGGGCCAGCATCACAGCCGCGGCAGCAAACAGGCCCAGAATCGTCGGGGACGTCCACGCGTAGTCGCCGCCACCCCACGAGAGCGCGAGTAGCAGCGGGACGAGGCCGGCGGCCAGCGCGGTTGCGCCCCACCAGTCGACTCGGTGCTGCTGGCCGGTCTCCGGCTTAGGCATCCAGAGCATCAGCACGACGAGCGCGAGCACGCCGAAGGGCACGTTGATGTAGAAGATCCAGCGCCAAGTGAGGCTGTCGGTGAGCCAGCCACCCGCCATAGGGCCGAATACTGAGGCGAGGCCGAAGGTGGCGCCGGTCAGGCCTTGGTACCGGGCGCGCTCGCGCGGCTCGAAAAGGTCGCCGATGATCGCCATCGCGTTGGCCATCATCATGCCGCCGCCGATGCCCTGCAGGCCGCGGAAGACGATGAGTTGAATCATCGGATTGGCCGCGCCGGTCAATGCGGCAAATACGCTGTTGATCCACGCCTCACCGGATGCACCCGACAGGGCCGAGCCGGCGAGGAAGATCATGATTCCGGCGAGGAAGAACCACTTGCGGCCGTAGAGGTCGGAGAGCTTGCCGACGATCGGGATGGCGATCGTCGATGTCAGAGAGTAGATGGTGAAGACCCAGGCCAGCAACGACATGCCGCCGAGCTCTTGAACGATCTTGGGCATGGCGGGACCGACGATGGTGCTGTCGAGTGCGCCAAGCAGCATCGCCAGCAGCACGCCAGCGAGGATCGACATCTTCTTCTTTTGCGGGAGGTCGCGAAGAACGGTCACGTACAGGGACTCCTTAGGACGAACGGGCGGTAGAGACGGCCGCGACGGTGCAGCGTCAAGAAGCGTCGGTCTCGGCTTACGAGTCGCGGCGGTTGAGCTTGCGCATCAGCCTGAGGAACTCGCTGCGTTCGACATCGGTGAGCGGCTCAGCGACGTCGGAGATGCCAGAGACCATCACGCCGTAGGCCACGTCGAGTAGCTCGCGGCCCGTGTCGGTCGCGGCCACTTCGACGACCCGCCGATCTTCACTGGAGCGCAGCCTGTCGACCAGGCCGTGCTCCACCATGCGGTCGACGATGCCGGTGAGCGAAGCCTGGGAGGTCTGCGTGCATTCGGCGAGTTCCGACATGCGCTTCGGCCCACGGGCGAGCGCGGCCAGCACCCAGTACTGCTGACGCTGCAGGCCGTGCAGCTCGGGCTGGGACGACCAGCCTCGCGTCATGCGGTGCCAGAGGCGGCGCATCTCATCGACGATCTCGTTGAGCTGCTCGGCCTCGACGGCAGATGTTTTGTGTGGCTGATAGTTCATCACATTGACTATATACCACAAAAAGAAACCGCCGTCACTGTGACGGCGGCCGAAACGTTCGAACCGGCGGATAATCGGCGAGCTCAGGACATGTGCTTCATGTAGTAGCGGCAGTGCCGGAACTCCGGACAGTCGCGGGGCACGTCTTTGGCGGCATAGCTCCACACGCCGCCCTCGACGAAGCAGGTACAGCCGACGCGCTTGTCGTCCTTCTTCACACGGATGTCGTAGGCGTCATTGAAGTCCGGCGCCTCACGCCACCAGGTGCACTTGCCACGAATCGGCATGTTGGGCTCGGTCATGGCAGACTCCTCCTCACGCAGCCCTCCGCTCTGCTATCGGCAGAAGGAATGAACGGGTAAAGTCACACAAGAACTTCCCGACTTTCGCATGCCACGCACGAAAGGGACGAATATGGCTCCGCGTGACGGACAGATTGTGATCGTGAACTACCGCGGCACCTTGAACGACGGCACCGAATTCGACTCCAGCTACGGCCGCGCTCCGCTGCAGTTCACCGTGGGCGCGGGCGACGTGATTCCCGGCTTTGACGAGGCCGTTCGCGGCCTTGAGGTCGGCGAGTCCAAGACGGTGTCGATCCCCTGTGACCAGGCCTACGGCGAGCACACCGATGACGCCGTGCAGCAGTTCCCGCGCGATGCCTTCCCGCCCGAGCCCACCCCTGAGGTCGGCTGGATGGTCGAGCTCGAGTCCGAGGACGGCCAGCGTATCCCCGCCACAGTCGTTGAGGTTGGCGACGAGCACGTGATGCTCGACTTCAACCACCCGCTCTCCGGCGAGGACCTCACCTTCGAGATCGAGCTCGTATCGGTCGGCCCGGAGCCTGAGGGCGAGTAACACCCGCTGCCTTTCGGCAGCTTGAGAGCGTGAAACGGCGCGGAGTCCCCTGTGGGCTCCGCGTCTTTGCATTGCCGGGGACGCGCGGCTCCCGGCGGCACTGAGGACGACCTCGAGCAAGAAGCGTGCGTGGCCTCGCGCTACTCGTATGCGATGGCCTCAGCGACGCTCACACGCGCCGCGCGTGACGCGGGCAGCAGGCTTGCAAGCACTGAGACGACGAGCACGAACACGAGCCACGCCAACACGCCCTGCCCGGAGTAGGCGAACGAGAGCGGGAAACTCATCGCCGTGCCGAGCGCGGCGGTGAGCATCAGCGAGAGCGGCACGCTCACCACGACGCCCAGCACCCATGAGAGAAGCCCTACCACCACACCTTCGGTGATGAAGACCTGGTAGATGGAGATGTTGGATGCGCCCACTGCGCGCATCACTCCGATCTCGCGCGTCGACTCGAGCACGTTGATGCTCATCGTGCCCGACAGACCGATGCCGCCCACCGCCACGAGCAGCGCCGCCATTATCGAGAGGAAGACCACGAGGATGTTGAGTGAGTCGTGGATCGTGCTCTGCAGCTCGCGCTGGGTGAGCGTGTTGGTGACGCGCATGCCCGCGTCGGCGAATTCGTCGGTGAGCTTCTTGGCGGCCTGGGCCTGATAGTCCGCGTCGTGCTGCTGGGTCCCGATCATGAGCGTATCGACCCGGCCGCCCGCATCGATCTCGCGGTCGAGGTAGTCGCGGCTCACCCACGCGAACTTGTTGAGCAGGTCGCCGCGTGAGAAGCCCACTATGTGGAAGACGTGGTCGTCGTCGCCGATTTTGAGCGTAATGTCGTCGCCCACTTGCAGGTCAGGATCGGTGTCGGTGAAGCCCTCGTCGATCACGATGGCGTTCTCGTCGCCGTCCTTGAGCCAGCGGCCTTCCTCCATCTCCGGGTGGAAGTAGCGGGTGTCGGTGGGCAGACCCTCCACGTAGAGCAGCGGAGACTCGCCTCTGTCGGGCCGCACGCGCACCGAGGGACGCACGATCCAGCCCTCCACCTGTGTGACGCCCGGGACGTCTCCGGCGGTCTGCTCCACCTTCGCCAGCGACTGCGACGGGTAGACGTCGGCCCAGATGTCCATCGTGCGGTGGTCTCCAACGCGCTGCACGGTGAGCGCGATCGACGTGCGAACGCTCGCAACTGCCATGAAGACGCCAGCGGCCAGGGTCAGAGCGACGAGGGTCAGTGCAAGCCGTCCCTTTCGAACGAAGGTGTTGCGCAACGCCAGGGCGACCGGGCGCGACAGCCCCTTCACGCGCCCGAGCATGCGGTCGATGATGCCTTCGCCGAACTGCCGGTCGCTCGTGCCCGAGCCGTAGAGCGCGTGGCGAACCGGCATGCGCATACCCAACGCCACAGGGACAGCCGCCGCGAGCAGCGGGACGAGCAGCCCCACCGCAAGTTCTATCAAGACAATCGAGCGCGGGGTCGAGTAGTCCGTGACGTTGAAGTTGAGGATTCCACCGCCGAACTCAACGAATCGCCGCGTTCCCAGCTGGCCCAGCGGCAGGGCGACCAGCAGCGCCAAGGCGCCGTAGGCGGCCACCATCACCAGATACATTCCGGCAAGCTGGCCGCGCCGCGCGCCGATTGCCTTCATCACGCCCAGCTGCCGGGTCTGCTGCGCCACGAGCGAGCCGATCGTGTTGATGACGAGGAAGCCCGAGAGCAGCAACGTCATGACGCCCACTAGCACCAGCAGCATCGAGACGGCTTTGAAGATGGTTGAGATCGTCTGGACTCCGGGCTCGTGCGCCAGCATGCGGATAGGCACGACGCCTGCCGGCACGAGGACGTCATCACGGATCAGCGCACCGAAGGCGCTCGCCTCGTCGAGGGTCCGGAGCCTCGTCGAAGAGACCACCTCAAGCTCGTTGTAGGAATTGGGCTGATCGAGGTCCGGCAGCGTGTCCCAACTGACAAAGCCGACCGACTTGCCGTTCATTATGGGCAGCGCTGCGTTGAGGTCGTGAACGCTGCCCGCGACGGTGAGCATCTGCGTCTTGGGACCGCCGGTATCGATCTCGATCGTGTCGCCACGCTTGAGCCCCGAGTAGTCGAGCGAGCCGGTTTCGATGAACAGCTCGCCTCGCTTCGGCCAGCGCCCGACATCCGGATCGTCGAGCTTGCTCACCTTCACGCGATCGAAGTCCTGGAATGACTGAATGGTGATGTTGCGCCAGGGTCCGCCTTCGATCCGGTAGCTCATGTTGTGCGATGCGCGCCCCTGAGCTGCCGAAACGTCCGGCCTGGCCTCGAGCTCTGAGATGAAGGCGTCGTCGAATGGCGACGTGAAGTAGGAGACGTCGGCGGGCCGGGTGGCTGGAAACGTGGTGTCCAGCGCGCGGATGAGAACGCCACGGCCGCCCATCATAACGGCAACCGCGAAGATCCCTACCGCGATCGAGAGCACGACAAGGACGGTTCGCATCTTGTGCGCGAAGAGGTCGCGTACGACCTTGTTCCAACGCGGTCGAACCACACTCGCCTCCCCTCTTGGGCGTGAGCCAGCTGTCCCTCGATGGCCAGACTACAGCAAGGTTACGCACCGGCAGCGGGTTCGTGCCGGCAGGTGACCGACTTGGGTGATGTTGCCACGCAATGGGTAGACTAATTGTGCTGCGGCTCGCCGCCGTAGTCCCCTGCGCTATGCCGAGTCATTACAGCAATGACACCTGCAAAGAGGGAGGCGAACTGCGGGCTCGGTTGAGTCGGGGGAACGGGCCGGGGGGCCCGAACTATCAGCCTTTCCCCTTCGGGGGGCGGTCTTTGGGGGAGTGCCATGCAACACAAATCGAATCTACGTCTGTTCGTCGTCCTGTGCGTGCTCGCAATTGTCTTTGTCTTCCCGGCAGTGGCGCACGCGGCACCATCAGCGGACGTGACCGGCACGGTCACAGCAGCGGTGGGCGGTGCCAAGCTGGAGAACATCCGTGTGGCGGCGTACTACTGGGATAAGAACGACCAGGACTGGAACTACTACTTCGACACCATGACAGCGGCGGACGGAACCTACGCCCTGAACGGCCTCGCCCCCGACACCTACGTCATCCGCGCTTGGGACGACGACAAGGGCATCTACAGCCAGAAGCTGTCGGAGAAGTTCGTCTTCGCAGGTGGCGAGCAAAAGCAGGCCAACTTCGCGCTCGACAAGGACATGAGTGCTCCGTACGTCGATGCGAGCTACTGGCCCGAGAACTACAACTACTATTCGGCGATTCCCTACGAGGCGCTCGACTGGATGTGGACGTATCGCGGGGCATTCCTCGGTCGCGTCTACGGCCGCGACTTTATCGAGGTTGTCGACCCGTACGGCTCCCGGTCCACGTGGGATCTGCGCGGTTCGGGCGTTACGACCCTCGCAGTGTCGGTTAACGGCGGCCCGTGGGCTACGGTGGCAAACACCGAGACTGTCGCCCCGGTGGAGATCGTTCACACCCTGCGCGTAGCGACCGAGGGCGTGAACGCGATCTCGTACTACGCGATGGACAAGAACGGCAACAAGAGTCCTGTCTCTAACGATCTGGTGGTCATCGACATGACGCCGCCAGTGACCACCTACGTCAACGACGGGGCTGCGGTCAAGTTCAACGCCTTTGACGCACTGGTCGGCTTGGGCGCAACCTACTACCGCGTCGGCGGCGTGGGCGAGTTCGTCTACGGCGACACAGTTGCGGTTCCCGCATCCGGATTGAAGAGCGTCGAGTTCTACTCGGTCGACAAGATCGGCAACGCCGAGGCCGTCAAGATGCTGACCGTTTGGGCACCTGCGAAGCTCAGCACCCCGAAGGTGTCGAAGACCTCTATCAGCCACACGAAGAGCTTCTCGGTGACTGGTTCTGTCTACGGACGCAGCAAGGCCAAGGGCTCTGTGCGCGTCTACAAGCTCTCAGGCGGCAAGTACAAGTACTACATGAAGAAGTCCTTCACTGAGGGCTCGAACGGCAAGTTCAAGGTCTCGCTCAAGCTCAAGAAGGGCACCTACAAGTTCAAGTCGTCGTACGGCGCCAACTCCGCCACCTCGGCGAACATGCCTGTGATGAGCAATTACTCGGCGAAGATCAAGGTCAGGTAAGACAACAGCACTCACCAACCGGTCGCTTCTGGGCCAATCGATGAGCAACACGAAGGCCCCGTTCGCATCAGCGAACGGGGCCTTCGGCGACTTCGGCATGTACAGGTGCTACTTCTTCGCCTTGACGCTCACCGTGCGCGACACACTCGCGAGCGTGTCGGCATCGCCGGCGAACTTCACCTTGAACAGGTAGTTGCCGCGCTTGGCCGCCTTGAACGTATAGCTCCATTCACCGTTCGCGGCGGTCGTGAGCACGATGGTGCTCGTCGCGACGCGGACGTACTTCTTGGAACCCGGCTTCTTCACGTAGAGCTTGACCGAGTCGTCACCATCGGCAGGAGAGAGCTTCCCGCTGATCTTCACCGTGCGGCCGACCTTGACCTTCTTGGCGCTCGCCTTGAGGGTCAGGTGGGAGGCGACGGGAGTCGCCGGAGTGGTGGGAGCGGCCGTCGGAGGGGCGGTGGACTCCCCCGGCGTTGTGGGCGGAGTCGTGGGCGGAGTTGTGGGCGCGGCGGTGACCGTGAACAGGACAGTCGTGCCCGGCTCGGTATTGCCGGCGTTGTCGACCGACCAGAACTGCAGGCTGTGGGCACCAACAACTGACGTGGTGACCGAAGTCCCAGCGACAGCCGTGGCACCATCGAGTGCGTAGTAGGTCGCAGCGACGCCTGAACCGGCGTCGGTGGCGCTCAGGTTGATCGTCGCGCTCGTGACATAGGTCGCGACGGCATTAGACGTGGTGATCGGAGCTGCGGCATCGACGACAATCGCCGACGGGCTGACGCTAGTCGATCCAACGCCGTCGGTCTCGGTCGGGCCCTGGACCGCAAAGAGCGTGTAGGTCTTGCCCGTCGCCAGTGACACCGAGCCACTCGACCCCGTGATCTGCGTCTGCTTGGTAGTGCCGTTGAACACGGCGATGTAGTAGGCGCCAGGAGCGCTGACGTTGTACACGGCGGTAGTGCCGTTGTTCGACACGAGCGTCGTGGTCACCGCGAGTGCAGGACCACTGTGGCAGTTGGTGCACTGCGAGGTCTTGCTAGGAGTTGCCACGGCGGTAGACGCGAACACAGCCGTCATTAGGGCTGCCGCTACTGCGGCCAGTGCGACGGTCTTGGTCCTTCTCATACGCGAACCTCCAACTTTGCTTCGAGCCCGGATGGGCATCGTCGACACGGTTGTGATGTCAGAAGACATCGGGAGGCAGTTGAGCAAACTCAAGGCCCTCGACCCCAACATGAGAAGACTCACAGAGAACCGGACAGGGGCTTAGGACTCCGACCGGCCAGCTTTCGGGACCAAAACGCAAGACAGCCCCGCTCGATTGAGCGAGGCCGCCGAAGTGTCTGTGGTGCGGGTGAGAGGAGTTGAACCTCCACGGGGTT
The DNA here is from genome assembly GCA_035687245.1 of Coriobacteriia bacterium. Lineage (GTDB taxonomy): Bacteria > Actinomycetota > Coriobacteriia > Anaerosomatales > PHET01 > DASRYH01. The sequence goes on from DASRYH010000004.1 coordinate 16,357, forward strand.
GCCCCCACATGGACCTGAACCATGCGCGTCTGCCATTCCGCCACACCCGCGTAGCGCGAGAACGAATAGTAACACCGCAGTTGGCGAGCGGCAAATACCGAGAGGGTGCGCTTGATGGACGCTCGAAGTGGCCGCGCTAGCCGGCGACGGCGTCAAGGCCCCCGGCTTGAACAAGCAGCTGATCCGCGTCCGGTAGCCAGAAGGAGAACGTTGCGCCGCGGCCGGGTACCGCCTCGGCCTTGATGAGACCGCCGTGCCGGTTGACGATGCGCTTCACGGTGGCAAGCCCGATGCCGATGCCAGGGAAGTCGTCCTCGCGGTGGAGCCTGTGGAACGGCTCGAACAGCTGGCTCGAGTAGCGGGTATCGAAGCCTGCCCCGTTGTCGGCAACACATATCCAACGCTTGCCGTCTTCGTCGACCGTGGACGTAATCGAGACACGGGCCGCCTCGGTCTTCATCGTGTACTTCCAAGCGTTGCCGACGAGGTTGGATACGAGCACGTTCACCATGCGCGTGTCGCCGAACACGCACAGGTTCTCTTCGACCTCGACTTGCACATCGCGCTCGGGGTAGAACTGCCTGCGCTGAGCGATCACCTTGTTCACGAGTCCTGTGACGTCGACGATCTCGTGCAACATATCGCCTCGCGTGTCGCGAGAGAGAGTGAGAAGCGCGTCGATGAGCTCACTCATCGTCCTGCTTCCCTCCATGATGAAGCTGATGTACTCGTGAGCCCGGTCGTCGAGCGACTCACCATAGTCTTCGGCTAGCGCCTTGCAGAAGCCATTCATGGCGCGCAGCGGTGCACGCAGATCGTGCGAGACCGCATAGGCGAAGGCCTCGAGCTCCCGGTTGGCGGCCTCGACCTCAGCGGTGCGAATGGCGACCTTGCGCTCAAGCTCGCTGTTGAGGTCGCGGATGAGCTGCTCGACACGGCGTCGCTCGGTGATGTCGCGCACGACCGCCTGAACTCCGTTGTCCGGCAGGCGCCGCCCCACTACTTCAGCGTGGAACTCCGAGCCGTCCTTGCGCACCAGGATCCAGTGACTCGCGACCGGCGGACCCCCGATAGTGGTGAAGCGCGTGACCAGGGTTTCCATATCCTGCGGCCGCACGAGTTCAGCGGCCGACAGCTTGCGCAGCTCGTCGGAGGTGAACCCCGTCATCTCGCTGGCCGCCGGGTTGGCGTCGGTGATTCGCCCGGACGCATCCAGGACAAACATGCCCTCGGGCATCTGCTCGACGAGCGTGCGGTAGCGCTCCTCGCTTCGGCGCAGCGCCTCTTCGGCGGCGTGCTTGTCAGAGACGTCTTGGATCGTGCCCTGTACGCGCACGACCTGGTCGCCCAGCATCGCGGGACGCCCGACGATGCGAACCCACTTGCGCGCACCCGAGGCGGTCACGATCTCTGTCTCGAGGTCGAAAGGCCACCCCGACTCAATCGCGCGTCGCTGAGCCTCGCGCACGAACTCGCGCATCTCCGGGACGATCTGGAACAGCGGGTCGGTCTTCCAGCCGGCGTCCTCGCTCTGGATGTCGTGGATGCGTGCAGCCTCGGCCGTCCACGTGGCCTCCCCGGTGAGCACGTTGAGCTCCCAGCCGCCGATCTTGCCGATCTCGCTCGTGCGGTCGAGCATCTCATCGCGCTCGCGGATTGTGTCGCGTGCCTCCAGCACCTCGGTGCGGTCGATCACGACGCCGATGGCCATGTGCTGCCCCTCGGCTTCGATCGTTCGCCCGTGCACGTCGATGGGTACGACCGTGCCGTCCTGCCGAAGACCCAGCAGCTCGCCGCGCAGCCCTGACCCTCGCGGCTGCTCGTTCGTACCCGAGCTGCCTGCCACCAGGCTCGCGTAGTTGGCCGTCACCAGATCGCTCGAAGGGAGTCCCAGGACGTCGTCGGGGCTTTCGTAGCCGAAGATGCGCGCGAACTCGGGGTTCGCGTAGGTCACGAGACCGTTCTGGGCGATGTAGATGCCCGCGAGCGACTGTTCTACGAGGCCCTCGAACTTGGCTTCGGTCGTGTCGCGCTCCTCAGCGAGGAGGTCCTGCGCCCGCGCGAGACGTTCGTGTACCTCGCCGAATAGCACGCCCATGCCCAGGAAGAGCAGCGTCGGCAGGATGCGGTTAGGGCCGATCACCCAGTTCGCTTGCGGACCGATGAAGAGGGTGAAGACCAACACCGTGCCTATCAGCGCAGAGCCCACACCACCGATGAAGCCGGCGAGCCATGCGCTGAGGAAGAGCGTCAGATAGAACAGTATCCAGACCGACGGAGTGATCAGCGGAAAGAGCAGCCACTGGACTCCGGCGGCAAAGAAGGGCAGGGCGAGTGCGAGCACGACTTGTGAGACTGAATACCCCCGAAGAAACGCGGGGCCTCCCCTACGGCCCATACGTCTCACGTCCCCGTAGAGGTCTCGTTCGTCGCGAGCCAGTAGAGCCCCAGCTGCTGAACGACGTCGCTGAACGCACCGGACTCGACCGGCTTGCGCACGTAGCTGTTCGCGCCTAGGTCGTAGCTCATCTGGATATCGCGCTCCTGCGATGAGGAGGTCATCACGACCACCGGGAGCCGGCGCGTGCGATCGTTGGCGCGGATGGCGCGCAAGACGTCGTGGCCGGACAGCTTCGGCAGCTTGAGGTCGAGAAGAACGACCTGCGGCATATCAAAGGGATCGCGGTCCGCGTGCGCCCCCTCACACAACAGGTAGTCGATGGCCTCCTGGCCGTCGCGCACAACATCGATCTCGACCGGCATCTCGTGTCGCCTCAGCGCCCGAATCGTCAGCGCCTCGTCGGCGGGGTTGTCTTCCACAAGAAGGATGTAGCCGCGAGCCATGGTCACGCCAATCGCCCCCAAGTACGTGCGCTATGCAAGGTGGGGCACGCCTTCGCCCGCGCGACCTGGCGCCCCCGCACACACAACAATACGCAGCTTCGGGCCCGCTTTCCAGCGGACTACCAGTTTGCACCCGCAAGCGGACGTTCCCGGATGCGCTGTCAGCGCGAACCGATAGAATGAACGCCGTGGAACACGACTCCCGGCACGCCGAACAGCAGCTGATCGTGGACCGCTACCGACCCCTCGAGGAGCTGGGCGAAGGGGCCTTCGGCAGCGTGGTTTCGGCGTGGGACACGCGCATGCAGCGCCGGGTGGCCATCAAGCGCATCCCCTTTCCGCTCGACAGCCACGGCGCTCCAAGCGTGCCGCCCGGGCTTGCCGAGGCGCGCACTGCGGCCATGCTCAACAACCCCGCGATCGTCACCGTCTTCGACTTCGAGACCGACTCCGACGAGGCCTTCCTCGTGATGGAGTACGTCGAGGGCGCCTCTCTTGCCGAGCTACTGGCCGAGACCGGGGAGCCGCTGAACCTCGACGAGGCCGCCGCGGTCGTCGACGCCATCGCCGACGCCCTGTGCTTCGCGCACGAGAACGGCGTGCTCCACCTCGACATCAAGCCCGAGAACGTGCTGGTTGGCTTGGACGGGCGCGTGAAGGTGGCCGACTTCGGCATCGCCGAGCTCTCGTCGCTCGCCGGCCACGGCGCGGCCTTCGGCGGCACCCTGGGCTACATGTCGCTCGAGCAGCTACGCGGTGAGGAGGTGAGCGAGGCCTCGGACGAGTGGGCGCTTGCCGCCGTCGCCTTCGAGGTCATCACCGGCGACAACCCCTTCGCGGACTCCACGATCGAGGGCGCGATCCGGCGCATCACCATCACTGGCGCCCCGAGCGTTCGCACCTACGACACCCGTCTGCCCGCCGCGCTCGACGACGTCCTCTTCGCCGGGCTGGGCGTCGAGCCCGCGGAGCGCTACCCGGGCGTGGCCGAGTTCGCCGACGCGCTGCTCCCGCACTTGGGCGACGCCCGCGCCGGCCGCGCCTCGCTCGCCGAACTCGTTGCCGACATCACGGGCGATGAGCCCGACGCCGAAGACGATCTCGTCTACCTCGGTCTGTGGGATCGGCTGCAAGGCTCGGGCGGCCGCGTGCTCGTGCAGCTCGTGGCAGGCGCCGAAGGCGGCTGGCTCGCGTGGGCGGGCCTTTCGGCGGTTCAGCTCCCCACCATCGCGCTGTGGGCCGCCATCGCACTCGTCGCCGGCGGTGCTTTCCTCGCGCCCGCACTGGGACTCGTGCTCGGGCTGCTGTGCGCGGTTGCTGGCGCTATCGCGCACGGCGCGTGGGCGCTCGCGGCCGCGCTGCTGCTCATTGGCGGCAGCTGGTGGTGGCTTTTCGGCAGGCAGAGTACAGGCGCTGCCGTATTGCCGCTTTCAGCTCCCGTACTCGCAGCAGCGCGCATCGGCTTCTTGCAGCCACTCATCGCCGGCTTCACGCTCCCGCCGCTGGGCGCCGCGATCGCTGCGGCTCTGGGCGGCGCGCTCACGATGCTCGCTTCCGCCGCATCTTCGCTGGGTGCGCCCTACATCGCTGTCGCACCATCGACGGCTCTGCGCATTTGGACGCTCGGCTCGGCTGCCGAAAGGGTGGTGGCGCTGGCCTCCTCACCGGCCGCGTGGATCGCACTGCTCGGCTGGCCTGTCGCCGCGGCCGTGATGTCGTGGCTGAGCTCGCGAGCAACTCGCGTCTGGGCGGCGGTGGGCGCGCTAGCGGGCGCGGGAGTCCTCGGCGGCGCCTACCTTCTCGCCGATGTCGTCGCCCGCACGCTCAGTCAACAAGCTGGGTACGAAAGCGTGCTCACAGCAGCCTCCCTCGCGGGCTCACTTATACTGATGTGGCTCGCATGCTGGGCCGGAGCACCCCTTCGGCCCGAAGAGGAAGACCCGCTCTCGGTAGCGGCAAGACGACGCGAGGACCACTGACGCATGAGCGTGCTTTCCGACTTCGAAGACAGGGTCTCAAACGCGGTGGAAGGCGTGTTCGCCGGGGTCTTCCGCTCCCCCGTTCAGCCCGCTGAGCTTGCGAAAGCGTGCGGCAAGGAGATGGATCGCCGCCGGAAGCTCGGCGTGGGCAAGGTGTTTGTCGCCACCCTCTACTCCGTGCTCATCTCGCCCGCCGACGGCGACCAGCTGGGCGGCTTCGCCCCTACGCTCGCCGGCGAGCTCGAGACCTACCTCATCGGCTACGCGCGCGAGCGCGACTACAAGCTCGCCACCCGCCCGCGCGTCCGCTTTCTCGTTGACGACGGGCTGAAGCTCGGCCGCTTCGAGGTCATCGGCGAGCTGCTGTCCGCCGATGAGATCGCGGTCGAGCTGGGTGAGGGCTCCGGCAGCCAAGGGGACATCGAAGACGCCCCTCGCAGCGTTCGCCACACCGACTCGCCAGTCGCTGTCCCGCCGGTCGCTATCCCGCCGGTCGTTGCGGCACCCCCCGCTCCTGTCGTGTCTGAGCCCCCCGTCTTCGGCGTCTTCGACCACGAGGTACACGCCGAGAACGCCGCTCTCGCACCCGCACCCGCCACCGTGACGATTCGCGGCATGGGCCAGGAGGTCGCGCTCGAGGCAGACCGCTACGTGCTCGGCCGCCTGAAGGCCTGCGATATATGCCTGCCTGACGTGAACGCGAGCCGCGAGCACGCGGAGCTGCAGCGTGAAGGCAGCGGCTGGACGCTTGTCGACCTCGGCTCCACCAACGGCACGCTCGTCAACGGCGCCTCGATCGACCGCGTGCGCCTGCGCGAGGGCGACCTCATCACCATCGGCATCACCGAGCTCGTCTACCGCGAAGCGAGGCCCTAACCGTGATCGACCTGGCGCTCCTCGCCGGTCGGCTTCTGCTGCTGGCGCTCCTCTACCTCTTCCTCTTCGCTGCCGTGCGCGCGGGAGTAGGGCTGGTGCGCGTCCAGACCCCGAAGAAGTCGGGCTTCTTCGTCCTCACGGTGAGGCAGGGCCCACCAGAGCTGATGGGCGTCTCGCTGCCGCTGACATCGCCCGTCGTGATCGGCCGCTCACCGGGCGCCGACATCGTGATCGGCGACGACTTCGTCTCCGGCCGCCACACGCGCATCTCGCCGGTCGCCGACGAGATCGTGCTTGAAGACCTCGACTCCACTAACGGCACCGTCCTCAACGGCCGCCGAATCGTGTCTGCCCAGACCCTTCGGCCCGGTGACGTTATTGAGATCGGCGCCGTGAAGATGGAGGTGAGCCGTTCATGACGGCCCGCCCGCACCCCGCCTACGCCGCGCTCACCGACATCGGTCGGGTGCGCACGCACAATGAGGACACCGTCCTTGCGATGCCGCCGCTCTTCGTCGTCGCAGACGGCCTTGGCGGGCACGAAGCCGGGGAGGTAGCCAGCTCGATCGCTGTCGAGACGCTGCGCGACCACGCTCCGGCGCACCCGGACTCCAAGGCACTCGCACGCGCGGTCAAAGCCGCAAACCGCGAGGTTCTACGCGCAGCGAAGGAGGGAGTGGGCCGCGCCGGCATGGGCACCACGATGACGGCCGCGATCGTCGAAGGCACTACGATCGCGTTCGCGCACGTGGGCGACTCGCGCGCCTACCTCTTCGCCGACGGCAAGCTGCGCCGCATCACCGAAGACCACTCGATGGTGGCCGACATGATCCGCCGCGGTCAGCTCACCGAGGCCGAGTCGCGCGTCCACCCCAACCGCAGCGTCATCACGCGCGCGCTGGGCACCGACGCAAACATGGAAGCCGACGCCTACGAGATCGAGGTGCCGGCAGGCTCGAGGCTGCTGCTCTGCTCCGACGGCCTCACGAGCATGCTCGTCGACGACACGATCGAAGAGGTGCTTGCCGAAGGTGCCGACCCCGAAGGCGCCGCGCGCGCACTCATCGCAGAAGCCAACACTGCCGGCGGCCAGGACAACATCTCCGTGATCATCGTCGACATCGACGACGGCACTCGCCCAGCCGCGGCCGCAACCCGCAGCTTCTCGGTTGCCAAGCTCGCCCTATCGGTGCTGGCCTGGCTGCTCGTCTTCGCGCTGCTCGTGGCGGGCGTGGGCTTCGGCGTCTACCGCTACGCGCAGAGCCGCTACTACCTCGTTGCTGAGGACGGCATCGTGGTGATCTACCGCGGTGTCCCCGGAGAGATCGCAGGTCAGAGCCTCAAGTGGGAGGCCGAGCGCACGGCCATCGCCGTTGCCGGGCTCTCCCCCGGAACGCAGCAGCGACTTGCCGAAGGCGTGCCGGCAGCAAGCTTTGCCGAAGCGATGCGAACCGCGGAGAGCTACCGCGAACAGGCCACGCCCTCCCTTGAGGCGCAGCCGTCCACCGACACCACGTCGCCCTAGGAGCGCCGATGCGCTCTCGCCGAACAACTGAGCTGCTCTTGCTGCTCGCGGCTGCGCCGCCGGTGCTGCTCGTCTTCGCGCTGGTAGACACTGCTCTGTCGCGCAGCTTCACGTGGATGTCGCTTGCCGTGCCTGGCGCGCTACTCGCGGCCTTCGTCGTCGCGCACATCGCGGTGCGCCGCTTCGCAAAGGGCGCCGATCCCGGCCTGCTGCCGGCCGCTTTCGTACTCTCGGGCCTGGGCCTCGCGTTCGTCACACGCCTCGACGCGGAACTCGCGGCGAGCCAGGTCACGTGGCTGTTCATCGGCGTCGCTGCACTGGTCGCCACACTCGCGTTCGTGCCATCCCTCGAGGAGCTCGCGCGCTACAAGTACACGATCATGATCGCGGGCATCGTGCTGCTCGTGCTGCCCGCGATCATCGGCAAGGAGATCAACGGTGCGAAGCTGTGGATCCGCTTCGGCGGCGTAGGCTTCCAGCCCGGCGAGATCGCCAAGGTCTGCATCGTCATCTTCCTGGCGGCCTATCTCTCGGAGAACCGCGAGATGCTCTCTGTGTCCACGCGGCGCATCCTTGGGATGCGGCTGCCGGAGCCGCGCACGCTCGGACCGCTGCTGCTCATGTGGGTCGTGTCGCTGTTCGTGCTGGTCGCGGAGCGCGACCTTGGCTCCTCGCTGCTGCTCTTCGGCACCTTCCTCGTGATGCTCTATACGGCCACCGGGCGCGGCAGCTACGTCGCAGTCGGGCTTACGCTGTTCGGCGGTGGCGCCTACGCGGCGTTCCGGATGTTCGATCACGTGCAGACGCGTGTCGCCATCTGGCTCGACCCGTTCGCCGACGCGAGCGGACGCGGCTACCAGCTCGTCCAGTCGTTGTTCGCGTTTGCGGCAGGCGGGCTCACCGGTACGGGCCTCGGGCAGGGGCTGCCGACGCGCATCCCGTTTGTCGCGACCGACTTCATCTTCTCCGCGATCGGGGAGGAGCTGGGCTTGCTGGGCGCGGTCGCGGTCATCCTATGCTTCCTCGTCTTCTCCGTGCGCGGACTGGCCACAGCCGCCCGCGCGCGCTCGGACATGGCTGCTTTCACCGCCGTGGGCGTCGTTGCCGCCGTCGCACTGCAGGCCTTCGTCATCATCGGCGGCGTCACTCGGCTCATCCCGCTCACCGGCGTCACGCTCCCCTTCGTGAGCTACGGCGGCTCATCGCTCGTCTCGACCTTCATCCTGCTGGGACTGCTGCTGCACGCGGGCGACGAGGGCACCGGTCTCGAGACCGAGATGCAGACCACCTCCACCGACCTGGGTGTGCTGGGCCGCTTCGCGCTCGGCCGACGCCTCATGCGCGTGAGCATCACGGTCGTCGCGTTGCTGGTGGCGCTCGTGGCGAACCTCTCGTGGATTCAGGTCGTGCAGGCTCGCAACCTGCAGAACAACGCACACAACACCCGCGGCCTCGCCGAACAGGCGCGCCAGGACCGCGGCTCGATACTCACGCGCGACGGCGTAGTGCTTGCCGAATCCGTGCCGGACGGCCGCACGACCTATCGCCGCACCTACCCAGCGGGAGCGCTCGCGGCACACACGGTGGGCTACTACTCCGTGCGCTACGGGCGCAGTGGCATCGAGTCGGCCGCCAACGATGCGCTCGCCGGCCAGCGCGTCTACAACAGCTGGTCCGACGTGATCGCTGCGGCAACCGGCCAGGCCGTCGAGGGCGACGACGTCGTGCTCACCATCGACTCGCGCGTGCAGAAGGCCGCCGAAAAGACGCTCGGCAAGCGGCGTGGTGCGGTCGTCGTGATCGACCCTCGCACGGGTGCCGTGCTCGCTTCGGCGTCCACCCCCGACTACGATCCGGCCGACGTGGAGAAGCGCTGGGAGAAGCTCTCGACCGCCGAGAGCGCTCCTTTGCTGGACCGCGCCCGTCAGTCGCTGCGGGCTCCCGGCTCGACTTTCAAGGTAGTCACACTCACCGGCGCCCTTTCGGCAGGCACGGCGACTCCCGAGAGCGTCTATAGCGGCAAGAGCCCGATGGAGATTGGCAACGCTCCGGTCACCAACTTCGAGGGCGGCAGCTATGGCAGCGTCGATCTGGCTACTGCTACGCAACGCTCGATCAACACTGTCTTCGGGCAGGTTGCGGTGGCCATGGGGCCTGACAAGCTTGTGTCGCAGGCCAACGCGTTCGGCTTCGGCAAGTCGCCGGGCTATGAGCTTCCTGTGAAGAAGTCGCTCATGCCGTCCCCATCAGAGATGACGACGTGGGAGACTGCGTGGGCGGGCATCGGGCAGCCGGTTGGCGAACACGAGAGCCCGGCCGGACCTCAGGCGACGGTCATGCAGATGGCACAGGTCGCATCGGGCATCGCCAACAGCGGCGTTGTCATGCGGCCGTACGTGGTCGGCGAGATCAAGGCGGATTCGGCCAAGAGCGGCTCCAAGACGCTGCCGAGGCCCCAGGGACTCGCTACGACGCCTGCGACCGCGGGCGTGGTCAAGGGCATCATGATCGACGTCGTGGCGAAGGGCTCGGGCGCCCGCGCGCGCATTCCGGGCGTGCAGGTGGCGGGTAAGACCGGCACCGCTGAGACGGGCAAGAGCCGCACGACTGATGCGTGGTTCATCGCCTTCGCTCCCGCGGAGAACCCCGTGGTGGCGATGGCGATCATGATCGAGCAGGGCGGCGTAGGCGGACGAGTTGCCGCACCAGCCGCCAAACCGGTACTGGAAGCGGCGCTAGAGGCCCAAGGCATAAGCCACTGATAGGGTCTGGTTCGGATAGAATGCAGGCATGCGGGGGCACGCGTCTCCGCAGGTGACGAGTACGGGGAGTCCAATTCGTGGAAGAGATGGTCTTTGGCCGTCGGTACCGGGTCACTGAGCGCATCGGTTCCGGGGGGATGGCCGATGTCTTCAAGGCAGTCGACGAGACGCTCGGCCGCACTGTCGCGGTTAAGGTCATGCACGCGCGTTACGCGTCTGACCCCAACTTCGCCGCGCGCTTTCGGCAGGAGGCCCAGGCGGCCGCCAACCTGCAGAGCCCCTATATCGTCAACATCTACGACTGGGGCCAGGACGGCAACACGTACTACATCGTCATGGAGTACGTGCGCGGCACCGACCTCAAGTCGATAATCCAGACGCGCGGCGCGCTGCCCGCCAAGAACGTCGCCGAGATCGGTGCGCAGGTCTGCTCCGCGCTCTCGGTGGCGCACGGCTACGACATCATCCACCGCGATATCAAGCCGCACAACATCATGGTCGGCCCCGACGGTGCCGTGAAGGTCATGGACTTCGGTATCGCGCGCGCCGGCAACACCACGATGACTCAGACCGGCTCGGTGCTCGGCACCGCCCACTACGTCTCGCCCGAGCAGGCGCAGGGTCGTCCACTCACTGCCGCAAGCGACCTGTACTCGCTGGGTATCGTGCTCTACGAGGCCTCCACAGCCCGCCTGCCCTTCGACGCCGACACGCCGGTGGCAGTGGCCCTCAAGCAGGTCAACGAGGCGCCACGCCCGCCGCACGAGCTCGTTCCCTCAGTGGATCCCGGCCTTGAGGCCGTCATCATGCGTGCGCTCACCAAGCAGCCCACGACTCGCTACGCGACTGCCGAAGAGATGCGACGCGATCTGGTCGCCGTCTCACAGGGCCGCGACCCGCAGGCCACCGCCGTGCTCGCTGGCGGCTCCGCGGGCGTGGCGGCTGCTGCCGCCGGTGCGGCGGGAGCGGCTGGCGACGCGACCGACACCACCGCCGTGATGCCGCAGGTCGGCTCGCAGCGCGGCGCGACGTCCCCCGCTGGCGTCGCTCCCCGCGGGCCCGCTCGCAAGAAGCGTTCGCCGCTGCCGTGGATTCTCGTCGCGGTGCTGCTCGCTGCCGCGGGTCTCGGCCTCGCATGGAAGCTCGGCGCATTCGGCCCGGGGACGAGCCAGGTGCCCGACGTCACCGGCATGCCGTACGAGAACGCAAAGAGCATGATCGTCGAGCGTGAGTTCGAGGTTGGCAAGAAGTCCACGAAGTACGACGACAAGATCGAAGAGGGCAGCGTCATCAGCCAAGACCCACTGCCGGAGGTCCCCGCCAAGCGCGGAACCGCCGTCAACCTTGTCGTGAGTCTCGGCCCGAGGCCCGTTGGAGTCCCCAACCTCGTCGGGCTCAAGGAAGACAAAGCACGCGAGACCCTGACGCAACTTGGCTTGCAAGCCGACAAGCAGGCCGACCAGCCCAGCGACAAGTACGACAAGGGAGTCGTCTTCTCGCAGTATCCCGAGGAAGGCGAGAAGGTCGCCCCCGGAACGCCAGTCCAGTTCACCGTCTCGAGCGGTCCGCCCAACCAGACGGTGCCCAATGTGGTCGGCAAGACGCAGTCGGCTGCCCAGAAGGCGCTGAAGGACAAGGGCCTGAAGTGGACGATCAAAGAGCAGACAAGCGACACCGTGGCTAAGGGCAAGGTCATCGAACAGAGCCCGACCCCTGGTCTCAGCGTAGCGCCGGGCACGCCTATCACCCTTACGGTCTCGACGGGCAAGCCACCGGTCGAGGTCCCCAACGTCGTTGGCATGTTCCCTGACGAGGCCGAGGCCACCCTCAAGAGCAAGGGCTTCAAGGTCGACCGCCAGTACACCCCACAGGCCAACAGCAACAAGGTGGTCAACCAGGACCCGACCGGCCCGAACACAGCCGCCTATGGCTCGAGCGTGACCATCTGGATCGACGCCGCCGATCCCGGCTAACGACAGGACATGCGATGCTGGATCCTGACCAGCTGACAGGCGACGTGTCGCTTCGTAACCTTCTCGACAGGATCGATGACTCTGTCTTCGTGCTCGACAGCGCGTGGCGGATCGTCTTCGCCAACCGCGCCGCAGCCATGCTCCTCGCCGCGGAAGGGGTTGCGCTCGATGGCATGCCCATCGAGCAGGTCCTGGGCGCGAATGCCTGGGAGCGCATGCGCCCGCAGGTTGAGCACGCCCTGGTCAGCGGCGAGAGCACGAGCTTCGTAGCGCGCACGAGCCATCCCAATCGCTGGTTCGACCACCACGCACACCCTTTCGAGGGCGGAGTCATCGTGGTATCCCGCGACATCACCCTGGTCAGGGACTCCGTTCAGATGCAGGAGGGCCTGCTGACTCAGAGCCGTCGCGAAACGCACTTCAGCGAAGCACTCAACCGCCTGAACCGCACTATCGTCACCGAACCCGACATCGACTCGGTGCTCAACTGCGTGGTTCGGGAGGGCATGGATGCGCTGGGTGTCGAGTCCGCCTATATCGACGTGCTGCACGACGGCGAGCTCGTCTTGCGCCACGCGCACGGCGTCGCCAAAGACGCCTACGGCCGCAGGATGGACCCGGAAGCCGCGCCGCATCTGGTCAGGGCCGCCGACGAGCGCGAGCCCGTGGCCATCGACGACATCCGCGCGCGCGAAGACATCGACCCTCTCTACTTCGAGCGCGTGGGAATCCGGTCGGTACTCGCGACACCGCTCATCGTCCAAGGGCACATCTTGGGCTTTCTTTCGTTCGCCATGCACTCGCAGCTCCACACATGGACCGGCGAGGAGATTCGCTTCGTTCGGCGGGTGTCGGTGAGAGCATCGCTTGCGCTACAGAACCTGCGCTCGCAGGAGGACTTGCGAGCGAGCGAGAAGCGCTTCCGCTCAACCTTCGATCTAGCGCCCGTCGGCATCGCGAACCAAGCCCTCGACGGCCAGTGGCTGCGAGTGAACCAGCGCATGTGCGAGATTGTTGGACGCGACCGCCAGACGCTGCTCGAGCTCTCCTTCCGCGACGTCACTCACCCCGATGACTACGCAGAAGATGAGCGGCTCTTCAATGCGCTCGTTGCCGGTGAGATCCCTTCATACGCGATGGAGAAGCGCCTCGTCCTCCCCGACGGCACGCCGAAGTGGGGTCAGGTGAGCCGCTCGCTCGTGCGTACACCCGAGGGCAGCCCCGACTACGTCGTCACCATCATCGAAGACATCGACGCACGACACCGGGCCGAGGCACAGCTCGAGCGAGCCCGAGAGCGCGAGCGCCTGCTCACAGAGATGCTCGAGGACGCCGCGCAGCCTTTCGCCGTGGGTGAGGTCGGCGGCAACCTCGTCATGTGTAACGATGCCTTCGCCGAGCTGACGGGCTACACGGTCAGCGAACTCGCAGACCGTCCTTCCGAGTGGGGCGCACGCCTCATGCCGCCTGAGTGGCAGCAGATAGCCCTAGCTGGCGGCGGGCTGGAGTTCGCCGAAGGCAGACCTGCGCGCTTCGGCATGCACTACACACGTAGGGACGGGAGTTCGGTCCCCGTCGAGGTCTTCGCGCACCTCTTCACCGCCGACACCGGACGCCCACTCGTCTATGCGTTCATCACCGACGTCACGGCCCGAGTGGCCGCAGACAAGAGCGCGCAGCTGTCCGCCGCGCTCAACGAGATCGATGGCGAACTGGGAAAACAGCTGTCCTCCGACACCTCGCTCCCCTTCGTGCTCGAGATGGTGGCATCTGCGCTCGGTCTACGCTCGGCCTCCGTCCTTTCGGCAGAAGCCGAAGGCTACCGCTTGATCTACGGGCACCAGATGCCCGAGGAGCTGGTGGGCGAGGTGTTCACCGACGCGGAGGCGGTCTATGCCGCGCGTTGCATCCGCGAAGACCGCACGATGGTCGTCGACGTCTTGGACGCCAACGAGAGCCCTAGCTGCTTGGCCGTGCGGATTGGCGCGACGTCACTTGCGGCCCTGCCGCTTCGGCGAGGCAACTCGCTGCACGGCGCGATGGTCTTCTGCCGCGACGGGGGCGGACCGGCCTTCGACGACGAGGAACTCGCGTTTCTCACAACCGTTGCCGCGCATGCCTCACTTGCAGTCGAGAACGCGCAGCTCTACGAGAACGAGCACCGGATCGCGCAGACGCTACAAGAGGCGCTGCTCAAGATGCCCGACTCCGTTCCGGGCGTGGAGTTCGCTCACTCGTACAACTCGGCGAGCGCGATCGCCAAGGTCGGCGGCGACTTCTACGACATCTTCGAGCTCAACGACGGGCGTGTCGGCATCGTCGTTGGCGACGTCTCGGGCAAGGGGCTGGAGGCTGCCGCGCTCAACGCGCGCGCTCGGGCGAGCATCCGCGCGGAACTGGGTGTTCCAAGCAGGCTGCCCGCCGACGTGCTCCTTCGCCTCAACGACGTCTTCTCCCGAGAGACGGAGGACCACGTCTTCTTCACTGTCTTCGTTGGCGTCCTCGACACGCGCAGCGGACAGCTCGTCTACTCCAGCGGAGGCCATACCACAGCGGCGCTCATCGATATCGCGGGCCACATAGAGCAGCTACCGTCGACCGGCCCGGTGGTCGGAGCGTTCGAAGGGCTCGAGTTCCGCAACCGCCACATCCGGGTGGACGCGGGGACTGTGCTGTTCACCTACACAGACGGGTTGACCGAAGCTCGCCGCGCTCGTGAGCTCTACGGCGAAGATCGCCTCTTCGGCAGCCTAGCTAGGCACGCCGGTGCGCCGCTGCCCCAGCTTGTCGAGAATGTGGTTGCCGATACGTTGCGCTTTGCGACCGCGCTCAACGATGACGTGGCCGTGCTCGCCGTTCGCCGACTCGGCTAGGCGTCTGGGCCGCCTCGCCCTTCGGCGAGCGGCAGCTGGCGCAGCAGGAATCCTGCCTTGCGCCACGCGATCTCGACGCACGTCGACGATTCGAGCTCCTCGTCGGTAAGCACGAGAACGGGCGCTCTCAAGGCGCGTTCCCACAGGTCCTCTTCGGCCTTGACGGCACCTTGCTCCATGAGCAGGAAACCTCCAGAGCCCTCGTCGAAGACTGCAACTATGCCTGCCCTGGAGAGGGTCGTGACGATGTCCGCCCTGCAGCGGGCACGAGAGAGAGCATCCACGTGCGTGTCCCTTGTTTGCTGGGATTCCTTGCGAGCACGCATGAAGATAGGGCTCACACGCGAGCGCGTCGAGAACAGTCGGTAAGTAACCGCCGGTAAGCGCGGAGCACGTCTAGCGGGTCCAGCAACCTCCCGGGGCCGCGTGAGCGGTCGGTTTGACCCTCCGCCGCAATGCAACGAACTTGATTCGACACGTCTGGCGTGTAAAGTACGTTCGGACTGGGTGGGCTCGGTCAACGCCTCCGTAGCTCAGGGGATAGAGCACAGGTTTCCTAAACCTGGTGTCGCAAGTTCGAATCTTGCCGGGGGCACCACTTTGAATGCCGAGGGGAGAGGCGAACGACGCCTCTCCCCTCTTCGCATCTTGTGGACGGAGCGCGTTGAGCGACGCCGTTACTTCACCTTCACGCTCTTCGTCGCACTCCACTTCCCGTAGGCGCGCTTGCCGGCGATCGTCTTGTAGGCGCGGACCTTGAAGTAGTAGCGCACGCCCTTCTTGAGCTTGGTGACCGTCTTGTACGACCTCGAGGTC
>DASRYH010000005.1:0-47864 GCA_035687245.1 Coriobacteriia bacterium
TGCCATCGAACCTGCGCCAGAGTCCACCCCGACCCTCGAGTCCCCCGCTGCAGCCGTACCGGCGGCCGCGCCTGACGCCCCGCCGGTCTTCGGCTTCGAGCAGCCGCCCGCTGTCGAGTCTGGGCCCGTTGAGCCTCCTGCAGCCGAACCTGCGGCGGTAGGAGACGTGCCTTCGGTGCCCCCGGTTCCACCGGTGGTCGTCACACCCGCACCGCGCAATCGTGGAGGCGCGGTGATCGCACTAGCGGCACTCGTCGCCTTCGTCGTCGCCGGGTTCGCGGGCCTCGCCGGTGGCTTCCTGGGAGCACGGCTTGCCGACAATGGCACCGCGGGCGGCATCTCCAGCCCCACGGGTCGCATCAAAGTGCTGCCCTCGGAGACCGACGAGCCTATCGTGGCCGCTTCGGCAGCTGCCGTACCGTCAGTGGTCAACATCGAGGTCCGTTCCGGCACCGCATCGGGCGGCGAGAGCAACCTGCCGACTTCCCACCCCACCGTCCCGATGACGGGCAACGGCTCAGGCGTCGCCTTCAAGAGCATTGAGGGTGGTGGGACCTACATCATCACCAACAACCACGTCGTGGAAAACGCAGTCAGCCTCACCGTGCGCGACGCGGACGGGCGCTCGATGCCCGCCAAGGTGGTCGGCAAAGACCCTGAGACCGACATCGCGGTCGTGAGCATCCAGTCAGAGCTGCCGACGATCGAGATCGGCGACTCCTCGAAGCTGATCGTCGGCCAGACGGTCGTGGCGATCGGCTCTCCCTTCGGCCTCGAGCACTCGGTCACCTCCGGCGTCGTGTCGGCGCTCGGGCGCTCGCTGCCCGACTTCGCCGGCGCGAATGACAGCTCGTATCCGCTGGTAGATGTCATCCAGACCGACGCCGCCATCAATCCCGGCAACTCAGGCGGCGCGCTCGTTGACCGCTCAGGCAAGCTCGTCGGCATCAACACAGCGATCTACTCCGACTCCGGCTCCAGCGGCGGAATCGGCTTCGCGGTCCCCGCCAACACCGCCACGCGCGTCGCGAACCAGCTCATTGGCGGGACCGGCATCACCCATCCGTTCCTCGGCATCGTCGGCCAGACCGTGACCGAAGAACTTGCTGCCGAAGAGAAGCTGACCGTGCAAGAGGGCGCCTACGTCGCCGACATCACGCCAGGCTCGGGTGCTGCGGCCGTCGACATCAAGAAGGGCGACGTCGTGACCACGCTCGATGAGCAGTCGATCCGCTCGATGGACGACCTCATTCTGCAGGTACGGCGCCACCAGGTGGGCGACACCATCACCGTCGGCTTGGTACGCGGCTCCGAGAAGCTCACCGTGAAGGTGAAGATCGGAGACAAGCCAGCTGACCTGAAGCTCGATAGCGGTGAGACGAGCCCAACGCCAAAGAAGTAGCGGCGGGCTTAAAACACGGAAGCAAAGAGAAGGACCCTGGCAGACTCGCCGGGGTCCTTCTTCGTTTGGTGATGAAGCGCCCAGCTCTAGCTATCGCCGTTCCGGGCGAAGAGGAGGGCGACGACCGCCAGGAGCGCTACGACCGCCGCTCCAAGGGCCGCCCAGAGCATGGGGCTCATGCCCCGCTTCGCCGGGGTGTTCGCGGCTGCGGCTGCGGCTGCAGCCTTCTCTTCGGCAGCCTTCTTCGCTTCGGCAGCTGCCTTCAGCGACTGCGACGCGTATACATCGAGGTTGCCTGCGGCCATCTCGGTCGTGGGATTGTCAACTTTGGCCTTGGCCGCGAGCTCGTCGGGAACCGACTGGTAGCAGAGAACGGCCTGGACCGACCCCTGCTCGGCGCCTTCCGGCATCGAGAACGTCACGGACTCGGTAACCGAACCCTTCGGCGGGATGCGGTCGTCGGACTTGATCTTGGTGGCCTCCCACAGCTCGACGGGAGCCTTGCCCTTGTCATCGCCGAGAATCGTGCCGAAGTGGCGCTCCCCGAGCTTGACGCGCTTGCCGTCGGCGCCTGTCGCGTAGATCTCGAGCCACATCTTGCGCACCTCAGTGAGGCCAGTGGGCAGGTAGTGGCCGGCGCCGCTGTTGGTGACGGTAACGGTGACCGAGGCGTCCTTGCCCGGCTCGACGATCTGGGCGCCATCCACCGTGATAATCGCGGCGCTCTTGAGGCGAGCCGTGGCGAGCTCCGGATTGCCGAGGGCGACCTGACCGCCGGCGAACGACATGTGGTAGAGGTTGTCGCGCTGTGGCCCGCCGTTACCGGCCACGCCCTTGCTCGGGCCGATCGTCCCCGGCGTCTCGCTCATGTGACAGTCCTGGCACTGGGTGCCAGCAGCCGCATAAGGGCCCTTCTTCCACTCGCTGTAGGTGGACTCCAAGTGCAGGCCGTTGATGGGGTGGTTCACGTTGTGACAGCCGCCGCAGAGCTCGGCCTTGGTGTGGAACTCGGAATACGCGGCGGGGTGAGGCGCCTTGGGGTCCTTGAGCTGCGCCCGGCGCACGCCGTCGGTCTCCACGAGCTGCGAGGTGTTGCCCGGCTCGCCATGGTTGCCCGTGATCTGGTGACAGAACGAGCACCCGATCGCGTCGGCGGAGCTCTCGCTCATCGTCGGCGCACCGATCTCGCCGCCCATCGTGGCTACCGGACCGTGGCACGTGTCGCAGAAGGGTCCGAGCTTCCCATCGCTGGCGGCGTCAGCTTCGGCGACCTTGACCCGGTAGATGGGGTCAACCAGCGCCTTCGCGTGCATGCTCTGCGACCACTCCTGCTGGAATGTCGTGTGGCACGCGCATGTCTTCGCCGCAGCGAACTGCGTGGGCTTCGCCACGCCCTTCTCGACCGGCACCGACGCGCCGAATGCTGGTGCAGCGGCGAGCGCGAACGCCGCAGCGATCAGCGCGAGCGACAACACCGTTTTGCGAGCTACGTGCATGAAGCAGTCTCCCTTCATCGACCGGAAGGCAGCCGTCATCAGGGGTGCCGGTTCCCTGAGTGTGCCCTCCGGTCAGACGCTACCCACTCGTTTGACAGGAATACGGACGCCAGTATAATTCGTAATCGTTCCGAATACGCAAGTATTCCGAGTAAGGAACCAGAAATGTTGCTGGACACGAACACCGCATACGAGCGTCTCCGCGCTGCTGGCCTCAAGCTCACGGTACAGCGTCGAGCCGTAATCGAGGAGCTCGTGGGCGACGAGTCGCATCCGACGACCGAGGAACTCGCTCGCAGACTCTCGGCGCGCGTTCCCGGAATGTCGCTCTCAACCGTCTACAAGGTGCTGCACGAGCTGGTAGAGCTGGGCCTCGTCCGGCAGGTCGATGCGGCTGGCGCCATGCGCTTCGACCCCAATGGCGCCGACCACGTGCACGTCGTCTGCGACGAGTGCGGCGACATCTTCGACGCTGAGCTGCCGGCAAAGGCAGTCACCGCAATCAAGGGGGCGGCGCCCACCGGTTCGGCGATTACGCGCCTCGACATCGTGGCGCGCGGTGTCTGCCCGCACTGCGCGGCGTAAAGCTTCACCATCATTCGGCCCGAAAGCGGGGCCGTTGTGGAAACATCAGAGGGGACACCCGAGAGGAGATCACTGCTATGGAGAAGTACCGTTGCTCGATGTGTGGCTACTACCACGTTGGTCCTGCGCCCGAGAAGTGCCCGACCTGCGGCGCGCCGCAGAGCGCGTTCAAGGCCTATGAGGGCCCCGGTGACCTGAGTGGCACCAAGACCGCGGAGAACCTGGCCGCCGCCTTCGCAGGCGAGTCGCAGGCTAACCGCAAGTACACGCTCTTCCGTCGCATCGCCGAGCTCGAGGGCGCTCCGGCCTCCACGCTGGCCGCGTTCGAGCGCGCCGCTGCCGAAGAGACCGCGCACGCGCTGGGTCACCTCGCCTATCTGAGCGGCTTTGGCGACACCGTTGCCAACCTCAAGGCCGCTGCCGGTGGCGAGGACTACGAGTGCGAGACTATGTACCCGGACTTCGCCGCGACCGCCGAGGCCGAGGGCTTCCCCGAGATCGCCTTCTACTTCCGCAGCGTTGGCCGCTACGAGGCCGAGCACCGCGGGGCCTACCAGGCTGCGCTTGAGGAGATCGAGAACGCCTAGTGTCTGACGCAGCCTCTTTAGCAGCCGAACGCGATCCCGTCGGGATCAAAGCATTCAGCGCCGAAGAGCTGGGCGATGCGCTCGCCGAACTCGGACAGCCGCGATACCGCACAAAGCAGATCGTGCGGTGGCTGTACCAGCAGCGGGCGACGTCGTTCGACCAGATGACTGACCTGCCGGCCGCCCTGCGAGAGACCCTCGCAGGGCGGTTCGCGCTCCCCTATCCCGAGATCATCCAGCGTCAGGTCTCCGCTGACGGCACGCGAAAGTACCTGCTGCGCCTCGCCGACGGCATCACCGTCGAAGCCGTTGGCCTGCCGGCCGGCGACCGCCTCACGGTCTGCTTCTCGACCCAGGCCGGCTGCGCTATGGGCTGCACCTTCTGCGCGACCGGCCAGTCCGGCCTCACGCGCAGCCTTGCCCCCGGCGAGATGGTCGACCAGCTCAACGTTGTCGCCGCCGACTTCGGCGAGCGGGTCACCAACGCTGTGGCCATGGGTCAGGGCGAGCCCTTCGCCAACTACGACAGCGTGCTTGCGGCGCTGCGCTTCATGAACCACGAGGAGGGTCTCGGTATCGGCGCGCGGCACCTCACCGTCTCAACCTGCGGTCTCATTCCGCAGATCATGCGCTTCGCCGAAGAACCCGAGCAGTTCACGCTGGCCGTCTCGCTTCACTCGGCGGTACAGGCGACGCGCGATCGGCTGATGCCGGGCGTGAAGGGCTTCAAGCTCCCCGAGCTGCGCGCGGCACTCGTGGCGTACGGGGAGAAGACTCATCGCCGCCCCTCGCTCGAGTACGCGCTTGCCGACGGAGCGAACGACAGCGAGGCCGAGCTATCGGCGCTGACGACCTTCTGCCGCGGGATGCTCGTCCACGTGAATCTCATCCCGGTGAACCCGGTCGCGGGCACGGGCCTCTCGCGCTCGCAGACCTCTCGCGTAGCGCACTTCGCCGAGCACCTCGCCGCAGCGGGCATCGAAGTCTCCGTGCGCGCTGAGCGGGGCACCGACATCGACGCCGCGTGCGGACAGCTTCGGCAGCGCGTCGAAGCTGAAGGCTCCTAGCCCGCTGCACCCTGCCAGGCCGGACCGCTAGGCTGCGCCGGTATCCGCTGGCCCCTCGATCGGGCAGAGCGTCCGGTAGGCCGGACATCCCTTACAGGTCTGCTCCTCGTAGCACGCGAGATGAGTGAGTGGCTGCTCCCGAATCTCGGCGACTATCGCGTTCAGCCCATCCTTCAGCGCAGCGGCCTTCTGCGCCTCGAAGACAAACTTCACCGGTTCGACGTCGTGGTCGACAAAGACGAAGTCGACCTCAGCCGATGACGCGCCGTGCTCGAGCGCGGCAAGTGCGTAGCAACGCGCCTGCAGCTCGTATCCTTCCATGCGGCTGCTGCCCCTGTCCGGCGCGCGGCCGGTCTTGTAGTCGGCGATGAGCGCTCGCTCGCCTGCCCACGCGATCAGGTCGATGGCGCCGTGCAGGACCGTGCCGTCAAGCGCCACCCGGAAGGCGACTTCGGCCTGTCGGCGCGGTGCGGCAGCTACGCGAACGCCGATCTCGCTGCGCGTGAAACGCCCTGTGGCCGCCTCCACGCGCCGCATCTCTGCCTCATCGAGCGAGAAGCGTCTGGCGAGCGCCTCGGCACGGACCTCGTTCCACTCGATATCGTCGGCCCACGCCTGAAGACGCGCGTGCGTCGCCGAACCGATCTCTGTCGCGCGCGATGCGCCTTCAGGCTCAAACGCCCTCATGCCCAGCGCGTAGCGCGCGTGGAACGCGAGGGGACACGTCTGGTGGAGATGCAGCGCCGAATAGGAGACCGCGGATGGCAACCTCGCTGGTCCCGGCGTGGCGGGCACGGCGAACTCGCCTGATACGAGCGGTCCATCGGTGCCGCCCTTCGGCGCGACGTTCACGGCCTCCACCGCTGGCGCGGTCGCCTCGAGAAGCGTGACACGCACTGGCGCCTCGCCCACTCGGGTTACGCCATCGGCCTCTTCGGCAAGTCCGGCGCGTACCCAGTCGATGGTCATCGTGCCTTTGTCGGACTCGAGCGGCGCGGACAACACGAGAAGCTCCCTCGCTCGCGTGCATGCCACGTACAGGGCGCGCTTCTCCTCTTCCTCCTCTTCGACGATCGCAGCGTCGCGCAGGCGCGGGTAGTCGGGAGTGCACGCACCGTCCAGTACCGACTCCGGCATCCGGACGGCGATGCGCGGAGTCTGTCCGCTCTCCCCTTCGGCGGCCTCTACCAGCACGTTGTCGGCGGTACCATGCTTGGGCACCTTAAGCCCGGCCACGAATACGACCGGGAACTCGAGACCCTTGGATGCGTGAATCGTCATCACCCGGACGCTCTGACCGCCCGACTCGGAGGGTGCCGGGTTGGCCTTCGAGTGCTCCTGGCAGAGCTTGAGGTACTCGGCGAGGCGCGCCGGGTCCTTACTTCCAGTAGCCTCGAACGCGTCGGCCGTGCGCGCGATCTTCAGGACGTTGCTCCACGCCCGCGTGCCGTCGGGACCTTGGGTGCTGAGCGTGATATCGAAGTCGAAGGCCTCGCACGCGGTGAGCACGAGCTCGGAGAGCGACATCGCGCCATAGCGCACCCCGAAGTGGTCGATGACCTGCCGACAGCGCGCCAGCGCGCGCCTGTCCTGCGTATCCATCTCGCCTGCGCCTTCGGCGCATGCCTTCACGCCGTCCCACAAGGCCTCCTGACCGTCTCGCTTTGCTACTCGGGCCTGTCGCCGCGTCTCGAGCAGTGCGTCGTCTGAGACGCCCACCAGAGGGCCTGCGAGCAGTGTCAGCAGTGCCTCGTCGTCCGCCGGTACCGCAATCGCACGCAGCATCGCCATTACGTGCGCGACCTCGGGCGCATCGAACAGGGCCGCGCCTGCCGAAAGAACGACCGGCAGTCCCTCGGCCTCCAACGCTTCGGCGTAGCGGGCCGCATGCGTGCCGGCACGCACCAATACCGCGATGTCGCCGGGCTCGAGATCGGGCGAGCCCTCGTCGAGCAGGCACCTGGCGCGTCGCGCGATCTCCTGCGCCTCAAGCGCGACCGCGTCAGCGACCCGCGCGGGCTTGGCGTAATCAACAAGCAGCACCTCGACGCGCGGCTCGTCTTCGGCGAGCGGAAAGACCGGCTGTTCGGCGCGGCCGGCGTCCAGCCGCATGAAGGACGGCCCGAACAGGTGGGGCATCGAGAAGAGCTCGTTGACGAAGCACAGCACGGCCGGGTGCGATCGGAAGTTGGCCTTGAGCTCGATTGGCGTGTCCGCGCGCCGGGCTAGCTCCCGGAAGATCGAGACGTCAGCGTAGCGCCAGCCGTATATCGACTGCCGCTCGTCGCCCACGACGCACAGATTGTGGTCGACAAGCTGCCGAAGGACCCTCATCTGCAGCTCATTGGTGTCTTGGAACTCGTCGACCATCACGAGGTCGAACTGCCTGCGGTAGCGCGCCGCCATCGCCGGATTCGCCTCGAGCATCGCGACGGCCCGCTCCTGCAGGTCGTCGTAGTCGAGCACACTGCGGGCCTCTTTGAGCGCGCGATAGGTGTCGGCGTAGGCCACGACCAAGTCGGCAACGGCCCCCACAAGACGCTCGGACTCCAGCGCCCTGAGCGTGTGCTTTAGCTCCGCGAGCGCCGCCTTCAGCGCATCGTTGTGTTCGCGCGTGCCGCTGGGTGCGCTCAACGAGTACGCGGAGCACACAGCGGCCAAGTCGCTCCACCCCGTGTCGCAGTTCAGGTCACAAGCGTGCAGCGAGCTCGCCCAGTCGGCGAGATAGGATGCGGCCTCTACTCTCTTCGGTGTGGGCGAAGCGTCCTCGAGCGCTGCGATGTAGACGTCCGCCGCGAGAGCGAGCTTCAGCCGCATCTCGCTGATGACTCCAGCGTCCCAACCGATCTGAACATCGGCGGGCGAGAGCCCCATCGCGCGGATCTCGTCGTGGCAGCGCGTGACCATCGTCCGCAGGGCGTTCACGCCGAAAGAGTCCACGAGCTCAGCGGTCGACGCATCCTTCTCCACCATCTCGAGCACCGCGGTCTCGTAGGCCTCTGCCGAAAGCGCCTGCGCCGTAGCCTCGTCGACGAGCCCGAAGGCCGGGTTCACTCCGCTCTCGAGCAGGTGCCTGCGCAACAGTCGGCTGCACAGCGCGTGGATCGTCGAGATCCATGCCCGCTCCGTCTCACGGCCCTTGGCGGGCGACAGCTCGCGCGCGACGACGCGCCTCACGCGCTCTCCAATCTCGCCTGCGGCCTTGTTCGTGAAGGTGATCGTCAGAACACCGTCGACGGGAATGCTCTTGCCCTTCACCGGCGTGGACATCGCGCTGGCGAAGCGGTGAGCCAACACGGTGGTCTTGCCTGAGCCGGCGCCCGCCATCACGGCAACGTCGCCTTCGAGCGTGTCGATCACTCGTCGCTGGTCGGGGGTGAACTGCGGGTTCACAGCGCCTCCCCACACACGGCGCGCGCTCCGCAGAAGGCGCAGGCGTCCTTGTTGATGGGCGCAGGCCGAATCTGCCCAGCTCGCATGCCCTCGACGGCCTCAGCTGAAAGCGTGACTGCGGCTTTACGCAGCTCAGCAAGGGTGTCGGCATCGACTCCGGCCTTCTTGCGATCGAGCAGCGGCGCCGCGTCGGTGGCCTGATCAACAACCCCGGTCATGCGGTCCTGCTTGAGCCCGCGGTAGACACCTGCGACCGGTGTGAGGTCGGTACTCCGCTCGACCGCCTCCATATAGAGCAGCACTTGGATAGCGCGCCTTTCGATCAGCGCCTCGCCGTTCAGACCGCTCTTGGCCGACCGCTTGTAGTCAGTTACCAGCGCGTGTCCGCGGGAGTCCGTATCGATTCTGTCGACCATGCCGCGTAGCCCAAACACGCCGAAGTCGACCGGGTCGTTCTCAAGACCGAATGCGTATTCAAAGGCCCAGGGCACGAAGCCTGAGGCGTCTTCGGCGTCTTGCTCGAGTATGCGCGCCGCCCAACGGCGGGCCATCTGGGTGCCCACACGGGCCGCCAGGCCGTCGTAGCGAGCCCCGACTGCCTGTTCTGTCACCGCCTCGTCGAGCCGTCGTAGGGCCTCGGGCAGGTTCATTGGCGTGATCGACTTGTGCCCGGCCGTGAGCATTGCATCGTAGGTCGCCTTCAGGAGCGCGTGAGCCAGGCTTCCCTCCTGCTTGGCGTCGAAGGCCGTCTCCAGCTCCGTCGCCCCGACTGCGCGGTCGAAGAACCAGCGGTAGGGACAGCTGAGATAGGTCTCGATCTGACTCGCCGAGAGGATTTCGAGTCCGCTAGCTGCCAGAGAGAGCCGCGCCGGTCTGCCCGACGCTCGTCGCACAGCCGCGGCTACGCGCTCATCGCCTGTGTCTTTCGCCCGCGCCATCGCCTGCAGAGGCTCCCGGCCCCGCCCTTCGGCGTTCGGTGCCAGCGCGAGCGCCCGGTACCGGAGACCGGGAATGTCCTCGAGCGTCTCGCGAGCTGGAGCGTAGAAGTCCGCGATCTGCTCCCAAAGCGCGGACAGAGCCGTGTCCTCACCGTCATCGTCGGCAATCTGGCCAATGAGCACGACCCGCCTGGTCGCCCTCGTGATCGTCTCGTAGAACAGCAGATCCTCGAACTCCTCGCCATGCCGCCGAACGCCGCTGCCCCCCATATCCGTCACGAGTTCGTGCATGCGGCTGCCCGGTAGCCCCGTTTCGTCGGGCACGGCGGGAAACTCGCCGGAGTTCAGCCCCGCGACTACCACCGTGTCGAACCGGAGGCCTCTCAGGCGTGTCACGGGCAGAACTCGGACGCCTGCTCCCCCACGACCACCCGTGTGAATAGTGGCTTCTTGCAGCATCGCCAGCACATCAGCCATGTCGCTGTCACGTCCGGCAGCCTCGGCTGCCTCGAACGCGGCGTGGATCTCGCGAAGCGCGCGCGCGTCGAGCGTCTGTTGGCCCTCCGTATCAAGCCGGCCGCGCCACGCTTGGGAGTACATGCTGTCTACGGCCTCAGAGAGCCTGCCCCACGACCCAGTGCCCCGCTGAAGTTGGACAACTTCCTTGGTCATCACGCCCAGAACTCCCTGATGGAGCGCGGTACCACCGAATGCTGAATCCAGGCCTGCGCGCCGGACCCTCGCCTCCAGCCTTCTCGCCGCTTCTGCGTCCAGCCCTGAGTACGGGGTCCGAAGCGCCGCCATTGCCGCGTTCGCGTCTGTATGAAGTGCAGCGGCAAGCGCCTCAGTCACCGCAGAACCGAAGGCGGTGTCGACGAGCTTCAGATCCACATCGAAGTCGGCCTCGATGGCGGCATCCGCTAGCGCACGCCGAAGATGCCGGTAGTGGCGGTTCGGACTCCTCAGCGCCACGACGATCCTGTCGCTCGGGACGCCGTCTCGAAGCGCCTCTTCGACAGCATCGACCACGAGATTGGCCTGGGCACTTTCGCCTTCGGCCGCGCCCATGATGACGGGGCCGGCCGGCTCAAGGGTCAGGGCCGCCCCAAAGAGCGCGTCTGAGACTTTGCGCAGCTCATCTGGGGTGTTGTATGGACCGGTTGAGAGCCGCGTGACCGTGTCCGCCGCCAACTCGGCGACGAGGGCGTCCAGTGCTGCGGTCGGCGCGAAGCCCTCATCCCACGTGAGCGTGACAGACACGCTCGAACGCTGGGCGAGCGCCTTCACCAGCGCGACCTGAGACGTGGTGAAGTCGTCAAAGCGGTTGAAGACGACCGGGCTCGAAGGAAGATCTCCCGAGGCGGCCAGAGTGCGTGCGGCCTCGGCTTCGCCCAGAAGCCCGCGCCCCTCAAGCTCGGCCACGTAGCGGGTCAGCGCTGATTCCAGCTTCCCAGCGCGTGTCGGTATCCGCTCTCTCCAGCCTGTCCCGGTCTGATCCGAGAGCGAATCGATCAGTACGGTGGCCGCCCGTCGGTAGCCTCCATCGAGTCCCGCGGCTCGCAGTGCTGCCATGAGGAGCAGACTCTTGGTTGCGGGTGCAATGATAGTGCGACCGTCTCCGCGCTCCGCCCACAGTTCCCCGACGAACTGATCGAAGGTGCGGATGGTGAGACCAAGCGACGGCTCACGGGAGAAGTCGTGCCGAGCTCGCTCGAGATCCGGGAGTGAGGGAACGACAAGGACGGGCATCTGCCCGTCCTTGAGTGCGTTTCTGATGGCATCGTAGGCCGCACCGGTCTTACCGGTGTTTGCACGTCCGACGATGAGCTCAAGCGGCATGCCTCTCCCCTCTCGAGGAGATCATGCCAGACGGCTCTGACATCATGGCGTTTGAGTTTGCGTGTACCCTTTGATGCCTTCGCGGATCTCGTTGACCTTGCGCCAGGCGGTCTCCTCGTCCTTGCCGAGGTAGTGGCCAACACGGCCACCGATCGTCTCGGCCGCAAACTCGGCCTTCTCGGCGACCCCACGCGCGACGTCAGCGGCCTTGAGCGCTTCATCCGCGATGCGCCGGCGCATCTTCGCGCCGCTCACAGGCGCGAGCAGCAGCCCCGCCAGAAAACCGAGCACGGCTCCGAAGATGATACCGACCAGCAGGTACTCCATGTTGCGTCTCACTCGGAAGCACCCTCCGCTTGGCTCTGGACCTCGGTCAGGGCGCGGTAGATACGCTCAAGCTCTTCTTCGCCCCTGAACTCAATCTCTATCTTGCCCTTGTCCTTGGTCTGCTTCACGCGAACGTTGGTCCCAAGTAGGCGCCGAAGCTGACGTGCCACGACCTTGAAGGCCTTTGGTGCCGGCGGCTTGGGATCGTGCGCCGTCTTGCCGACCGCGAACAGTCGGGCGAGGTTCTCCGCTTCACGTACGGAGAGCCCTTCCTCCGCGATCTTCGCTGCCAGCTTGATTCGCGCTGCCTCATCCGGCACGGAGAGGACGGCGCGCGCGTGGCCCGCTGTCATCTTCCCTTCGTAGACGAGCTCTTGTACCTCGTCCGGAAGATCGAGCAGCCGCAAAGCGTTGGTGATCGTCGAGCGCGACTTGGAGACCTTGTCGGCAAGTTCGGCCTGAGTCATCTGGTGGCCGGTCAGCAGCTGCCGATAACCCCGCGCTTCTTCAATCGCGTTCAGGTCTTCGCGCTGAAGGTTCTCGATGAGAGCTATTTCGAGCGCGGCAACTCCATCCATCGCCAGAATGCGTACTGGGATCTTCTCCAGTCCGGCTATCTTGGACGCGCGCCACCGCCTCTCACCTGCGATTATCTGATACTTGTCGCCCATAGGGCGGACGATGACAGGCTGCAGCACCCCGACCTTGCGGATGGAGTCAGCAAGCTCCTCAACACGCGCCTCGTCGATATCGGTACGTGGCTGCCCCGGGTTCGGCGTGATCATGTCGATGGCGAGCTCGTCGGCGACCTGGCCGGTGCTCGACTCCTGGGATGCACTCGGGATCAACGCCGAAAGACCGCGGCCCAATCCTCTCTTAGACACGATCGATCACTTCCTTCGCCAAGCTTCTGTAGGCGGCCGCGCCCTTTCCGGTTGGATCGTACAGAGTCGCAGGCAGTCCGAAGCTTGGAGCCTCGGAGAGCCGGACCGTTCGAGGAATCAGAGTATCGAACACACGTTCGCCAAAGAAGTCTCTGACCTCGTCAACTACCTGATGAGCGAGTCGGGTCCTCGTATCGTACATCGTCATTACAACGCCGAAGACCTCGAGCGCCGGGTTGAGGTGAGTCTTGACGAGACGCACGCTGTCCAGCAGCTTCGAAAGGCCCTCGAGCGCGTAGTACTCACACTGGATTGGGATCAGCAGGCCCTTGGCCGCCGTCAGCGCATTAATGGTGAGCAGGCCCAGCGAGGGCGGGCAGTCGATTATGATGAAGTCGAAGTCCCGCTCTACTCGCTCAACCATTGCCTTAAGCCGCGTCTCGCGACTCATGGCCGACACGAGCTCGATCTCGGCGCCTGCGAGCTGAATCGTTGCCGGCACCACGAAGACACCCTCGATCTCCACGGGCTCAATGATGTCTTCAATGTCAGTGTCGCCCAGAAGCGCGTTGTATACGCAGAGCTCCCGCTGGTTCTTGTTGAGCCCGTAACCGGAAGTCGCGTTGCCCTGGGGGTCGAGGTCGATAAGGAGCACTTTGCTCCCGGCCTCCCCCAGCGATGCGGACAGATTGACCGCAGTCGTGCTCTTGCCGACTCCGCCCTTCTGGTTCACTACAGCGAGGACTGTGGCTTGCCTGGTCGAATCAGACCGGTTCTCCACACTCTCCCCTCTCCACGTATTGAGTGTCTCGACATTATAGACAGAGAGTCCTGCCGAGTTCTATGCGATAGGCTGTTTCTGCGCCATTCCGACCCTGCGCGGCAACCGCACAAGTGGAGGACCCACCTTCTCGTAGGCGACGATCGTCCGATCCTCATGAGCTTGAGGCAACTTGAGGTTTCTGGCCGAAAGGCGTCTCATGCCGCACTTCTTCGCAGCCGCATCTCCCCTCTTGAGCTCCTCCGGAGAGATAGGTCCCTTCAGCGCGATGAACCGACC
The DNA here is from genome assembly GCA_035687245.1 of Coriobacteriia bacterium. Classification (GTDB taxonomy): domain Bacteria; phylum Actinomycetota; class Coriobacteriia; order Anaerosomatales; family PHET01; genus DASRYH01. The sequence continues at coordinate 13,579 of DASRYH010000005.1, forward strand.
TCCGTTCTTGAGCAGCGGTGCCGCGAGTTCAACGATACTCGGCAGGGCTGACACCGCCCGAGCAACGACCACCGCATAGCGCCCGGGAGCAACCGACGCATGCTCTTCCGCACGAATCGGTGCGATGTCGATCTCCAAGCCTACTGACTCGGCATACTCCGCTACGAGTCGGACCTTCTTCCCAACCGAGTCGAGGAGCACCGCATGCCGGCCTGTGAGAATCGCAAGCGGGACTCCAGGGAATCCGCCTCCCGTGCCAATATCGAGCAGGTCGCCGTCGGGAGCGCCATCGATTTCAGGGAGGGCCGCCGCAGAATCCACGATGTGAAGCCGCATGCCCTCACCCAAGTCGGTGATTGACGTGAGGTTGTGTGTTCGGTTCGTCTCGATCAGCCACACCAAATGGTCAAGGAGCGCCTGAGCGTCTTCCTCGCTGACTGAGATGCTGAGCTCCTTTGCGAGCCTGATGATTTCGGCCACATGGCCTTGCTGATGTTTCACGTGAAACATTGACTCCTTCTGTCCGTCTCACCCGTAAGATACGTGAGCGACACTCTCGACACAAACAACAACGCCGCGTGGCGGGCCTCCCCCCTGGTGCGTGCCCGCCGAAGCCGCCCGCGGGCCTCGAGTCCCGCGACTAGCTGGCGCGGTCTAGGTTCCACGAGTGATCGCCACCCAGGGGTCGTTTCAGACGAGAACCCTCGGTTCGTGGACTCTTGGCGGCACGAGCACGACACCCTGTCGAATGCCGCTGTGCTGGCCGAAGAGGTCAGAATCTGCGCGGCTCTCCATAATGCCCGGCGCCCGGGTGCGTCGAGCGGCCGCGGGGGGACTGAAAGGCGGAGGCCTACGCGGCGTTGGGGTGTCGGCGCCCTCTCCCATCCAGCACCCTACAGTCCATCGGCTTACATGATCCTCACGGGACGTAGGGCAGCGGAACTCAACAAGAGCAGAGCCCTCGCTGCTGTGTCGATCACGCGGGCTCAGAGCCGCCCCCGGTCGTACACAAGTCTCCCTGACGCCCACAACGCCCGGCACGGCCAACCTTGCGATCTGGACCCGGTTCCAGTGCGACCGGTTCCCCATGGCCTCTCACGCGTCGGCACAGCGCCCATTCGCGCCGACGGGCTGCACGCGGGGACAACGCTACGTGCAACTGCCCACAGCTCCACCCGCACTCTCTACCCGATGTGAGCCTTCCATCGCGGCATGACGATGTTTCACGTGAAACATCGCGCGGCATCGCCAAGGATCCACGCATCGGGGATTCTTGTCAGACAAAAGGAAAGGGGAGCCGCATGGCTCCCCTTGAGTTCGACCTTGTAGCCAAGACTACTTAGGCTTCACGACTACCTGGCGGTAGGGATCGACGCCTTCTGAGCCGGTGACGACACGCTTGTCGTTGCGAAGAGCGACGTGTACGACACGGCGCTCGTATGCGGTCATTGGCCTCATGCGCACGGGGACGTGCTGTCGGGATGCGCGATCCGCCGCCTTGCGCGCCATGTCCTCGATCTTCTGGCGACGGCGGTGACGGTAGCCCTCTACGTCCACGACCACCGGGTAGCGGAACCCAAGCTGACGAGTGGTGATAGCACCGACAGCGGTCTGCAGTGCATCCAGTGTCTTGCCGTGGCGCCCGATCAACAGACCAAGGTCGCCACCGATGACGTCGAGGATGATCTCGCCCTCATCGCCTTCATACTCTTCGACGGTGGGGTCTTCGATTCCGAAGCCGCCCAGAATGCCCTTCAGCGCAGTCACAGCGGTGTCGGCGATGCGATCGAGCTCTTCGTCCGAGAGCTCCTGATCGGCTGCACCTACCATCAGCTCAGGAGGAAGAGCCTCTTCTTCGGCCTCTTCGTCGTCGCTGCCGAGAACCTCCTCGGAGATCATGGCGCCCGCCACGCCGGCCTTGAGCGATACCTTCACGCGCGCGGCCTTCTCTCCGCCCATCCCAAACATCTTGCGACCAGGCTCCTGCAGGACCTCGATGTCGACAGCGTCCTGCTGAACGCCGAGCTCCTCCAGCGCAGCGTCGACTGCTTCTTCGACAGTCTGCGCCTCAGTGATGCACTCCGTCTTCATCCGCTACTCGCTTCCAACGAAAGGGACTGGTGTCCCTAGGACTTCTTGTTCTTCGACGACTTCTTTGAAGTCTTCTCGACAACAATCTCCGCCGGCATCTCAGCGAACTTGCGTTTCATCATCACCGTGGTGATCTGCTGCTGAGCGATACCCCAGATGCTCGAGACGTCCCAGTAGAGAAGAACACCAGCAGGAGCACCCCATCCGAAGAAGAGCATCATGATCGCCATCGCGGCGCCAGTCGTCTTCTGCGTACTGTCTCCACCCGGCATGAGCATCTGCGGAAGCCAGACGCTCACGGCGAAGATGCCGACCAGGATGATGTAGGGGAGGGCAGGGACGAGACCCTGCGCCTTGTAAACCGCTGCAGGCGTCAGGACGATGTTCGGAATGATTCCGTAGAAGCTTCCCGTCAGGTGATTAGTCGCCAGGTAGGCCATCAGAAGGCCGTCCTTGGACTTGCCCACTCGACCGAGGACTCGGTACAGGGCGATGAACACCGGCATCTGCAGGATGAGGGGGAGACAGCCGCCGAAAGGATTCACCTTGTGATCCTGATAGAGCTTCAGCGTCTCCTCCTGAAGCTTCTCTTTATCGTCGGCGTACTTCTTCTGCAGATCCTTGATCAGCGGCTGAACGCGCTGCATCTCATACATCGACTTGGTCTGCTTGATGGTCAAAGGCGTCAGAACGAGACGGAGCAGGATCGTCAGAACGATGATCGCAAGACCCCAGTCATTGACGTATGTATATATGACGCGAAGCGTTTCGAAGATGATCTGCTGAAAGCCGGTCCAGATAGTTCCCACGATTGGGACGTCCTCTCTTAATCTTTCTTAAGGTACAGGGTCATACCCGCCGGGGTGAAACGGGTGACAGCGGGCGACTCGCCTGACCGCCAGCCAGCCTCCCTTGATGAGGCCGTAGCGTTCCACTGATGTTAGCGCATACGCAGAGCACGTAGGCGTGAATCGACACGAAGGGGGAAAGAGGGGAGAGATGAAGCGCTGGTAGCCGCGAATGAGCAGCATCGCCAGCTGGCGGGGGAGGCGTGTGAGTGTGCGCAGGGAGTTCATTCGGCTGCGCCTGCTCGTGAAACGACGCTGGCGACGGCTCGAGCGAGCTCGCCGCATGGAGCGGATCCCGTGCTTGGGCGCGCTATGAGAGCGACGTCGAGACCCGGCCATGGTCCGCCGGCAGCTCTGACCGCCTCACGCATCACTCTCTTGCTTCGGTTCCGCATCACTGCACCCCCGAGCTTCTTGCCCGCGATAAACGCGACGCGACCGTAGTGGTCGCGTCCAGGGGGGGTCTGTGCCACAAGGGCTATGACGAGCGGGTGTGCCGCCCTCCGTGCCGTCCTGAAGATCGAGTCGATCTCCTGAGAAGACCGTATGGTGCTCACAGGGAACACCTCGCAAACGGTCGACGTTTAGGCGCTCAGGACCTTGCGGCCCTTGCGACGGCGCGCTGCAAGGACAGCACGTCCACCACGAGTGGCCATACGAGCACGGAAGCCATGGGTCTTGGACCGCTTCCGGTTATTAGGCTGGTACGTTCTCTTCACTTAAGATTCCTCCTAGAGCTGTCCCCCGTTTGAGGGCAAAGCCCGACGATTATATGCAGCCCTTCTCCCGCCGTCAATCGCCTAGACCCAGACTCTCGCACGTTCGCGCATGCGGGCGCCCAAATCCCCCTCGAGCATCCGGCCGCTCGGCTCCTCCAGCGTCTGGGGGTGGCTCGCCGGTGGCTCCTCCCTCCGCCTCTTAGGCCTGGAGCATCGACGCGCGCGTACGTGAGGCTCTCGAGGGGGACGCGCCCGACCGCAGTCTCCGTGAAATCGTGATGCCAAAACGAGCTGCAATCTGTGGACAGTGTGGAAAACGCAGGTTGAGCAGTTGTGGAAGCTGTGGATAACTCCCGTGGTGAGCTTGTGGATAGCGGTGTGGACTGCCTATCATCAGCGCCGTTCCCGACTGCGGGATCAGTTGTGTTTTGTCGCCGATTAGACCGTTCGTCCAGATATTGCGACCGCTTATCCCCGGATTCGGGGTTTGAGCTCTCAGGGCGAGCTTCTCTGCACCCGGGAGCGGCCTGCGGCAACTGATCCCCCAAGCGGAGGTCGATGAGCTTTCCACATGATGGACTGTCAATCGTCCCGCTTTCCACAGTTGGAACGCTTGAAAGGCGATGGATACACCTGCGTTGAGCAGCTCCATCGTGCGAAGAGGGGCTCGGCGAGCTTTCCGTCGCTTTCCACAGTGTGGAAAGGTCTGTGGACAAACCGGAAAGATGCTCGTAAGAGAGGGCAAACCTTCGTTCGGTGAAGTGGAAAGTGCAGGTCAGAGTGGTCGTGTCTACGCGGTCGCTGGAAGCGGCAGACAGGTTCTGCCTGTGGACGGAGCTGTGGACGACACCGTGTCAATGGAAAGAGCGGGGGACATGAAGGCTTTCTATGGGGGATCTTCGGCTGTGGTTGTCGAGCCGATGGCTGTGCCGGTCACTAACGAGCACTCTACATACATAGATACTCACGCGCGCGTGGCCGTGTACGACGGTCCCGCCGCGGCTCCGTACGTGGAAGACGTGGGTCCGGCACCTGTGGGGCAGTTTGTCGAGCGACTCACTGTTCGGGTTTACGAGCTTGCGCGCGAGAGGGGCGGCTCGATTCCCTACACGGTCATCCGTGAAGTAGCCGAGAATCTCATCCACGCCGGCTTTGCCGAACCCGTTGTGTCGATCCTCGATTCCGGCGACACGATTCGATTCACCGACCAGGGCCCAGGCATCCCCAATAAGCCCCGCGCCTTGATGCCCGGCTTCACTACCGCCCGCTCGTACATGAAGAGCGTTATCCGTGGAGTGGGCTCCGGCCTTCCGATCGTCTCGGACTTCCTCTCGGTGTCTGGCGGTTCGCTCGTCATCGACGACAACCTCTCCGGGGGTACCGTCGTCACCGTGTCCCTCGCGGCTGAATGCGCCGCGTCTACTCGCGCTCCAGAGGCCGCGCTGGTATCCGTGCAGGAAGAGACTCCGTCGCCTGAAGACGTGACCGCCTCCCCGCCCTACACCGTGGCATCGCCGGAAGCGCAGCTCACGGGCCCCCTCTTTGAAGAGACCCCGTCTTCAACCGGTTCTTCTCGGCTCACAACGCGCCAGAAGCAGGTCATGGCTCTCGTGCTCGAAAGTGGATCGGCGGGCCCGAGCGTCGTGTCTAGGGAACTTGGCGTAGGTCTGTCCACCGCCTATCGCGACCTTGCGTCGCTAGAAGATCTCGGCCTTATCGTCTCTGATGGCGGCAAGCGTCGGCTTACTGAGGAGGGGTTGTCGTTGCTCGGCGGCCTTTCCTCCACCAATGACTCTTCATCCTTGTGAAAGGGCCGACTTAGATGTCGCAACCGGGATCTCAGCTGACTTCACTGTGGGACGACGTCCTACAGATCGTTAAGGGCGAACTCAATACGCCGAGCTTTAAGACGTGGTTCGAGCACACGGCTCCCGTTGAACTCACTGATGATGGTGTCTTCATCATCGGCGTGCAGAACGAGTTCGCCCGCTCTTGGCTCGAGGAGCGCTACTCTCAGCGTCTCAGCCAGGCCCTCTCACAGGTGGCCGGCACCGACATGAGTGTGCGAATCGTGGTCGACCAGGCGGTCTCCGAACCTGTGGCCGCCGAAGTGGCAGAACCGGTGACGGTCCAAGAGGAAGAGCCCCGCCCGCAGGCGTCTACCCAAGATGAGTTCGAATCCAAGTACACCTTCGACTCGTTCGTCGTCGGCGAGTCGAACGCCTTTGCCAGAAACGCAGCTCTTGCCGTAGCCGAACAGCCGGGTCTGAAGTACAACCCTCTCTTCCTTTGGGGCGGTCCCGGACTCGGCAAGACGCACCTTCTACAGGCGATCGGCACCTACGTCACCGCCAACTACCCGCACAAGAAGGTCATCTACGTCACGTCGGAGCAGTTCCTCAACGACTACGTCGATTCAATCAACACGAAGCGGCAGGACAGCTTTCGCCAGAAGTACCGCTCCGTCGACGTTCTTCTCATCGACGACGTCCAGTTCATGCAGGGCAAAGAGGGAATCCAGGAGCAGTTCTTCAACACCTTCAACGAACTCCATAACCGCCGGAAGGCCGTAGTTCTCGCTTCCGACCGTCCTCCAAAAGACATCGACATGGAGGAGCGCTACCGGAGCCGTTTCGCCTGGGGCCTCCAAGCAGACATCCAGCCTCCGAACTTCGAGACGCGCCTCGCTATCCTTCGGCAGTTCATGGAGATCCAGAACGTTCCCTACGAACAGGATGCTTTGGCTTACGTGGCCGAACGCTCCACTCCCAACATCCGGGAGATGGAGGGGGCCGTGATTCGCATCCTTGCGTACAGGGAGCTCTCTAAGAAGGAGGTCATCGATCTCACGATGGCCGAGCAGGTGACGAAGGATCTCTTCCCCGACCGGTCACACCGGCCGATCCCAGTCACTACTATCCAAAGAGAGGTCTGCCGGTTCTATAACATCAGCCATGCCGAACTGGTGGGCAGCAAGCGCTCTCATAACATCGTCTTTCCTCGGCAAGTTGCTATGTACTTGTCGCGCGAACTCACTGATCTTTCTCTGCCGAAGATTGGCTCTGAGTTCGGTGGCCGGGACCACACGACCGTCATGCATGCACAGGACAAAATTCGTAAGCTTATGAGCGCTCAAAGAGACGTCTACAACCAGATTCAGCAGCTCACGAACACGATCAAACAGAAAGGGTGAGGGATGCTCCTGTTGATGAAGGTGTGGACAAGCTCTGCGCCGCCTGAGGACAAGAGTCCCTTTCAGTGGATGGAGTTTGAGGGCTGGGGACGGTGTGGATTCCCGTATCATCTTCTCCACAGCCCAAAAGGCGTGGCTACACCTTCTCCACCCAGCGGAATCCTCACTTATTCACATATCCACACCCCATAGTGCTAGTACTGGTGTCTATTTACTTAAAGAGAAGAGGATCACTAAATGAGATTGAGTATCGCTAGAAGCGCTCTCTTGGACGCTCTCTCGGTCGTGTCAAAGGGAATGTCTTCCCGCTCGACTCTCCCGATCCTTTCAGGTATCCACCTGTCCGCTTCCGATGGGTCTCTTGTCTTTCAATCAACGGACCTTGAAGTCTCCGTGCGTCACTCATGCCCTGCTCTTGTAGAAGACGAGGGAGTCACTGTCGTTCCAGGGAAGCTTCTGTCAGACATCGTCCGGACTCTGCCTGAAGCCGCAGTGACTCTTGAGACCGACAAAGACCTCCTGTCGGTGAGATGTCTTCAGTCGGCTTTCACGATGAGAACTCTCAACCCCGCTGACTTCCCTAAATTCCCTGAGCTGATGATCTCAAAGAGTGTGACTCTTCCTGCCGACACTATGTCCTCTATGGTGAGAAGGGTCTCAAAGGCAGTGAGTCGAGATGAGACCAGGGCAATCCTCACTGGTGTTCTTCTTGTGATCGAAGGACCCACGGTAAGAATGGTCGCCACAGACAGCTACAGACTCGCCGTCATTGAGAGACTCTTGGACGAGCCTGTGGGAGCAGATATCGAAGCTGTTATCCCCGGGCGTGCACTTGATGAGGCAACTAAATTGGCGGCTGCAGGAGATTCAGTGCGCCTTGGAGTCTCTGAGAACCAGATTGTCTTTGAGTTCGGCGAGACCACTTTTGTGACTCGGCGTGTCGAGGGAACCTTCCCGAACTACAAGCAGCTGATACCGGCCGAATCAACAGTCAACGTGATCGTCTCAACCGAGGAGTTCCAGTCGGCGGTCAAGAGAGTCTCCCTGATGGCTCTCCATAACACTCCTCTTCGCCTAGGGGTGAACACTGAAGACCAGACGCTCTCCCTTTCGGCCACCACACAAGACGTCGGTGATGCCTCAGAGGATCTGATGGTCAAAGCAGAGGGTGGGGAAGTAGAGATCGCCTTCAATCACGTCTTCCTGATGGATGGTCTGCTTTCGGTTCCCGGAGACACAGTCCGTCTCGAAGTTCAGACCTCACTTAAGCCTGGCCTCTTGAAAGCGGACGGCGAAGAGAAGTTCCTCTACCTGCTCATGCCGGTTCGCCTCTAGCGGGCGAAAGCATTGTCACTGACGATTCAGACACTCGAGGTAAGGCAGTTCAGGAGCTATGAAGAGTTCACGCTCGAACTGGACCAAGAGCTGACACTGATCGTCGGTCCAAACGCGGTAGGGAAGACAAATCTCGTCGAAGCCCTCCAAGTGGTCACCTCTACGGAGTCTTTTCGGAAGCCTCAATGGTCGGACCTCGTGAGGTGGGGGGAAGAGAAGGCTTCGGTGAGTGTCTCTGCCGAAGGGGCTGGAAGAAAGCTCGTAGTAGATCTCTCTATCACCCGTGAGGGAAGACGTGAGTACCGCGTGAACGGGAAACTCCGCCGGCGCCTGATGGACGTGGCCGGGGTGATTCCTTGTGTGGTGTTCACGCCGGATGATCTTCGGCTCGTCAAAGACTCCGCCGAACGACGACGCGCGGCGATCGACTCTTTGGGCGTGCAGCTGTCTCCTAGCTACACACAACTCAAGGCGGACTACGAACGAACACTCCGCCAGAGAAATGCCCTCCTGAGAGACGAAGCTCCTTCGTTGGCGCTCGAGCCGTGGACCACTCAACTCATCGAGATAGGTTCGCGCTTCGCCGAAGCGAGAACCCGGCTCTTTGCCAGGGTCCGGGAAGCGGCGGCTAAGGCTCATTCGACAGTATGTGAGCAGGGAATCCTCGAACCCGTCTATCTACTCTCATGGCAAAGAGACGGTGTCAGTACCGAAGCGCAAGATATACACGCGGTGTTCACTGAAGTGATCCATAGGCGAGCGAAAGAAGAGAGAGCTCGCAAGATGACGCTCGTAGGACCCCACCGCGATGAGGTCGTCTTCAATCTGGACGGAAGAGATGCGAGGTCCTTCGCATCCCAAGGACAGCAGCGTTCGATCGCCCTGGCCTGGAAGCTCGGCGAAGTGACTGTAACGACGGAGGTCGGAGGGCAACCTCCTCTACTCCTACTAGATGATGTGATGTCGGAGCTCGACGAGAAGAGGCGCCACGCGCTGACAAGGCTCGTGGGAAAGGTGGCGCAGACCGTAGTGACGACCACCAACACCGGGTACTTCGACGACGAGCTGCTTCAGCGGGCCCGCATGATTGAGCTGTCGTGAAGAGAAAAGGAAGCCACGCGAAGCTGTCGGCCGGGCTAGACAAGCTCGCAACGAAGTTGAACAAGAAGAACGAAGGAGCGCTTGATCAGGCTCGCGTTGCCTTGGCGTGGGAGAAGATCGCCGGACCGACTGTTCTGTCTCACACGACGGGAGCTCACGTTCGCAGGGGAGAACTTGTCATCTACGTCGACTCGCCGTTGTGGGCGACAGAGCTCTCCGCTCTGTCTGAGAAGTACCGCGAGGCCGTAGAAGAGGAAATCGGTAAGGGTGCGGTCAGGTCTGTGCGCTTCGCTGTATCCCGGAAGGTCGAGATGCATCGCGAACTGATGCGCGTCGAAGAACAGACGACTAGCCACTACATGCGAGACAACGTGGATTCGATTCCGCTCACGGAAGAAGAGCGTTCGCAGGTCGACGCGTCAGCCGCTGAGATCCCCGACGCAGAGCTACGGGAGGCCGTGATTAGGGCCACGGTAGCCGACCTTGAGTGGAAAAAGGGTATCCGCGCCGCTAAAGGCCGCGAGGGGGCGCGAGAAGGCTCCTAAGGGGCATTTTCAGCCGCCTTACCCTAGTTGTTGTGGTACCATGATGAGTCGAACCACAACATCTCGTGTTTTCGAGGGGAACATACATTCGCCACCACTTACGCACGCGAAGGAGCGAGCGTGGCCAACTCTAAGCCGTCCTATTCCGGTAAAGACATCCAGGTACTTGAAGGCCTGGAAGCAGTACGCAAGCGTCCAGGTATGTATATCGGGTCCACAGGACCCAGGGGACTCCATCACCTCGTCTACGAAATCGTGGACAACGCTGTAGACGAAGCGCTTGCCGGCTACTGCACCACCGTCGACGTCGTGATTCACCCCGACAACTCAATCAGCGTCGACGACAACGGTCGAGGGATTCCCGTCGACAAGCACCCCAAGCTCAAGAAGCCGACGGTAGAAGTCGTCCTGACGGTACTTCATGCGGGCGGCAAGTTCGGCGGCGAAGGCTACAAGGTCTCTGGCGGACTACATGGCGTAGGTGCCTCGGTCGTCAACGCTCTGTCGACCAAGCTAGAGGTCGAGGTCAAGCGCGACGGCACGGTCTACCGCCAGACGTATGACCACGGGAAGCCGACCGGGCCTCTCACCCACGCGGGGAAGAGCAAGCACACCGGCACCCTGATCACCTTCTGGGCCGACGACAAGATCTTCGAGACGATTCAGTACGACTTCGACACGCTGGCCACGCGCTTCCGCGAGACGGCGTTTCTGAACAAGAACCTCAAGATCACGCTGACCGACGAGCGCGAGCTCGAGCCGCGGGTCGAGGAGTTCCGCTACGCCGGCGGCATCGTCGACTTCGTGAAGTACCTCAACGAGAACAAAGACACAGTCCACAGCAAGCCCGTGTACTTCGAGGCCGAAGGGCCTGAGGGCACTGTAGAGATCGCGATGCAGTGGAACACGAGCTACTCGGACTCCGTGCTCGCATTCGCCAACAACATCAACACCCACGAAGGGGGAACGCACCTCGAGGGCTTCAAGAACGCCTTGACGCGAACGATCAACGAGTACGCGCGACGCCAGGGCATCTTGAAGGAGAAGGACGACAACCTCACCGGTGAGGACATCCGTGAGGGCCTCGCCGCCATCATCTCGGTCAAACTCCATGACCCGCAGTTCGAGGGCCAGACCAAGACCAAGCTCGGCAACACGGAGATGCGCGGTCTTGTTCAGTCTGTGGTGACACAGGGTCTGTCGGAGTACCTCGAAGAGCATCCCAAGCCGGCGCGCAACATCGTCATGAAGTCCGCACAGGCGGCCAAGGCTCGTGCCGCTGCACGCAAGGCCCGCGAGCTGACCCGCCGAAAGGGACTACTCGAGTCCTCGACGCTTCCGGGCAAGCTCGCCGACTGTTCCATCCGCGACGCAGCGCTCACTGAGATCTACCTGGTAGAGGGCGACTCCGCCGGCGGCTCAGCGAAGCAAGCCCGCGACAGGAGTTTCCAGGCGATTCTGCCGCTCAGAGGCAAGATCTTGAACGTGGAGCGCGCCGGTCTCACACGCGCCCTCTCCTCAGAAGAGATTCAAGCGATGATCACCGCCATGGGAACCAACATCGGCGAGGACTTCGACATCGAGCAGGCTCGCTACCACAAACTGATCATCATGACGGACGCCGACGTCGACGGCGCCCATATCCGCTGCCTGATTCTCACCTTCTTCTACCGATTCATGCCGCAGATGATTGAGAGCGGCTACATCTACATCGCCCAGCCGCCGCTCTACAAGATCGCGATCGGCAAGAAATCGGAGTACGCGTACAGCGATGTGCAGCTCCAGCAGTCACTGGCTCGCCTACCCGAGGGAACGAAGTACAACATCCAGCGCTACAAGGGTTTGGGTGAGATGAACCCCGAGCAGCTCTGGGAGACGACGATGGACCCGTCGAAGCGGACCTTGCTTCAGGTGACCATCGATGACGCACTCTCCGCGGAGAAGGCTTTCACCGACCTGATGGGTGACCAGGTGGAGCCGCGCAAAGAGTTCATCCAGCGCTACGCCAAAGACGTCCGTTTCTTGGACATCTAGGACGAGGGAAAAGAGCGCTTAACGATGGACCAGGGAGGCTTCGATTTCCGAAAGCCGTCCGACCGCCGGGAGGCCCGGCGGTTCGAACCTCCTCCATGGGAGCAGGAGGCCTTCGAAGCGCTGAAACTCAAGCGCGAGGAGGCCGAGGCCAGGGAGGCCGAGCAGCTGGCTGAAGCGGTCAAAGCCGCAGAGCACGCCGTGCAGCCGGTTCCGGTAGCGCCGGCACAGCAGCCGGTTCCGGTACAGATGCCGGCGCAGGACGCCGTAGAGGACGCCACTCGGCCACAGGCCGTGGTGGCCCCGATGGACGAGCCGCCGAAGAAGGCGGAGGTCGACGAGGCCCGAATGATCGAGATGATGGCGGGGCTTGCAGTTGAAACGCCTCGATCGCGATCGATGGCGATGTCGGTAACGCTTGGGGTCGGAGGGTTTCTGACCCTATTGGGAGTGGGCTTGTCCGTCTGGGGCGTGATGCAGACAGCGAAAGCGGAAGGGCCAGGTAGAACGCTTTCGATGATGTTGGTCGTGATGGGGCTCGCGTACGCAGCCGTCGGCGTGAGTCTTGGATACCGGGCTCTGAAAGAGCGAGGAGTGCTGTAAGTGGCAGACGATAACGTGTTGGATACAAGCGGCACGACCCTGCTTCCTATCGAGATCGAGAAGGAGCTTCGAACCTCCTTCCTTGCCTACTCGATGAGCGTCATCGTCTCGCGTGCGCTTCCCGACGTGCGCGACGGCCTCAAGCCAGTGCACCGTCGCGTGCTCTACGCGATGCACGAGTCGGGCCTAACCCCCACTCGTGCATACAAGAAGTCCGCGTGGACCGTCGGTGAAGTAATCGGTAAGTACCACCCGCACGGCGACTCTGCGGTCTACGACACGATGGTTCGCATGGCGCAGCCGTTCGCGATGCGCGTCCCGCTCGTCGACGGCCACGGTAACTTCGGCTCGGTCGACGGCGACTCCGCGGCCGCAATGCGCTACACAGAGGCGCGCCTCCACCGCATGGCCATGGAGCTGCTGAGGGACCTCGACAAGGAGACCGTCGACTTCGGTCCGAACTACGACGAGTCACTGCAGGAGCCGCTTGTTCTGCCGGCGCGCTACCCAAACTTGCTGGTCAACGGTTCGGCGGGTATCGCGGTCGGTATGGCCACCAACATCCCACCGCACAACCTCGGCGAGGTAATCGATGCAACGATCAAGCTGATCGATAACCCGGAAGCGACCATCGAAGAACTTATGGAAGTCGTGCCGGGTCCCGACTTCCCGACCGGCGGCATGATCATGGGCCGCGAGGGAATCCGCAACGCCTACGAGACGGGCCGCGGCTCCCTCACGGTGCGCGGCAAGGCCCACATCGAGCAGACCTCGACGGGCCGTATGCGCATCATCATCACTGAGATTCCGTATCAGGTGAACAAGTCCAAGCTGGTCACGAAGATCGCCGACCTCGTTCGCGAGAAGAAGCTCACCGAGGTCTCCGACCTGCGCGACGAGTCCGACCGCAAGGGCATGCGCGTCGTTATCGAGCTCAAGAACAACTGCATACCCCAGGTCGTTCTCAACAAGCTGTTCAAGCACACGCCCCTGCAGACAGGCTTCGGCGTGATCATGCTCTCGCTCGTGGACGGCGTTCCGCGCACGCTCACCCTCAAGGAGATGCTGTACTACTACATCGAGCACCAGAAGGATGTCATCACCAGGCGCACCCAGTACGAGCTTCGCAAGGCCGAGGAGCGAGCACACATCCTCGAGGGCTACGTCATCGCCCTGGACAACATCGACGAGGTCATCAAGATCATCCGCGGGTCTGAGACGGACCAGGAGGCCAAAGGTAAGCTCATGGAGCGCTTTGGTCTCTCGGAGATCCAGACCGACGCGATTCTCGAGATGCGCCTGCGTCGTCTTGTCGGCCTCGAGCGGGCCAAGATTATGGAAGAGCTCGAGGAGCTTCGTAAGCGGATCGCCTGGTACAAGCAGGTGCTCGGTGACATCAGCCTCGTGCTCGGAATCATCAAAGATGAGCTCATCGAGGTTCGCGACAAGTACTCGAACAAGCGCCGCACCGAGATTTCCGACCAGGCCAAGGACCTCGACGTCGAAGACCTCATCGCCGAAGAGGACATGGTCGTCACGATCACCAAGGCCGGCTATGTGAAGCGCCTGCCGGTGGCCACTTACCGCCAGCAGAAGCGCGGCGGCAAGGGGCTGCAGGGAGTGAACCTGCGCGACAACGACTTCGTCGAGCACCTCTTCATCGCAAGCACCCACGACTACGTGCTCTTCTTCTCTACGCGCGGCAAGGTCTACCGCATGAAGATCCACGAGCTGCCGGTAGGCAGCCGCCATGCACGCGGTATGGCCGTTGTGAATCTGCTGCCGTTCGAGACGACCGAGAAGATTGCAGCAGTCATCAATACAAAGCATTTCAGCGCTGACGAGTTCCTGATGTTCGCCACCTCGCACGGCATGGTGAAGAAGACGGCGATCCAGGCCTACGACCGCAGCCGTCGCGACGGGATCATCGCCATCAACCTGCGCGACGATGACGAGCTCATCTCTGTGCGCCGAGTCCTGCCGGGCCAGAAGGTAATGATGGTCTCTACAGCCGGCAAGGCGATCAAGTGGGACGAAGCTGAGGCCCGTCCGATGGGCCGCGACACCATGGGTGTCAAGGGCATGAACATCAAGACCGGCGAGCGCGTTCTGGGCATGGAGATCGCACTCGAGGGCAATGAACTGTTCGTGGTAACCGAGCGCGGCTACGGCAAGCGCACCCCGATCGAGGACTACCCCGAGCACCACCGCGGTGGGCAGGGCGTCAAGACGATCGCGGTGACCCCGAAGAAGGGCCAGCTCGCCGGTATGAAGATCGTCGGCGGCGCACACGAGCTCATGCTTATCTCGGAAGAAGGCGTCGTCATCCGCGTGAAGGCCGACGACATCAGCAAGCTCGGTCGCTCTACCCAAGGCGTGAAGGTCATGAACGTCGGCGACGCGGATCGCGTCTCGGCAATCGCGCGAGTCTCCGGGGGCAAGAAGAAGCCGAAGACCAAGGCGGTCATGGAGGGCCAGGGAACGCTGCTTGAGGGCAGCGAGCCGCAAGAGGCTCCCGAGATCGACGAGCTCGATCATGACATCGAGGCAGAAGATCTCGTTGCCGAGGAGTTCGAGGACGCCGAGGACGGCGAGATCGCTGAAGACTAGCCCCACCGGTTCTGACAGAGTCGACGCCGTCGAGGTCGTGCTATTCGACCTCGACGGCACGCTTATCGATACGCTCGGTCTGATACTGGCGTCGATGCGATACACGACAGAGCAGGCCTTCGGCGATGCACTGCCCGACGATGTGCTGATGCACAATGTCGGCGTGCCGTTGATAGTCCAGCTCCGCGAGTTCGCTGACTACAAAGGGGTTGGGTCCGAGGTTGCCGATGAGATGCTCGGGGTCTACCGCGAGCACAACGCGCGCGTTCACGACCAGCTAGTCGAGGAGTTCCCGGGCGTCGAATCGTCACTCCAGCGGATTATGGCTTCCGGCCGGCGTCTGGGCGTTGTCACTTCGAAGGCACGCGTCGTGGCGATGCAGGGGCTCGAGCGCTTCAGCCTCGAGCGTTTCTTCGACACCATCGTCACCTTCGACGATGTCCCGGTACACAAGCCCGATCCGCATCCGCTGCTCTTCGCGGCAGAGAACCTTGGCGTCGATATCGGCAGATGCGCGTATGTGGGGGACAGCCAGCACGACATGACCGCGGCCGTCGCGGCGGGGTGCGTGTCGGTTGCGGCTGTCTGGGGAGTCGCAACTGCGGAGCGATTGCTCGCTCAAGGACCCGATTACATCGCGGAGAGCATGGATGAAGTCGCTCGCATCTTCGAAGGCGACAGCGAGATCTATCGAGTGGGAAGTTAACACTCCGAGTTCGATTGATTGTGCAAGAATGGATTGTTATATCGAGGGGCGGCTCTAGGAGGAGCGGTGTCAAAGAAGACTCGCATTATTGCAGCGGTCGTTGCGATCGTAGTGGTGGGCGCGGTAGTCGCGTTCTTCGCTCTTAAGAGCCAAGGCTCAGGTCCGCAGATCGACACTGCGAAGGCTGCCGAGAAAGAGCTCTCGGTGACCGTGACTGCGTCGGGCAAGGTTGAGGCGGGCGTTCAGGCCGACGTCTACCCAGCGACGCAAGGCATCATCGATGACGTGCTCGTCAGCGACGGGGAGACCGTGACAGCGGGCACCACGCTCGCCACTCTCGATACCGATCCGCTCGAGCTGCAGGTTGCCCAGGCTCGTGCCGGTCTCTCTTCGGCAAAGGCGCAGCTGTCGGCCGTCGACCAGCAGAAGACCACGTCTGCGGACAAGACCGCGGCCAAGGCCAACGTCGACGCCACGCACCGCGCGTACCTCTCCGCCAAGGCGCAGTACGACTCTATCGGCGGCAAGGCACCCACTAGCACGCAGGTCGCCGCCGCGGAGGCGGGAACGAACGCCGCCAAGAGCGCGTACAACAACGCGAAGAGCGCCTACGACCTCTACGTGGCATCTTCCCCGAACCCCTCGATCGACCCGACGGCGACCGCCTTGGGCGCTGCGAAGGACGCCGCTTATGCGGCCTATCTCGGCGCCCAGTCGACCGAAGAGACCCTCAAGTCCACCGACCTCAGCTCAGCGCGCATCCAGGCGAAGGCTGGCGTTTCGCAGGCATACGCTGCATGGAAGGGTGCCGAGGCTGCCTACAAGAAGGCGAAGTCCTCGAGCGTCTCGCAGCAGAAGGCGGCGGCACGGGCGGGCGTCCGTTCGGCAGCAGAAGCGCTCGCACTCGCTCAGAAGAACCTCGACGACGCGAGCCTCGTCGCTCCCGTCGATGGAGTCGTGATCTTCAACAGCAGCTCTGCGGCCGCGCTGGCCGGGGGCGGCTCGAGCTCCAAGCTCGGCGAGGGCACTGCGGTCACTCCGGGCTCCGCGCCCTTCAGTGTCGTGGATCTCGACGCGCTCAAGTTCACCGCGGAGGTCGACGAAGCAGACGTGGACCGAGTGAAGGTCGGCATGAACGTCGACATCACCCTCGATGCCTTCCCGGGCGAGACCTTCGCGTCGCGGGTCGTGCGCGTGAACCCGGTCGCCCAGACCACCGCTACCGGCGGAACGGTTTTCGAGGTCGAGATAGTCCTCGACGCCACCGGCAAGGACGTGCTCATCGGCATGAAGGGCGACGCGACGATCAAGGTCAGCTCTCGCAAGGGTGCGATCACCGTTCCGGTCGAGGCGCTGTTCAGCGAAGGCGGCACCGACTATGTATACGTCGTCGAGACCAACAAACTGAAGAAGACCGAGATCACCGTTGGAGCCACGACCGATACCGAGGTCGAGGTTCTGAGCGGTCTCGAGCCCGGCCAGGTCGTCGCACTCTCGGGCTCTACGCAGTACACGGACGGCATGTCCGTTCGCACGAAGTAGCTGCTTATGACCCAAGAGGCGCGCCCGACAGGCACCGGCGCAGACGCGGGCCGCGATAGTCGGGTGGTCCTCGAAGCCATCGATGTCGTCAAGACCTACTACCTCGACGAGGTAGAGGTCAGGGCGCTGTGCGGCGTAACGATGCAGGTCCGTGAAGGCGAGATGCTCGCCATCATGGGCCCATCGGGCTCGGGCAAATCGACACTCATGCACCTCATCGGCCTGTTGGATCGTCCGACCGAAGGCACTATCACGGTTGAGGGCGACGATGTGTCCGAGATGGAGCAAAACGACCTCGCCGCCGTTCGCAACAAGCGAATCGGCTTCGTCTTCCAAGCCTTCAACCTGCTGTCGCGTACCAGTGCCGCGGCCAACGTCGAACTGCCGCTCATCTACGCAGGAGTGCCCGCTGCGGAGCGAGTGCGGCGAGCGCGCGAGGCCTTGGAGCGCGTAGGACTCGGTGAGCGGCTTGGCCATATGCCAAACCAGCTCTCGGGTGGACAGCAGCAGCGCGTGGCGATCGCCCGCGCGCTCGTCACCGAACCCAGCATCGTCTTGGCCGACGAGCCGACCGGCAACCTCGACTCACGCAGCGGCGTCGAGGTCATGGCGTTTCTGCAAGAGCTCAACACCCACGGCATCACCATCGTTCTTGTCACGCATGATTTGAATGTTGCGCGTCACGCGCAGCGCGTCGTAGAGATCAAGGACGGTCGCGTGGTCGCGGACTGGGAAGTTGAAGATCGCATCGATGCAGCGGCGGAACTCGAGGCCTTTCGGCGTGAGAACGGGGGCGCGTCGTGAACCTCGTCGAGAGCTTCCGCATCGCGCTCAAGGCACTGACGTCTAACAAGGTCAGAGCCTCGCTCACGATGCTTGGCGTGATCATCGGCGTTGCCGCAGTTATCCTGCTCGTGGCAATCGGCTCCGGCGTCCAGCAAGAGATCACTGGACAGATTGAGGGCTTGGGCTCCAACCTGCTCTTTGCCTTTCCGGGCGACTACTCGAGCGGGGGAGGCGGAAGCGGCGCCGGCGGGCCGGGCGCGAGTCTCAACAAACGCTTCACCAACGACGACGCCACTCTGCTTCAGCGCCGGTTGGGCTCAGACGCCATCGTGGTTCCGGTTGTGCAGGGGGCCGTGACGCTCAAGGTGGGCAACCGCCAGCAGAAGGCGACGCTGGCGGCCGCCAACGAAGAGGGCGATCAGGTATTCAATGCCGACTACGTGGTGGGCCGCCACTACAACCGCAGCGAGTATGCGACAGCGGCTCGGGTGTTGATGCTGGGCGCCACGCCGTCCAAGGAGCTCTTCCCCGGCCAGAACCCGGTGGGCCGGACGGTCAACGTTGATGGCGAGCGTTTTACGGTTATCGGACAGCTGGCTGAGCAGGGCGGCACGCTCTCGGGAGACTCCGACAACCAGGTCTACATGCCTACGACGACCGCACAGCGTCTTCTGGGCACCAAGGAACTTTCCACCATCATCATGAAAGCCAATGACCCCGAGCGGATCGATCAGGTCAAAGCGCGCGTAGAGCAGACGCTGAGGCCGCGATTCGGCTCGGACTTCACCGTGTTCACACAGGAGCAGACGCTCGGAATCCTCTCCTCACTGCTTGGGACGCTCACGGTGATGCTTGCGGGTATCGCCGGCATCTCACTGCTCGTAGGCGGCATTGGCATCATGAACATCATGCTCGTGAGCGTGAGTGAGCGTACCCGCGAGATCGGCATCCGCAAGGCCGTCGGCGCGCGGACCTACGACATCCTGAGCCAGTTCGTCATCGAGGCGGTTGTGCTCTCTGTTGCCGGCGGCGTGATAGGCATAGCGATCGGCTGGCTGGGCGCGGCAGGCCTCACGAAGTGGGTGCCCACCGAAGTCACGTGGTGGGCGGTGGCGCTTGCGTTCACCTTCAGCGCCGCCGTTGGCATCTTCTTCGGCGTCTACCCCGCCTGGAAGGCTTCACGCCTCGACCCCATCGAGGCCCTGCGCTACGAGTAGTGGAGGGTCTCGCTTCGGGGCGCGCCGAGCCGCTACCCCTTACTCCTGGAAGTCCTCGGGGTCGACGTTTTCGAGGAAGCGGCGGAACTCCTCGATCTCCGCATCCTCGTCGACAGCGACATCGTGCATCGCTGCGGACTCGAGCACGTCTTCGGCAACGTAGAGCGGGGCGCCGGTGCGGACTGCCAGCGCGATCGAGTCGCTTGGGCGCGCATCCACTATCCGAGTCCGCTCCTCGCCGCGCAGCACGAGGGCCGCGAAGAAGGTGCCGTCCTCGACTCGGGTGATCTCGACGCGCTCGACGTAGCTGTCGAGGGCTTCGAGCGTGTCGATGAACAGGTCGTGCGTCATAGGGCGAGGAGTCTCGATGCCTTCGATCGCGAGCAGGATCGCGGTGGCCTCTGGGTGGCCTATCCAGATAGGGAGAAGGCGGTCGGAGTTCGGCTGGTCCTCGAGGGGCTTGAGGATGATGACCGGCTGGTTGGTTCGCGGGTCGACGGCCAAGCTCGCTATGCGTACCTGCACCATCTTGCGCACCTCCTCCAAGCCACACCTCGCCGAAAGGGCCTCGGGTAGTCTGTACCCTGGGTGCAACATCATACGCCGATGCGAGAGGGGGGCGACCGGATGCGAATCGAGGTCCAGACACAGCGCCGCGAGCAGCTCGTCGACGTGACTTCCGCCGTGGCCGACATTGTGGCCGCAGCAGGCGTAGGTAGCGGCGCCGTGCTGGTCTACTGCCCGCACACGACCGCCGCAGTCACCATCAACGAGAATGCCGATCCCGAAGTCACGCGCGACCTCATCGACGGGCTCTCCCGCATCGCCCCGCGAGACGCTGGATGGCGGCATGTCGAGGGCAACAGCGACGGGCATCTGAAGACGTCACTCGTTGGGCCTAGCGTGCTCGTGCCCCTGGAGAACGGACGCCTGGCGCTCGGGACGTGGCAGGGAGTCTACCTGTGCGAGTTCGACGGCCCCCGCCGTCGCGGCCTCGTCATCACGGTGTTGCCGGGACAGTAGGCCGAGCGTGTTGACGCGCCCAAATGGGCGCGGTATCGTGTCCAAGCGTTTCGCCTGATAAGGGCCCGTAGCTCAGTTGGTTAGAGCGCACGGCTGATAACCGTGAGGTCGATGGTTCGAATCCATCCGGGCCCACCATCATCATCAATAGACGCCTTCGCGAGTAGACGCCGCGGGGGCGTTTATGTTTGTGCGGCTACGCGCTTCGTCCCTGGTACTGCGCTCTGCCGAATCCGAGGATCGGCAGGAAGATGAAGCCGAAGAACCACAGTCCGAGGAAGTAGCCGAAGCCCTTGCCGAAGACCCGAGCGAGGTCGTAGGTGATGAAGAGGCTCACGAGGACGTTGACGAGCGGGATGAGCAGCACGAGAAGCCACCAACCCGACCATCCGGCGACCTTCAGCAGTATGTAGATGTTGTAGATGGGGATGATCGCGGCCCACCCAGGGCGGCCTGCCTTCTCGAACACCTTCCACATCGCGATGATCATCACGACGGCCCAGATGACGGAGACTATCGAACTCGTCTCGCCGTTGGTGCTTGTCAGGTACTGAGTAGCGTCGAGTTGCATCTAGGCCCGCCTCCCCGGTCGGCTTGCTGCCGGTATCAGTGTAGGCTAGATGGCAGGCGCCAACTGCCCGCCCTCTACCACGACGGGACACTCGATGACGGCCATCGTACTCGCAGTCTTGTGCGCGCTCTGGCTCGTTCAGGCGATCCTCGTCGTCATCCACCTGCGAGAGATGGTGACGCTTTCCGAAGAATCACCCTCCGAGCCTGACCGGTGGCCGAGCGTTTCGGCGATCGTGCCCGCTCGTGACGAGGAAGCGTCCATCGATGCCGCTTTGCGCACGCGCCTAGCCGACCCCTACCCGAGGCTCGAAGTGGTCGTTGTCGACGACCGCTCGGCTGACGCTACACCCGACGTCATCTCACAGCTGGCTGCCGAAGACCCGAGGGTCGTCCCCGTCCACGTGGACGAGCTTCCCGCTGGCTGGCTCGGCAAGATCAACGCCCTCGAGCGGGGCAGACAGGCGGCGTCGGGGGAGTGGCTGCTGTTCAGCGACGCAGACGTGCATTTCGAACCGGGCGTGCTGGGAAGCGCAGTCGCGTTGTGCGAGGAGCGCGGCCTGGACCTTCTGGCGCTCATCCCGGAGTTCCGTTCGCCAAGCTTCATGGTCAACGTCGTCTGGTCCGTCTTCATCAGAGCGTTTGTCCTCGGAGTGTCGCCGGCGGCGGTACGCAACGTGCGCTCCAAGGTGGGTGCTGGCTCCGGGTCGTTCATGCTGGTGCGTCGGTCCAGCTTCGACGCGAGCCCTGGCTTTGGCGAGCTGCGCATGGAGACCGGAGACGACATGGCGCTGGGAGTGATGCTGAAGCGGTCCGGCGCCCGCTGCGAGATCATGAACGGACGCGGTGCCGCGTGGCTGCCAAGCTACGCGGACTACGGAACGTTCTTGCGGGGCATCGAGAAGAACGGCGCGACTGTGGCCACCGTTCCGTTCGTCGTCTTCCTTTGCGCGATGATAGCGGTGGCCGCAGTGGAGCTCTCGCCGCTTCTGGCAATAGTCGTCGCGATGGTTTCATCGACGAGCTGGCTTCTCGCGTTGGGCGTCGTGACATTCGCAGTCGCGACGGCGACCAACATCTACTGCCTCTACGACAGCACAGGGACGGTGGTCCCCGCGTTTCTGTGGCCCTTCGGCTGGCTCGCCATGGCCTACGGCCTCGTGCGTTCTGCTTGGCTGACTCACCGCCGAGGCGGCGTGATGTGGCGCGACACGTTCTACTCCCTCGAGGAGCTTCACGAGGGTCGCAGGTTCCGGCTGCTCTAGCCGCCGCCAACGAACGCGAACAGCGCCTTTCGCCCGCTATCCGCCAAGCAGAGTCACACGAACTTCGTGAGTCTGTCCGTCATCTTCGAGAAGAACGCGAAGCGTCTCGAGACGCACGCCGTCGAGCTCGACGAATGCGACACCACTGTTCACTCTGCGTGGATTCAGCACGTGAATGCTGTATCGGCTCTGTCCGTGACGGTAGGTCATCGTGTAGCCACCCCATGCCTTTGGGATGCATGGCGAGACAGTTAGCCACTTCGACCCTTCTTCGACGGACACGGTGAGGCCTAGGAGGTTCTCAATCGCGATTCGGTAGAACCACGATGCCGAACCCGTGTACCACGTCCAGCCGCCCCGGCCAACGTGCGGCTCGACGGCATAGACGTCGGCGGCGACAACGTAGGGCTCAACCTTGTAGCGCGCGACGGAGCCCGGATCCAGCGCGTGACTGATGGGGTTGATCATGTCGAACAGCTCGATCGCGTGATCCCCGTCGCCCTGCAGGAGGTAGGCGAGCACGGTCCACAACGCGGCATGAGTGTACTGCCCGCCGTTCTCTCGAACGCCCGGAACGTAGCCCTTGATGTAGCCGGGGTCGTGTTCCATCTTGTCGAAGGGCGGCGTGAGCAGGGCGATTAGGCCGTCCTCCCAACGGATGAGCTTCTCGTCGAGACTCTCGAGCGCCATCGCGGCCCGGACCGGATCGGCCAGTCCCGAGATCGTCGCCCACGCCTGAGCGACTGCGTCGATTCGGCACTCTTCGGCCTCATGCGTGCCTAGCGGCGTGCCATCATCGAAGTAGGCGCGCCTGTACCACGCGCCGTCCCACCCGCTCTCCTCGACGGCAGCGGCCAGCCGCTTTGCCCACTCACCGTACTCCGCTGCGCGATCCTCCTCGCCGCGCCGCGCGCAGACGGGAGCGAACCGTGTCAGCACGTAGCCAAGGAACCACGCGAGCCAGACGCTCTCGCCCTGGCCCTTGTGGCCGACGCGGTTCATGCCGTCGTTCCAGTCGCCTCCACCCATGAGAGGCAGGCCGTGCTGGCCCACGGGGCGGCCGGTTTCCAGTGCCCGGAGGCAGTGCTCGTAGACGGTCACGGACTGCTCGGAGACAGCGGGCTGCAGGTAGGCGTCCTCGGCCTCAGGCGATAGCGCCGGGCCTTCGATGAAGGCGGTGATCTCGTCGAGCACGCTCTCGTCACCGGTTGCCTCGGTGTACTCGGCCACCACCAGCGGCAACCAGTGGCGATCGTCGGTGATGTGGGTGCGAACGCCGCGCCCGGAGAACGGCTGCCACCAGTGCAGAACGTCGCCTTCGGCAAACTGGTGACGGGAGGCTTCCACGATCTGCTCGCGCACTAGTTCGGGTCGTGTGATCAGAAGCGCCATGACGTCTTGCAGCTGGTCGCGGAAGCCGAACGCGCCACCCGACTGATACGTGGCCGTGCGACCCCACAGACGACAGGCGGTGGCCTGGTAGAGCAGCTGCCCGTTCACAAGCAGATCGAGCTTCGGATCGGGGGTTTCGACCTTGATCGTGCCCAGGAGGTCGTCCCAGAACGTTCGAACACGGGCGAGACTCGCGGCCGGGGTTTCGTTCTCGCGGAAGCGCGCTATGAGGTCGCGGCAGTCCTGCAGGGTGGTGGTCTGACCGAGGAAGAAGCAGACCTCGGCGGTCTCGCCGACTGCGAGGGAGACCTCGACTTGGAGGGCTCCGCAGTTGTCGTGATAGCGTCCGGACGCGCCGCCCAAGCCCTCGCGCCGCATCGCCTCGGGGGATCTGAGCGTGCCGTTTCGCCCAACGAACTCGGTGCGGCTTGCTGTCCATGAGCGGATGGGACGGTCGCTGGCGAGAAACGCGCAGCGCCCGGGGAAGTCGAAGTTGAAGTGGTTGTGCGCAGTCAGGATCGAAGACTCGCTGTCGAACCACGTCACGACGAGCTGCTGCGCGCGGCTGCGGGACTCGCCCAGCACCCACTCGACGAGCTGGGTCACGGAGAGACTGCGCGCGTTCGGGCCACGGTTCTCAAGCGTGAGCCGGCACACACGCACCGGGTCATCGATTGCTACGAAGTAGTCGAGGGTGTGGCCGATGCCGTGGGTCTCGTGCTCGAAGCGCACCGCACCCTTGGTGTGCCGGACCACGTAAGGCTCGGGCGTCCGCACGGGAAGCGGAGTGGGGCTCCAGTACTCGCCGGTCTCTTCGTCGCGTACATATATCGCTTCGCCGCTACCGTCGGAGACAGCATCGTTGTTCCACGTGGTGATGCGGTTCTCGTGACTGTTGAGCGCCCACGTGCATCCGACCCCCGCCTCGCTAACCATGCATCCGAAGGTAGGGCTGGCCAGAACGTTGATCCACGGAGCCGGCGTAACGGCCTTGTCTTCCAGAATGACGATGTAGTCGCCGTTCTCGGGATCGAAGCCGCCCAGCCCATTGTCGAAAAGCAGCTCCGGACGCTCGAATGTCGCAGCCGGATAGTCCTCTGGGTGCGCCGTGGGCGCGTGCCTCGCGGGCACTGCGAGCTTCGAACCGCGGCGGTTGAGCTGCAGCTCAAGCGTCCCGGAGTCTCCATCCAGAGTCGCCCGCGCCACAGAGAGCAGCAACGTCAGGACATCAGGATGCATCTGATCGGCGCGCCGGAGGAAGACGCCCCCGGGCTTGTCGAGCATCTGGAGCGCATGGCCCGTTCGCACCAGCAGCCTCAGGCGATCGTCGAGCTGGTCAGTGTAGCCAGTGGGTCGCGTGTTCAAGATGACGAGGTCGGAGACGAGCCCCTTGTGCCGCCAGTACTGGTGCGCCAGCAGGGCGTGACGTACCAGCGGCGCGTGGGCGAGCTCCTCCACGCGAACCAGCATTATCGGCAAGTCCCCGGAGACGCCCAGTGACCACAGGCCCGACATCTGCAGGCCGTTCTCGACCGGCGTCTTCACCTTGAGAGGGGAGAACGGATCGGTCAGCAGCAGTCGGGACGCAAGACGGTCGAGGGCCATAGCCTGGTCGGGGGTGATTCCGAGGTCGCGCAGCTCAAGCTGCGCGGCGGTCCAGGCGAGGTCGATGGCGCGCTGAGTGTTGCGGGGGTCCGCGTACTTCTCTGTAAGACGGACGGTGGTCTCGCGCTGGTCAGAGATGCCTGTCGCATACATGATGCGCGCCGACTGTCCTTCAGGAATCTCGACAACGCGACGGATGGCGCAGCACGGGTCGAGCACCGCGCCGACCGTGCCCGAGAGCGGGCCTTCTGCATCAAGTGCCGCCGGATCGTCTGCCGAGCGCAAGCGTCCGATGAACCGAGCACGGTCGGTCTCGCAGCTCCAGTCGCAGTCCTCTTGCTCGCACGCCGCGAGATGGAAGCCCCAAACCGCCGTCTCCTCGTCGCTGCGACGCCGCCGCGTGAAGACCACCGCAGAGTTGTGCTCGAGCGACTCCGTCTCGATGAACAGGTTAGAGAACGACTTGTGTGCCTGGTCCGAGGCCTGCTTGGTGACTGCAACCTCGAAGTAGGACGTGACTTCCAAGCGCATAGGGGAGGAGCTCAGGTTTCCGAAGGTGAGCCGGCGAACCTCAACGTCGTCTTCGGGGGAGACCGACACTTCAAGCCGTGTCTCGAGTGCGCCGTCGACGCGGCGGAACTCGGCCTTGTCCGGCGCGAACGTCACGAAGTAGTCGTCCGGCTCGCGTGGGCAGGGGTTGTGAGGCGCCGAAAAGACCTTCCCCGTGTCGAGATCGCGGACGTAGAAGAAGGTGCCCCAGCAGTCGCGCGTCACATCTTCCCGATAGCGAGTGACGGCAATGTCGTTCCAGCGAGAGTAGCCGCCGCCGCCGTTGGTGATCATCACCGAGTAGCTGCCGTTAGACAGGAAGTGCGTCGCCGGCACAGCGGTCGCAGCCGTCGGATACGTTCTTGTCACGGGAGGCAGCAGCTCCTCAACAGAGCGCACCCCGCGGACCTCCTCGATATGCGGCTCGACGAGCTGAACGTGTCGCGGAAGCCTCTCTTGCAACAAGAGCTCTGCGGAGGCCACCGTCGCATCGGAGTGGAACCGGTCCTGCATGCGGCCGTGGAGCAGCGCATTGCACAGCGCCACGAACGACATGCCGTGGTGGTGCGAGAAGTAGGCACGCACCACTGCCCGCTTCGAGCCGGCGGGCACGCGGCCGGGCGTGTAGTCGATCGACTCGTAGAAGCCGTAGTCGCCCTCAGCCCCGGTAGCACGCAGGCGCGCGAGGTTGGCGATGACAGCGCGCGGCTCAACGGGCAGCGAGAGCATAGAGGCGTAGGGCGCGACGACCACGTCGTCAGACAGTCCACGTTTGAGACCCAGACCGGGGATGCCGAAGGCCTGGTACTGGTAGGTGAGATGCGCGTCGCGGGCGTTGAAGGCGCTTTCGGAGACGCCCCACGGCACGCCGCGCTCGTCGCCATACGCGATCTGGCGATGCACAACCGTGTTGCAGGTCTCTGCAAGCAACGTGTCCGGCCAACTGCGCATCACGAGCATCGGCATGAGGTACTCGAACATCGAGGCGCTCCACGACACCAACGCCCTGCCCTGCGGCGTCGGCGTAAGTGGACGCCCAAGCCGGAACCAGTGGTCCTGGCCTACATCGCCCTTGGCAACGGCCAAGAAGCTCGCGACACGGCACTCGCTTGCCAGCAGGTCGTAGTAGGAGGCATCGAGCCTGCCCTCGCTGAGGTTGTATCCAATGGAGAACAGCGAGCGGTGTGGGTCGTACAGGACGGAGAAGTCGATGTGCTCCCAGAACGCACGCGCCTCTTCAGCGCTTCGACGAAGCAGTTCAAGCTGTTCGACGCATGCGGGACGCGCGTCGTTGATCCCCGAAAGCACCTGTGTGGCCCAGTCGGCGGCAGGTCCGCCTTCGACAGACAGCCGTTCGAGGGCGCGTAGCGCCTCGGTGAGACCTTCAGCCAGGCCGGTGAGGCTTGGCACGTAGCGCAGGAGCGGATCGAGTTCGGGGACCGTCCACGCTTCGCCCGGCGTATCTTCGAGCAATGATGCCCACGGAACGAGCTGCTGCACGAGGTCCCGCCAGCAATCGGCGGACTCACAGACCTCGGCAACCGAAGCACGCAGGCGCTCGAGTCGGCCCGTCGGCACCGGCGGCCGGTAGTCCGGCGGGGCAGGTTCATCGGTGTCGGCACCTCCGTCCTGAGCGGGGACCTGTAGCCCCTCGACGGTCGACACGAGGTCGAGGGCCTCGGTCGCGAGCGCATCTGCGCGCCTGAGCAGGGCGGTCCAGCCCCCCAGTTGGAGCGGGAGTTCGGCGACGTCCAACATCCGCTGGAGCTCATCGAGAGTCTCCCGGAGTCGGCTCAGTGCGCTCGCGTCCACCAGCTCGGACTTGCCGGCCAGCAGATCCTCCAACGCGAGATGGACGCTGTCACGCAGCCCCTCTATGACCTGTGGCGCGAACAGCGGCGACTCGGACACCTCGAGCAGGCCTGTCCGTAGTGCGATCAGGTGACTGGCGAGATTGCCGGAGTCGACTGTCGAAACGTACGCAGGCCGAAGTGGCTCGAGTGTCCGGATGTCGTACCAGTTGTAGAAGTGGTTGTTGAACCGCTCGAGGCCGGCCATCGTCTCAAGCGTTGCAGCGACGCGCTGGTTCAGGCGCACAAGATCCAGGTAGCCCAAGTCGTAGGCACCCAAGTCGGAGAGAAGCTGCAGACCGATGTTGGTGGGCGAGGTGCGCCATGCAACCACACCGGTCGGATCCTCCTGATAGTTGTCGGGGGCAAGGTAGTGCCCCTGCTTCACCACGAAGGCGTCGAAGAAGCGCCACGTCTTTCGGGCAATCCTGCGAAGCGCCATCCGCTCGTCATCGCTCAGTTCGGCGGGCGCTGCAGTGGGTAGAGGCCGCGAGACCCACCATGCTCCCCAGGGAGCGAGCAGCCAAAGGCCGCCGATCACGACTGCGATCACGGCGCGTTCGGGCATCAAGGCAGTGCTCATCGCGAGCAGCACCGCACCGGCGATACTTGTAGGCGCCATCACGCTCCAGAAGGCGGATGGCGTGGTGCCGGCGCGTCGCTCGACGTCGGCAGCGGTCTCCCAGTCCAGGAGATGCCGCTTGGAAACGAAGAGTCGCCAGACAGCTCTCGTGGCAGCGTCGAGGTTGATCCAAGACTGGTGCGGCAGCGTTGCGAGCGAGAGCAGACCGCGCGCGGAGTCGATTCGGAAGTCACGCAGGATGGCCGGAGCGGTCGACGAGAAGGAGACGGAGCGCGGGCGGAAGACCATTGAGCCGGCAAGTGAGAAGTACGCCGGGAAGAAGATGAGTGCGAGCAGGCCGACCGGCCACAACATGGCGGCATTCGGCAACAGGACCCACCCGAGGGTGAAGAGCAGCAGGGTCGCAGGAGGCACCATCGAACGCCGCAGATTGTCGAGGATCTTCCATCGGTGGAGCCCGGTCAGCGGGTTGGCCACCACTGAACCGTCGCCCACTCGGATTCGGCCGGCGAGGTAGGGCAGGGTCTGCCAGTCGCCGCGCACCCATCGGTGCAGTCGCCGTGAGGCGGCGAGGTAGTTGGCGGGGTAGTCATCGAGGACTTCGATGTCGTTTGCCAGAGCCGTGCGAAGGAACGAGCCCTCCAACAGATCGTGGCTCAGCAGAGTGTCTTCGGGAAAGACGTCGTCCAGCACGTCACGAAAGACGTCGACCTCGAAGATTCCCTTGCCGGTGAACGAGCCTTCGCCGAAGACGTCCTGATAGGTGTCGGATACGGCGTGTGCGTAGGGGTCGACGCCGGTCACCCCGGAGTAGAGGTGAGCGAAGCGGCTTCGGCGAGACCCCGGCAGCGACAGGCCCACGCGCGGCTGAACGATACCGTAGCCTTCGCGTACGAGCGGATCGCCGGGACTGAAGCGGGCCCGGTTGAGAGGATGCGCGATGGTCGCAATGAGCCGGCGTGCACCGTCGCGAGGAAGTATGGTGTCGGAGTCGAGCGTGATCACGAAGGTGCATGCTTGCCGGAAGTCGTGATCCCCCAGCTTGGTCGCGAACGTAGTGCGCGAGCTCCCACGCATCTCGCGGACGAGTTCTACAAGCGCGCCGCGCTTGCGCTCCCACCCCAACCAGGCGTCCTCTGACTTGCTGTAGCTGCGTGCGCGCATGAGAAGGTGAAACGGCCTGAGCCCGTGTTCGGCCTCGTAGCGCTCGTTGAGCTCGGCGATCCCGCGCACCGCGGCCTCGATGATCTCGTGGTCGTCGTCGCGGGTTGGGCCAGTGTGCGTTCCCGGGGCCCCGAGCATCCCAAAGCCGACGTTCGGATCACGGTTCGCTAGATAGGCGACCTCGAGATTCTCGATGATCTCTCGCGCCGAATCGACGGAGGTCAACAAGACCGGCACGACCACCAGTGTCCGGTGGGATTCAGCCACCGGGCGCCGGGAGTCCAGTGTTGGAGCGATGCGCGGCGGGAAGACCACCGCGCTCAACCTGTTCAATACAGTCATGCCGATCTCGGAGAGCGGGACGAGCCCCAACAGCATCAGCACGAGCAGCTGCCACGGCCCCGCTCCCTGCCGCACCGCGTAGTTCGCGAGGAGCGCCATGAGCAACACCAGCGTGCCGCCGAGCGTGGCGCCGTAGTAGGCGGCCGGGTTGCGAAGGAGGCCGCGGTAGATCCACTCGCGCCGGATGGGCCGGTAGCCGATCTCGCGCTCCAGCCGGTAGCGGCCCTCGCTCACGAGCCACCAGCCCACGTGCCCTCGCACGGTGTCGGACGCGTCTGCCGAAAGCGCCTCGGCAGCCAGGTCCACGGCGCGTTGGGCCAACTCGAGCTCGGCGGCCTCCGAGCGTTCTGCGAGGTCCTCAACCGCATGGCGGTAACGGTCGCGGCTCAAGAAGTCCATCGAGCCGTATACGTGAATCGGATCAGAGCGCAGCTTCGCTTCGACGACAGAGACGCGCTCAAAGAACTCGCGCCACTCGAGTGCATCCAGAAGCCGGATGCTCATGATGGCGTTCGCGATGGACGCTTGGTTCGCCGCCTGCACTTGTTGGACGTGAATAGAGCCCGCCTCCAGCTGGACCCGATCCACCGAAAGCCTGCGCGAAAGCCACGTGTTAGCCAGCTCGACCTGCGCTTCGAGCGCCTGCAGGCGCTGCGCGAGCCGCAGCAGGAACTGCTCTTCGGCGGCGTCGGCGTCCGTGTCGAGTTCCTCGATCAGATGGCCAACTACGGCTGGCGACTCTTGTTCGGTGAGGACGAGGCGTTCGGCCCACGCGTCGGCGGCCCGCTCTGATCTGAACGACGAGACCACGGAGTCCGAGAGCCGCCGAAGATTCTCGACGAGCGCGATTCGGAGCATGATCGGGACGGCCCAGACCTCGCCGATGCTCAGAGCGTCGCCCTCCTGATATGCGTCGACGTAGCTGACGAGCGTGTCTTCGTCGAGACGGGAGTCGGTGTGAGCGATCAGAGACAGCAGCAGCTCGTACACGCGCGGATAGCCGGTGAGCGGGCCGCTCGTGAGCTGGGGGAGTTCGGTGGCGTAGCTGCGCGGCAGGTCCTCGCGGACGAGTAGCATCTGCTCTTCGATCAGGTAGTAGTTGTCGAGCAGCCATTCGGCCGCGGGTGAGGCGGGAACTCCGCGAAACACCGACTGTGCGAGCTCGCGGTTGTGCGAGGCGAGGTCTTCGGCGGCCCGCTCCATCAGCCCCAGGAGCGGAGAGGTGCGCGAGCGCCTATCGACGACCCAGCTCTGGACATCGGCCAACGCACGCGCCTCTGTGGCCAGGCGTTCGGGTGAGAGCAGTTCGGCGCGAATGGGCCCGTCGTCGGTTTCCCCATGGATGCGCGCATCGTGATCCGGACGAATACCACGCATGTTTCCTCGCCCAACGTGACAGGGGCGCGGACGCGGCACCCGGAAGAGACTGGCTTTAGCTCTATATCCCCAAGAGCGGCGGGGGCGCCTCGGTTGCTCGCTTATACCCCCATGGGTATACTAGCGGCACAACCCTTGCAGAGGAGAACTGCATGAAGCCGAAGACTATCATCCTCGCCGTGATTGGAGCCGCCCTGCTGGGCGTGCTCGTCGCGGTACTGATGCGACCCGCCTCGGGCGGCATCGCCAACGTGGACGCCGCAGGTGTCGAGAAGGCCATCGCCGCAGGCGCGCAGGTCGTCGATGTGCGTACTGCCGGCGAGTACCAGATGGGCCACATCCCGGGTGCGATCAACGTGCCTGTCGACCAGCTCGAGGCATCGGCCGCCAGCTGGGACCGCAACGCGACCTACGTCGTCTACTGCGCAACCGGCGCCCGGTCGGCAACCGCGGTTGAGACGATGAAGTCGATGGGATTCGGCAGCATCAAGCACTTCAACGCGGGCATTCAGGCGTGGGGCGGCAAGCTCGATACGGGCGCGCCCAGCGCATCGACGAGCAAGATCCAGACGAACGGCAAGCCTGTCTTCATCGAGTTCTTCACCGATAGTTGACCCACGTGCCAGCAGATGAAGCCCGTAGTTGACGGGCTAGCCAAGGAGTACGAGGGCAAGGTCGAGTTCAGGCGCTACAACGCCGAGAAGGATGCCGAAGCGGTACAGCTCGCCAACGACATGGGCATCACCGCCGTGCCGACCTTCATCTTCGTGAACAGCGACGGTGTTCAGGCTGGCACGAAGCTGGGCGGCGGTACCGCCGAGGAGTTCCGCGTTCTGATCGACAAGCTCCAGTAGTCTGACCGCTTCTGTCAGTGGTTTCCTACCGTTTACGGCGACTTCGCGACCTTCTATAGGTTGCAGGTCGCCGTTCGGCATTTCTGGACACACCTGCCGAGGGCGCGGGTATAGAGTTGTTGTAGGGCAAGTTCGGCGCAGGCCGGGAGCCCGACCTTCACAACTTAGGACTCACCCGGAACGGCAGAGTCAAAGGTCCACGCGCGGCCGTTGGACACGAGTCACTGATAGACGTCGCGTAGTTCATCGGTTCGAGTTCGCGTCGCGCGGGTAACGCGATGCGAAGCAGTGAGCACGTTTGCACGGTCAAGCACCCGAGTGACCGCGCGCGATGCCAGGCAGAAGTCGGTGCAACAACAGGGATGCGGTCAGCCTATTGTTCAACGATAGAGGCGGCCAAGAGTCCCCGAGGATAGCCTTTTGGAGGGGCACACACCGACGGTGCGAAGGTCGTTCCGGAAGCAATAGGAGAGGGCGGACCCGGGATGGTGGGGTCCGCCCTCTCTGTGCGAAACGCGGCCTGGTGTCGAAAGCGCCACGCTTCTTTCGTGTGATGGAGACTAGAGCGCTTCGGCTCCGGTCTCGCCAGTCCTGATGCGGATGACCTCTTCGATCGGGCTCACGAAGATCTTGCCGTCACCGATGTGATCGGTGCGCGCCGCCTTCGAGATCGCGTCGATGATGTCAGCTACCTCGTGATCGTGCACAACTGCAACGAGCGAGATCTTCGGCAGCAAGTCGATGACGTACTCCTCACCGCGCCAGTGCTGGGTTACGCCCTTCTGGATGCCGTGTCCTTTGACCTCGCATACGGTCAAGCCATTGTGGCCAAGCTCCACCACTGCTGACTTCACGGCCTCCAGGCGCTCGGGCCGAACGATAGCTTCTACCTTCTTCATTTATGCCTCACTCCCCACGGGCTTCGGCTGGACAAGACCTGCGGCTTCGGCAGCAAGGCTGCCCTCACCCAGGGGGCCGGAACCGGCCATGTCCGGGTAGGCCAGCACGCCCATCTCGCCTGGATCGAGACCGGCGATCTCATCGGCCTTCGAAGAGCGGATGCCCTGAACGGCATCCTGGATCTTGAAGAACACGTAGTGCATTCCGAACGACCAGACGAACACCGTAACCACGGCGATCAACTGCGCGATTAGCTGGCCGCCGTTTCCGTAGAAGAGGCCGGTGACCGCTGAATCGACGCCGTTCCATCCGGCGCCGTAGGAGCCATCCGCGAACAGCCCGAGTGCAATCATGCCCCACGCGCCGTTTACGCCGTGAACCGAGACGGCGCCGACCGGGTCATCGACCTTGAGCACGCGCTCGACGAACACGACAGATCCGACGACCAAGAAGCCCGCAAGGGCGCCGATGATTACCGAGGACAGCGGCGTAACGAAGCCGCAGGGAGCGGTGATCGCTACAAGGCCAGCGAGCATGCCGTTGACAGCCATCGAGGGATCGGGCTTACCCCACAGCTTCCAGACCAAGAACATCGCCGCGAGGCAACCAGCAGACCCAGCGAGCATCGTGTTGGCGATGATGATGCTGGCGCGCAGGTCTGTGGCGGCCAACGTGCTCATGCCGTTGAAGCCAAACCAGCCAAAGACCAGGATGATCGTGCCGAGGATGGCCATCGGGATGTTGTGACCGGGGAGCGCCACGGGTGTGCCGTCAGCCTTGAACTTCCCAAGACGCGGTCCGAGAACCATCGCGCCAGCCAGGGCAGCAAAGCCGCCGACAGCGTGCACGACCGACGAGCCTGCAAAGTCGACAACGCCGTTACCGAATCCGTAGTTGGCTCCGAGGGTAGCAAGCCAGCCGCCGCCCCAGACCCACATGCCGTACAGCGGGTAGACGATTGCGCCCATGAAGACGCCGAAGGGCAGGAATGCCGAGAACTTCCAGCGCTCAGCCATGCCGCCAGTGACGATGGTGGCGGCGGTGTCCATGAATACCATCTGGAAGAGGAAGAACACGAAGACGCCCGGATCATAAGTCCCGTCGCCGAGAGTGCCGAGGAAGAAGCCCTTCGTGCCCGCGAAGGCGTTGACGCCAGCCTTGACCGCCTCGCCGTTCAGGATAGCCTCGGCGCCCGGCGCCCAGTAGAAGGCTCCCAGCGAACCGAACTGAAGAGCGAAACCGACCGCCCAGTAGGTGAGCGCGCCCACCGCGAAGATCACGAAGTTGGTCATCGCGACATGAGCAGCATGCTTGCTTCGGCAGAAGCCGGTCTCAACGAGCATAAAGCCCGCCTGCATGAAGAAGATGAGACACACACCCATGATCAAGAAGAAGAAGTTCATTCCTATCTTGACCGTGCCTGTGTCGGCCGCGACCTCGGCGAGGGTAGGTGCACCCGGCGTCTCAGCTGTTACAGCTGCTGCG
>DASRYH010000006.1:0-6034 GCA_035687245.1 Coriobacteriia bacterium
GACCTCGAGGTCGTACAAGACGGTCACCAAGCTCAAGAAGGGCGTGCGCTACTACTTCAAGGTCCGCGCCTACAAGACGATCGCCGGCAAGCGCGCCTACGGGAAGTGGAGTGCGACGAAGAGCGTGAAGGTGAAGTAACGAAACGGGGAATCGGGGCTGGGTCCTCTTGTCTCTCGGGACAGAGGGCACGCCCTTCGGAGAGCGAGGGGGAGAGGCATGAGGACTTTCACGCGGGGCCGCACCACCCTAGCGGGGGCCACAGTCGAACGCACGACTATGTCGAGAACGATGGCGCGGGCGGTGACGGTCGTGGTGTGCGCGTGCCTGTGTCTCGCTTTTGCGGCTTCGGCGCACGCTGCTACGAGCAGCTTCATCGCAACCGAGTTGCTGGGCAAGCCCACCGACACCTCTGTGGCCGTCAAGGTGGTGCCCGCCTCAGCCATCCAGTTCGCCTTCCAGTACGGCACGTCTCCGGGCGACTACTCGCTCCAGACGGGCCCCTACAACGCTACTGCCGGCCAGCCGGCAGAGGCCGCTCTTCAAGCGCTCAGCCCGAACACGAAGTACTACTACCGGATGATCTATGACGCCGACGGAAGCATCACCGACGGCGACTTCGAGACGCGAGCCGGGCACTCGTTCTGGACTCAGCGAGCCGAAGGCGGCACGTTCACCTTCGACGTGACGAGCGACGGTCACGTCGGGATCCAGATCGGCAACGAAGCGAACTGGCAGACCACCTTGGACAACGTCGCGGCGGACAACCCGGACTTCCTCATCGAACTCGGCGACTCGATCGCGATGGACGCCGGCAGTGGCGGGAGCATTTCCCGAGGCGACACCGCCGCGGCTGAGCAGGTCTACAAGGATGCGCTCGCCGAGTTCAACCGTGTCAGTGCTTCGGCACCGGTCTTCCTGCTTCCGGGCAACCACGAGCAGCAGGAGGCGTGGCACCTCACGGCGCCCCTGTCGACGAGCTTGCCAATCATGGGCAAGAACGCCGAGAAGAAGTTCTTCCTCAATCCCGTTCCCGGCGCCTTCTACTCCGGCGACACGCGAACGATCGCCGAACTCAGTGGAGATCACCTCGTCCAGGACTACTACGCGTGGGAATGGGGCGACGCACTGTTCGTCGTCATCAACCCCTTCTGGACCACCACGACCAAGCCGTACACGACCGCGGTTGGTGGGGGAGAGGACGACACCACCGGTTCGGGCGACAGGTGGGACTGGACGCTTGGCGAAGACCAGTTCAACTGGCTGACGTCGACGCTTGCCAACAGCAACTCCAAGTACAAGTTCGTCTTCTCGCACGAGATCACGGGCAGCAACGGCATGACGAGCCCCGACATGGTGAACTACGGTCACGGCGGGCTGGATGCCGCGAATTTCGCCGAATGGGGCGGCTACAACACGGACGGCAGCACGTGGGCGTGGTCCTCCGAGCGTCCGGGCTGGGGTAGCCAGCCGATTCGCCAGATGATGGAGGCCAACGGGGTCACCGCCTTCTTCCACGGCCACGATCACCAGATGGCCTACGAGACGCTCAACGGCATGGTCTATCAAGCAGCTCCCTCGGCCAGCTTCTCAGGCAGCTTCGGCAACTTCACGACGGGTGACACGTTCGCGCTCGGAGCGAGCTCCGGACAGACGGTGTGGGCGGACTCGACTGAAGGACCCGGTCGTCTCAAAGTGACGGTCGGGCCTGATGAGGCAACGGTCGATTTCATCCGCTACAACCAGACCACACCCGCGTACTCCTACACGATGGCGCCGCACGCAGACGCGACGGTCGATCCGGACGGCATGCCGTCGAGCGGGACCGCAGCAGCGAACGCGACGAGCATAAGCTTCTCGCACACGACCGGGACCGGCGACGACGGGCTGCTCATGGCGGGCGTGTCGTGGAACTGCGGTACGAACGACCGCTCGATCACTTCCGCGACTTTCACCCCTTCCGGCCAGAGCGCGATACCTCTGACAGAAGAGATTACCGAGACGACTGCCAGCAACCCCCGCCACTCTGCGGTTTACAGCCTTCTGGACCCGCCGAAGGGCGTCACAGGCACCGTGTCCTTCACCTTCAGCGACCAGGTGAGTAACGGCATCGTCGCCGGCGCGGCGAACTTCGCCGGCGTCGACCAGGGCGACCCGTTCGATACTGCCGACGGCGCTTCGTCGACTAGCGGCGACCACCCCACCGTTACGCTCACCGGCCTCGATGGTGACGAAGTCGTCTTCGACAACGTCTTCCTCGGAGGGTCGAGCAGCTCTCAGACGCTCACCAACGGTGCGGGGCAGACGGGACTGTGGAACGCGTTCTCGTCGAATACGCGCGCGGCGGCGAGCACCAAGCAAGCCACCGGCGACTCGGTGACCATGGCGTGGGATGGAGACAGTGCGGCGTACTGGGCGATCGCGGCCGTGCCGATCAATCCGGCGCTGGCAACCGACATCTCTGGAGTCACCGTTGCCGCGATCCCGAACCAGACCTACACCGGTTCGCCGATCACCCCGGGGCTGACCGTGACGCTTGGCAGCACCACGCTCGTGAAGGATGCCGACTACACGGTCTCCTACTCCAACAACGTCAATGCCGGCACGGCGACGGTCACCATCACCGGTGTGGGCTCCTTCTCGGGGACCAAGCAGGCGACGTTCACGATCCTGAAGGCGACTCCCACGGTGACGATCTGGCCGAGCGCCGCATCGATCACCTTGGGCCAGGCCCTTTCGGCGTCCAGGCTCACCGGCGGCGCCGCTTCCACACCGGGCACATTCGTCTTCACGGACCCGAGCAAGGTACCGCTCGTTGCAGGCGAGTACCTGGCGCCAGTCACGTTCGTGCCCACCGATTCGGCGGACTACAACTTCGTGAGCAGCACAGTGAAGGTGGACGTCGTGGGCCAGGTCGCGGCCCCGAGTAAGTCCATCGCTTCGGCGACCATCGCCGCGATTCCGGACCAGGTCTGCACCGGCTTCGCGATTGCGCCCGCGGTCAAGGTGACCGTCGGGACGGAGACCCTGGTAGCCGGGACCGACTACACGCTCACCTACGAGGACAACCTGAAGGCCGGCAAGGCGAGGGTCATCGTCGTCGGAGCGGGCAGCTACACCGGCGCCAAGACGGCGACGTTCAACATCGTGCCGAAGAAGTCGGCGGTCGCCAAGCTCAAAGTCGGCGTTCGCAAGGCCACGGTGAGCTGGAAGAAGCACTCGGGTTCGAGCGGGTACCAGGTCGCCTACTCCAAGAAGAAGACGCGCAGCTTCAAGTACGCCGCGGCGACGTCGAGGTCGTACAAGACGATCACCAAACTCAAGAAGGGCGTGCGCTACTACTTCAAGCTTCGCGCGTACAAGACGATCGATGGGAAGCGCTACTACGGGAAGTGGAGCGCCACCAAGAGCATCAGAGTGAAGTAGCGCCACTGTCGGCATGTGCGGACTTCGAGCGGCCCCCTCCGCCAGCACGGCGGAGGGGGGCGTTCGCAGAGGCATCCGAACGAAGGGCTTCACATGAGCGGCATTCCCGACGAGCGACGGAGTGGGCCGCAGAGCGCCCCCGCGAGGGCGCGTGGCCGTAGGACGACTTTGGCGGTGACGCTGACACTCGCACTGTGCTTGTCTGCCGTGGCGTCGGTCTCCGCCCAGACCGCGACCTTCACCGCGGGCGAGCTACTTGGCAAGCCCACGGACACGTCTGTCTCGATCAACGTGGTCCCGGCTTCGGCGATTCAGTACCGTTATGTCTACGGCACCTCGCCTGGCGCGGATACCTTCCAAACCACGGTAGTTGATGCCGAAGCGGGTCAGCCGAGCAACGCCACGATAGGCGGTCTCAGTCCTAACACCCGCTACTACTACCACATGGTCTACGACGCCGATGGCAGCGTCACCGATGGCGACTACGAGACGCGCGACGAGAGCTCGTTTTGGACCCAGCGGGCCGTCGGTGAGAGCTTCGCCTTCACCGTGACCTCGGATATACACAACTCCGGTCAGCAGAACGTCATGACCAACATCTTCAATGAGGCCCCGGACTTCACCGTCGACTGCGGTGACACATTCATGACGGGAGACGCTGGCATCACGAGTGAGAGCGCAGCGCGGTCGAGGTACATCAGCCACCGCGGACCATCGAACTTCGGAAAGATCGGCCCATCGGTGCCGATCTTCCTTGCCCCAGGCAATCACGAGGACGAAGAGGGCTGGAATCTCGATGACACCGGGACAAACGCGACGGGACTGTGGAATCTAGCCACCCGCAAGGCGTACTTCCCGATGCCGACCGATGGCGAAGGCGGGGGGTTCTACGCCGGCAACAACGACCCGTTGCCAACGGCTGTCGGTGGCGATACCCAGCGGCAGGACTACTACGCGTGGGAGTGGGGCGACGCCCTTTTCGTGGTCATCGACGAGTTCCAGTACACGATGAACCTGCCCTACAGCCCTGCCGCCGGGGAGCGCAGCGACGACGCGGTAACGGGCGACCAGTGGAGCTGGACGCTCGGCGCGCAGCAGTATGAGTGGCTCACGCAGACACTCGAAGACAGCGACGCAAACTACAAGTTCGTCTTCTCGCACAACATGCTGGGAGGCGTCCCGCGGGCCGTCGCGGGCGCCGGCGCCGGCTACGTCCGAGGCGGAGCTGAAGCAGCCGCCTACTTCGAATGGGGCGGCAAGAACGCCGACGGATCCGACGGCTTCGCCGAGCATCGTCCCGGCTGGCCTAAGACGATCCACCAGCTCTTCGTAGATAACGGGGTCAGCGCCTACTTCCACGGCCACGACCACCAGTACTGCTATGAAACGCGCGACGGAGTGGTCTACCAGGAGGTGCCTTCCGGCGGGGGAATGGGCAGCGGGTTCTCCGGCATCTACACGGAAGGCGATCACGGAAGCTACAACACCATCGAGCAGCAGATCTCGGGCATCGGGCACCTGCGCGTGAGCATCGCCTCGGACCACGCTACAGTCGACTATGTCTCGGGAGCCAACACAGCGGGGACCGTGAACTACTCCTACCAGGTCGAGCCGATCACGCCGAGCACCGAGCCGGTAATCAACGTGTCAGGCTCGCTTGTCCCGTTCGCGAGTGAACCCGGTTCGCCTTCGGAGACGCAGGGCTACAGCGTCTCGGGAAGTCATCTCACCGACGACATCGTGCTCACGGCACCCGCCGATTTCGAGCTGTCCAAGACCGGATCGGGAGGGTGGTTAACGTCGCTCGCCCTGACGCCGTCAAGCGGCACCGTGCCGCCAACGACGATCTACGTGCGCTTCAACCGAGCGACTGCCGGCACCTCGTCGGGCAGCATCGGGCACTCGAGTACCGGTGCGAGCACCAAGACCCAAGCAGTGAGCGGGACGGCAACGACTCCAAGTTCTGATCTCGCCGATGCAAACATCGCCACGATTCCGAATCAGACGTACACAGGGACTTCGCTCACTCCGGCGATCACGGTGACCCTGGGCGCCGACACCCTCGTCAGGGACGTCGACTACACCGTGGCCTATTCGGACAACACCAACGCCGGCCCGGCGACGGTGACCGCCACAGGCATCGGCGCCTACACCGGCAGCAAGCAGGCGCACTTCACCATCGTGAAGGCCACGCCGAGTGTGACTGCATGGCCTTCGGCAAGCTCGATCCTGCGCGGCCAGGCACTATCGGCGTCCACGCTCACGGGTGGTACGCACTCGGTGCCTGGCGGGTTCGCATTCGTCAGCCCGGGCACGGTTCCGCCGAGTGCAGGCACCTACACCGCCTCAGTGGCCTTCAATCCAATCGACTCGGGCAACTACAACTCGGTCACGGGCAGCGTCGCTGTCCTGGTCGAGTCGACCGGGCCGGTCTACATCTCCGGTGCGAGCGTGGCGCCGATCCCGAATCAGACGTATACCGGGACTCCGCTCACTCCGGCGGTCACGGTGACCTACGACGCGCACACGCTCGTGAAAGACACCGACTACACCGTCGCCTACGCCGGCAACATCCACGCCGGGACCGCGACGGTCACCATCACCGGCATC
>DASRYH010000007.1:0-33648 GCA_035687245.1 Coriobacteriia bacterium
CCGCGTATTTGCGGGTGAGTGCTCTACGAGAGATCAGCAGCGCCGAGCCGAAGACAACTGCGGCCAACACCGCTAGCGAAAGCGGCAGATGTCCTGCTGCAAACCGCACTGCCGGAGCCGCAGCCTTCGTGGCTGCACGGGCGGCCATCGCGACGGGTGAGGCCCCTGCTGGTGTGGCGTGCACGACGGTCGCTGCCGGTGCGTCGGCGGCCGGCACGAGGCTCACTCCCGGCTCCAGCTCCCCGGCCGCGAGCGCGACACCCGACACCACATCAGCCGCGACGCTCGACGCGCCCGCAGCCGCTACTGCAGCGGCGCCGGCGGCGGTGTTCGCCGCCCCAAGCGCTGCCTTCGCGACGGAGGCGGCAGATGCGCTCGGGACGCTGCCCCCACCCATTGCTGGCGCGGTCGTTCCGGCACCGCCTTCGGCAAGCGTCGCACTGCTCGGTTGCGGGGACTCCACGCCTGGCTCGGGCACGGGCGCCTCAGCGGGCTCAGACTGCGCCTGCGCCTGGGCCTGCACGGCCGCTGCGGCAAGCAGACCAATCGGGTCTAGGTAGACGTCGCCGCTGCGCTGGCTCAGATGCACGTGCGGCGAAGCCGTAGAAGGGTCGCCGGATTCCGCGCACGCCCCAAGGTGGTCACCTTGGGCCACGGTCTCGCCTTTGGCTACGGTCAGCCCGTCGAGTGGCAGGAGCGTGATCTTTGAGTCACCAGACGCGATCGTGACTGCCAGGACGCTACCACCGTGCGGCCCGGGGATCCGTCCTGCGAACGTGACCGTCCCCTCGGCGGGAGAGGTCACGCTCTCCCCTGCCGCCACAACCACATCGATGCCGCGGTGCGTGCATGTGCTGCCATCGGGTGCGGTATAGGCAGACGCGAACGGAAGCGCAACCGGACCCGAAAGGGCAAACGCGCGGGGCACGCAGAGGAGAAGCGCTCCGGCCACGAGCGCGAGAAGCTTGACGAACTTCACCTGACTCACCACCTACGGCGAGTGCGGGAGAGCGAGGGGCCGTGAGCGAACACGTGTTCGATTCTACACGGATGTTCCGACATCCTGCAAGAGGCGAAGGGCCGCGAGTTCGCGGCCCTTCGGCAAGTGACTATGGAGCGGGTGACCGGACTCGAACCGGCAACTTTCAGCTTGGGAAGCTGACGCTCTACCATTGAACTACACCCGCGCTCGATGATCGGGCTAGAAAAGGCTATTGGCGACGGGCGGGGATGTCAACGTCCGCACGCCGCGCGGATCCAACTGGTAAATCGTTGCAGGTGTTACTAACCGCCCTGCCCCGGGTACACAGTCTCCACAGGTTCTCCATAAGTCCGGCAACACGGCGCGCTCCCTTGCGCGCCGAGAGCGCAGGGGAGGCACATCGTGAGGTACGTCCGCTCCGGAGCCGCTGCCCGCATCGCGGTGACAGTGGCGCTCTTGGTTTCGTTCGTCATTCCGCCGGGGTCTGCATTTGCGGCACCGGCGTCGAGCGACTCCGCTGAGCTGAAAGCTGAACAACGGCTTGAGAAGTGGCAGGAGAAGCGTTCGCGCTCCTTCATCTCTCAAGAGGAGCGCGAGAGCGCGGCCGCACGCGCCAAGGTGCTGCGCGGCGCATCATCGGTCTCCAAGAACGGTGTGCACGCGAGCGCGGCTGCTCTCACGGTCCCCACGCCGGGAGGCATCCCTGACTACTTCGGTCCGTGGGCGAACTGGGCGTACAGCCCGCTGATTCGCAAGTTCGTAGACACGCTGCCGGGCGTTGGCGCGTCGAACGCCAACAACCTCGGCAACTACATCGGGGTCGCGCATCCGGACACTGTCACCTACCCGGGCTGCGACTACTACGAGATCGAGCTTCGTGAGTACGAGCAGCAGCTTCACTCGGACCTGCCGCCCACACGCCTGCGCGGCTACGTGCAGACCAACAAAGGTACGGACGGCAGTAACAACAACACCATCGATCCCGAGCCCATTGGGTATATGGGTCCGCTGATCGCGGCCACGAAGGATCGGCCGGTACGCGTGAAGTTCACGAACAAGCTGCCCGTGGGTGAGGGTGGCGACCTGTTTATTCCGGTGGACACCTCGGTCATGGGCTCGGGTCACGGGCCGATCGAAGACCCGGATATGCCGGGCATGGGCCACATGGCCATGTACACCCAGAATCGCGCGACGCTGCACCTTCACGGCGGCATCACGCCGTGGATCAGCGACGGAACGCCACACCAGTGGATCACTCCTGCAGGGGAAGACACCGTCTATCCCGAAGGCGTGAGCGTGGAGAACGTGCCGGACATGCCAGATCCCGGTGACGGCTCGATGACCTTCTTCTACTCGAACCAGCAGAGTGCCCGCTTGATGTGGGTTCACGATCACGCCTACGGCATCACCCGGCTGAACGTGTACGCCGGTGAAGTAATGCCGTACACCATCACCGACGACGTCGAGAAGCAGCTCGTCGCGGACGGAACGATCCCCGGTCCTGACGACACGCTGCCTCTTATCGTCCAAGACAAGACGTTCGTCGACGACAAGACGATTCTCGATACCGACCCCACCTGGAACTGGGGCAGCACGCCACCGGAGCCGCACAGCGGCGACCTGTGGATCCCGCACGTCTACGTGCCGGCGCAGAACCCCGCCGACCCCGGCGGAATGAACGCGACTGGTCGCTGGCACTACGGGCCGTGGTTCTGGCCGCCAACAACCGACGTCAAGAACCCGCCCATCGCCAACCCCTACTACGATCCCAACGGCACCACGCCGTGGGAGTACCCCCTCATGCCGGCGACGCCGAACCCTTCGATGGGTATGGAGGCGTTC
Organism: Coriobacteriia bacterium; assembly: GCA_035687245.1. GTDB lineage: Bacteria > Actinomycetota > Coriobacteriia > Anaerosomatales > PHET01 > DASRYH01. Next base: position 2,825 of record DASRYH010000007.1, read on the forward strand.
CACGACACCCCGCTGGTGAACGGCACGCCCTACCCGGTGCTTGAGGTCGATCCGAAGGCATACCGCCTCCGCATCCTGAACGGTGCGAGCGACCGCTTCTTCAACCTGCAGCTCTACGAGGCTGACTCGACGCAGGTAAGCGCCGACGGACGCACGAACACCGAAGTCAAGATGGTGCCGGCAGTCCCGAACGCTCAGTACGAGTCGCTGTACCCCAATATCGCATGGCCGATCGATGGCCGAGATGGCGGTGCGCCCGATCCGGCGACCGCCGGTCCCAAGTGGATCCAGTTCGCCACGGAGAGCGGCTTCCTGCCCGCGCCTGCGGTGATCGAGCAGCAGCCCATCACCTGGAACGGCGACCCCACGACGTTCAACATGGGCAACGTGCAAGACCATAGCCTGCTTCTCGGCCCTGCCGAACGTGCTGACGTTGTCGTCGACTTTTCGGCATACGCAGGTAAGACGTTGATCTTGTACAACGACGCACCTACGGCCTTCCCCGCGCTCGACGCGCGTACCGACTACTACACGGGTGCGCCCGACATGACCGACACCGGCGGCACCAAGACGCCGAACGCCGGGTTCGGACCGAACACGCGCACCGTGATGCAGATCAAGATCAAGTCCAAGGCCCCCGCGCCGGCGTTCGATCTTGCGGCCCTGCAGGCTGCCTTCGTGACCACTGGAACGAATGACGGCGTGTTCAAGAAAGGCCAGAACCCGGTCATCGTCCCGGATGCCCGCTACAACGACGCCTACAACGGTGACTTCGCGGCGGATCCGTACGTCAGGATCTTCGAGAACCTCAACAAGACATGGCAGATGCTGGACGGCAGCTCGGTCACACTGCCACTCGAGCCGAAGGCGATCCAGGATGAGATGGGTGAGTCCTTCGACCGCGAGTACGGCCGGATGTCAGGCAACTTCGGCTTGCAGATCCCGGGCGTAGGCGGTGCGCTGCAGAACTTCATTCTCTATGGCTTCATGGACATTCCCAGCGAGAACCTAGTGGACCAGATGACGCCGCTGTCGCCAGTGCAGGCCGACGGCACGCAGATCTGGCGAATCACGCACAACGGCGTGGACACGCACCCCGTGCACTTCCACCTCTACGACGTGCAACTCATCAACCGAGTCGGCTGGGATGGTGCCCTCCGTCCGCCGGACGACAACGAACTCGGCTGGAAGGAAACGGTGCGCGTCAGCCCGCTGGAAGACACGATCGTGGCGCTCAAGCCAGTAGCTCCCAAGCTGCCGTTCGGCGTGCCTGACAGCATCCGGCCGCTCGACCCCACGATGCCTCTTGGCACGACCGAGCAGTTCTCTCAGGTGGACGGCCAGGGCCTGCCTCGCTCGGTCGAGAACACCTTCTACAACTTCGGCTGGGAGTACGTGTTCCACTGCCACATCCTTAGCCATGAAGAGATGGACATGATGCGGCCGGTCACCCTTGCGGTGGGCCGCGACCTCGCCGACCCGCCGAACCCGGTGGGGGCAACAGGAACGCCGGGCGATCCCATCACTCTCGCTTGGAACGATGCCACTCCGGCACCGAGCGGCCTGACCGTGGAGAGCCCGTTCGACCCGAAGAACGAGGTCGGCTTCGCCATTGAGCGAGCGCCTCTACCCGACGGCGGCCCCGTCGGCAGCTTCTCCGTCATCGCAACGGCCACCGCCAACACGCAGTCGTTCGTCGATGAGACGACCATCGATGGTCGCGGGTACAGCTACCGCGTGCGGGCCTTCAACGCCTCGGAGGATCTGGGTGGGTTCAGCCTCTCGACCAGCGTGGACGTCGAACCGGCTGCCTACTTCGACAGCTATGTGGCCACTCCGACCGCAGGCCCCAACGGGTCGATCTCGCCGAGCACCCCGCAGAGTGTGCCGGTGGGCTCGCCTGCCGACAGAACCTTCGACTTCATCCCCGATACCGGCTATCACATCGCCGACGTGCTCGTGGACGATGTCTCCGTCGGTACTCCCGCGTCCTATACGTTCGATGCGATGGATCAAGACCACACCATCCGTGTGGAGTTCGCGGTCAATAAGTACGAGATCACGCCGACGGCCGGTCCGAACGGACAGGTCGTGTGGGCGAACGAACAGAACCCCAAGACGCCACCGGCGACCAATCCGATGGTCCAGCATGACGTCATGCTGCAGACGCTGGCATTCGTTCCCGATCCGGGATATCGCGTGTCGGACGTCACGGTGGATGGCAACTCGGTTGGCAGGCCCCGCTTCTACACGTTCTCGCGCGTGACCGCCCCCCACAGCGTGCACGTCGAGTTCGAGCTTGTGGTCAACGCCGAGACACCGTTGATCACCAGCCAGCCGGGCGACGTCGTGGTGACTGCTGGTGCCCCGGCATCACTTTCCGTGGCCGCCAGCGTGACCCAGGGGACGCTCACCTACCAGTGGTATCGCAACTCATCAGACAGCAGCAGCGGTGGCACCCTGGTCACAGGGGCGACGACGGCAACCTACAACCCGCCGACGTCTACGCCGGGAACGACCTACTACTACTGCGTGGTCACCAACACCGACAATGCAGCCACGGGCAACACAACGGCGACCGCAACGAGTGATGCGGCCAAGGTGCAGGTCAACGCCATCGATCTGGCCAGTGTCACCATCGACGCTATACCAGCGCAGACCTACACCGGTTCGCCGATCACGCCCGTGCCGACCGTGACCTTGGCTGCGATACCTGCAGTCAATCCAATCGTGGCCGGAGCCGACTTCACGCTGACCTACGCCAACAACACCAATGTTGGAACGGCAAGCGTGACGCTGACGGGCATCGGCCGCTGCACCGGCTCTCGAACGACGACGTTCCAGGTGGTGCGTGCACCGGCCTCGTCGTTCGTGGTGTCAGCGATACGGAACAGGGCCTACACCGGTAAGGCGATCAAGCCGACCGTTGTCGTGAAGTACAAGGGGAAGACCCTTAGCGCGGGTACCCACTTCACCGCCTCCTACAAATCCAACATCAAGACAGGTACCGCACGGATCACCCTCACCGGTAAGGGCAACTTCGTCGGCTCGAAGCTCGTGACCTTCCGAATCGTGCCGAAGAAGTCCTCTATCGCGAGACTGCGCGGACGCACCAAGCGCTTCACGGCAACGTGGAGACGGCACTCCGGCGCAAGCGGATACGAACTCGCCTATTCGACCAAGCGGACGAAGGGGTTCAAAGCCGTACGGACCACGGCTTCCTACAAGACGGTGGCCAAGCTCAGGCGCGGCACTCGTTACTACGTGAAGTTGCGTGCCTACAAGACCATCGGCGGCAGGCGCTACTACGGTGCATGGTCAAGCCTTAGGACGGTGCGCACGAAGTAGGGAAGGCGCGACGCTGCGTTTGGAGCATCACGCGGGCCGGGGCCGAAAGGTACCCGGCCCGCAGTCTTGGGTCCCGCGCGATGCTGCCGATGACGCACTCCCGATTCCGGCAAACACAAAGGGCCGCCGGCTTCACGTCGGCGACCCCTATGTGCACTCAAAAGGACTGGCCTAGTTGGCGCCGATCTTGAAGATCTTGGTCCCACAGTCCGGGCAGAGGCCCTGAGTGGCCGGACGGCCGTTCTTCATCGTGATCGCCTGGGCGTCCTTGATTTCCTTCTTGGCCTTGCACTTCACGCAGTAGCCTTCCTTGGCAGCCATACGCTGTACCTCCTCGTAGGTGCGGCAGACTCGTCTTAAGCGAGCGCGCTAAGTGGTTCCCCTGGCGGACTTCGTTGTCCGCCCCTGCAAAGTCTACACAGACATTGGCGTTTGTCACGTATGCGAGCTGCACGAATGTGACATTGCCCCGATGCGGCGAACCAGCGGTCAGTCGCTCGCGCGCCTCGCCACGACCCTGCCCGACACTAGGTAGAAGACGCCAACACCCGCCGTGAGCAGCACCCACGCGACCCCGGACACCATCCAGAACGGCTCGGGGAAGAGGCTGATGAGCGCTGAATCGACCGGAAAAGTCCACGTGCCGTTCGCGAAAAAGAGTCCGTGAAAGCGCACGAAGAGCGCGTCGAAATCGGTGGTTCCCGCAACACCCGCAAGCGCGAGCAGCCCCAAGGTGAGCAGTCCGCCCACGGTGAGACCGCGCGCGACAGCCTTCGCGCGACCCGCTCGCACGCACAGCGCGATCCACGCGGCGGCTGCCAGGGCGAGGGCCAGAGTGGTGCTGCGGGCGCCGCTGATGACGCCCGCAACGTCGTCGAGGTGCGAGACTTCGTCGGGCTGCATCACGGTCAGCAGCCGCTCGCGCGCCGCGGGATCCTCGCTCACCACGAGCTGGCGCGACGCTTCGGCAAACGACGCCGCGTTGGGGTACTCGGAGTAGCGCGCCGAAAGGGCGCGGGTGAACGCCGGGGTGAGCAGCGGAAGCAGCGCGATGCCAAGTGCGAGCACCGCGAGCACAAGGCCCGCTATCACGCTCTCGGGGAAGCGCACCTTCTCAGTCCTCGAGGTTCGCGTAGTCTTCGGCAGCGCTTCTGGGAGAGCACTCGTCGGCCGAGACCACCTGGTTGCCGCCGCGCTCGATCGCGAGCGCCAGGGCGGCGTCGGCGGCGTCCAGCAGGCCCTCGGGCGTGCTGCCGTCGCGCTGCAGCGAGGCCACGCCCACTGACACCGTCACGCCGGCGCCACGTACGCGGGTGGCCTGCACGCTGCCACGGATCCGCGCGGCAAGTGCCATGGCATCTTCGTCGCGCGGCATGCGCCCGACCGTCTGGTCCTCGGTGAAGATGACGGCGAACTCCTCGCCACCGATGCGCGCCACGATATTGGCAGCGCTCACGTCTCCGACCTCGGAGACGACTGTGTTGATCTCAGTGGCGACAGCCTTGAGCAGCTCGTCGCCCATGTCGACGCCGAAGCGCTCGTTGAAGGCGCCGAAGTTGTCGACGTCGAGCAAGATCACGTAGATCGGCAGCCCGTCGCGCTGAGCACGACGAAGCTCCGTGGGGTAGACGCGCGTGAAGTAGCCGCGCGAAAACAGGCCGGTGGTGGTGTCGAGAATCGTCTGCGAGGAGCGGGCCTCAAGCTCGCTTCTGAAGTGGCCCACGAGCAGCGTGGAGACGCTCGCGGTACCTGCAAGCACGGTGACCTGCCACAGGAAGCGTACGAGCACGTAGATCGGCTCGTTGTAGAGGCTACCCGCGGAAAATGGCATCTGCACGTGCGGCAGCACCCGGAACAGTTCGGCAATCTCGATTGAGCCGAGGAGCACCACGCACAAACCGGAGATGAGCCAAGTTGAGCGCTTGCGCGGCAGGATGAAGGCCGCCTCGAGGATGAACAGCGAGTACATCGACCAGAACCACGAGTCGGCGCCACCGCTGAAGTAGACCAAGATCGTCACGACGATGGCGTCGAGCGCGAGCTGCAGGTTGTTCCAGACGGTGATCGCACCGAGCCGGCGGTAGTTCTGCGTGTAGAAGAAGTTGTAGAGCACGACCAGACCCAGCGCGACCGCAGGGATCCACATGCGCCCGGCGAGCTCGGGAATCGTCATCCGCGTCGTGTAGAGGGCGGCACCCACGACGGAGTAGACCACCAGCACGATGATCAGCATCCAGCGCACCCGCACGACTAGACCGACGCGCTGGATATTGGCCTGCAGCGCCTCGATGTCGTAGCGCGTCGGCTGATCTCGCCACGAGACCATCAGCGAGCGCGCCAAACGCTTCCTGAAACGGCCAGCTGCCACGCCGCCTCTTCCTTCCCTTGTGCCGGAGTCTCGCACCCACGATGACGTGCGTGCGCACGAGGCCTCGAGTGTACCCGCCGTCTCGCGCGACCAGCAAATGCACGCCGAAGATGCGCCCCCTATACTGCTCGCATGAGAGACGCCTCCCTATGAATCCCGTCGCCATCTTCGATGCCCTCGAGGCACTGAGCGCATCGGTCGGCCGCATCGGCCACGTCTACGAGATCGCACTCATCGTCGTGGCCGCACTCGTGGCGCTCGTCGCGTGGCTGCCCCCGCTCGCCCGCTGGCGCGGCTGGGCACTGGGCGGTCTGACGCTCGTACTCTTCGCCGGCGAAGGCATCCTCGTATGGTTCCACTGGCGCATCTACCAGCTTGCCGAAGTGGTCTCGCCTGACGGCGTCGCATCGGGCCGAGTTGCCGTGCCACTGTGGGTCGAGAGCGAGAAGCTCTTCGTCTGGGCGCTGCTCGTGGCCGTGCTCGGCCTGCTCGTAGCGCGTCAGCGCGACGAGCTGATGCCCGGCATCATGACCGCGGCTGCGCTGCTCTCAGCCGGTGCAGCCGTGCTCGGCAAGCCCTTCACCGAACCGCTGCCGTCCTTCTTCAGCCAGTACTACAGCTACCTCCAAGGCATGTATCAGGGCGGCGCGATCGCTGCGCAGGCCTACAACGGCATGGAGGGCTCGCGCCAGTACTTCTACAACGCGTGGTACATGTGGGTGCACCCGCCCATGCTCTTCCTCGCCTACGGCTGCTTCGTCATCTCGTTCGTGGCGACGTTGAAGATGATCGCCCACCGCCACTCCAGCTACGAGACCACCGCCTATCGCTGGGCGCGCTTCGGCTACATCTGGCTCACCCTGGGCATGCTTCTGGGCTTCCCGTGGGCGCTGTCGGCCTGGACCGGCGAGTCGTGGTGGTGGAGCGGCAAGGTCAACATGTCGCTGATGATGTGGCTTCTCTACACCGCCTACCTGCACGCCCGGCTCTACTTGCGCACGCGCGGGATGTGGAGAACGGTCGCGGTCCTTGCGGTGCTCTCCTTCGTCATCCTCGTACTGACCTACGTCGCCACTTACGTCGTGCCGGGTGCACACAGCTACGCTTCGCTCGCGCACGATTCGGCCGTCGCTCTCGCTCCCCTCGTCGAGGGGGTGACGTCGTGACGGCACTCGACGACATCCGCCAGCGCGCGTGGGACTTCGGCCTCACGGTCGTGACCGTCGCGCTGATGGCCACGCTCGGCGTGCAGTCCTTCGTGGGCACCATCTACGTCTGGTGGGCGGAGCGCAGCATCGTCGGCTGGGAGCAGACCGGCTACAACAGCTTCGTAGCGCTGATGAACGCTATCGCGGCGCCACAGCTCGTCGCGCTGGTTGTCGTGATGGGCCTGTGCGTGCCCAAGCGGCTCTTCTCACGCACGACTCTGATCGCTGTCTCGGCTGCGATGGTGGGCGCCGGCGTGGCAGCGTGGGCAGTCACCGGCCGAATCGCCACCGGCGTCACCGTCTACCTCGCGCTCGCAAGCCTCATCCAGGTGGCGGTGGTCGTGCTGACCGCCGCGGGCGTGCGTGGCCCGAGCTACCTCACCCAGGGACGGCTCACCAAGCTCGGCAGCGGCCTGCTGCACCTCGGCTTCCTGATCTTCGCGATCTGCATCTCGGCGCTGCAGGGCTCGGCATCGGTGCTTCCGGTATTCGGAGTCGCGGCGCTGCTCGCCGTGGGCGGCACGCTGCTCGCCTTCTACGCCGACCGGCTCGCCTATCACCGATACCGCGTAGCCGAAGATCCGCAGGAGCACGACTTCGGCAGGGCGCATGAAGTCGCCGAGCCTGACGCGGAGCACGCCGAAGAAGACGAGCCTGCGAGCGAAGACTAGGCTTCGCGCACCATCGCTGCGATGAAGTCGGCGGTCGTCTCGAGAAGCTTCTCGTCGAGCGCGTCGGACGTGTCGGTCTTCCAGTGCCAGTTCACCGGCAGCCCGCCGGAGTCGAAGGCCATGATGCTGATCGCCTTGTAGCCACGTGCGAGCGCTGGCGTGGCGTCGGTGGAAAGGCCACGGAAGACCCGCGGCTTGATGATCGTTTCAGTCTCACGCGACACGCGTCGAGCCAGACCCACGAGGCGCTGGGCGGCCCGGTAGCGGCGCGCCATGCCCTCGGCGCTCGCCCAGTGCAGCTGCCCGACGCCGACGTTGTCGATGTTGATGATCAGCGAGTCCTTGACCGTGTCACCGTAGTCGCGCAAGAAGGCCTGCATGCCGTAGGTGCCCACTTCTTCGCAGCCGGTGGCCACGAACCAGATCTCTTTCTCAGTGAGCTCACGGTCGACGTCTTCGGTGATGCGACGCCGAATACGTGCAGCCTCACTTGCGGCGAAGTCGGGGTCGCCGATCGGGTCGTCGCCGGCCCAGCCGCCCTTCCAGCCGAAGTCGTCGTCTTCCTCTTCGCCTGCGAACTTGTCCCACGAGCCGATGTCGGCTCCTGCCTTGCGCGCGTCGAAGTCGTCGCCGACCCCCAGCCAGTCGCGCACTTCACCAGACTGCTGCGACTGCTCGCGGCGCTTGCCCCCCGGCTTCACGCTGCTGCTGAGACGGCCCAGAAGCCCCGCCGCCCGGCTCGAAGACGGCCTCTCATCGTCCAGGCCGCCGACCTCGATCGGCTCGCTCGCGGCGGGCGCAGGCGCAGACGCCGTGCGCGACTCACGCGCGGGCGGACTCGAAGGAGCGTCGTAGCTGCGGCGCGGCTTCTCTTCCACGACGCCGAACTCGATCGTGTCGAAGTCGAGGATCTGCTGCTTCTCCGACTTGGTCTCGCGAACCGGCTCGGCCCAAGCGAAGTCGTCGGGCAGCTCGCCAGGCTCGGAACCCGCCGGCGAGTAGTTCAGCACCGCACCTTCGGGCACGACTCCGGCGGCTTCAGCAGCCGATGCGTCGCGCCGAATCTGCGGGAAGCGGCCGGTGGTAGCGAGCGAGTCGGCATCGGGAGCGACGATCAGTCGCTCCATGACGCCCAGCATCGCGGCAACACCTGAGGCGTTGTCGTTGGCGCCAGCGACAAACGGCATGAACAGCTCGCGGTGGATGTTGATCACAAGCGGCACCAGCAGGTAGGCCGAGACCGCCATGGTGGCGTACCACAGCCACGGGTCGAGCGAGGTGGTGAAAGGCAGCGCCATCGCGAGGATGAAGGCCGGCGTGAGGAAGGTGCACCACTTCATCAGCCCAAACGTCGTGGCAAAGCCGCTCACCATGTTGGGAGCGAATGCGAGCGACGCCTTAGCCGAGTCGTAGTGCGCGACGATGATGATGCGGCGCATGCGCTCGCCTCGACGAGTGCGCGGAATGTGGCGCGCGATGACGTTCTGGCTCGGACCCTTCGGCATGATGCGCGTGAGGCCCCATCGGGTGTCGAGGTCGCCCCACATGAAGAAGGCGGAGATTGCGGCGACGGCGAAGGCGGGCCAGACAAGGCGCCCCTGCCACACGGAGAGGCCGGCCACGACCGCCGAAGCGAGCGTCAGGACGTGGTAGATGACGTAGGCCCACCCGTAGGTGCGCGGCGAGTTGAACTCCTGGATCTCAGTCTCAAGTCCGTGAGAACCGAACTGGCTCGCCAGCCACTCGCTTGCTCGGTGCTCGGAGTCGGTTGTTGCCGGACGTGGTCCGATCTCGTCCGCGAGCGCTCGCGCATACTCGATGAGCTGGGGCATGACGTCCTCCGAAAGCGGCAGATTCCCTCGTCTGACAGCTCATCATACTGCCACCAGACGGGAGTGAATATGCCGCGCTCAGAGTAGGTTTTCGAGGCGTTGCCTAACGTGCGTGGCAGCTGCCGCACTCGGAGATGCGTCGCGTCGAATGCACCATGGTGAGCACCGGATCGCTGCTGTGGCACTTGCAGCCCGGGATTGGGATCGTGAAACGCGCCTGAATCGGCTCGGCGTAGCCCGCCGCGACCATCTGCTCGTACTGCGCCTTGAGTTGCGGGTCGGGCGCGGACATGCCGCCGAACTCGTAGAGCATCACTGCCATGAAGAACAGAGCGGCGAAGGTAACGAAGGTGCCGAACAGGATGCTGCGCCAGAGTGGAGTCCTCGGCTCGACGGCCGCTTCGGCCTCGTCTTCGGCGTCCTCGTGGTCGAGCTCTTCTTCGTTGTAGGTCTCATCGGTCATGGTCGTGACATCACTCCAATATCGGGTCCCCGCCACACCGGTGACGGGGACCCCTTGAGTTGACTACGCAGCCTCGGTGCCCAGGATTGCGGCGAGGTCGTCGGCGGCCGAAGTGCCGATCGGCGCGATCTCGAAGTTCTCGACGAGCACGTTCAGGACGTTCGGCGAGACGAACGCCGGCAGTGTCGGGCCGAGCTTGATGCCCTTGATACCCAGCGAGAAGAGCGTCAGCAGGATGGCGACGGCCTTCTGCTCGTACCAGGACAGGATCATCGACAGCGGCAGATCGTTGACGCCGCAGTCGAAGGCGTCGGCCAGGGCGACCGCGATCTGAATCGCCGAATAGGCGTCGTTGCACTGGCCCACGTCGAGCAGACGCGGGATGCCACCGATAGCGCCCAGGTCCTTGTCGAAGAAGCGGAACTTGCCGCAGGCGAGCGTCAGGACGATGGTGTCGTCCGGCGTGGCCTCGACGAGGTCTGTGAAGTAGTTGCGGCCCGGCTTGGCGCCGTCGCAGCCACCCACGAGGAAGAAGTGCTTGATTGCGCCGGACTTCACCGCGTCGATGACGGCCGGAGCGACCGACATGACGGTGTTGCGGCCGAAGCCGACCATGACCTTGCCGGCCTCAGCGGTGGTGTCCTCAGCGAAGCCGGGGGTGGCCTGCGCACAAGCGACCAGCGCGGAGAAGTCACCGGTGAGGTGCTCGACGCCCGGGAACTGCACGGGGCCGGAGGTGAAGACGCGACCCTTGTAGCTCTCGCGCGGAGGCATGAGGCAGTTGGTGGTGAGCAGGATCGCGCCCGGGAAGGCGTCGAACTCCTTGAGCTGGTTCTGCCACGCGGTTCCGTAGTGGCCCACGAGGTTCTCGTACTTCTTCAGGCCCGGATAGGCGTGGCACGGCAGCATCTCGCCGTGGGTGTAGACGCCGACGTCCGTGCCCTTGACGGCCTCGAGAACGAGCTCGAGGTCGTGCAGGTCGTGGCCAGAGACGAGAATCGCCTTGCCGGCGCGGTGGCCGAGGGTGACCTCGGTGGGCTCCGGGTGGCCGTAGGTGCCGGTGTTGCCGGCGTCGAGCAGCTCCATCGTGCGGAGGTTGACGGTACCGGCCTCAAGCGCCAGCCCGACCCATTCACTTACGCCCAGAGACTTGTCATCGAAAGCAGCAAGAGCCTTGAACATGTAGCTGTAGATGGCCGGGTCTTCCTGGCCAAGCACGGTGGCGTGGTGCGCATAGGCGCCGATGCCCCGCATGCCGTAGAGGGTGATCTCCTGCAGCGACTGCACGTCGTCGTCGCGGGTGGTGTCCCACGGGCTGCCGAAGAGCTCGCCCTGCGCGACCTTCTCGTCCAGCGTCGGTGCGGGCGTGAAGATCACGTGATGGTCGTCGGCCTCGACGGTACCGCCGGCAGCGGTCACGGCGTCGAGAAGCGCGACGCGCAGGCGGACGGCCTCGTCGGTCTTAGCGGCCACGGACTCGGCGTCGAAGTCGACGTTGGTAAGCGTGGTGAACAGCGCATCGGCGGTGAAGCGGCCGGCCTCAAGCGTGTCGATACCGAGCCCTTCGGCGACGACTGCCACGGCGGCAAGACCGCGGGTGGCGTTGGTCAGCAGGTCCTGCAGGGCGGCGACGTCCTCGCCCTTGCCGCAGGCGCCGCTGACGGTACAGGCGACTCCCTTGGCGGTCTGTTCGCACTGGTTACAGAACATTCATGGTCCTTCCGGTCGGTTCAGGCATAGCGGTCGGTAGGGCTGGGTGTAGCAGGAGCGTGTTGCGGATCATCAGATTCGCGACGAGGGGGACCGCCCCGCCGGTCTAGCCGTGGATGAGGGCGGGCAGGCACCTCGTGCAGACCCACGTGCTCGTGCCCTGGGTGCGAACCGGCAGCAGCGGACCGTCGTCCTCGCTGCGGCCGCAGTTGAAGCACTGCTGCGGGATGTAGAGCGGCTTGCCGGCAGCCTCAGCTTCGGCAGCCTGCTCGGCGGTGTGCTCCTCGACGGCGTGGTGGTCGTAGGGCACGGTCTCGCGGTACTCGAGGGTCAAGGCGCCGGTCGGGCAGACGCCGAGGCAGAAGCCAGCGCCGTCGCACAGCTCCTCTTTGACTACCTTGGCCTTGCCATCGACAAGCACGATCGCGCCTTCGGCACAGGGCGACACGCAGACGCCGCAGCCGTTACAGAGGGCTTCATCGATGTGGACGATCTGGCGGGTGACGGTCTCGCTCATGGTGGTGGTTCCTCTCGTTGGTGAATGCCGGTGGGGCTAGTGGGCTAGTGGGGTGTCGTGTGGTTCGTATTCGACTCGGAGGCCCTGCGCGCCATCTCGCGCTTCCACTTGCGGCCCTCGAGTACGTGCTTGATTCCGTCGATTGCGTGGCCCTTGCGCCACGACTTCGGCCCGGAGTAGCGCATCATCGCCTGCTGCCAGGCGCGCTCGTCGGGCTTGTAGCAGTGCGTCTCGCAGTGAGCGCAGAACGGCTTCGGGTCGTGCGGGCAGAACGCGCGACGCTTCTCGGCGTAGGCCAGGTGCTCCTCGCACTCGTCGCAGAGTACGGGGGCCTTGCGGCCGTAGATGCCGAGCTCGGCTGCGTCGGTGTGTATGGCGTGCCGACTCGCTGCGTCGTGGTGGCCTTCGCACCAGATCTGGATGAAGTCGGCCAGCACGACGGTGTCGTGCTTGACCTTCGGCTCACCCATCTTCTCGACGAAGCGCTCCTGCATCGCTCGCTCTCCCGACTGGCCTCGAAGCCGTCCCTTTTCGGCACAACGTGCCGAAGGACCTGCGGACTTACGAGACTTACACTAGGGGCGCGAAGGGGCGCCTTCTTTGACCGGCGTCAATTCCGGGAATAATCTTTACAATCTTTGTAGGAAATCGGTCGGTGGCGTGTCGAGGGAGACGCGAGAGATGAGCTCAGACAGCACGGTTCGCCCGGACGTTCTGGCCGCCTTCAAGGCGTGCCGGCTTTGGCGCACCGCGAGCGACGAAGCCGTCGAAGCGCTCGCACGCTCCGCACAGGTAAGCGAGGTCCCGCGCGGCGCCGTGCTCGCCACCGAGGGCGATGCCGCAGACCGCGTCGGCGTGATGGTTTCCGGCCGCGCGCGCGTCTTCTACCTGGGTGCCGACGGCCGCCAGATCACCTTCGAGACGCTCGAGACCGGAGACCCACTCGCCGCTGTTGCCGCACTCGCGGGCACGCGCTACCCCGCCCACATCGAGGCCGCCACTTCCGCCACCGTCGCCTTCGTGGCCGCCGAACGCCTCTTCGAGCTCATCGAGCGCGAGCCGGGCGTCGCCCGCTCGCTCGTCTCCGACCTCGCGAATCGCGTCGTCAACTTCACCTCTGTCGTGCAGACGCTCGCACTCGATGTCCCCAGCCGCGTGGCGCGCTACGTCTTCCACCGCTCGCTTCAGGGCGGACGGCCAGTACCCGGCGGGCTGCAAGTCGATCTCGGGATGAAGAAGAACGAGCTCGCGATGGCGCTAGGTACGGTGCCTGAAACGTTGTCACGCGCGTTCGCGAAGCTCAAAGACGACGGCATTCTCGAGGTTCACGGCAGCACGGTGACGGTACTCGACGTCCGCGCGCTCGCAACGCTTGGCAGTGGCTACTCCGAGTCTTAGGGGCGCGCCTTCAGCGTGGCGCGGCCAAGCTTCTTGTCGGCTGCCACGGCTCTTGTTCGCGCACTCTCGTAGACGCTCAGCCGCTCGCCCGATGCCGCGGCCGCGCCGGCGTCGATCATCTTCTGAATGGGCAGCGTCAGCTTTGAGCGCGCAGTGGAGGCCTTCTTCGCCTTGCTGTTGTAGGTCCTGAGCGCCGAGGCCGCCGTCAGATCCTGTTCGTTGAGCAGCGCCTTGCTCGCACGCCGCGCGTAGCGGTTGGCCTGCTGCAGCTGCGTCGCGTACTCGAGATAGGGCCCGAACTGCGCCTCCGGAAAGGCGGTCTGCGCGCCAGAGAGGCTCTGTTGCGCGAGGTTGAGGTCGCCTGCCACGGCATCTGCCGCCGCGACACACAGCGAAAGGGCTTTGGGGTCTGCGCCCGACTTCGGCGGAACTGTCGCTGAGGTCTCTGACCGCGCACGCTCGATGGCTTCCCAGCCTGAGTCCGCCAACGGAGCTGCCGAAGAAGACTGCGCTGCAACCTCCAAGAGCGCGGGTGCCGGGACGAGCATCGCTTTGCGGGCCGAGATCGCCGCGGTGAGGTTGGCTGGCCGCTTCCACAGCCACGTGAGCGGCGCTTTCGCCTTCTTCGCCTGCACAGACGCGCGCTCCAGAAGAGTCACCGCTCCAGGCACCCTTTCGGCGATGCCGCGCGCTTCCTCGGCGCCCGACGCGCGCGTCTGTCCCCAGATCGAAGCGTCCGCCTGCATGATGATACGGTCAGCGTCGTCGAGCAGGCTGGCCGCCTTGCCCACGGCAGCAATCTGGCTGAAGCCCGCGATCACTAGCCATGCAGCGGCGAGAACGATGGCCATGGCCACCGCGCTGAACGACGACGAGATGAGCCTGCGTTGGCGCGCTGCACGGGCGCGACGGGCGCGCTCCGCTTGGCGCTCGCGACGGCGCGCGGCGTATTCGGCAGCCGAATGTGGACGGTCGCCGTAAAGGTCCTCGTTCTCGGTGTCTGGCCGCTCGTCCATTCCCCAGCCCCCACTGCTCTCAGCGCAGTCACGCAACTCCCTTGTACAGCAACCAGGGCGACTGTGAAACGTCTCTCTTTGGTGTCGTGCGGCGCTCTGTAAACTTCTAGAAATTTCCTCCTAGCGGCCTCTGGCAGTCGGCATAATAATTGCTATACTCACACGCGAGTCGGGCGACCGCCTTCTCCTCCCCCCCTCAGAGGCGGGACCCGCCCACTCGATATCTGAACGAGGCGCGCCCCCCACGCGCCTCGTTTCGTTTTTCTTGAGGGCGTCGATTTCGCCCCCACTCAGACAGCACGCGCGCCTCGCGCATTCACCGCGCCGCGTCCCAAACCCCGGCGTCATCCCCTTCTCGCGACCGCTACAATCGGATGAACGAATTCGCCGAAGGAGTGGTCCGTTGAGCAACGCCATGGAGAGGTTGGTCAACCTCGCCTTCTTCTTTGCCTCGACCGGAGGCACCCCCGTTACCGCAGAGCGCATCCGCACCGAGGTCGCTGGCTATCCCAGCGACCAGGACGACGCCACGTTCCTGCGCATGTTCGAGCGCGACAAAGACCAGCTCCGCCGAATGGGCCTGGCGCTCGACGCCGACGAGCAGGGCAACTACGTCCTCGACCGCGCGGGCACCTTCGCCTCCGGGTTCGAACTCACCGCCGCCGAAGCCGCCGCGATACGCACCGCCGGAGCGGCTCTGCTCGACGATCCCTCGTTCCCGTTCACCGAAGAGCTGCGCCTGGCACTCGCCAAGGTGAGCGCGGAGGTCGCTGGCCCGGCACCTTCGGCAGCACGGCTCGCTGATGAGGATCCCGGACGGCAGGGCGAGCTCGTCGGAGCCCTCAACGCCGCTGCAAACGACGCCAAGCGCGTCAGCTTCGGCTACACGAACTCGCGCGGCGAGTCGGCCATCCGCGAAGTCGAGCCATTCGGCCTCTTTCTGCACGACGGCCGCTGGTATCTGGTCGGCCGCGACGTGGCGAAAGACGATGTGCGGACCTATGCGGTGTCGCGCATGCACTCGGTAGAGGTCAACGCCGCCAAGCCGAAGACGCCTGACTTCGAGAGGCCCGAGGGCTTCTCCATCGCAAGCTACCTGCTGCTCCCGTTCCAGTACGGCGCCGACGAGTTCGAAGCGGTGCTGAGCTTCGACCCGCAAGCCGCGTGGCGGGCCGAGGCGCTTTCGGCAGGCCGCGGAAGCCTTGAGGTGCACGCGGACGGCTCTGTGTCTTGGCGGGTGCCGGCTCGCTCTGCGCATCGGCTGCTGCGCTTCGCGCTCGAACACGGCCCGGGGGTCACCGTGACGTCGCCTCCTGGTGTGGCCGACGAACTCGCCGCTGGCTTGCGAGAGGTGGCGAACGCTCATGCCTAGAGGCATCTCAGCCGCCGAGCGAGCGCAGCGCCTCATGGCACTTCTTGGGCAGCTCACTCCAGATGCGCGTCTGCGCGTGTCAGACCTCGCCGCGGAGATCGGCGCGACCGAAGAAGAGCTCGCTGCCGACCTCGAGACGCTGTCGGTCTGCGGTGTCGCGCCCTACGACCCCGACACCCTCGTGCCCGTCTTCGTCGAGGACGGCTGGGTCGAGGTCTGGGGAGAGCTGCCTGCAGTACAGGGCCCAATACGCCTGTCGGCTGCCGAAGCCGGAGCACTCGCAGCGGCTCTCCAAGCTGCGGGTTTCGGCGCGCACGACCCGCTCACCGCGCGCCTGATCGAAGCCGCTGCCTCCACCGCCTTCGACGCCGAAGATCTCGCCGCAACACTGCAGGCAGCGAGCACCGGACACGACGCAGGCGTCTTCGAGACGCTCTCTCTGGCCGCCGCTGAGCGTGAAGTCGTCGCGATCGACTACGTGAAGGCAGGCTCGGAGGATGCTTCGCACCGCGAGATCGAGCCGGTCTCCCTCTACCTCGAACGAGGTGCGTGGTACCTCACGGCGTGGTGCCGAAGCGCTGGCGACTGGCGCACCTTCCGAATCGACCGCGTCCGCGCCGCCAAACCACGCGGCTCGCACTTCGAGGAGCGACTCGCCGAAGACGCTCCGCCCTCGGCGTTTGCCGCCAGCGGGCTGCCCGTCGCGCGTCTCGACTTCGCGGCAGGCGAGGAGTTCTCCGACCGCGAGTGGCCCGGCGCACGCGTGGCCGAGCAGCGTGCCGATGGCTCGGTAGCCGTCGACGTTCCCTACTCGGGCACCGACTGGATCGCGCGGCAGGTGGTCGCGCGCCTGGGGGGCGTGACGGTTGTCTCCCCGCCCGAAGTCCGGACCCGTGTCGCCGCTCTTGCGGCCGACGGACTCGCCCGGCTCGGGTAGGCCCCTTCCGCCGGAAGCCTACGCGCCGAAGCGGTTCGCTATCTCTTCGGCGATCAGATGCGCGGGCAGGCGCTCGACGTCGTTTACGGGCAGCGCTCCGAGGAAGTCGGCGCCGTAGCTCTTGGTGTTCACGCGCGCGTCGGCGATCACCAGGCAGCCTGCGTCGGTCGACGAGCGGATGAGGCGTCCCGCCGCCTGCTTGAGCTCGATGACGGCGTCGGGCAGCACGTAGCGGCGCCACGCGATACGTCCTTCTCGGCACTCACGCTCGCGCGAGAGAGGGTCACTTGGCCTGCCGAAAGGCAGCTTCGGCACCACGACACAGCGCAGCGTGTCGCCCTTCGCGTCGAAGCCCTCCCAAAACGACTTCAGCGCGAAAAGCGAGAGCCGCTCGTCGGCGATGAACTCGTCGCGCAGCCGCTTCGCCGACGTGCCGCGGCGCTGCATGATGAGGTCGAGTCCGGCCGACTTCAACTTCGGCTCGAGCACCGCGTGCAAGCGCTCCATCTCGCGGCGGTTCGTGAACAGCGTGAGCACGCTGCCTCCCATCGCAAGGTGCACCCGCTCGAGCAGCACCTCGAGATCAGTGAGGTAGCCCGCCGTGTTGGGCTCCGCGAGACCGGTGGGGATGAAGACGGCCATCTGCCGCTCGAAGTCGTAGCTGGAAGCGAGGCGCAGCGAGCGCCAGCGGTCCGCCTCGATGCGCGAGAGCCCCACGCAGCGCGCAAAGTGCTCGAAGGAGTCGCCGGTCGCGATGGTGGCCGAGGTGAAGATGACACTGTGGGAGCGCGCGTAGAGGTCTTCGGCGAGTATGGCCCCGATGTCGATGGGGGCGGCCACGAGCTTCTCTGCAGCGATGCCACGCCGCCGGTCGAGCGCCGCCGAGTAGACGAGCGAGTCGTCCTCGCCGGAGATGACTGCGACGAGCCCGTAGTGCTGCTCATAGATGCGCGAGATGAGCCCGGTGAGGTCGGCGCGCATCTCGCCCATCTCCGCGCCGTACTCTTCGAGCGACGTGATGAGCTGACGGCCGTGCGCGATGACCTCTTCGAGCCGTCGTGCGAGCGACGCGCCCGTGGATGCGACCACTCCCCAGGGTCCGGTCTCGCGAACCTCGGGGTTCACCCACAGCTCGGCCGCATCGTAGTCGCTGTCAGAGGCGAGTGGTGCGAGGTCCTTGACGAAGTCGAAGAGCGAGTTGGCGAGCGTGGACGCCCGGCCGATCTCGTCTTGCATGCGCTGAATCGAGTCGACAAGCTCCGTGGCCCGCGGGTCACGGCGAAGCGCCTTGCGGATCCCGTCGAGCAGACCGCCGCGGCTGCCGTGCAGCGAGCTCAGCGCACCGGCGAGCTCCGTGTGTGCGGCGCCTTCGGTGAGCTGCTTGCGTGCTTCACTCTCTACGGAGTGAGCCTCGTCGACGACCCAGTGACGGATAGGCGGGAGGATGCCACCTTGGGCGATCACGTCGCGGAAGAGCAGCGCGTGGTTGGTCACGACGACGTGCGCGCTCGCGGCCCTTCGGCGAACCCCATGCAGGTAACAGAGGTTGGGATAGAAGCGGCAGTGGCGCGCGGTGCAGTCGGCCTGGCTTGCCTGTACGCCTGCTCGGATCTCACGCTGCCAGTGCAGGTTGACCGCATCGAGGTCGCCCCACGACGACTGGCTCACCCACGCGAGCAGCATCGCCGCGGTCGCGATCGTCTCGGACTCCGCGCCCGCGTCCAACTCCGCCGAGAACCGCTCCAGCTTGCGGAGGCAGACGTAGTGGTCGTAGCCCTTGAGAGCGGCGTAGCGCAGCTCGGCGCCGAGCGCTGCGGCCAGCCTGGGCAGCTCGTGGTAGACGAGCTGGTCCATGAGCGCGTTGGTCTTGGTGGCGATGCCCACGCCCACGCGGTTTTGCAGGGCGAACTCCGCCGAAGGCACGAGGTAGGCCATCGACTTACCCACGCCGGTCCCCGCCTCGATAGCAGCGTGCGTAGAGGTGGCGAAAGCCTCGAGGACCGCCGCGGCCATCTCGACTTGCTCGGAGCGCTCCTCGAAGCCGTCGTACATGCGCCCCGCAAGGCCCTCGGCTGTGAAGTGTGCGCAGACCTCTTCTGCCGAAGGGCAGACGCAGTCGATCTCGTCGGCGTCTTCGAGCGCTTCGGCCCGATCCGCGGCGACACGCTCGCGCCGCACCTCTTTGAGGTCGTAGTTCGCCTTGGGTGCAGCGGCGGCCACGTGCGAGAGGATCTCGCGCTCGGGCCAGCGAGCTTCAGGTGCAAGCCGGATGATGCGCTGCAGCACTCCGGGTTCGAGGTCCGATAGCGCGACGAGCGCGACGCGCCAGATGCGCGCGAGGGCGGCGACATCGGCATGGGCGCGGTGGGCCGGGTCGGTGAGGTCGGGCGCGAACGCTACGGCGAGGTCTTGGAGCCGGTGGCTGCGCAGCCTGGGCAGCCCGATGCGCACGAGCGCAAGAGAGTCTATCCAGCCGCTGCTCACGCCATCGACGCCGATGACGCGCTCGAGGAAGGTGCGGTCGAACCATGCGTTGTGCGCGACCACTGGCCGGCCCGCAACAAAAGCGGCGAGCTTTGCGACTGCTTCTTCGGCGCATGGCGCACCAGCGACGTCGGCACTGGATATGCCGGTGAGCTTGGTGATCTCGACCGGTACTGGAACGAGCGGGTCCACGAGCGTGGAGAAGCTCTCCACCACTTCGGGCCCCCGCATCACGCACGCGGCGACCTCGATGAGCTTGTCGCGGTCTGGGTCGTAGCCGGTGGTCTCGACATCAACGATGCAGTACTCGGACTCGAAGCCGAAGACGGTCTCGGCAGCGCGCTGCGCGAGCGTGCGGTAGCGCGCGACGACGTCTGCGTCGGTACCGGGAACGAGGAAGTTGTCGAGTGCGTCAGGATTCACTCGCACCACCCTAGCACGCGTCCCTGACGTCTTTGCGGCTCGTTGGATGCAAAACAAGAACGGCCGCCCGGAGGCGGCCGTTCGGCAGTACGCAATCAGGTCGAGACTGGGCTACTTCATGCCCGTAACGGCCTTGGAGGAGACAAACCAGACGCCGTCCTTCTTGGCGAACGTCCAGGTGTTCTCGAAGGTGCCGTAGGACTCGGTGACCTGGTCGACCTTGATGGTCGCCGTGTCGCCCTGAACCTGGGCATCGGTGATCGTGTAGCCCTTGATGCCGTAACCGCTGACCTGCTCCTTCAGAGCGTCGGGCGAGTTGCCGGTCTTCTTGTCGGCGGGCAGTGCGTCGAACGCGGCCTGCCAGTCGCCCTTATCGCACGCCTTGTAGTAGCCCTCGACGAACGCCTTCGGCTCGGTGCCCTTTGGCACCTTCGTGGCCGAAGCAGCGTCGACAGATGAGGCCGCAGGAGCAGCTGCGCTAGCAGCGGTGCCGGAGGTCGCGGCCGATGCATTGGCGGCGCCCGGGGTCGTGGCTGCCGTCGGGCTGGCAGCCGGAACCGCCTGGCTCTGCTGGTAGATGACTACGCCAGCGACACCGGCGAGCAGCACGGCGACGATGACGAGGCCGATGACCAGCGTCTGGTTGTTCTGCATTCTGATCCCTTCTAGTGCTTGCTTCAAAGCGCGAAAGCGCTCGGACAGCATACTCTGGGCGGCCGCCTATCGAAAGGCCACCGCACTTATCACACCTGCCGTGACAACGAGCGAATGCCACGCCAAGGCTTATTAAGATACCTGCATGCACGCCGCTTCGCTAGAATCGGTGCTATGGCACGCCAACGAAGCGTCTTCGACATCATCGGTCCCGTCATGATCGGGCCGTCCTCAAGCCACACCGCGGGCGCCGTCCGGCTCGGCGCACTCGCCCGTGCTGTCTTCGGCAGGCAGCCAACCGTCGCTCGCATTCTGCTGCACGGCTCGTTCGCCTCCACCGGTGGCGGTCACGGCACAGACCTCGCGCTCGTCGCCGGCCTTCTGGGCATGGCTCCCGACGATGCGCGCATCCCGGACGCCTTCCTTGAGGCCGAGCGCGCCGGGCTCGTCTTCTCCTTTGACGAGGCGGATCTCGGAGACGTTCATCCGAATACCGCCGAGTTTCATCTCGAGGGCGACGGGCGCACGATGCAGGTCAGGGGCTCATCCCTCGGGGGTGGCGACGTCGTCGTGACCGACATCGACGGCTTCGAGGTCGACATCTCCGGCGAGCTGCCGGTACTGGTGGTCGCGCACTACGATCAGCCCGGCGAGATCGCCGCAGTCACCAGCGCGATCGCCGAAGGTGGGGGCAACGTCGCATCGATGCAGGTGTCGCGCGAACGCAAGGGCGCGCGGGCCCTCATGCTCATCGAGACCGATACCGAGGTCGACGAAGCTACGGCTGAGCGGATTCGGCAGAATCCCGGCGTGACCGGCGTTCGCAAGGTGCCATCGGTCTAGACAGCGGCACGGCGCGCATTAGCGCTCGAGCGGCGTCCCGGGATGGTCCTCGTCATCGCGCGCGAGATCGCTCGGGCGTTGCGTGATCCGGGTCGGGGATGCGCAGCTCGTCTTGGAGCCGCAGATCGTGCACGCTCCCGAGCATCCGATAACCTTCAGCGCGTTGCAGCGCGGACAGCGCGACTCAACGGACTCGAAGCCGCAGGACGGACACTTCGGCAGAACGGGCATCTAGGCCACCCCAATCACGGCGAGCAGGCGCGAGACCAGGCCGCCCATGATGAACGCGAGGGCGACGGAGCCGGCGAACAGCCCGACGAAGTAGCGGGTGCCGCGCTCTTTCAGGATAACCATTGCCGAAGCGATGCAGGGCACAAACAGCGTGATCGTGATCATCGCGACCAGCAGCTGCGGGTCGGTCAGGTGCATCTTGAAGAAGCCCGCAGCGCCGAAGTCGCGGCGAACAAAGCCCATCACGAAGGCCGTCGCCGACTGCGCTGGCAGTCCGAGCCAGTCCACCGTCAGCGGCTTGGCCACCACGATCAACCAGTCCAGCACGCCCACGACTTGCAGCACTGAGATGATCAGCGCGCCGGCTGCGAAGAAGAGCGTGACCTCCTTCATGAAGTTCCAGACCTTCGTGAAGCTCTTGCGCACCACGTTGTCGAGGCGCGGGATGCGAAGCGAAGGCAGGTCGATGAGAAGGTCGGTGGACTGGCCGGGCACGAGCTTGTTGAGCACCGCTCCCACCACGCCGAAGATGAGCACGAGAAAGCCGAGGTAGGCCAGCGAGTACCACGCACCGGTGCGCGCCATGAGTGCGGTGATGACCGCGATCTGCGCCGAGCACGGCACAGCGATCGCCATGAGCGCGGTCGCGATGAAGCGCTCACGCTTGCTGCCAAGGATGCGGGTGGTGAGCGTGCCCATAGTCACGCAGCCCAGACCGAGAATGAGCGGGATGATCGCACGGCCGTTGAGGCCGACGGCGGTCAGTGAACGGTCGGCGAGCGCGGCGATGCGCGGCAGGTAGCCTGAGTCCTCAAGGAACGAAAGCAGCAGGTAGAAGCCGGTGACGAGCGGCAGGATGACGCCGATGAGGTAGGTCGGGGTCATGGTGAGCACGCCGAACTCGCCCGCGAGCACCGTGTGAACCGGCGAGCCCGGCGCGAAGGCTGACTCGACGGTGCGCTGCACGAACGGCACCCAGTAGGCGTTCATGATGTCGTTTTCGAGGATGCCCACGAGCCCGCCAGCGATCCACTGCCCCAGCACGATCCACATCGCCCAGAGCAGACCGAAGAGCATCGGGATGCCTGTGAGCGGGTGCATCATCCACTGCGACAAGCGCGCTGAGAACGATGCGCCTTGCGTGGTCTCACTGATCACGTGGCTGCAGATGTCGTTGACGCGATCGCGCCGGCGCAGGTAGATCGACTCGCGCATGTCACCCGGCTCGATGCCGTGGCGCTCGCTCACGATCTCGTCGCCTTCAAGCACCATGAGCGCTTCGGCGCGCGAGCCCACTCGCGACGCCATCTGCACGAGGTCGGTCTCTATCTCGTGATCGGCGTGGCCGGTGCGGGCGCGATAGACCGACTCCTTGAGCGCCTCGATACCCTCGCCGGTGACCGCTACCGTCTCGACCACGGGTACGCCCAGCAGGTCTTCGAGCAGGTCGCGGTCGATGCCCACGCCCCGCTTGCGCGCCTCGTCGGCCATGTTGAGCGCGACGACCATGAGCTTCCCCATGTCGATGAGCTGCAGGGTCAGGAAGAGATCGCGCTCCGGGTGAACTGCGTCGACCACGTCGATGACGACGTCGCCGGTCAAGATGATGTCGCGCGCGACGGTCTCTTCGTCGTTGAAGGACGAGACGCCGTAGACGCCGGGCGTGTCGATGATGTCGATGTCGCCGAATCGGCCGCGCGTGAGCTCCACGGTCGTACCCGGGAAGTTCGAGACATCGACGTAGGTGCCGGTCAGCGCGTTGAACACGACCGACTTGCCCACGTTGGGGTTGCCGGCGAGCACGACGGTGTCGACGCCGTCACGCGCGTCGGTACCAGTTGGGTGGCAGTGGCACAGCGCGTCTGCGCCGGCCTTTTCGGCAGTGGCCATGATGCTCCTCATATCGAGCGTTCAGGTCGTTGCGAGTAGAAGCGTGAGTGACGTGCTAGGCGGTGACGCAGTCGCCGTGCGCGTGGATGCGCACTTGGATTCTCTTTGCGAGGGAGCGGCCGACCGCGATCTCCTGGCGCCCGCTCCTGAGTACGAGCGGACCGGCGGGAATACGGGTGACGCACTGGACGCGGGCACCTTCGGCCATGCCGAACCGGAGCGCCTGCACGCGTGCGTGGTCGTCGTCGACAGATACAATCTCGAGATGTTCACCAGCACGCGCGCAGTCGAGACCGCAGGTATCGCACAGGCTCGTGCCCTTCGTCTCGCTCGCGTTGCGCGCCTTCCCGAACATATCTCGACCTCCATAATTAGTATGTGCTAATTCGTAGTGTGTGCAGATACTATGCCAGCGGCGAGGCGCGCGTCAAGCAATCCCGAGGTTTTCGGTAAGAAATACCGTATCCGCTAGACTCGACAGGCGACTCACACCCAAGGAGGCCTTTCGTGGCATACGCGTCCTTCGCCGATCTGCTCGAAGCTGCTCGTACGCACGGATCACTCGGAGCTGCTGCACTGGCTCGCGAGGCGGACGAGAGCGAGCGCACACCCGAAGCCCTCACCGAACGGATGGCCGAGACTCTCGCCGTCATGCGCGACGCGGTCGCTCGCGGTCGCACATCTTCGGCGAGGTCGCGCTCGGGGCTCACAGGCGGCGACGCGAATGCCGTAGCGAACTCCACTGCAGGCCCCGTGGGCGGGCTGTTCACCCAGACGCTTGCCTCCGCACTCGCCACTGCCGAAGTCAACGCCGCGATGGGCCGAATCGTCGCCGCCCCTACTGGCGGTGCTTCCGGCGTGTTGCCTGCGGTCATCCTTGAGGTTGCATCCGCTGTCGGTGCGACCGACGCGGCCGTCATCGAGGCGCTCTTTGCCGCTGGCGGCGTCGGCGGCGTGATCGCCGCGCGCGCCACGCTCTCCGGGGCTGCGGGAGGGTGTCAGGCCGAGGTCGGAAGCGGCGCTGCGATGGCTGCTGCGGCCGCTACCCAGCTCGCTGGCGGCACCCCTGAGCAGGCCGGCCACGCCGCCTCGCTCGCCATGCAGGGGCTGCTTGGACTCGTCTGCGATCCCGTAGGCGGACTCGTCGAGGTCCCGTGCGTAGTGCGCAACGCTACCGGCGCCGCAGTCGCACTCTCCGCAGTCGAGATGGCCCTAGCTGGCGTCGAATTCCCCATCCCCTTCGACGAGGTCGTCGACGCCGCCGCGCACGTGGGCCGCTCGCTGCCACCGAGCCTGCGCGAGACCGCCGGCGGCGGCCTTGCCGCAACCGTGACCGCACACCAGCTCGTCACCAAGAGCTGCAGCTGAAGCCTTCCGCCGCGTTTGCCGCGCTTCGGCGCTTCGGGTAAGGTGCGCCCTATCAGAGGGGAGTAGCGCTCCAGCTCATCAGGCTGGAGGGTGAGGGCCGACATCCCCGGGCGCAGTCTCGCCCCGGTCCTCCCGTCGCGACAGCGACTGCGAGACCTCTGGTGGACTATCCACCAGCGGTTCCTTTGGAGGCCTTCGTGGCAGAGAACTCTTCTTCCGCCCCCCTTTCCTGCACCCAAGCTGACCCGTGGCACTGCCGAAGCGCGGCTGAGGCCGTCGAACTTCTGCAGGTAGACCCGGCGACCGGCCTGTCGTCAGAACAAGCCGTCGAACGCCAGGCAGCCTACGGCCCCAACGAGCTGCGCGCGGCGGACAAGACCCCCGCTTGGCGCATGTTCATCTCCCAGTTCAATGACTTCATGATCTGGGTGCTCTTCGCGGCTGTGGCGATTTCGGCCATCGAGGGTCAGGTGCCCGAGGCGATCGCGATCACAGCGATCCTCATCCTCAACGGCGTCCTAGGCTTCGTGCAGGAGTACCGCGCCGAACAGGCGCTAGACGCCTTGAAGCAGATGTCGGCGCCGGTCGCTAAGGTGCTCCGCGATGGCGCCGAGAGCAGCGTCCCCGCCGTCGAGCTCGTGCCCGGCGACATCGTCGTGCTCGAGGCTGGCGATAAGATCCCCGCCGACGGGCGGCTCATCAAGGCCGGCGCGATGCGCGTCGAAGAGGCAGCTCTCACCGGCGAGAGCGCGCCTGTCCGCAAAGACGAGCGCGATCTGGCCGATGCCGACTCCGCTCTCGGTGACCGCGTCGGGATGCTGTTCGCCGGCACGTCGGTAGCGGTCGGCCACGGCATCTACGTCGTCACTTCCACCGGCCAGCACACCGAGATGGGCAAGATCGCCGAGCTGCTCGCCGGGCAGGAAGACGAAGACACTCCGCTGCAGAAGGAACTCGAGACCGTCGGCAAGCGCATCGCAATCATCGTGCTGGTGATCGCATTCATCGTCTTCGTCGAAGAGATGTGGCGCGCAGTCACCGGAAGCCAGCTTCCGCTGCACGACGCGATTGCTCAGCACGGCTTCCGCGATACCGCGACCGTTGCCCTGCTCGTGGCTATCTCGCTGGCTGTCGCGGCGATCCCTGAGGGACTCCCTGCCATCGTCACCGTCGCGCTCTCGCTGGGCGTGCGCCGCATGGCTGGCCACAACGCGCTCGTGCGCAAGCTGCACGCTGTGGAGACGCTCGGCTCGACCACTTTCATCTGCTCGGACAAGACGGGCACGCTCACGCGCAATGAGATGACCGTCAAGCGCATGATGGTCGGCACCGACCTCGTCCACTTGCTGCCCGACTTCGGCATGGAGCCCCAAGACCGCGACCCATCGCGCTCGGATCGCGAGCTGCTGCTCGAGATCGCATCGTCGTGCAACGACGCCCGCTTCGGCGCTGAGGGCGAGCTTCTGGGCGACCCCACCGAGACCGCGCTCATCGTGGCCGCCGACCGCATCCAGCACGACAACGTGCGGCCGCGCCGGATTGGCGAGGTGCCCTTCGACTCCGAGCGCAAGCGCATGACCACCGTGCACGCGATAGAGGGCTCGCGGGTCGCCTACATGAAGGGCGGCACTGACGTCGTCCTCTCACTGTGCGAGCGCGCCTTGCTGCGCGGCGAGATCGTCGAGCTCACCGGCGAGCTACGCGACGAGCTGCAGCGCGCAAACGCCGAACTCGCGGGACAGGGCTTCCGCACGCTCGCCTTCGCCTGCCGCGAGCTTGCCGAAGGCGAACCGGTCGAGGGCGAGGAGATCGAGCGGGCGATGGTCTACGTGGGCATCCTCGGCCTGCAGGACCCGCCGCGGCCCGAAGTCACCGCAGCCATCGAGGAGTGCCACAAGGCCGGGATTCACGTCGCGATGGTCACCGGCGACCACGGTCTGACCGCCGAAGCCATCGGGCGCGAGATCGGCCTGGTTTCCGGCCAGCGCGTCGTGACGGGCGTCGAGCTCGAGAAGATGTCGGATGACGAGCTCTTCGACATCGTGCAAGACATTCGCATCTATGCGCGCGTGAACCCGGAGCACAAACTGCGCATCGTGGACGCGCTGAAGCGCCACGGCGAGGTCGTAGCGATGACCGGCGACGGCGTGAACGACGCCCCCGCGCTCAAGAGGGCCGACATCGGCGTGGCGATGGGACGCGTGGGGACCGATGTCTCCCGTGAAGCAGCCGACATGGTGCTTGCCGACGACAACTTCGCGACCATCGTTGAGGCCGTGCGCGAGGGTCGCGTCGTCTTCGAGAACCTTCGGAAGTTCATCCTCTTCCTGCTCTCCTGCAACATGAGCGAGGTACTGATCATCTTCACGACGGCGTTGCTCGCCCCCGAGCCTGCCCTTCTGCCGCTCCAGATCCTATGGATCAACCTCGTGACCGACGGGCTGCCCGCGCTCGCTCTGGGTGTCGATCCCGGCAGCCCGCGCGTCATGGACCGTGCGCCGCGCTCCGCCGACGAGTCGATTCTCACCAAGTCGCGGCAGCTGCAGGTGCTGTGGCAGGGGGCGCTCATCACCGTCGGCGCTCTCGCTATGTATCTAGGCGTGGAGTTCGGCTGGTTCAGCGTGGACAGCGCGCGCCATGCGCAGACGATGCTCTTCACCACCATCGTGCTCGCTCAGCTCCTCCACTCTTTCAACTTCCGCTCTTCGACCAAGAGCGTCTTCTCGATCGAGTCGTTCAAGAACAAGTGGCTGCTGTTGGCCTTCGGCGGATCGATGGCGCTGCACTCGCTCGTCATCTACGTCCCGGCCATGCAGCGCGTCTTCAAGACGCAGCCGCTGGGTATCCACGACTGGATGGCTGTCGTACTCGCAGCCCTCATCCCAATCGTGCTCATCGACATCACGAAGCTCGCGATCGCACGCAAGAACAAGGCGGCCTGACAGATGCCTCTCAACTCAGAAGCACCCGACAATCTCACGAAAGAGGATGTGGCTGTCGTCGCGCACGAGGTACGCGGCGCCCTCACCGTCATCTCCGGCTTCTCCGAGCTGCTGCGGCGTGAGCTGTCTGAGGAGGACCGCAAGGCAGCGCTCGACGGCATCTCGCGAGCGGTCCGCCGAATCGACCGGCTCGTCGATTCGTTCATGATCGGTGCGCGCCACGCTCGCACTCCCGGGCAGCGGATCTCGCTCGTCGAGCTCGCCGAATCGGTCGCTGCTGAACAGCGAGCCATCACCGGCCGACAGGTGGTGCTCACCGTCGTGGACCGACCCGAGGTCAGCGGTGTTCCCGACGCGCTCGAGCGCGCTCTGGGCAACCTGATCGACAACGCGCTGAAGTACTCGCTGCGCAACAGCGGCGTGGACATCGAGGTCGGTACCGAGAACGGCTTCGGAGTTCTGGCCGTGGCCGATCGCGGGCCGGGCATCCCGGAAGACGAGCGTGAGCAGGTGCTGCAGCCCTTCGAGCGCCTGGGCCGCACTGATGTGCCCGGCACCGGGCTGGGCTTGGCTGTGGTGAACGGCGTCGCCGAAGCTCACGGCGGTCGAGTCGAGATCCGTGAGCGGGACGGCGGCGGGACGGTCGTGCGGCTGCTGCTGCCGCTGGCGCCCTAGCCGTCGACGCTACGCACGTGCTCCACGAGCTTGCGGTCTGAGTGCTCGATGTGGTGCGTGAGCCACTCGATGAGAAAGCTCGAGAGCTCCACGGCGGCTATCTGTGGCTGCTCCCGGAACTCGAGAACGAGCTCGCGAGTACGAGTCGTCAGGTCCCGGTGCTCCGCGCGATGCGCCTCCGCGTCTCCGTCCGGGTAGCCATGCTCTCGCATGAGCGACTCTTCGGCATCGAAGTGAACGACCACGTAGCTGGAGAGAGCCTCAAGCGCACGGGCGGTGATGTCGACGTCGAAGCTCCGCGATGCGTCGAAGACCTCGCCGATGAGCGCAAGCAGGCTACGGTGCTGCTCGTCGACGAGCTTGTGTCCGGTGTCGAGCGAGCTGTCCCACTGAAGGTTGCTCATCGCTTCGAGTTAGTTCGGCGAGCCACTAGCGCACGGGCTCGAGCGCGTAGCCCACAAGACGGTGGCACAGTTCGGGAAACTCAATGCCCTGGGCGCGCGCCGCATCGGGAAGCAGCGACGTGGGAGTCATGCCAGGGATGGTGTTCGTCTCGAGAAGGTAGACCTCGCCGTCCTCGGTCACGATCGTGTCGGAGCGCGACATTCCCCGGCAGCCGAGCTCCCGGTGAGCCTCCACCGCGAGCCGCTGGCACTCGAGGCGTGCGGACACGCTGATGTTGGCGGGGATGATGTGCCGGCTCATGCCCGGCACGTACTTGGACTCGTAGTCGTAGAACTCGTGCTCGGGGACGATCTCGAGTGTCGGCAGAGCCTCAGGCGAGTCGTTGCCGAGCACCGCCACCGTCACTTCGGCGCCTGCGATGAAGCGCTCAACCAGCACGAGCGCGTCGAACTCGAACGCTCTGTCGATTGCGGCGGGCAACTCGGCGGGCTCGTGAACGATCGACATGCCCACCGATGAGCCTTCGTTCGCGGGCTTCACAACGGTCTTGGGGCCGAGCTTGGCGACGATGTCGTCGTAGTCGAGTGCCTCGCCGCGGCGCAGAGTCACGTAGGCCGGCGTTGAGATGCCCGCCTGTTCGAAGACGTGCTTGCTCATGACCTTGTCCATCGCCAGCGCGCTCGCGAGCACTCCAGACCCGACATAGGGCAGACCGAGCAGCTCGCAGAGACCCTGGACTGTGCCGTCCTCGCCGAATCGGCCGTGCAGGCAGATGAATACGACGTCGGGCTTCGCTTCGGCCAGCTCGGTGATGAAGCTGTCGGCACCCGAGTCGATGCGCACGACATCGTAGCCGCTGATCTCGAGCGCCTCGGCGACCTGGCGGCCGCTGTTGAGCGAGACCTCGCGTTCGGCGGAGCGTCCGCCGACGAGCAGAGCCACCCGCATCTGAGACGGGACCAGCGTCATGAACGCACCCTCCTACAGCAACCGGCCGAGCCGGTAGGCGTCGGCACCGATCAGCACTATCCACCAGACGACAACGCCGGCAAGCGTAACCAGCGATGCCCTCAGAAGAAGCGTAGCGAAGAAGCCGGAGCGCGGCTCAACCGTGTCCCGACCGTTGAAGAAGAGCACGATAGCGAGCAAGGGGCCCAGAAGAGTCAGCGCGACGCCCGCGATGATCGTGTACTGGTAGTAGGTGACTTCGACGCTAGGCACGCCGCTGGGGGCGGAGTACATCAGCCAGCCCAGTGCGCCGGCGAAGGCAACCCAGAGCACCGCTAGCACGATGAAGGGCCACCAGGCAGCGCCCTTGGGGTCGGGAACGACGACCACCGCGGCTGGGGCGGCGTCTGCAGCGGCGTCAGGGGCGGGGGCGTCCGCATCGTCGGCGGCGTCGGCGGCGGTGTCATCAGTCTCCGAGGCTGTGACGCTATCGGCGTCGGCCTCGGTCTCGGCGGATTCGGCGATGTCAGCGTCTTCGGCGGATCCGGCAGTCTCGACCTCGGGCTCGACCGCGTCCTCCTCGGCGGCGGGTGCGTCTGGAGCGACCGCGTCCGCCGTTACGTCGGGCTGAGTCGCCTCGACCGGCTCGAAGGAGGCCGTGTCGAGCGATGCGGCGATCTCGGCGACTCGAGCGTCGAATCCGGCCTCGGCGATGTCTTCGACAGCAGCCTCTTCCGGCGCCTCTGGCGCGACGACTTCGGGCACAAGTTCGCTCAAAGGCTTCGGGGCAGGCTCACTCACCTCGACCTGGGGCACCTCGTCCAGAGATGGCTGTTCGGCTGCTTCGCCGGACTCACCCACGAACTCGTCGTCCACCTGCTCCCCTCCCGTTGGCCTCTCCGCAGTCTAGAGCGTGGGGCACCTGCACTCAACAGCATCTGGGACCCTGCCGGAAACGGTGTCACTTTCATGGAGATTCAAGCAGGTAGTGCGGGGTTGGGTATGCTTCGCGACAGACACGTATTCGCGGCTTCGCCGCGCCCTCTTGAGTACCCACGCGTTTCGCATCCGAGGAGCGAACATGGACGAGTCCGGCTTCAACAACATGCCCATCCCTCCCG
>DASRYH010000008.1:0-257430 GCA_035687245.1 Coriobacteriia bacterium
CCTTTCGGCATCGGGGAGAGCTTGTGGGACGCGTGGAGCATCATCACGGTGCTCGAGGAGTCCTGCCACATCCTCGACCTGCGCGACAGCACGGGCCTGCCGCTGCTGTAGGATGTTTGCCGTACACAACCGATAGAGAGGGCACTCACATGTCGTGGGGTCTTGAGAACCGTCTGTCCCGCATTCTGAAGCCGAAAGATGGCCGCACCGTCATGCTCGCCATCGACCACGGTTACTTCCTTGGCCCCACAACCGGCCTCGAGCGCTGCAGCGAGTCGATCGTGCCGCTTGCGCCGTATGCCGACACGCTTATGCTCACGCGCGGCGTGCTGCGCAACGACATTCCCAGCAGCGTGGAGACGCCCATCGTGTTGCGCGTCTCCGGCGGCAACTCCGTGCTCGAAGACGACCTCTCCAACGAGACGATCGTCGTGAGCACCGAGGAGTGCATCCGCATGAACGCTGCAGGCATGGCCGTGCAGGTCTTCGTCGGCGCGCCGCACCAGCACCAGACCATCGCGAGCCTCGGCAAGCTCGTCAACGAGGGTGAGCGCTACGGCATCCCGGTCATCGGCGTCACGGCGGTGGGCAAGGACATGGTGCGCGATGCGCGCTATCTCGCGCTGGCCAGCCGAATCATCGCCGAAACGGGTGGCCACATCGTCAAGACCTATTACTGTGACGACTTCGAGCGCGTGACGAGCACCTGCCCGGTGCCGATCGTGATGGCCGGCGGCAAGAAGCTGCCGGAGCGCGAGGCGCTCGAGATGACCTTCAACGCGATGCAGCGCGGTGCTGCGGGCGTCGACATGGGCCGCAACATCTTCCAGAGCGACTCGCCGCTGGGGATGATCAAGGCCGTCAACGCAGTCGTGCACGAAAACGTCTCGGTCGACGACGCCTTCACCATCTACATGGACGAGAAGGCCGCCACCGGCATCACGGGCCCCGGCATCGGCAGCTCCGTTGCCGCCGACGACTCGCGCAAGATCTAGCGGGTCTGCCGCGATGACTCCTGAGACGATGCGCGCTGCCGTCTACTACAACAACTCCGACGTGCGTCTCGAAGAGCGTCCCGTGCCGAAGATCGGTGCCGGCGAGGCCCTCGTGCGGATCAAGGCGAGCGGCATCTGCGGCTCCGACGTCCTCGAGTGGTACCGCGTGCCGAAGGCCCCGATCGTGCTGGGTCACGAGGTTGCTGGCGACGTAGTTGAGGTGGGAGAGGGTGTGGGCAACGTCGCCGTGGGCGACCGAGTCGTGCTCTCGCACCACGTGCCGTGCAACACCTGCCGCTACTGCCTTTCGGGCAACCACACCGCGTGCCACACGCTTCACACCACGAACTTCGATCCCGGTGGATTCGCCGAATACGTGCGGATGCCCGCGCTTCAGACCGACCGCGGCATTCTCAAGATGCCCGACTCGATGAGCTACGAGGAAGGCAGCTTCGTCGAGCCGCTGGGGTGTGTTGTGCGCGCGCAGGTGCGCGCCGGCGTGCGCCCGGGCTCGACCGTGCTCGTGATGGGTAGCGGCATCTCCGGGCTGCTGCACATTCGGCTTGCGCTCGCGCTGGGCGCCGGCAAGGTCTTCGCGACCGATGTCTCACAGTACCGGCTCGACTGGGCGCTCAAGAGCGGCGCTGCCGGCGTCTTCAACGCTATCGAGGCAGGGGACAAGCTTCCCGAGCTGCTGCGCGACGCCAACGACGGCCAGCTCGCTGACCTCGTCATTCTGGGCACCGGCGCTCCGAGCGCAATCGACCAGGGCCTCGCGTGCCTCGAGAACGGCGCGACCTTCGTGGTATTCGCGGTCCCGGCCCCCGGCCAGGACCACCCCATGCCCCTCAACGAGCTCTGGCGCCGCGAGGTGAGCGTGCGCACCGCCTATGGGGCCGCACCCGCCGACCTCGCCATGGCGATGGATCTCATCGCTACGGGACGCGTCGCGGTCACCGACCTCATCACACACCGCCTCCCACTTGAGCGCGCACAGGAAGGCTTCGGCCTTGTGGCGAATGCGGGGGAGAGCGTGAAGGTCGTCATCGAGCCCTAGCGGTTGATTGTGTCGGGGGACATGCCGATCGCCCGGGTCACCCTATGGTCGGGGGCGCTCGATATCTAGCGCCGACTCCCCTCGCGCGTCTCCCCGCAGGGGATGTGCCCAAGCTCCTTCTTGTCGTTCATGACCTCGATTGCGGCGGCCGTGCCCGTTCCTTGGAACACAGCTGGTGCACGGCCGCCGCGCAGTGAGCGCAGGGTGACGTCGATGGTGCCTCCCAGCGACTCAGCGTCGCGGCCCTCCATGGCGCCCAAGACCGGGGAGGTCAGGATGAGCGCCTCGCAGCCACGGACGTGGACGTCGAGTTCCTCGTGCTTGTCGGCAAGCGTGAAGTGCGCCTCGTTCTTGCCGGTTTCGATGCAGGTAGGTTTCGCGCCGGTGTAGGTCGCGAACCGGTGCAGCTTGCCGTCGAGCAGCAAGCCGGCGATGTGACCGACAAAAGCGCCCGTCATCCACGGGACCTTCGCCACCGAGAGACTCAGCGAGATGCCTTCGCGGCCGAAGTGGTTGGACTGGGCCCAGACCCACGAACTCGGGAAGCTGCGGCCCCAGTCCTTCTCGATGTAGCCCCGACCCCCGCCGAAGTCGGTGCGGTCGCCGTCGATATCGATCCACCCCGAGAGGCCGTGGTCCATCGATATCACCCCGTGGTACGTCTCCATCCCCGGGACGAACCGGTACCAGCCCATGATCCCCGGCGAGAACGCCGTGACCGGCCACGGCGACATCGAACCGAAACTGAGCTCGCCGCGAACCCGACGCTCGCCGTCGTCCAGGTCGAGCACCATTCGGGTGCAGGAGAACGTGTTCGGTCCCACGTTGACGCCGAAGGGTGCCTTGGCGTCGAATCCGAACTCCTCGATGGGGTAGGCGAAATAGTGCATCTCGCCGCCCGCAGGAACGACCTGCACGAAGGCGTGGCTTGAGCTGCCGTCCGCCGAATAGGAGACGCCAGGGATGACCGCGACTACCCGTTGCCCCGTCGCATCGACCTGTTTGAAGTACCAGCCCTCGAAGTAGCGCCGACTGACTCGGCCGCCCTGATATTCGGCAGGGTTCCAGATGCGTCGAAGACCAGGCATGGGGAGCTCATGTCTCTCTTGGGTGACTGCGCGTAATGTTGAATCTACCCATGGTGTGACTCACGAGCCCGGGGGGGGTCGTCCGACATGGGTATAGTAAGAAACGTTCCTATGTAGGAGCACTACTTGCGGAGGTTGAGCGTGTCCGTACCTGAAGCTGAGGCCGCTGATCGGGTAGCGCGCTTCACCGGTGCGCTCAGATCCTGCGGATTCCGGTTGACCCACCAGCGGCTCGAAGTCGTGCGTGAGGTCGCATCAACCGATGCGCATCCCGATGCCGACCAGGTCTTCCGCAGTGTGCGGGGGCGAGTGCCCACGATCTCGCTCGACACGGTCTACCGCACACTCGGCACGCTGACCGACCTCGGGCTTGTGAGCCGGGTACAAGGTGTGACCAGCGCCGTCCGCTTCGACGCCAACTCCACACACCACCATCACTTCGTCTGCTCGCGTTGCGGACGGATCGACGACGTCGAGAGCTCAGCGCTTGATGGTGTGAGTCTGCCCGCAGATGTCGGTCACTTCGGCTCTGTGGACGTAGTCGAAGTGCGCTTCCGTGGAGTGTGTCGCGCGTGTGCCGAAGAGGAACGCTCCTGAGTCGCAGAGCTCGGGTTACTAGAATGCCTCGCGAAATGCGGGGCGGTGAGGAGAGATCGCATGTCTGAGGGGCACAAGATGATCGCGGGAGGCGGGCCCACCAATCAGGATTGGTGGCCGAACCAACTCAATGTGAAGGCACTTCGGCAGGACTGCCCGGCGAACAGCCCGATGGGTGCGGACTTCAGCTATGCAGAGGAGTTCGCCAAGCTCGATCTCACCGCGCTGAAGTCCGACCTTCACGCACTGATGACCGATTCCCAGGAGTGGTGGCCAGCCGACTATGGCAACTACGGCGGCCTGATGATTCGTATGGCGTGGCACAGCGCAGGCACCTACCGCCTCAGTGACGGCCGTGGTGGTGCTGGCGCGGGGCAGCAGCGATTCGCGCCCCTCAATAGCTGGCCCGACAACGCGAACCTCGACAAGGCGCGCCGGCTCTTGTGGCCGATCAAGCAGAAGTACGGCCGTGCGATCTCGTGGGCGGACCTGATGATTCTGGCGGGCAACTGCGCACTCGAACAGATGGGCTTTGGGACGTTCGGCTTTGCGGGTGGCCGCGAGGACGTCTGGGAGCCCGACGAGAACGTCTACTGGGGTTCTGAGAAGGAGTGGCTCGCCGGAAGCGACAGCCCGGACAGCCGCTACAGTGGCGAACGCGAGCTTGAGAATCCGCTCGCCGCGGTGCAGATGGGCCTCATCTACGTGAACCCGCAAGGCCCCGATGGGAACCCTGATCCCGTCGCGTCCGGGCGTGACGTTCGCGACACCTTCGCCCGTATGGCGATGAACGATGAGGAGACTGTCGCGTTGATTGCCGGCGGGCACAGCTTCGGCAAGTGCCATGGCGCGGGTGATGCCGCGAACGTGGGGCCTGAGCCCGAGGCGGCACCGCTCGAGTCACAGGGGCTTGGCTGGAAGAGCAGCTTCGGCAGTGGCAAGGGCGCCGACGCCATCACCAGCGGCATCGAAGGAGCTTGGAAGGCCCACCCGACCCGGTGGGACATGGGCTACTTGAACACGCTGTTCAAGTACGACTGGGAGCTCGTGGCGAGCCCCGCCGGTGCGCACCAGTGGCTCGCCAAGGACGTTGCCGAAGAGGACATGGTGGAAGACGCCTTCGATCCGTCAAAGAAGCATCGCCCCATGATGACGACTGCGGACCTGTCGCTGAAGTTCGACCCGATCTACGAGCCGATCGCACGGCGCTTCCATGACCACCCGCAGGAGTTTGCCGATGCATTCGCTCGCGCGTGGTTCAAGCTCACTCACCGGGACATGGGACCGAAGTCGCGCTACCTGGGCCCGGAGGTGCCTGCCGAAGACCTCATCTGGCAGGACCCCGTGCCGCCCGTCGATGGCGAGTTGATCGACGCGAGTGATGTCGCGGAGCTGAAGGCGACGGTGCTCGGCTCCGGCCTCCCCGTGAGCGAAGTGGTCGCGACCGCCTGGGCATCGGCGTCGACCTTCCGCGGCTCCGACAAGCGCGGCGGTGCCAATGGTGCGCGCGTGCGCCTCGCTCCGCAGAGGGACTGGGAGGTCAACGATCCGGCACGGCTGGCGTGCGTGCTCGACACGCTCGAGCGCATCGCAGCTGAGTTCAACGCTGCGCGGAACGACGGCACGAAGATCTCCCTGGCTGACCTCATCGTCCTCGCGGGCGCCGCTGGTTTGGAGAAGGCCGCCAAGGACGCCGGCTTCGACATCACCGTGCCGTTCACGCCGGGGCGTACGGACGCGACTGCCGAGCAGACCGACGTGACGTCGTTCGAGGTCATGGAACCCAAAGCCGACGGTTTCCGCAACTATCAGAAGGCCGCCTATGCCGTCACCGCCGAGGAGATGCTGATAGACCGTGCACAACTGCTCACGTTGAGCGTCCCTGAGATGGCACTTCTGGTGGGTGGACTGCGAGTGTTGGGCGCCAACACCGGTGGATCGCGGCACGGCGTCTTTACGCAGCGACCGGGCGTGCTCACCAACGACTTCTTCGTGAACCTGCTCGACATGGACACCGTATGGACGCCGCTCTCCGAGGGCAGCGACCTCTTCGAAGGTCGTGACCGCACATCCGGGGAGCTGAAGTGGACCGCCACGCGCGTCGATCTCGTCTTCGGCTCGAACTCGCAGTTGCGTGCTTTGGCGGAGGTCTACGCGAGTGAAGACGCCGAGCAGACGTTCATCGATGGCTTCGTGGCAGCGTGGGGCAAGGTCATGGAGCTCGATCGCTTCGACTTGAAGCGCTGACGCTTAAGCGCACAGCGGTTGTCTGGTGGGTCGGTCCCTACGGGGGCCAGCCCACTGCGCACGATTCATCTACCCCCACAGCCCCCGCACGCCGTCGCGGATCTTCGCCGTCGTCACCGCTGGCAGCGACTCTTCGGCAGCCACGCTATCGGGGCTCACCTGCACCTCCACGAAGTGCGGCAGGACTCGCTCGGAGATGAAGCGGGTGCGCTGGGCGTAGCCGTGTGTGTCGCTTCGGCCGCGCGGCTGGGTGTAGTAGCGCAGCGGGTGAGTGACGTAGAGGTGGTTCTTGGCGCGGGTGCACGCCACGTAGAAGAGCCTGCGCTCCTCTTCGACCTCTTCGGGCGAGCCGGTGGCCATGTCGCTGGGGATGTTGCCGTCGGCGGCGTGGATCACGTAGACGGTGTCGAACTCGAGTCCCTTCGCCGAATGCATGGTGGAGAGCACTAGCCAGTCCTCATCAAGCACGGGTGGGCCTGCGAGGTCCTGCGTGTATGCAGGCGGGTCGAGAGCGATCTCGGAGAGCAGCGTGGTGCGGTCGGGACAGCGCCCGGCGATGCCTTCGATCTGCTCGAGGTCGCGCTCACGCGCGTCGGCATGGTCGTAGCGCTGCTGGAGAAGCGGTGCGTAGACCTGCCGAACCGCGTTGACCTGCGCCGGCGCGCCTGCGTCGGTGCCTGAAAGCTCGCGCAGCAGCGAGACGAGGTCAGGCCAGAGTGCCGAAGCGGCCTCGGGCACGTCTGCGCCCACCCACGCCTCGAAGTCCCCACCGGTCTCGGCGAGTCGGCCCGCGAGGCGCGACGCCGTCTTGGGGCCAACGCCGGGCACGAGACCCAGCACACGCAATGCCGCCATTGTGTCGCGCGGGTTCTCGGCGAGCCTCAGGAACGCGACCAGGTCTTTGACGTGAGCCATCTCCACGAAGCGCAGGCCGCCGTACTTCTTGTACGGCACCTTTCGGCGGGAGAGCTCCATCTCGAGCGCGAGCGAGTGGTGCTGAGCGCGGAAGAGCACTGCCTGGTGCTTGAGGAGCGTGCCCTGCTCGCGGTGGTCGAGGATGCGGTCCACGAGCCAGTCGGTCTGTTCGGCCTCGTCGCGGCAGGTCACGAGCGAGGGGCGCGAGCCGGGGCGCTTCTCGGTCCACAGGTCCTTCTCGCGGCGCTCGGTGGCTTCGGCGATGACGGCGTTGGTGGCGGTGAGGATCTCGGGAGTCGACCTGTAGTTGCGGGTGAGGGTCAGAATCTCAGCACCCGGATGCCTCAACTCGAAGTCGAGGATGTGCCGAACACTCGCCGCGCGGAAGCCGTAGATCGCCTGGGCGTCGTCGCCAACGGCGGTGATGCCGGTGGAGTCGGGCCGCAGCATAGAGACGATGTCGGCCTGCAGCGCGTTCACGTCCTGGTACTCGTCGACGAGTACGTGGTCGAAGCGCTCACGCACGCGTTCGCCCGCAATCGGGTCTGCGAGCAGCCCACGCCAGAAGAGGAGCAGGTCGTCGTAGTCGAGCACCTGCTGCAACTCCTTGGCGTCCGTGTAGGCGGCGAAGAGCTGCGCCAGACCCTCTTCGGCATGGCGGCACCATGGGAACGTCTGCTTCAGGACCTCGGCGAGTGGGCGCTGCTCGTTCACACACCTCGAGTAGACGTCGAGACATGTGGACTTCTGGGGGAAACGGGTGCCGCCGCGGCCAAGGCCGAGCTCCGTGCGGCACATGTGCATCAGGTCTTCGCTGTCAGAGCGGTCCAGTATCGTGAAGTCAGGTTCCATGCCCAGATCGCGCGAGTGGATACGCAGCAGCCGGGAGGCCATCGCGTGGAAGGTGCCGCCCCAGACGGTGGCGCCTGAGAGGGCGGGGCCGTCGGCGTCTGCAAGTTCGCGCAGCAGGCCTTCGGCGCGCCGCATCATCTCGCTCGCTGCACGGCGGGTGAAGGTGAGCAGCAGGATGCGCCCGGGATCGGCGCCGCGCGCGATGAGGACGGCCACACGGTGCGCGAGCGTGGCCGTCTTGCCGGTGCCCGCGCCCGCCACGATGAGCAGGGGAGCGTCGCCGGCGGTGGCTGCGATGCGCTGCTCGTCGTTGAGGTCTTGGCAGACCACTTCGGCGGCGTCAGGGAGGTGAGTGACGGGATTCGTCTCAGACATACGAACTCCTGTTCGATGGGGCACGATGCGAGCCTAGCAGAGCATCGTGCGTATGTCGAACACATGTTCGCTTTCATATCGTGGTTCGCGCAACCTTCCAAACGGGTACGATATCCAGGTGATTTCACCCGCGTCGGCCCTCACTGGAAGGGTGTGCGAATGCCCCGCAGGTCTCGTGTCGTCACAGCGCTCGTCTTGGTTCTGACCGCAGGTGCACTTGCTCTACCGGCTTTCGCTCACGCAGCAGGCGTGCGATTCGAAGACGACGATCTGCGCTTGTCCTACGCGGGCGCGTGGCGTTCGGTGTGGATGTTCAATGCCTCCGGCCTGAGCTACCGCGTCGCCGATAAGCCCGGCTCGACGGTCACCGCGACCTTCGAGGGCGACCACGCGAGCCTCATTGGTCGCTTCGGTCCCGATCGAGGGAAGCTTCGCGTGCTCGTGGATGGCGCGGCCGTCGCCGACGTCGACACGTACAACCCGCAGCGCACGAGCCAGGCCACGCTCTGGGACTCCGGCGCGCTTTCGGCGGGCACTCATACGATCGCGGTCGAGGCGCTGGACGCGAAGAACGCGGCCGCTACGGGCTCGAGCGTTGTGGTCGACGCCTTCGAGATCAACGGCACGCCCGTCCAGGGTCCCGTGCCTGAAACGACGATCGAGGACAGCAGCGACCAGCTCTCGCGCATCGGCAGCTGGTGGGTCTCCAAGCGTGGTGGCGCATCCTACGGCCGCGCATGGCGTACCAAGAGCAAGGGCGCTTCGATCTCGGTGCGCTTCGACGGCAGCGGCGTGACGTGGTTCGGGCGCAAGGACCCGGAGGGCGGTCTTGCCGAAGTGCTGCTCGACGGCAAGCGCGTCGCCAAAGTGACGCAGTACCGCGAGGCGGTCGCCGAGCACGTGGCCGGCTACTCGATCTCGGGCCTTTCGGCAGGCACACACACCCTCACCGTGCGGGCACTTGGCAGGAAGGGCGCCGGCGGCGGCAAGAAGGTCGACGTCGACGGCTTTCTCGTGAACGGTTCGCCCGTGAAGGCCTACACGCCGAGCCCGTTCAAGTACAAGTGGAAGCGCTACATCGTCATCGACAAGTCCGAATTCAGGCTCTACTGGGTCAAGAACGGCATCTTGGTCAAGACCTACCCGGTCGCGCTGGGGCGCGTAGGTATGACGACGCCTTCGCGGGTTTGGCGTGTGGGTATCAAGTACAAGACCGATCCACGTGGTGTCTACGGTCCCCGAAAGATGCGCCTGTTCAAGCGCGTCAACGGGCGTTTCGTCTTCACCGCCTACGGTATTCACGGCACCAATCAGGAGTGGGTGATCGGCACCCGCGCCTCGCACGGCTGCATACGCATGTACAACAAAGACGTGCGGGAGCTGTGGAAGCAGGTGCCCGTCGGAACGATTGTGGTGACGCGTGACTGATCGCGAGGAGCCTGCGGACGCTCGCCGGCCTCATGACGAGGTGGCTTCGCGTCGCGCCATCCGTGCCTACGTAGGCATCGGGGGGCTCTTTACGTTAGGGGCGTCGCTCATCTGGGCGATTAATACCGTCTTCGTGATCCGAGTCGGCGGGCTCGACTTGTTCGGCGCGATGCTCGTCAACACGAGCTACACCGTCTCGCAGATGGTCTTCGAAGTGCCCACCGGCGTCATCGCCGACACGCTGGGCCGCCGCATCTCGATCCTGCTCTCCTTCGTCATCATCATGCTCTCCACCGTGCTCTACGTGCTCACGCCGATGCTCGGCTGGGGCATCATGGGCTTCTTCGGCGCGAGCATCCTGCTGGGGCTCGGCTACACCTTCCAGACCGGCGCCATCGACGCATGGATCGTCGACGCGCTCGACTTCACCGGCTGGGAGCTGCCGAAGGACCGCGTCTTCGCGTGGGGTCAGACATCGATTGCGGTGGGCATGATGGTGGGCTCGCTCGCCGGCGGCCTGCTGGGCCAGGTGGACCTGCGCTTGCCCTACGCGGTGCGCACAGTGGTACTTGCGATCTGCTTTGTGGCCGCGCTCGCCGTCGTGCGCGACGTCGGCTTCACGCCTCGGCCGCTGAAGCTCTCGTCGTTCGGCACTGAGACCCGGACCGTCTTCGACGCAGGCGTGGCCTTCGGCTGGCGAAGCCGTGTGATCCGCCCTGTGCTGTGGGCGTCTGCGATCAGCGGCCTCTTCTTCATGTATGGCTTCTACGCGTGGCAGCCCTACGTGCTGGCACTGCTTGGCCGCGACAGCGTGTGGCTTCTGGGCGTGGTACAGGCGGCGTCTTCGGCAGCGGGCATCGCCGGGAACGCCATCGTGAGCCGCGCGACCAAGAAGCGCCCTGAGCTCGCCGGCAATCCCAAGGTGCTCTACGCGATGGGCGTGGTAAGCGCGGTCGCGATCGCGGCCATCGGCGCGGTGGGCATCGTGTGGCGCTCGACCGGCATCGCGCCTGCAGCCGCGGCGATAGGGCTCTGGCTCGTCTGGGGCGTGGGCTTCGGCATCGTGACACCGATACGCATGTCGTATCTCAACCGCCATATCCCGTCGTCGCAGCGCGCTACCGTGCTCTCACTCGACGCGTTCTTCGCCGACGGGGGAGCAGCCGCGGGTCAACCGTTCTTCGGCTGGCTTTCGAAGCAGGTTTCAATCTCGATCGCATGGCTCGTGGGCAGCGTGGTACTGCTCGTAGCAGCGCCGTTCTACTCAGTCTCGGGCAAGGCGGCCGACGCAGTCGACGAGTGAGTCTGCCGATGGCAAGCTTTCTGCTCATTGAGCCGACGTGAGTGAATGAGTATCGTGTACGACCGCTTACAGAAACCGCCAGCAAGTGAACCAAGGAGCTGTCTTCAGGGTGAACACGCAAAACGAGGTTGTACGAACCGCCCCGATTGCCGAAACGACCGGCCCCGAGCGCGTGAAGCGCGCTGTTGTCGACGCGGCCCGAACCCTCTTCGCCGAACGAGGCATCCACGCTGTTTCCGTGCGCGAGATTGCGCGCGAGGTCGGCGTGTCGCACACGCTTCTGCACCTCTACTTCGGCAGCAAGGAAGAGATCTTGCGCCAGGTGATCGCCACCAACGGCGGCATGGACGCCCATCTCGACGAGGCCAAGACCTCGCGTGAGGCCGGCGAGAACGTCTTCGGGACCTTCATCGAGAACTCCGAGCAGGTCCGCGTGCTCGCCGCTGCGATCATGGAGGGCTTCGTGCCTGCCAAGATCCCGTTCGACCCGCCCGTCGGCAAGGAGCTCGCCGCTAGGCTCGCTGAGCCCGGTGCGCTGCGCTCAGACCTGGACCCCGCGCTCGTCTCAGCGATGATCACGTCGAGCGCGATCGGTTGGGCCGTTGCTGGCGATTGGCTGTGCGAGACCTTCGGCATCGATGCAGCAACGCACGAAGCCGCGGTCAAGAACCTGCTGG
This sequence comes from Coriobacteriia bacterium, assembly GCA_035687245.1. Taxonomy (GTDB): domain Bacteria; phylum Actinomycetota; class Coriobacteriia; order Anaerosomatales; family PHET01; genus DASRYH01. Next base: position 11,535 of record DASRYH010000008.1, read on the forward strand.
GAGAGGCGATCGACGGAGTGATCTAGACAGCGTCGTCTCGTGGAAGTCGCGCTGGTGCCCGGGGTGGGAGTCGAACCCACACGCCCTTTCGGACAGAGGTTTTTGAGACCTCCGCGTCTGCCATTCCGCCACCCGGGCCTGCGCGCCCGCATAGTATAGCCAAAGGCGCTCCCATTTCGGGGGTGCCTTTTCTTTCACCATCGGCCGCGCGCGGGATGTCGAAACGTCCTCGTTCCTACCAATGGGGGATGCCGGAAGGCCGAAATGGACCTTCGTTTCCGTGTCAACCATTGCCATGAGGGGCACAAAAGAACCAAAGCCACTTATGCCGCGAGACCCACGACCCCGCCTGGAGCGTAGTGGGTAGCAGCAAGACGTGAGCGACGGAGCCGCGCGGTCCCGCGAGGGGGGCGGCGGACGATGTCAGCTGGAAGTCTCGGCGGCAATGATTCTGGTCATGGCGCGAGGGGCGCGCGCGATCTGGTTCCCCGTGAGTTTCTGCGCGCAATCGCTGTGTGGTCACTCATTCCCGCATACGCCGCCGCAGGCGGGCTGTTCGGCTATCTGGCCGATCGCGGACTGGGAACCTTCCCGTACGGCGTAGGGACCGGGCTGGTTCTTGCCCTGGCACTCGCCGTCCGCGACATGCTGCGTCTGCGCGACGAGATCTTCGCGCCGAAGGACGACGCGCGATGAACACCCGGGCCACAGACAGCTTCTCGTGGGCATTCCTCGACGCTGTGGCGCTGTGGGCAGCGGTTGCTGTCATCGCGGTCGCGGTGGTGGGCGGCGTCGTCACGCATGGAGTCGCGTTCGCGGCCGCTTGTGTGGTCGCGGGAGGCATCGATGTTGCGGTCGTTCATGTCGCGGTTCTCATGGCTCGAGCCGGATCGGCACCCTTGGGAATCTCGAGCCGCGCGGCCGCAATCTTCATAGCCGGCAGGCTGGTAATCAAAACCGCGCTGCTCGCCGCGGCGTGGGCATTCCCGGCAATCCTCTCTCTGGCCGGAACCATCGCCGGAGTGCTCGTCTACGACCTCACGTTGACTGTGCTGGGCAGCGCGCTTGCGGTGCGCCGCTCATTCGGCAACACGCACGGCGGCACGACTGAGGATGGAGGCGCGTCATGACCGGGCTTGCGATCACGTCTGAGGCAATCGTGGTTATGACGGGCGCGCTCGTCGCGTCTGGTGTGCTCATCGGCCTCGGGTTCTGGTTCTCGCGCATCGTGCTCTCGGTAGACGAGCCCTCGAAGCGTCAGTCGGCCGGCGAGTTCGTCTTGGCCTTCTTCGTGAACAAGGCACGCGAGATCGCGCACGGCGAGAACCGGCAGCGCATCATCGAGACCGTAGCGCCGCTTCTTGCGACGTTCTTCCTCTTCATCTTCGTGTGCAATCTCATCGGCGTGCTTCCCATACCGGTGTTCAATCGGCCTCCTACCTCGCACTTCAGCGTGACGCTCTCGCTCGCGATGTGCTCGGTCATCGGCACACTGCTCGCGGCGGCGGCCTTCAAAGGACCGCTGGCCACCTTGAAGCACTTGGTATGGCCGAATCCGATGCAGTGGGTCTCTGAGGTCACCGACGTGATGTCGCTGTCGCTGCGACTCTTCGGCAACATCGCCGGCGAGTTCATGACCGTGACGCTCGTCATGCAGGTCGTTCCCTACGGGATTCCTTTGATCTTGCACGCGCTCGGACTTATCCCAGCGTTCGTGCAGGCGCTGGTCTTCACGCTGCTGACGTCGAGCTTCATCGCCGACGCCTTGCACGAGCAGAAGCGCCGGCCCAAGCGCACCAAGGCCGGGCAGCCGGTGGACGCGATGCCGTCGACCACGCATGCCGAAGGGGGGTTCGCACAATGAACGGAGTGCTGCTTGCACTGGTCACCGTTCTCCCGATCGCGATCGGCGCCGCGGTTGCCGCGTTCGCGATGAAGCAGATCTCGACATCTGCCATCGACGGGATGACACGTCAGCCTGAGATCGCACCGCAGCTGTTCACCGCCATGCTGATCGGCATGGCTCTGGTCGAAGCGCTGTGTATCTACACGCTTGTCGTGACGCTCGTCATGGCCAACAACCTCGGCTGACCGGGGGATTCACCATGCAGATGAACCTCAACCCATTGGAGCAGATCGACCCGGTGGTGATAGTAGCGGTCGCTGTGATCGTGCTCATCACCTTCCTGGTGCTCAAACGCGTCTTTGTCGTGCCGTACGTGCGCGTCATGGAGGAGCGGGCGTTGCGATTCGAGCGCGCCGATGAGCAGCTGGCCGACGGCCGACGCCTACACGAGAGTGCCGACGCTGAAGCCGACGCCACCATGGCTGACGCGCGTACCGAAGCCGACGAGCTGCGCCGTGTCTCGGCCGAGGCCCTGGAGCGCTACCGCACCGAGACGATTGCCGAGGCGGGTCGCACGGCAGCCTCGCGCCTCGAGCGGGGGCGGGCCGCGATTCAGGCCCAGCGCGCCGAAGAGCAGGGGCGGCTGCGCGATCATGCCGTCTCCTGCGTCGAACTCGCCTGTCAGCAGCTGATCGGCGGGATCGGCGAGCAGGAAGTGGGCGCCGTGGTTGATGACCTGATGGCGCGAGTGGGAGTTGGGGGTGCCGGCGGTGTTGGGTGAACTGTTCGCCGAAGTTGTCAAAGAGATGCGCACCACCACCTACGTCATCGAACTCGTCCAGTTCGCCGTCTTGGTGGGCATCGTGTGGGTCGTGGCCGTGGGCTTCGGCAAGCGCAGCGGCTTCGTCAAGAACATGCTCGCCGAACGCCACGCCAAGACGCTCGCCGATCTCGACGCTGCCCGTGTGGCGCCCGATGCGCTGGAGCGTGAGCGCGCATATGCCGCCGCGCACAAGAAGTCGGCGCGTGCTGAGGCGCGCCACCTGCTCAACAACGTGAAGGCCGAGGTCGCCAAGGTCGAGGCAGAAGAGCACGAGCGCGTGGATACGGATGCTGCTGCTCTACTCACCCGCGCCGACGAGACGCTTGCCACAGAGACCGAAGAGATGCACGCCGAAGTGCGCGAGCAGATGGTCGATCTCGTGACGCGTGCGACACGCAGAATCCTCAACGAGAGGATGACCCTGTCCGACCAGCGCCGGCTGATAGAGGAACACGTCAGCCAGGCGGTGGAGGGCATGCAAAGCGACAGGAAGCCGGCGGGGGTGCGATGACGCAGCAGGCCTCCACAGGAGTGCCCACTCCGCCCGAAGCGATGAGCGACGCCACGCGTGTCGCCTGGCTGCTCGAGCGCTGGGACGGTAGCAGAGCGCTGCTCAGCACTCGCACGCGGCTCGACGACAGCGTCGTGCAGTCTGTGCACGACGTTGTGAGCTCGCTTGCCGGACGCGAGATCGCACTTGAGGTGCGTGTGCTCCCCACGATGGACGCGGGAGCAGTGCTCTCCTTCGGCGACGCCGGGCGCGTGGTGCTCGATCCGCGCGGTGCGTGGTTCGGCGCTATCGCCCGCGACCTGCGCGCTCAGATCGAGGCCGGCGAGGTCATGGACGCGGACGCTGCTTTCGGCAGCCTTCGGCAGAGCCTGTCGGGGATGCCGGACCGCGTGCTCGTAGAGGACATGAGCGACATAGGCACCGTCATCAAGGTGGGCGACGGTGTCGCGCATGTGAGCGGCCTGCGCGATGTGGGAAGCCAAGAACTTGTGGAGTTCGAGGGTGGCGCGGTAGGTATCGCGTTCTCGCTGAACGAGTGCGACGTGGGCGTCGTGTTGCTCGACCGTCAGGGCACCGTGCGCGAGGGTGCCGAGGTCCGCCGAACGAACCGCCCGCTGCAGGTGCCGGTGGGCACCGGCGTTATCGGCCGCGTGATCGACGCGCTGGGCCGCCCGCTCGACGGGCTTGGGACGATCGTGCCAGACACATGGCTTCCTGCGGAGCGCGGCGCGCCTTCGGTAGTCGATCGCCAGCCGGTCGATACGCCGCTGCACTCCGGCATCAAGGTAGTCGACGCGCTCGTCCCCATCGGACGCGGTCAGCGCGAGCTCATCATCGGAGACCGCAAGATCGGCAAGACGACCATCGCGGTCGACACGATTCTTGCGCAGCGCGGTGCGGGAGTGACCTGCATCTACTGCGCGATCGGGCAGAAGGCCTCAACGGTTCGCCGAATCGTGGCGACGCTCGAAGAAGCTGGGGCGATGGCCTACACGACGGTGATCGCCGCGCTTCCGGGCGAGATGCCCTCCCACCGCTACGTCGCGCCGTTCGTGGCGTGCGCACTAGGCGAGTACTTCCTCTACCAAGGCGGCGACGCGCTGGTGGTCTACGACGACCTGAGCAAACACGCAGCGACCTACCGCGAGATATCGGCACTGCTCGACCGCCCTGTGGGCCGTGAGGCGTATCCGGGCGACATCTTCTACCTGCACTCGCGGCTACTGGAGCGCGCCGCGCGCCTCGCCGACGAGCATGGCGGAGGCTCGCTCACCGCGATTCCTGTTGCCGAGACGCTCGCGGGGGACATCTCCGCGTTCATCCCCACGAACCTGATCTCGATCTGCGACGGCCAGATAGTGCTGAGCAGTGATGCGTTCAACGCCGGCCGAAGGCCCGCGCTGGATCCGGGGCTCTCGGTCTCGCGCGTGGGCGGTTCGGCGCAGGCAGGCTCGCTCAAGCGAGTGGCTGGTCGCTTGCGTATCGATCTCGCGCAATACGAAGAGATGGAGCGCTTCGTTAAGTTCGGCGCCGAGGTCGACGAGTCCACGCGCAGGCAGCTTCGGCGCGGTGAACGAGCGCGGGCCCTGCTTCGCCAGCCGGCGCACGCGCCGATGGCGCTGGAGGCCGAGGTGCTCGTGCTCTGCGCCGTGGTGAGCGGGCTTCTGGACGACACGGCCGTCGACGCGCTCGCGCAGACCGAGCACGACCTGGTGGAGTGGGCGCGCGTGCAGCGGCCCGAGGAGCTCGATCGCGCACTGCGCGGCGAGCTGTCTGCCGAAGATGCCGACGAGGCGCTGCGCTCGATCGTGAGCGCCTTCCTCGAGGCCTCGAAGCCAAGTGAGGCGGAGCACTCTGATGCAGAAGCTTCATGACATCAGGCGCCGGATCTCGACCGTCGAGGGCATAGGCGACGTCTGCCGAACGATGTCGACGGTGGCCGCGGCCCGTCTCGCAATGGTGCGCGAACGCGCGCTGGGCGTTCGGGCGCACGCTGCGGTGCTCAAGGCGATGGCGATGCGACAGCAGCATGCTGCGCCCGCCGCTGGCTTGGACGTCGTCTCGCTCTCCCCGCTGATGGAGGTTAGGCAGCCGCAACGAGTGCTGACGGTAGTTGTCGGAGCCGACCGCGGGCTCTGCGGTGGCTATAACCTCGCACTGGGGCGTGCCGCGGTGGCGAGCCTCAAGCGCTTCGCAGCGACCTACTCCGAGCCTGTGCGCTGCATTGCGCTGGGCGATCGGGCAGTGCGCTTCCTCACCATCCACGGCATCAAGCCTGAAGTGCCTTGGCACTGGACGCGCGCAGGCGTGACCGTGGAGCTCGTGACCAATGTGCTCGATGAGTGCGTGCGCGCGTTTCTGCTCGGCGAGGCCGACGAGGTCTGGGCACAGTACACGTCGTTCATTTCGGCGGTTCAGCGCGAGCCGGCGCTCGTGCGGCTGCTGCCGATCGCGCTCGACGAGGCCGACTCGCCTGCCGACGACGTCGACGCACGCTGGTTCTACGAGCCAGACGTGCACGCGTGCGTCGACGAACTGCTGGCTGTGCTGGTGAGGCTGCAGGTCGAAGACGTTTTGCTCGAGTCCTACGCCAGCGAGCAGGCAGCACGCATGGTGACGATGGAAGAGGCCGCCGAACGTGCCGACCGCTCACTCGGGGACCTGCGCGTGCGCTACAACCGCGTGCGTCGCGAAGCCATCACCGCGGATCTCACGAGCGTGCTGGTCTCGCGTCGCGTGAGGCAGGTGGGTAAGTCATGAGCGCATCTGTCGACATCATCGATATCGCCAACTCCGCCCGCGTCCTGCCGCTCAACGACGAGATCGTCGCCGAAGCGCTCTCCCGGGCCGCCGCGGACCTCACTCGCGAGATGTGCGACGGCCGGGTCACGCAGGTGATCGGCCCCGTCGTCGACGTCGGCTTCCGAGGCGAGCTTCCCGCGATTGGCAGCCTGCTGCGCGTGGGCGACCGCCACCGCGGACTCGCGCTCGAGGCGGTAGAGCTGCTGGGCGAAGGATCCGTGCGGGCGCTCGCGCTGGGTTCGACCGACATGGTGCGCAGGGGGGAGCGCGTCTTCGACACCCGCTCAGGGGTCACCGTCCCGGTCGGGCCCGGCGTGAAGGGCCGAATCCTGAACTGCACCGGGGATCCCGTAGATGGGTTGGGGCCAGTGCTCTCCACCGGGAGGCTGCCCGTCGAGCGCGAACCCGTGCCCTACTCCCGCGTCATCTCGTACCCCGAGCTCTTCGAGACCGGCCTGAAAGCCGTCGACCTGCTCACTCCGTTCCCGCGTGGCGGCAAGGTTGCTCTCTTCGGCGGGGCAGGCGTGGGCAAGACCGTCATCATCATGGAGCTCATCCGCAACGTCGGGCAGGCTCACCTGGGCGTGAGCGTGTTCGCGGGAGTGGGGGAGCGTACGCGTGAGGGCAACGAGCTGTGGCGCGAGATGCGTCGTGCCGGCGTGCTCGACCGCTCCGTCCTCTACTTCGGCCAGATGAACGAGCCTCCGGGCGCGCGCTTCCGCGTCCCGTTCTGTGCGCTCACCACGGCCGAGTACTTCCGCGACACGGAGCACACCGACGTGCTGCTCTTCTTCGACAACATCTACCGCTTCGTGCAGGCGGGCCTCGAGGTCTCCCTGCTCCGCTCGCGCATTCCTGCCGAAGTGGGATACCAGCCCACACTAGCCAGCGAAGTCGGTTCACTCGAAGAGCGCATCGTCTCAACGGACGACGGTGCCATCACGAGCGTGCAGGCGGTGTATGTGCCCGCCGACGACCTCGCCGACCCCGGACCCGCAGCGATCTTCAGCCACTTGGACGCGGCCGTAGTCCTGTCGCGACGTGTGGCGGAGATGGGGCTCTACCCGGCGATCGACCCGCTTGAGTCGTCCTCACAGATCCTCGACGCGGCGGTCGTAGGAGTGCGGCACGTGCGCGTGGCCGACGAAACGCGGGCCTACCTGCAGCGCTACGGCGCGCTGCAAGACCTCATCGCCATCCTCGGCGTGGAGGAGCTCTCCAACGAGGACAAGCTCGTGGTCACCCGAGCCCGACGTCTGCAGAAGTTCCTGTCACAGCCGTTCTTCGTCGCCGAACAGTACACCGGCATCCCAGGGCGCTTCGTGAGTGTCGAAGACACCGTCTCGGGCTTTGAGGAGATCTGCGCCGGGCACTGCGACAACATCCCCGAACAGGCCTTCTTCATGGCCGGCGCGCTCGATGAGGTGATTGCTCGCTCGCAGGAGAGCGTGGAGATCACGACGCCAGTCGTGGCCGAAGCGGACGCTTCCGTGGGGGCTGAGGGCGCCGCCGAAGATGCGGCAGTGTCCGTCGCGTCGCCGAAGGAGGCCAGCGATGAAGCAGCTAACGCTTGATATCGTTGGCCCGGCCGGGCGGGTACTCCACGTCGAGCGCCTCGATTCGGTCGTAGTGCGACGGCGCGAACTGGGACGCGAGTTCGGCAGCGAGATCAACCTCTTGCGCGGGCACGCACCGTTACTCATGCAGGTGCAGCCTGGTGAGATTCGCTACGCCGGCCCTTCGGCACGCGGCTCGTTCACGGTGCCTCAAGCGCTACTTGAAGTCTGGGGGTCGACGGTGACGGTGGTGTTGACCTGACCCGTCGCAAGCCGGGCGCTGCTGCTGTCCTATACTGCGGATATGCCGACAACCGATCCCCTGCGCGGTCTCGAGCCTGATGTAGCCGCGCACCTCGCCAACGTTGCAGCGAACCTGCAGCTGCTCGCCGACCTCGCGTACGGCGACGTAGCGCTGGCCGTCGTGCGCCCCGACGGGACGCTGTCGGTGATCGGCGACGCTCGGCCCAACACGGCTGTCGCACCGATTCCGGCCTCGCGCGCCGGCCACAACCTCAGCCACTCGGAGCAGACCGAGGCGTATGCTGCGGCCGCTAGCGGTGAAGCGGTGCTCGGCACGCGCACTCGCGTTGCGCGCGGCATCAAGTACACGACAGCCGCTTTCCCTCTGGGCTCCCCGGGTCCTTACGCGGTTCTCGTGCGAGACCTCGCGGAGCAGGTCGCTGAGACGTCGGGTGCCATGGAGACGGCGTTCATGTCGGCCTCCCGTGAGCTTATCGCCGTGCTTGCCGAAGGCCCGCTGGTCGACGTGCATAGCGGTGAACCCTTCGCCACCACGCGTACCGCAGGCGACGGCGTCATGGGCATCGACCGCGAGGGCCGGGTCACCTATGCCTCGCCAAACGCGATCAACATCATGCGCGTGGCAGGTCACGAGGGCCCCGTGCTGGGAGTGAACGCGTCCGCGCTGCCAGGCGGCGGATTCGGAGTCGCGCCTGTGCTGGGTGCGCATGGCGCACTCGAAGCCGACACCGAGGTGGGGGACCGCTCGCTCGTCTACCGCTCGATCGCGGTTGGCAGCGGTGTGCTCGTGCTCGTTCAAGACGTCACCGAGGCCAAGAGGCGTGAAGCTCAACTAAAGGTCAAGGAAGCAACGATCCGCGAAGTTCACCATCGCGTGAAGAACAACCTGCAGACGATTGCGTCCCTGCTTCGCATTCAGGCTCGCCGAAGCGCAAGTGAGGAGACGCGTCGCGAGCTGGAAGAGGCTACTGAGCGCGTGAGCTCGATGGCGGTCGTTCACGACCTGCTGGCCGGTTCAAACGAGGAGCGCATCGACTTCACTGAAGCCGCGCGCACCGTCGTTGAGCTGGTGAAACGCGGGCTGGTGGGGGAGATGTCACCCATCCGCGTGAGCGTGGAGGGATGCTCGGGTCTCGTGGAGGCGCACGCGGCAACCTCACTGGCGCTCGCCACCGCCGAACTCGTGCACAACGCGCTCGAGCACGGGGTCGTGGACTCCGACGACGGTGAAGTAGTTGTCCAGCTTCGGCGCGTACCGGGCGAGCTCGTGCTCGTGGTGCGCGACAACGGCCGCGGCCTGCCAGACGGATTCGACCCCGCAAAGTCGGCGAATCTCGGCCTGGCGATCGTGCGTACTGTGGTCCAAGACGACCTGCGCGGCACCCTGTCCTTCACCGGCGGTCGTGGCACGACCGTCACCGTTCGCATACCCTTGCCCGACGAAGAGCATCCCACCGAACAGGAGTAGCGCCGAATGCGTGTCTTGATCGCCGAAGACGAGGCCCTTATCCGTATGGACCTCAAGGAGATGCTCGTCGAAGAAGGCCACGAGGTTGTGGCCGAAGCGCGCGACGGCGCCGAAGCTATCGCGCTCACGCGCGAGCTCAACCCCGACATCGTATTTATGGACATCAACATGCCGGGCGTCTCAGGCATCGAAGCCGCCGAAGTGATCGGCGAGGAGCGCCTCGCGCCAATCGTGATGGTGACGGCGTTCTCGCAGTCCAGCTACGTCGAGCAGGCGGCCGCGGCGGGAGCGATGGCCTACGTCGTCAAGCCGTTCTCGCGCGCCGATATAGTGCCCGCGATGCACGTCGCGGTCTCGCGATACGCCGAGGCGAGCGCGCTGGCCACCGAAGTCGAAGACCTCACCGAACGCCTCGAGACGCGTAAGAAGCTCGATCGTGCTAAGGGCATCCTTATGGCGCGCGGAATGACCGAGCCCGAGGCGTTCAAGCGCCTCCAGAAGCTCGCGATGGACAAGCGCCGCCCGCTCAGAGAGATCGCCGAAGCCGTGATCATCGCCGAAGAGGCTGGCGAGGCGTAGGTGGGCATCAGCGAGACTGCGGCGCTGCTCGCCCGCACCTTCGTGATAGGACTGCTGGTCGCCATGCCGGTGGGTGCGATGGGCATCTTGTGCATCGAGCGCACACTTCACCGCGGTTGGCGCGCGGGTCTGGCAACCGGTGCCGGCATCGCGACCGCCGATGCTACCTATGCCGCGGTCGCCGCCTTCGGCGTCACCGGCGTCTCCGCCTTGCTCACCTCTTGGCAGACACCCCTGCGTATCGTGGGTGGCGTCGCGCTGATCGTGCTGGGCGTGCGCGCGGCGCTGGCCGCGCCCCGGTCGGCCTCAGAAGACGCCGAGGCCGAGGCCGCCGCCCCGGGCATTCCAGATGTCGCTGGCGTCGCGCTCTACACGAGCGCGGTCGGCCTCACGCTCACCAACCCGATGACGATCATGGCGTTTGCGGCCGTCTTCGCCGGCGCCGGACTGGCCGGCCTCACTTCGGCAGCTTCGGCACTCACGGCCACCGCAGGCGTCGCGGCAGGCTCGCTCGCGTGGTGGGTCGCGCTCACAAGTGGAGTCGCGCTCGTACGTCACGGGGTGAGTCCGACGGCGGCCCGCAACCTGAGCCGCGTCTCAGGAGCGGCGATCGCGGTATTCGGCGTCATCGCCATCGTGAGCGTGATTCGCTAGCGTTCTGACACATTTCGGGGGTGTTTCGCTGGACCGTTTGAGCGTGCTATACTCGCGCTCCGGTTCCGTGTGGGACCACCAAGCACCACCCGAGCAATGACGCTCGCCATCTGGCCGAATGGCCTTGGCGGGCGCTTTTCGTTTTTCGGGCGGAGTTGAGGACGACGAAGGGTACGACATGAAGGAGTTCGCGGTCTTCTGGGGATGCACGATCCCTGCGCGGTTCCCGTTCATCGAGAAGTCGGTCCGGGTGATGTTCGACGACCTGGGAGCTCAGGTCCACGAGCTCGCCGGGCACACGTGCTGTCCTGAAGGCACGCTCGTCAAGGCAAACGACCCCGACTCCTTCTACACGGCGGCCGCTCGCAACCTCGCGCTGGTCGAGAAGGCCGGGCTTGGGGTCGTGACGCCGTGCAACGGCTGCTATTCGACGTTCAAGGAGTGCCAGAGTCATCTGGCCACGCACTGGCGCGAAGCCGACAAGATCAACGAGCGCCTTGCCACGGAGGACCTGCACTACTCGGGCGACCTGCCCGTCGTGCACTTCGTAGAGTGGCTGGCCGACCACGAAGGCGCTGCCCTTGTGGCAAGCAAGGCCAAGCGCAACTTCTGGGGCATGAATATCGCCGTTCACCACGGCTGTCACCTGCTGCGTCCGCAGCCGGCAGTGAAGTGGGACGACCCGCTCAACCCGGTCAAGTTCGAGCAGATCGTGGCCGCTCTGGGCGCGAACGTCATCGACTACCCCACCAAGATGCAGTGCTGCGGCGGCTACCTCGACCGCGTTGGTGAGCGCGAGGGTTCGCTGGCCTTCAACCGCCGCAAGCTCACCGACCTGCAGAATCACGGCGTCGATGCGCTCGTGGTGGGCTGCCCGAGCTGCTTCCAGCAGTTCGACCTGAACCAGGCCGCACTGCAGCGCCAGAACGAGCCGTTCAACATCCCGGTGCTCTATCTCTCCGAGCTCATCGGGCTGGCCTATGGCCATAGCCCCGAAGAGCTGGGCATGGACATGCACCGCGTGAGCGTTCAGCCGTTCCTCGACAAGTGGAACGCGCGTGCCGAAGACAGGGCCGAGCTCTCCAAGTCGTTTGATGTGGCGCTGCTCAACAAGTGCGACAGCTGCCGCGCGTGCAAGGACGACTGCCCGGTCTGCAAGGTCGACCCGACCTTCCAGCCCAACGACATGATCCGCGCGCTGCTCGACGGCAAGCTTGAAGAGCTGCTCGACGACCCCAACGTGTGGAAGTGCCTCGAGTGCTACACCTGCCTCGAGCTGTGCCACTCCGACATCGGCATGGCCGAGGTCTTCCGCACCTTGAAGGAGCTCGCGATCAAGCGCGGCAGCCGCCCCGATTCGATTCCGCAGAGCTACGAGATGTTCATGACGACCGGCACGCTGGGCAAGCCGAAAGAGGGCGCCCGCAAGAAGCTCGGTCTGGCCCCGCTCCCGCCGTCCGGTGGAGATGCGGTCAAGCGACTCATGGGCTGCGATGCCGTCATCGCCGCCTGCGACGTAGAGGGAGAGGAATAGGCATGGCCTTCGAACCGCTTCTCGAGCGGATGCCGACCTCGAAGCCCGAAACGTTCTCCGATCGCGAGAACGTCTTTGGGCTGGAGCGTCCGGCCTACCGCGAAGAGGCCTCCTACAAGATCCACGGCGGCTGCGGCCTCATGGGCATCTGCGACCAGTCCGGCAACCTGATGAGCGGCGAGAACGCCATCAAGGCGATGGCTGTCCAGCGCGATCGCGGTAACGGTCTTGGCGGTGGCTTCGCCGGCTACGGCATCTACCCCGAGTTCCCGGATCACTACTGCTTCCACATGATGTATCACGACCTGAAGGCGAAGGAGGAGGCCGAAGGCGTCTTCGACCGCTACTTCGTGGTCGACCTCGCCGAGCCGATGCCGACGCGCGCCGTCAAGGGCATCAGTGACGCCCCTCTCCTGTGGCGCTACTTCCTCCAGCCCGACCCGCACAAGCTCGTCGAGTCTGAGATGACCGCCGACGACTTCATCGTGCACACGGTGATGCTCATCAACGCGAGTGTGGATGGTGCCTTCGTCGCCTCCAGCGGCAAGAACATGGGCGCTTTCAAGGGAGTTGGCTTCCCCGAGGAGATCGGCCACTACTACCTCCTCGAGGAGTACGAAGGCCACACCTGGACCGGCCACAACCGCTTCCCGACCAACACGCCGGGCTGGTGGGGCGGTGCGCATCCGTTCACGCTGCTCGACTGGTCCATCGTGCACAACGGTGAGATCTCCAGCTACGGCATCAACAGCCGCTATCTCGAGGCCTTCGGCTATAAGTGCACGCTCGGCACCGACACCGAGGTCGCGGCCTACCTGTTCGACCTGATGCTTCGCCGCCACAAGCTGCCGCTCGAGCTGGCCTGCAAGGCGCTCGCTTCGCCGCTGTGGAGCGAGATCGACCGCATGCCCGAAGAGCAGCAGGCCGTCATGCGCTCGCTGCGCGCGGTCTACGGCCCGGGCATGCTCAACGGTCCGTTCGCCATCGTGCTCGGCTTCAACGGCGGCATGGTTGCTTTGAACGACCGCATCAAGCTGCGCCCGCTCGTCGCCGCCACTCAGGGCTCGATCGTGATGGTCGCCTCCGAAGAGAGCGCGATGCGCGAGGTGCTCGACGCCCCCGATCGCGTGTGGGCGCCGAAGGCCGGCGAGCCCGTCATTGCTCGCGTCGAAACCTGCGAATGGCCCATCCACGGCGACCTGCACCTGCCGGCGCGTGAGATCTCGACGGCCGTTACCGGCGTCGAAATCGCCGAAGAGACTGTCGAGGTGAACTAGAGATGCCGACGAGCCTCATCCAGCCAGAGTTTCTGGTAGAGATCGACTACAACAAGTGCCACAAGTGCGGCCGCTGCGTGCAGCAGTGCGGCTGGGGCGTCTACTCGTTCAACGAGCGGCCGTTCCCGGATGACAGCAAGTGCCGTGCGTGCCACCGCTGTGTCACCTACTGCCCGGCGCACTGCATCAAGATCCGCAAGAACGACCTCGCGCTGCGCGAGAACGCCAACTGGTCTTCAGAGCAGCGCAAGAACGTCTGGCGTCAGGCCGAGTCCGGTGGCGTCATGCTCACGGGCATGGGTAACGACAAGCCCTACCAGAGCATCTTCGACCACCTTGTTCTCGACGCGTGTCAGGTAACCAACCCGTCCATCGACCCGCTCCGCGAGCCGATGGAGACGCGCACCTATCTGGGACGCAAGCCCGATAGCGTCGAGGTCGAAGCCGACGGCAACGGTGGCTACCGCCTCAAAGAGGGCGCCGGCATCAAGAACAACGTGAAGCTCGACGTGCCGATCGTCTTCTCGCCGATGAGCTACGGCTCGGTGTCGCTGAACGTGCACAAGTCGCTCGCGATGGCCGCACAGCGTCTCGGCATCCTCATGAACACTGGTGAGGGCGGCCTTCACGCCGACCTCTATCCGTACCAGGACAACGTCATCGTCCAGGTCGCCTCGGGCCGCTTCGGCGTCAACCCTGAGTACCTGCAGCGCGGTGCCGCAATCGAGATCAAGGTCGGCCAGGGCGCCAAGCCGGGCATCGGCGGTCACCTGCCGGGCGAGAAGATCAACAAGGAAGTCTCGACTACCCGCATGATCCCGCAGGGTTCAGACGCCATCTCGCCGGCTCCGCACCACGACATCTACTCGATCGAGGATCTTCGGCAGCTCATCTACTCGCTGAAGGAAGCCAGCGGCTACAAGCCTGTCGGCGTGAAGATCGCGGCGGTGCACAACGTGGGCGCGATCGCGTCGGGCATCGTGCGCGCCGGCGCGGACTACGTCTATCTCGACGGCTTCAAGGGCGGCACGGGTGCGGCTCCGGCCATCATTCGCGACCACATCGGTCTGCCGCTGGAGATCGCCATCGCCGTCGTCGACCAGCGCCTGCGCGACGAGGGCATCCGCAACCAGGCCTCGATCATCGCGGCCGGTTCGATCCGCTCTTCGGCCGACATGGCCAAGGCGATCGCGCTGGGCGCCGACGTCGTCGCCATCGGTTCTGCCTCGCTCATGGCCCTGGGCTGCCACCTCTGCCAGGGCTGCCACACGGGCTGCTGCTCGTGGGGTCTGACCACTCAGAAGCCCGAACTCACCCGCCGCGTGGATCCCGAGTGGGGAGCTGAGCGCCTGGTGAACCTCGTGCACGCGTGGAGCCACGAGCTGCAGGAGATCCTCGGTGCCCTTGGCGTAAACGCAGTCGAGTCGCTGCGCGGAAGCCGCGAGCGCCTTCGTGCCGTGGGCCTCGACGCCCAGACCTGCGAGATCATCGGCGTCAAGCCGGCGGGCCGGTAAGGGGAGGACGACATAATGACCACCAAGACCAACGCAGGCCCCATCGAGGGCTACGTGCAGGTCGTTCCGGCGATCGAGCGCGATGGCGACGTCGCGACTATCGAGTGCAAGGGCGTCTACTATAAGCAGGTCAATGAAGCCGTTCGCGGTGCGTTTGCCGACGGCGTGAAGACCGTGAAGCTCATGAACGTCAACGGCCAGCGCTACATCGGTACCGGCATCAAGGGCAAGGACCTGCGCATCGAGGTTTACGGCACGCCGGGTCAGGATCTCGCCATGCTGATGGACGGTCCGACCGTCGAGATCTTCGGCAACGCGCAGGACGGTGTAGGCAACACGATGAACGCCGGCAACGTCATCGTTCACGGTGACGCCGGCGACGTGCTTGGCTACGGCATGCGTGGCGGCCGCGTCTTCATCAAGGGCGATGTGGGTTACCGCGTGGGCATCCACATGAAGGCCTACGAGGACCTGCGCCCGATCATGATCTGCGGCGGGCGTGCTCGTGACTTCTTCGGCGAGTATATGGCCGGTGGCCTGCTCGTGCTGCTGGGCATGAACTCGCGTCTCGAGGGCCCGCTCGTGGGCGGCTACCTCGGCACCGGAATGCACGGCGGCGAGATCTACCTGCGCGGTGAGGTCGAGCCGTGGCAGATCGGCAAGGAGTGCGGCATCTTCACCGCTTCCGAGGATGACATCGCCTCGATCAAGCCGATTCTCGCCGACTACTGCGAGGCTTTCGGCATGGACCTCGACGAGGTGCTCTCCGTGCCGTTCACGCGCCTCGTGCCGATCAGCCACCGCCCCTACGGCAAGCTCTACACATACCTGTAGGCGGCGCGCGTCAAAACGACCTTCGCAAACGTCCGACTCCTGCACCCAGAGCCGGGCGTTTGTGCTGGTAGACAGCGGTTTTAGCGAGGCGTTGCAGGAGTTGCCAATGTTTCGGCAAAGCGAAACAGATACGAAACACAACGCCCCGTAGCATGTGTGTACGAACAAGTCAGTTTCCGTCCGACATCGCGCAAATAGCGCACGTGAAGGAGGTTCTTGTATGTCGCCGAAGTTCGACAAGGACTACGTCCTTAAGACGGTCGAGGAGCGCAACGTCAAGTTCGTTCGCTTCTGGTTCACCGACGTGCTGGGCGTTCTTAAGTCGTTCGCCGTCACGGACAGCGAGCTCGAAGGCGCGTTCGAGGAGGGCATGGGCTTCGACGGCTCCTCCATCGACGGTTTCACCCGCATCCAGGAGTCGGACATGGTGGCGTTCCCGGATGCCTCCACTTTCCAGGTGCTCCCTTGGCGTCCCGAGGAGCAGGGTGTCGGCCGCATCTTCGCCGATATCACCCGTCCCGACGGCTCGCCGTTCGTGGGCGACCCCCGCTACGCCCTGAAGCGCATGCTCAAGAAGGCCGCCGACATGGGCTTCACCATGTACGTCGGTCCCGAGCTCGAGTTCTTCTACTTCGCTGATGATCAGGACACGGAGATCCTCGACCAGGGCGGCTACTTCGACCTGACCCCGCTCGATCTCGCCAGCGACCTTCGCCGCGAGACCGTTCTCACTCTTGAGAAGATGGGCATCCCGGTCGAGTACTCGCACCACGAGGTCGCCCCGTCCCAGCACGAGATCGACCTCCGCTATCAGGAGGCACTGACGATGGCTGACGCGGTCATGACCTACCGCCTCATCGTCAAGGAAGTCGCCATGGCCAACGGCGTCTACGCGACCTTCATGCCGAAGCCGATCGCCGGCATCAACGGCTCGGGTATGCACGTTCACCAGTCGCTGTTCACCAAGGACGGCAACGCGTTCTTCGACGCCAGCAAGCCGGGCCACCTGAGCGACATCTGCAAGCACTACATCGCCGGTCTGCTGAAGTACGCTCCTGAGTTCTGTGCGGTCACCAACCCGCTCGTGAACTCCTACAAGCGACTCGTTCCTGGCTTCGAGGCCCCGGTCTACGTCTCGTGGGCCCAGGCCAACCGTTCCGCCATGGTTCGCGTGCCGCTCTACAAGCCGGGCAAGGAGAACGCCACTCGCATCGAGCTGCGCTCGCCGGACCCCTCCTGCAACCCGTATCTCGCGTTCGCCGTCATGCTCGGCGCCGGCCTCAAGGGTATCGAGGAGAAGCTTCCGCTCATGGACGAGGCGACCAACGACATCTTCGAGATGTCCCAGGCCGAGCTCGACGCCGCTGGCATCGCGACCCTTCCGGGCAACCTCGGCGAAGCCATCGAGCTGTTCGAGAAGTCCGAGACCATGAAGGAGATCCTGGGCGACCACATCCACTCCTTCTACAGCAAGAACAAGAAGGCCGAGTGGCGCGCCTACATCCAGGACGTCTCCGAGTGGGAGATCAAGCGCTACCTGAGCGTCATCTAGTCAAACGCACGAGAATCGGCTCCAAAGAGAGGCCCCCGGCGCACAGCCGGGGGCCTCTCTCGTCGGGAGCCGGAGAACGGTTACGCGCACCGGCGCCATTCGCCCCGTCCTCTTCGCGACAAGCTGCAATAGAATGGGCGGGTACTGTGGAGTACGCTCGCACTTCGGCGCTGCCAATCGCAGTGCGGAAACCTGCCTGCAACACGGAGGAACTACTCTTGGTTTATAGGACATACAAAGCGCACCGGTAGGAGAGGAGCAAGCGGCTCTCCTGCGGGTTGAACGTTGGAGCAGCTGCAATGCATATGAAGCGCGTGCTGATCGTCTCTGACGACATGCATACTCGAGCGTGGATCTCGCAAGGCGTCGCAGCGCTGGATGTTTCGGCGTCCGAGGCGTCCATGGGCGAGATGCAACGCCGGCTGCTCGACGGCGAGACGAACCTCGTCGTCATCGACGGAGGGCGCGCGCCAGATGCGCTCGCGCAGGTGGTGGAACATGCCTCTTCTAGCGGCACCGAGATTCGCATGCTCGTGATCGTCGAGCCTGAGGGCCTCGGCACGCTCCGGCTTCCGGTGCGCGTCCCCAGCGACTTCCTTGTGCGCGGCGCATCGACCG
Source organism: Coriobacteriia bacterium (assembly GCA_035687245.1). Lineage (GTDB taxonomy): Bacteria > Actinomycetota > Coriobacteriia > Anaerosomatales > PHET01 > DASRYH01. The sequence continues at coordinate 29,367 of DASRYH010000008.1, forward strand.
ACGAGCTTGGTGCCCGCGTCCGTTCGCTGCTGTGGCCGGGCGAAGAGGTTACGACCCAAGAACTCGTTCGCATCGACGACCTCACGCTCAATCTGGCCACCTACCAGGCCTATCTCGACGGCACGGCCATCGACTTCACGTACCTCGAGTACGCGCTCTTCGCGTTTCTCGTCACGCACCCGGGCCGCACCTACTCGCGCGAAGTGCTACTGCGCCGTGTGTGGGGCAGCGACTATTACGGCGGCTCCCGCACCGTGGACGTCCACGTACGTCGCATCCGCTCCAAGATCGGCGGCGAGCTCTCGCGCAGGCTCGAGACGGTGCGCAACGTCGGCTACCTGTGGAACGGCTAGTGCGACTAAAGTAAGAACGAGTCGCCGGTATCGCGCCGCAGGACTTGTCAGTCGCTTCGTCGTTCGGGGGTAGGGAATGGCGACCGGACCGTTTCGCTTGCATGTCGCTGTAGATCGCGGGCACGGCCCCGTCTACGTGCTGCTGCACGGTATCAACTCCACAGGTCACGACTGGGACACCGTTGTCACGGCCATGGGCTTCGACCGGCGTTGCGTCGCAGTGGATGAGCTTGGCTACGGCGAGTCGCCTAAGCCGCTCGACATCGACTACACGATCGACGATCACGTCGAGTCGCTGCGTTACACGCTTCGTGACATCGGAGTCGACGAGCCGTTCACGCTGGTGGGCTACTCGATGGGCGGCCCTATAGCGCTGCGGTACGCGGCGACCTATCGCGAAGAGGTCGCTCGCCTCGTGCTCATCAGCGCGCCCTTCTTCCTGCGCCCGGACCAGATAGGTGACGACGCGTACGCCAAGGCGGTCTTCCAGAGCGAAGGCTCGCAGCAGGTGCTCTCGCTCGTCACGAGCGCACGCTTCGAAGGATCGGGCGTCTTCAAGAAGCTCTCGTCCGAGGAGTCCCAGCTAATCCAAGGCTTCATCAACGCCCGGGACTTGAAGACCGACTGGCAGATACTCCAGCGCAACATGGCGAACGTGATCCAGGGCTCCGACTTCCCAGCCGATCTCGTGCGCGTGAAGGCGCCGATCACCTTCATGGTGGGGGAGCACGACACCTTCATCGTGCAGTCACAGATCCAGACGCTTCGTGCCGAATATGCGCCGAGCATGGAGGTCCGAGTACTCGGCGACCTCAAAGCCGACCACATGCTGCTGGAGAACGTGCCAGTGATGATGGCCGGCGAGATCACCAAGTGGGAGGACCGCCGGCTCGCCGTCGCACTGGACCGTGGCGAGGGCGAGACCTTCGTCTTCCTGCACGGCATCGAGAACGACGGCTCCTTCTGGAACGAGGTCGCCGCCGCGGTGTCGACGTCTAATCGCGCCATCTCGCTCGACATGCTCGGCTTCGGCTTCTCGCCCAAACCGCTCGATATCCCTTACAGCGTCGACAACCAGGTCGCCTCCATATGCGAGACGCTCGACGCGCTGCTCGCCGAAGGAACCCGGGTGACGTTTGTCGGCCACTCACTGGGTGCGCTGGTTGCCGCAGGCTACGCGCGTCGCTTCCCTGACCAGGTCAGGCAGCTCGTGCTCTTCGTGCCACCTGTCGGTCACGACGACACGGAGGTGGGTAAGGAGCGCTTCGACAAAGCTCGTGCGACCTTCGTCAACAGCTTCGGGGTGCTGCGTGAAAGCGGCGCGAAGCTCTCTCGCCGAAGCTTCGTGCGCAGCACGCTGGGCTCCACGAGGTTGGACCGCTACGAGCCGAGCCTACGCTCCATCGAGAATGTGATCGAGAAACGTCAGCTCGCAGACGACCTTTCGGCGACGAGCGTGCCTGTCACCGTTATAGCGGGCAAACGCGACCCGATGGTCGTGCCCGAGGCGGTCGAAGCTCTCGCCGGCCTTCGCGAGGGCATCGAGGTCCGCGTGCTCGACAGCGGCCACGACATCGCTCACACACTGCCGGTCGAGGCGGTTGCAGCGATTGACCCGACCATCGACCCGGGAGTGGCGGCCGCAGTCGTCGAGAAGTCGAAGACCGACCGCAAGCTGAGGCCGTCGGCGCGCACGCTTTCCGCGGCGCTTGACACTGATGCGCTTCTCGTGGGTGCACGCGGACTGCTGCTCATGATCTTCGGCGCCGGGCTGCTCTTCCTGCCTTCGGCCGGAGACCTCAACGTGCTGCGGTTCGCGTTTGCGGCCTTCGTATTCGTGCGTGCGGTCGCCACCATCACAGGGGTCTTCACCACGCACAGCATCCGGCAGGAGCAGATGACGTCGGCGATCATGGGCGTCGTAGGTATGGCCCTTGGGGCGTTCATGCTCTTCACGCCGTCCATGACGCTGCTGGTGCTGGTACTGTATGCGTGCGGCTACCTGCTGGTGACCGGCGTCGTCTACCTGTACGCCGCATGGCGCACTCAGTACTCGCCGAAAAGGCGCCGCAGGCTGCTTCTCGAGGGCAGCGTTTCTGCCGCAGCAGCACTGCTGCTGCTCGCCGGTTCGACGCTCGTCGCGAAGCTCATCGTCGCGTTTCTGACGGTCGGCTCGCTGAGCATGGGTTTTGCACTGATCAGCTATGCACTTGTCGTGCGGCGCAGTGCCGCACTGACCGCGAATGCGGTCGTCGAGGAGGAGTAGTCACGCATGCCCCAGCGCACGATCGCAGTTATCGACGGCAACAGCCTGCTGCACCGCGCGTTTCACGCACTGCCTGAGTCGATGACGGCGCCCGACGGGCGACCCACCAACGCCGCGTACGGCTTCATCTCGATGCTTCTCAAGCTCATGGCCGACATCCGGCCCGACGGCCTGGTGGTCGCGTTCGACCGCGGCATGCCGGCCTTTCGGCGGGAGGCCCTTCAGCAGTACAAGGTGCACCGGCCGCCGACCGCTGAGTCGCTTAAGGCGCAGTTCCCGATGGTCAAGCACCTGCTCGAGTCGATGTCGGTTCCAATCGTCGAGATCGAGCAGTGCGAAGGCGACGACGTGCTGGGTACGCTCGCCAAGCGTGGCACCGAGCAGGGGATGCGCGTGCTGCTCGTGACGGGTGACCGCGACGCTTACCAGCTCGTGAACGAGAACGTCAGCGTCGTGACCACCAAGAAGGGCGTCTCCGAGATCGTTGTCTTCGGGCCCGCTGAGGTCTACGAGCGCTACGGTGTTACGCCTTCGCAGGTGCCGGACTACCTCGGCCTCAAGGGCGATACGAGCGACAACATCCCCGGCGTGCCGGGCATTGGCGAAAAGACCGCCGCCAAACTGCTACAGCAGTACGGCGACATGGACACGATCATCGCTTCTGCCGAAGAGATCGGCGGGCGTGCAGGCGCGAGCATCGCCGAGAACGAAGAGGCTGCGCGCGCGAGCCGCACGGTGGCCACTATCTGGTGCGACGTGCCGATCGAGCTCGACCTCGCAAGTGTGGAGTTCGGTCACTTCGACCGCGCCGCGCTCGCGCAGGCCTTCGGCGAGCTGCGTTTCACTTCGATGCTCGACCGCGTGCTAGCGCTCGCTGCCCCCGGCGACGGTGCTGGGGACGCGGGGCCGGCTGTGGGCGCGAGCGAGGCCGGCGTACCGGCCGCTGCGTGCCGCGACTGCGTGAAGGGTGCTGCCGCCGAGACTGCCATGCGCGGCTGGATGCAGACGGGCGATGCGTGGCTGGGCGTGGCGATGGGTGTGCCCACCGACACGCTCTTCGCAGACTCTCGCGAGCTGGCGGTTGCCGGTCCCGGCGCTGTGGCCGTGAGCGATGGCGACGGAGTGCCCGCGCTGCTAGGAGAGCTGCTGGCGGGTGCTCGGGTGGCCGCTGCCGACGTCAAGGCACTGGCCGCCGAGATATGTCCCCCCGACGAGTCGGAGGCCTGCCGCCGTTCGCTGGAGCTGGACGACGCCAAGCGCCTCTTCGACTGCGGCATCGCGGCCTACTTGCTCGAATCCAACCGCTCCTCCTACGACCTCTCGTCGCTGCACGCAGACTACCTCGGCACACCCGCCCCTCAGGCCTCCGACCAGGTTCCCGAGGCGGCAGTGGCAGCCCAGCTCGCCGCCGATCTCGCGCCTGAGCTCGAGCGACGCCTCGAGCAGGACGGCTCCACCGGCGTCTTCCGCGACATCGAGATGCCGCTGGTACCCGTGCTGCTGCACATGGAGCGCGTGGGCGTTGGTCTCGACACGAGCGTGCTTGCATCGCTTGCCGAAGAGACGCACACGGCCATCGATCGCCTTCGTGGCGAGATCTTCGAGCTCGCGGGCGTCGAGTTCGTCATCGACTCGCCCAAACAGCTTGCCGAAGTGCTCTTCGAGAAGCTGCAGCTGCCGGTGCAGAAGCGCACCAAAACGGGCTTTTCCACCGACGCGAGCGTGCTGGCGGCGCTCGCCCCGCTGCACCCGATCGCGGAGAAGATCGTCTCGTACCGCGAGATGACCAAGCTCACCAGCACCTATCTCGAGGCACTGCCGCGAATGGTGCGTGGTGACCGCAGGCTGCACACGTCGTTCAACCAGACGGTGGCGGCCACGGGACGGCTCTCGTCCTCGAACCCGAATTTGCAGAACATCCCGGTGCGCACCGACTTCGGCCGAAGGATCCGCGCCGCGTTCGTGCCTGCCGAGGCCGGCGACGTGATCGTGGCGGCCGACTACAGCCAGATCGAACTGCGCATCCTCGCGCACCTTTCGGCAGACCAGGGCCTCATCGATGCCTTCACGAGTGGCGAGGACTTCCATACTGCTACCGCCGCGCGAGTCTTCGGCGTGGATCCCGATGCGCTCGAACCGGGGATGAGGGCGCGCGCCAAGGCCGTCAACTTCGGCATCGTCTACGGGCAGTCGGCGCACGGACTTGCCGACACTCTCAAGATCACGCACGTCGAGGCGCAGGGGATGATCGACCGCTACTACGCAGCGTACCCGGGTGTCAGGCGCTATCTGGACGAGACGGTGGCGAGCGCTCACCGCGACGGCTTCGCCACCACGCTCTACGGCCGCAAGCGCCGCATCCCCGAGCTCATGAGCTCCAACTACAACCTGCGATCCTTCGGCGAGCGTACCGCCATGAACCACCCGATGCAGGGCACGGCCGCCGACATCATGAAGCTGGCGATGATCGAAGTGCACCGCAAGCTGCACGCCTCAGGCCTCTCCGCACGCATGGTGCTGCAGGTTCACGACGAACTCGTCTTCGAGTCGCCAGTCGCCGAAGTCGAGGCGCTCTCCGCGCTCGTATGCGAGGCGATGTCAGGTGTGGCGGCGCTGTCGGTGCCGCTCGAGGTGAGCGTGGGCAGCGGTCCGGACTGGGCGCAGGCGAAGTAGGGGAGCCTGCGGCTCAGAACGTATTGGGACACGAGAGCGGCCGTGCGCGACTGGCCGTGCGCTAATCCGCCTCGCGGCGCGTACGCGAGATGTTGGAGACGAGCAGTGCTACCACCGTGACCAGGTAGATCTGCCCGATCAGCGCCTCGAGGATCGCGACCATGCGTGCGATGTCTGACCCCGGCACGAGGTCGCCATAGCCCACCGTCGACAGCGTGATGAAGCTCCAGTAGACGAAGTCGGATGGCCTTGCGAGGCCGATATCCGCGAAGAAGATGCCGGTGATGCGCTGGATAGCGCCGGCTACCACCACGAAGAACAGGCCCACCAGCAGGTAGATGCAGATGGCGCCAACCACCGTCTGTATGGTGACCTTTCGGTGTTGGCTCAACCGCCGCGCGATGGCGACGGGGATGATGGCGACCAACACCAGCATGAGGACGTAGTAGGCGAAGGTCTCGAGCTGGGGCAGGTTCATGACGGTGGCGGCGACGACCACCACGAGCGCAACACCGCAGGTGATGGCCACAAGCCTACGGGTTCGAGGGTGTGAGTCCGAGGTGGAGACGGCAAGCATCGCGGTGAACGACTGCGCCCCCACGAGCAGCACCGCGCCCCAGCCGCCTGGATCAACCATCGCCAGCAGCCCGATCGTTGCGATGATCGCGAGCAGGAGGGGAAAGTAGCGGTCGAGCGCGTCGCGCACCTGACGCTGCACCTGCACGCACCTCACTTGTTCGTGTCGGCACCCTAGGGTCGTTCGCCCGCGCGAGCCGGTTCGCGCAAGGTGATAGTAGCCGAATGGCCGATTCGGCGGGGAAGATGCGCCCTAGCACAACGGGTCACACGACGCTATACTGTCGCCTTGGTGTCTGGAAAAGGTGTAGATACGCCCGGCACCGTGACAATATTGGCCCCTCGACATGTGTAGTCCTGTAGGCGACGACGAGGTTGAACGCGACCCAACGCTGTAGGCGACGGCATGACCCGGGGGCCCCGAGTTTGGAAGGGGTCCAAAGAGTGACCGAGCAGGAGAACAACGGAACGATTATCGAGCAGACTTCGTACACCGATGAGGAGATGCACGCCCTTATCGATGGCACGATGACCATGTTCGACGACGGTGACCTGGTCACCGGTACCATCGTCCGGGTCGAGCGCGACGAAGTGCTGCTCGACATCGGTTACAAGTCCGAAGGCGTCATCCCGTCGCGTGAGCTGTCGATTCGCAAGGACGCCAATCCCGCTGACATCGTCAACGTCGGCGACAAGGTCGAGGCCCTCGTCCTCCAGAAGGAAGACAAGGACGGCCGCCTGATCCTCTCCAAGAAGCGTGCGGAGTACGAGCGCGCCTGGAGCAAGATCGAAGAGAAGTTCGAAGCTGGCGAGAATGTCGAGGGCGAGGTCATCGAGGTCGTCAAGGGCGGTCTCATCCTGGACATCGGCCTGCGCGGCTTCCTGCCGGCATCACTCGTCGACCTTCGTCGCGTCAAGGACCTCTCGACCTACATGGGCCGCACCCTCGAGGCGCGGGTCATCGAGATGGACCGCAACCGCAACAACGTCGTCTGCTCGCGCCGCGTGGTGCTCGAGGAAGGCCGCAAGCACGAGCGCGCCGAGATCCTCGGCAAGCTGCAGAAGGGCATGATCCTGCCGGGTAACGTCTCCTCGATCGTCGACTTCGGCGCATTCGTGGACCTCGGCGGTATCGACGGTCTGGTTCACATCTCCGAGCTCTCTTGGAGCCACGTCAACCACCCGTCCGAGGTCGTCAAGGTCGGCGACCCGGTCAACGTTCAGGTGCTCGACGTCGACCTCTCCCGCGAGCGTATCTCGCTGGGTCTCAAGCAGACCACCGAGGACCCGTGGAAGCAGCTCGTCAAGAACTTCCCGGTCGGCTCGATCATCGAGGGCGCTGTGACCAAGCTCGTGCCGTTCGGCGCGTTTGTCGAGCTGGGTGACGGTGTCGAGGGCCTCGTCCACATCTCCGAGATGGCCAAGGGCCACGTGGAGACGCCGGACCAGGTTGCTGCCGTCGGCGACAAGGTTCACGTCAAGGTCATGGACATCGACGAGGAGCGCCGCCGCATCTCGCTGTCGATGCGCTCTGCCGCCGAGACCCTCGGCTTTGAGATCGAGATCGCCGGTCGTCCCGAGGGCGAAGAGGGCGAAGAGGCTGAGGCCGTCGAGGGCGAAGAGGCCGTCGAGGGCGAAGAGGCCGCTGCTGTCGAGGAGACCGCTGAGGTCGAGGTTGCCGAAGAGGCCGCCGAGGCTGAGGTCGCTGAAGAGCCTGCCGCCGAGGTCGAGGTTGCCGAGGAGCCCGCTGCCGAGGCCGAGGTCGCCGAAGAGGCTGCCGAAGAGGTCGTCGAGGCTGAGGCCGAGGCTGCCGAAGAGGCCGCTGAGGAGCCCGTCGCTGAGGCTGAGGTTGCCGACGAGGCTGTCGAGGCTGAGGAAGCCGAGTAGCCGTTCGTCCATTAGTTCGGAATCGGGGCCGGGAGCGCTACGCTTCCCGGCCCCGTTTGTACTAGGCTGGGACTGTTAGTCCGACTGCTTGGCGGGAGTTGCTACACATTGCTCATCATCGCGCTCACCGGGGGGCTGGGCTCAGGCAAGAGCACGGCTGCGACCTACTTCGCATCGCGCGGCGCCATCATTCTGGATCTGGATGAGCTGGCCGCGCGTCTGCTCACGCGGGGAAATCCCGTTCTTCGCAAGGTAGTGAAGGAGTTCGGCGAAGACATCTTGGACTTCGACGGCTCGCTGAATCGTCGTGCCCTTGCCGCCAAGGCCTTCATCGATCGCAAGTCCGCGGACCGGCTTAACGGCATCATCCACCCGGCACTCGCACGCGAGATCGGACCTGCGCTCACGAGTCTTCGGCTCATCGAGGTGCCGCCATCGGTCGTGGTTCTGGAGATCCCGCTGCTCGTGGAGGCGCCGGTCTTCATCGAGCTGGCCGACCAGGTCCTCGCTATCTCCGCGCCCGAGACCGTGCGCATCGCGCGTGCAGTCGTCGCCGGCTACGAGGAACTGGACGCGCGCAGCCGTGTTGCCCTGCAGGCAAGCGATGAGCAGCGCTCAGCGATTGCGGACGTCACGATCATCAACGACGCCGACCGGGCAACCTTCATGGACAAGCTCGACGCTTACTGGGAAGAGTACGTCGCGGCTTCGCCCCTGACCTGATGGGTCGCCAGAGTCCTTGGGCGCTGCACCGCCTCGCGATCGTGGCAATCGTGCTGATACTCGGCGCGATCACTCTGTTGTTCCTGCGCGGCCCCGAGGGCTGGCAGCGTCGCTACTACCCGTTGCGCTACCAGCAGGCCATCGAAGACTCCGCGATTCGGCACAAGGTGTCGCCGTACCTGATCGCCGCGGTCATCGAGGCCGAATCAGACTGGGAGCCTTCGGCCGAGTCGAAGGTGGGCGCTACCGGTCTGATGCAACTGATGCCATCTACGGCCAAGCAGTTCGCGCGATGGAAGCGCGTTGACGCTGAGAGGTTCCCTCCCGACAAGTTGAGCGACCCCACCGTCAACATCGAGTACGGAGCGGCCTACCTGCGCTATCTTGTGGAGCGCTACCATGAGGTCGAGGCGGCGCTCGCCGCCTACAACGCCGGACTTGGTCACGCCGACGCGTGGGTGGCCCGTGGCGGCAACATCCGCGACCACATCGACTTTCCTGAAACGAAGCACTTCGTTCTGAAGGTCTCGCGTGGCAAGGACCGCTACGAGGCCTTGTATCCGGCAGCCTTCGAAGCCTGGAGAGAGACGCAGTGAGTGACCAGAAACGGCTTGGACTTCCTCAGACCAACGCGGGAACGCGCCCGCTACGCGTTGTAGCGCCCTTCGAGCCCTCAGGCGACCAGCCGCTGGCAATCGAGCAGCTTGCCGAAGGCATCGAAAGCAAGATGCGTCACCAGACGCTTCTGGGCGTCACCGGCTCGGGCAAGACCTTCACGATGGCGAAGGTCATCGAGTCGGTGCAGAAGCCGACCCTAGTGATGGCACCCAACAAGACGCTCGCCGCGCAGCTTGCCTCCGAGCTCAAGGACTTCCTGCCGGACAACGCCGTCGTCTACTTCGTCAGCTACTACGACTACTACCAGCCCGAGGCCTACGTCCCGCAGACCGACACCTTCATTGAGAAGGACTCATCGATCAACGAGGAGGTCGAGAAGCTGCGGCATGCGGCCACGGCTGCCTTGCTCTCGCGGCGTGACGTCGTGGTGGTGGCGTCGGTGAGCTGCATCTACGGTATCGGTTCACCTGAAGACTACGCGGGCATGGCCGTCTTCCTCGACATCAGCAAGGGCTACGACCGCGACCAGCTCATGCGCGACCTCATTGAGATCCAGTACGACCGCAACGACTTCGAGGTCGACCGCGGCACCTTCCGCGTACGCGGCGACGTCATCGACGTCTTCCCGCCCTACGCCGACCACCCCATCCGGGTCGAGTTCTTCGGCGACGACATCGAACTGATCGCCGAAGTGGACCAGCTCACCGGCGAGGTGATCAACCGCTTCGATTCGATCCCCGTCTGGCCGGCGACGCACTACGTCACCGAGAAGACCAAGATGGCGCAGGCGCTTGGCACGATCGCTGAAGAGCTGCGAGTGCGGCTCGACGAGCTGAAGTCGGCGGGCAAGCTTCTTGAGGCGCAGCGCCTTGAAATGCGCACGAACTACGACCTCGAGATGCTCGAGACCATGGGCTTCTGCACCGGCATCGAGAACTACTCGCGCCACCTCGACGGCCGCAAGCCGGGCGAGCCGCCCAACACGCTCATCGACTACTTCCCGGACGACTTCTTGTGCATCATCGACGAGAGTCACGTGACCGTGCCGCAGATACGTGGCATGCACGAGGGCGACCGCAGCCGCAAGATCACACTGGTAGAGCACGGTTTCCGGCTCCCGAGCGCGCTGGACAACCGCCCGCTGCGCTTCGACGAGTTCGACCAGCGCGTGCCGCAGTTCGTCTACGTTTCGGCGACTCCCGGCGACTACGAGATGAGAGTCGCCGAACAGGTCGTGGAGCAGATCATCCGTCCGACCGGCCTCATCGACCCCGAAGTGATCGTGCGCCCGGTAAAGGGTCAGATCGACGATCTCATCGGCGAGATCAAGGAGAGGGTGGAGCGCGACGAGCGTGTCTTGGTCACCACGCTCACCAAGAAGATGGCCGAAGACCTTACGGACTACCTCTTTGAGCAGGGCATCAAGGTGCGCTACCTGCACAGCGACATCGCCACGCTCGAGCGCGTGGAGATCCTGCGCGACCTGCGCGCGGGCGTGAACGACGTGGTCGTGGGCATCAACTTGCTGCGCGAGGGGCTCGACCTGCCCGAGGTGTCGCTGGTCGCGATCCTGGATGCCGACAAAGAAGGCTTCCTGCGCAACTTCCGGTCGCTCATCCAGACGATTGGTCGCGCCGCGCGAAACGTATCGGGCCAGGTCATCATGTACGCCGACAGGACTACCGACTCGATGAAGCTCGCCATCGACGAGACCAACCGGCGTCGCGCGAAGCAGGTCACATACAACGAAGAGCACGGCATCGAGCCGCAGACGATTCGCAAGGCGATCGCCGACATCGTGCAGTACGTCCGCTCGGGCGAGACCGAAGACCTGCCTGCGCTTGAAGCAGCACGGGAACTCGCGCAACTGCCGCGCGGCGAGGCGCTTCGGCTCATCTCGTCGATGGAAGAAGAGATGGCCTACGCAGCCGAATCGCTCGACTTCGAGACCGCTGCGCGCCTGCGCGACCAAGTGGTTAAGCTGCGCGCCGAGATCGAGGGTTCCGAGGCAGGGGACGTGCTCGCGAACCTGAAGAAGGGCGCTCGCAAGGGGAGCGCATTCGGCAAGAGGAAGCGGCGCTAGGGGCTCGCGGGCAGCGGCCTAGGGTGCGTACTGCTCTTCGACTGCGGTGACCACGCCGTTTTGGACGGTCAGCCAGTAGCCGTCGGCGCGAAGTGCAGCGGTGTCCTCGTTGTTGGCGCTCAGGTAGCCCGCGAAGGTGGCGACGTCGGTGTCGTAGCCGCCGACTACCGAACCCTCGCCCGGTCGCGTGGTGAGCCGCACGACGGTATCGGCCGCCAACTTGAGCGTGCTTGGACTCTCATCCTCATTGACGATGAAGTAGTCGTTTGGAGGAGGAGACTCCTCGCCGGCCTTGGTAGCTGCCTTTGCGGCGGCCTCGCCGGTGAGGTAGGTCGCGAAGTCCACCACGATCTTGCCGGGAGCACCGGGCGTCACTGACTTCACGAAGCCGAACTGCCGCTTGTCGGCTGGCTGGTTCGCCGGCGGCTGCGTGGAGGGCTGTGTCTGCGGGGGCGTCTCCGGGGTCTGGTTCAGCTTGTCGGAGAGATCCTGGACCTGCTTGTCAGATGCCTCAAGCCGCTGCATGACGCTGGAGAGGCTGCCTTGGAGCTTCGTGACACGGCCGCGCTCCGCGATGGACATGGCGGCGCTGCCTGCCACGATACCCAGCACCAGTGCGATCACCGCCACTGCCCACAGCCGTCCGTTCGAGTGCATGCGCGCCTCCGATTCCCTAGCAGATCTCACAACGATGCTAGCCGTACGGGGCGGGGATTGCACCCCCTTCACACGGTGTAAGCGTCGGCGTATGCTGCCTATATGAACATCTGCTCAGATACTCAGTATCCTGAGAAGGACGAAGTCTGCGCCGTCGATGTGGTAGATGCCGACGCGGTCTCGCGCGTAGCTGCTGCCATCGCACCTCAACCGCTCGTCGAGCGAACGGCTGCGTTGTTCGCCGCGCTCGCGGACCCGACGCGCTTTCGCATTCTCGATGCACTATCGCGAGAAGAGCTCTGCGTCTGCGACCTCGCGGCGATCGCCCGTATCAGCCAGTCGGGCGTCAGCCACCAGCTGCGGCTTCTGCGCGACCGCGGGCTCGTGACCTACCGGCGCGACGGCAACCGCGCGGTCTACCGGCTCTCCGACGAGCACGTGCGCGACCTCATCCGCATCGGTGTCGAGCACGCCTCTGAGGGTGCTGTCGATGTCTGACTCGGTTCGCGAGACAGCAGTGTTCGAACTGCCGAAGGAGCGCTCCACGTCGCTCAGGTGTACCGCATGCGCTGATCGTGCATGTGAGTCGGTGGGGCGCGTTCCGGGTGTGGTACGCGTGGAGTGCGACAGTGCGCACTCGCAGGTGCGTGTCGAGTTCAACACCCTGAAGACCACCGCAGCCGACATCGAACGGCAGCTGTCCCACTCTGAACTCGAGTTCGAGCAGGCCATCGCGCACAAGGCGTGGCGTGTGAGCGGACTTGATTGACCGGACTGTGCGCGCACCGTGGGTGCGTCAGTCTCCCGAATCGCAGGAGTGGTAGCTGCCGACCTCAACTTCGCCAGCGCGACCCTGCTCATCGAATACGACTCATCAGCTGACCCGACGGCCGAGGTAGAGCGTGTCGTTGCCGCCTCGGGCCATGGCATCCAATCGCTCGAGCAGGCAGCTGCCGGCGAAGCTCCGCCTGAACGCAGCTGGCTGGACAGCAACCTCGCAGAAGTTGCGACCGCCGGCTCCGGCGCCTTCATCGCGCTGGCGTGGATCGCCGGCCTTCTGGGCGCCGCCGGGCTTGTGACCAACGCGCTCATGGCCGTCGCGATCGTCTTCGGCGGCCTGCTCGTGTGGAGGCGTGCGCTGGTCTCGCTTCGCGCACGCATGCTCGACATGAACGTGCTCATGACTATCGCCGTATTCGGCGCCGTCGCGCTTGGCGACTGGGGCGAGGCCGCCGCCGTCTACTTCCTCTACGCCTTCGGCGGCCTGCTCGAATCTCGTACGCTTGAGCGCACCCGGCGCTCGATTCGCGATCTCATGGATCTCACGCCGCCTGCCGCGCGCGTGCGTCGGGGCGGCGATCTGGTGGAGATCCCCGCTGCCGAAGTGGTGCCGGGTGACACGATCGTCGTGCGGCCCGGCGAGCGCATCGCTCTCGACGGAGTGGTTCACTTGGGATCGTCGGCGATCGATGAGTCGCCCATCACCGGCGAGTCGGTCCCGGTCGACCGCACCCTCGGAGACCGTGTCTATGCAGGCACGCTCAACACCACGGGCCTGCTCGAGGTGACCGTCACCACCACATCCACCGATTCGACGCTCGCGCGCATCGTCTACATGGTCGAAGAGGCGCAAGCTGCCAAGGCCCCGAGCCAGACCCTCGTGGACCGCTTCAGCCGCTACTACACCCCCATCGTGATCTGGGGTGCAGTGGCCGTCGCGGTGGTGCCGCCGGTTCTGGGCTTCGCCCTCGGCGCCGACTGGGGCTCGTGGACCGAGTGGATCAAGCGCGCGCTGGTCATGCTGGTAGTGAGCTGTCCGTGCGCACTTGTCATCTCGACCCCTGTATCGATTGTGAGTGGCATCGCCCGCGCAACGCGCGACGGAGTACTCGTCAAAGGTGGTGCCTTCATCGAAGCCGCAGCTCGAGTGCGCGCGATGGCCTTCGACAAGACCGGAACCCTCACCTCGGGCCGTCCTGCCGTGACCAGCGTCGTCGCTTTCGGCGAGGCGAGCTCGGCCGAGGTGCTGCGGCAAGCGGCTGCGCTTGAGGCGCACTCGAACCACCCGCTCGCGCGCGCCGTCGTACGTGCTGCCGAGGGCTCTGGCGATGCACTCGCGGCTGCCAGCGACATCAGCGAGACTCCGGGCGTCGGTGTGAGTGGGACCGTCGACGGGAGGCGCGTAGAGGTGAGCAGCCCCTCGGCGGCGGAGTCCCTGGGCGCACTCAACGCGCACGCCGAGGCGGCCGTTCGGAAGGCCGAAGACGTCGGGCAGAGCGCGCTGGTCGTGAGCGCTGATGGCCGGGCAATAGGCGTGATCGCCGTCGCCGACCAGCTGCGTCCCGAGACGCCAAAGACGCTGCAGCGTCTGCGCGCGCTCGGTATAGAGCACCTTGTCATGCTGACCGGAGACAACCACCGCGTGGGCGAGGCGGTTGCTGCCCAGGCAGGCATCACGAGCGTGAAGGCGCGGCTGATGCCCAAGGCCAAGACCGACGCCGTGGGTGAGCTGCGCGAGCGCTACGGCACCGTGGCGATGGTTGGCGATGGCGTGAACGATGCGCCGGCCCTCGCCGCTGCCGACGTGGGTATCGCGATGGGCGCGGCGGGCTCCGACACCGCGCTCGAGACCGCCGACGTCGCGCTCATGCGCGACGACCTTTCGGCGCTTCCGGGCTTTCTCGCACTCGCGCGGCGCACCGTCAACACCGTGAAGGCCAACGTCGCTTTCTCGATCGCGGTGAAGGTCGTCTTCCTTGTGCTCGCGCTCACCGGCAAGGCGACGCTCTGGATGGCGGTATTCGCCGACACCGGCGTCGCGCTGATCGTGATACTCAACGGGATGAGGCTGCTGGCCGCGCCCCGTGCGCGCTGATGCCGGTCGGCTGTCCGCTGCTAGTTGCGGCCCTCGTGCTGTTCATCGGCGAGCGCGGCGTTGAGTGAGCCGGTGCGGTAGCCCTCCAAGTCAAGCGACGCCCACACGAAGCCGGCACCCTTGAGCGCCTCAGTGATCGAACCGCGCTTGTCCCACGCCGCGTCGAGTTCGGAGCCGTCGACTTCGAGGCGCGCCACGTCGCCGTGCGCGCGGACTCTGAACTGCCGAAGGCCCAGGTCGCGCAGGGCGACTTCGGCGTTCGAGATCCTGGCAAGGGCGCCGGGAGTGATCTGTTCGCCGTACGGCAGTCGGGAAGCCAGGCATGCCATCGACGGCTTGTCCCAGTTCGGCAGGCCCAGTTCGCGTGCAAGGTCACGGATATCTTGCTTGGTCATGCCGACTTCCTGCAGCGGGCTCACGACGCCGCACTCAGCAGCGGCGCGGGCACCGGGGCGATGGTCGGAGCGGTCGTCGGCGTTACTGCCGTCGGCTACGTTGGCGAGCCCCTTCGATTCGGCGACTCCTTTGAGCAGCGAGAACAGCTCGGACTTGCAGTGGTAGCAGCGGTCGGTGGGGTTGGAGGTGAAGCTCGGGTTCGAGAGCTCCTCGGTGTCGATCTCGAGCAGGTCAAGGCCAAGCTGCGCTGCGAGGTCACGGGCGGCGTCGGTCTCTCCGGCGGGGTAGACCTCGGAGCTGGCCATGACGGCCTTGCAGCGGTCGCCCAGTACCGCGTGGGCGCAGAAGGCGAGCAAGGTCGAGTCCACGCCGCCCGAATAGGCGACGAGCAGGCTATCTAGTTCGCCCAGCCGGGCGATGAGGGCTTCGTACTTCTCTGAAGTGGTCACGCAGGTCCTTTCATCGGAGACCGCAGTATACGGCGGTACGGCTGGCTGGGCATACAAGAAGAGTCGCTGAGCGCAGGCCGTCACCGGGAGCTCACGGGTGGACCACGAATCGCACGAATCGCACGACATGCAGCACGCCGGGCACGGGACCGACTTCGCGAGGCGCTTCTGGATCTGTCTCGCGCTCACGGGGCCCGTGATCGCGATCTCGCCGATGCCGCTCGAGCTGCTGGGGTTGCCTCACATCGCTTTCGCCGGCGATCGGTGGGTTCTGCTGGCGCTTGCCACAGTGATCTTCGGATACGGTGGGGTGCCCTTCTTCGGCGGATTCGTGGCGGAGATGCGGCAACGACGGCCCGGTATGATGACGCTCGTGACCGTGGGAATCACGACCGCCTACCTCTACAGTGCGGCAGTCGCGTGGGGACTGGCGGGCGAGCCCGTCTACTGGGAGCTCGCCACGCTCGTGGACATCATGCTTCTGGGCCACTGGATCGAGATGCGCTCCACGATGGCCGCATCGGGCGCGCTTGAGTCGCTTGCACGGCTCGTGCCCGCCGAGGCGCACCTGCTCGCTGCCGACGGGGCCATCACCGACGTCGCGTCGTCATCACTGCAGGTGGGACAGATCGTGCTCGTACGCGCCAGCGAGCGAATCCCAGCCGACGGTGTCGTCGCCCGCGGCACATCGACTGTCGATGAGTCGCTGCTCACCGGCGAGTCGACGCCTGTTGCCAAGGCCGCCGGCGATGCCGCCGTCGCCGGTTCGATGAACGGCAGCGGCGCGCTTGAGGTCGAGGTGCGCAGGGTGGGCGAGGACGCCTTTCTCGCCCAGGTCTCCCGCATCGTCGCTGAAGCGCAGGCGTCGAAGTCGCGGACTCAGCGGCTCGCCGACACCGCGGCCTTCGTGCTCACGCTCGTGGCGCTGGGATCGGGCATCCTGACCTTCGCGGCGTGGGCGCTACTCTCCGACAGACCGTTGGCGTTCGTCTTGGAGCGAACGGTATCGGTGATCGTGATCGCCTGCCCACACGCGCTCGGGCTCGCGATACCGCTTGTCGTCGCTGTCACGACCGCGCTTGGCGCGCGATCGGGGCTGCTCGTGCGGGACCGCGCCGCTTTCGAGGCTGCCAGGCACGTCGGGGCCGTGATCTTCGACAAGACAGGGACGCTCACGGAAGGTCACTTCGGCATCGTTGAGACGGTGGCGATCGCGCCCGTGACGGAGGACGAAGTCGTCTCGCTTGCGGCAGCTGTCGAGCGCGGATCGGAGCACCCCATCGCTGGTGCGATCACCGCGGCGGCCACTGATGCGCTTGCCGCCGAGGAGTTCGAGGCGGTGCCCGGCCGCGGTGTACGCGGGCGCGTGGATGGACGTCAAGTTGAGGTTCAGAGCGCAGCTTCAGCCCACGAACGATTCGGCAGCTTGCCGGAGGCGGTACGGCGTCTTGCCAAGGGCGGACAGACTGTCGCGGTAGTGAGTGTGGACGGTGCAGTCGCAGGGGCGATTGCGGTGGGTGACAGGGTACGACCTGAGTCGGCAGATGCGGTGAGGCGGCTCAAGGCGCTCGGCGTGCGCAGCGTGATGCTCACGGGCGACAGCCGTGACGTAGCGGAGCGCGTTGCACGCGAGCTGGGCATCGACGAGGTTCACGCCGAGGTGCTCCCGGAGCGCAAAGCCGAAGTCGTTCGGCAGCTGCAGGCCGAGGGCTACGTCGTTGCGATGACCGGCGACGGAGTGAACGACGCGCCCGCGCTCGCGAGCGCTGATGTGGGCATCGCAATCGGCGCGGGGACCGACGTCGCGGTCGAGACCGCCGACGTGGTGCTGGTGCGAAGCGACCCGCGCGACGTGGTGGCCGTGATCGACCTATCGCGCCGAAGCTACCGAAAGATGCTCCAGAACCTCGCGTGGGCAGCCGGCTACAACGTTGTGGCACTGCCGCTCGCGGCAGGTGTGCTCGCTGGACAGGGAGTCCTGCTATCGCCAGCAGTGGGGGCCGCGCTGATGGCAGCCAGCACGGTGGTGGTGGCTATCAACGCACGGACACTCAGGTAGCGCTGTACTAGAGCGCCGGCGGTTCAGCCTTCGGGTCCCAGGCCTCTTCGGCGACTTCCGCGACTGCATTGGCGTAGCGCGCCGCGGCAAAGAGCGCGTCGGCGAGACGGTTCACGAACGCGAGCACGTGCGCGTCGACGTGCTCCGAGTCCGCGAGGTTCACGACACGCCGCTCGGCCCGGCGCACGGTTGCGCGGGCGATGTGCAGGCGCGAGGCGAGTTCGGAGCCGGACTCCACGACGAAGTGAGCAAGCGGGCCCGACGTCTTCTCGAACCGGTCTATCGCGCGCTCAAGGAAGGCGACATCTTCGGCGGAGACGGCGACGGCGCCAGCTGATTCGGCGTTGGGCGTGGCCAGGCGGCTCGCGCAGTTGAAGAGGCGCTGCTGCGCGAAGCCGAGGACGCTGTCGAGAAGCTCGTCGGCGCCGGCTGCGCGCGCGAAGCCGATGGCGCTATTGGCCTCGTCCACCGTGCCGTACGCCTCGACTCGCAGCGAGGACTTGCTCACGCGAGATCCGTCGGCAAGCGATGTCTGACCGTCATCACCGCTGCGGGTGTAGATGGACATGCGATGAACCCCTTCGTCGTCTGGTGGCTACAGTATCGCGCAACAAAGGCGGCTAGAGGGCCGAACGCACCCTCATCGCAACGTGACCAAGGACGCCCTTGTCGCTTGCGGGGCTGCCGTCTTCGGCAACGAGGTGGAAGACGTCGCGAGCCATGCCGTCGATCGTGGCGGCCTTCGCCCACGAGATCGACAGGTCGCTATCGGCCACCGCGCGGGCGATGTCGTGCAGCACGCCCGGCCGGTCGGGCGCAGTCACGCGTAGCTCTGTCGCCCATCCGCTCTGGTGGATCTCGACACGGCTCTTCCCGCGGGCGCGGGGCGGGTAGTGCTTGCGGCGTTCGGCAAGGCGCGTCTGCAGCTCGAGCCGGTCCTTCAACGCTGCGCGCACGAGCCGCTCGAGCAGCGCGAACGTCTCGGTCGTGACTGAGCGACGAGTGGCCGACTCCACTACGAAACAGTCGAGTACGGCTGCCGAAGTGGCCTCGAACGCATCCACAGAAAGGATCTGAAGCCCCGCCAGCGAGACCGCGCCCGCAAGTCGGGCGAATACCGCCGGTTTGTCCGCTGCCACGATGGTGATCGTGTGCGTCTCAGGCACGGGCCCGGCCGAGATCGCAAGGTGCGCGATCGCCGCGGGGTCTCGTGACAGCTCCGCTACCAGGCTCGCGTCGCGGACGATCTCGGACGGCTCACGGGTCGCGAGATATCGAAGCGAGGCGCCGCGAACGAAAGCGCGTTCAGCGTCACCGGCGCGGTCCATCGCTGAAAGCGTGGCAGCCCGCACCTCTTCGGCGCGCCTGACGAGGCCTGCACCATCTTCGTCGGGGGAGAGTGCGGCGTCGAGGCGAGCCACGAGTGTTCCGACGAGTGCCGCCGTCCACGGTGTCCACGTCGAGGGGCCGGTGGCGCGCGCATCAGCGGCTGTGAGGAGATGAAGCGCCGGGAGGAGCTCGAGGCGGCCCACCCGGGCCGCGCAGCGAAGTATCGTGTCCTCGTCGTCAAGGTCGTCGCGCAGGGCCGCTTCGGCGAGCGCGAGATGTAGCCGTACGAGGTCCGCCACATCCGCTGCCTGCAACTCACTCATGCCGAATCGCAGCGCGGCTTCGCGTGCGGGCTCCGCTCCGCGCTCGGCATGCCCGGCGCCGCCCTCTAGCTTGCCAGTGTCGTGCACGAGCGCGGCAAGATGGGCAGTGTGAAGCTGGTCTCGCGACAGGGATTCGAGCGAGCGAACGAGAGCGCCGTCGGTATCGGGAGCTTCGGCGAGCAGGCACGCAGCCTTGAGCTGGTGCGCGCCCACCGTGAGCTCGTGGCCGAGTCCGGGCCTTCGGCAGGACATGAGTGCGCGATAGCCAGGGAGCAGTGCCTCCAGTGAGCCCGCCTGCGCGGCATCCTCGAGATCTGGCAGTGCCGCTGTGCCGCGATCAAGGAGCGCGAACAGCTCATCGGACCGCAGCGATGCGCTGGTGACTGTCGCTGGCTTGCGCGACTGGCTCGCCGCCCGCACGCCGTCCAGCGTGAGCGCGGTGATTCCCATGGCCCGCTGCGCTGCCTCCGCGCGCTCCTCAAGCAGCGAGCCCGCATCGATTGCAAGGCGGTTGCCGAAGCCAGCACGCTGAAGCTCCCACCGCGCCTCGGAGATCGCCACCGCAGCCGCGTTCACCTCCTGCAGCGCTGTCGCATCAAGGAGACCCAGCTCGACGAGCGCCGAGGGGTCGCCGGCACGCCGCCCGGACAGCGCTACCGCTGTCCACGTGAGTTCGTCGTAGTCGCGTCGTCCGCCCCGGTCTTCCTTGAGGTCGGGCTCGAGTGCGAACGGGGACCCTGGTCGATTCCTGGCAGTGATCTCGACAAGCAGCCTTTTCGCGCGTTTGCGCGCATCGCGCATCCACGACTCGATGGCTTGCGTCGCCCAGTCCACATCGCCCGCGATAGGGCGTGCGGTGAGCGCTGCGGTGGCCGTCTTCACATCTTCGCGCATCGCCCTTAGCTGCTGTTTGGGTGAACGCACCTGGTGGCCCACCGCGAGCCCCGCATCCCACAGGGGATAGAGCACGGCCTCAGCGAACGTCTTGAGCTCCGGCTCGCCGGCCTCAGAGAGCACGAGGATGTCGAGGTCGCTCTTTGGCAGTAGCGCACCCGCGCCCCAGCCGCCCAGCGCCACCAGCGCCCAGTGCCCGCCAAGCGGCGACGAGGCCGCCCGGGCAAGCACCCGGACGACCTCGTCGGTCATATCACTCAGCCTGCGAGCGGCCTCTATGCCGGCCGCTGCTCCGGCGATGTGCGCGTCACGCTGTGCGAGCAGCTCCTGCACCTAGAGGGCCTCGGGGCCTCGCTCGCCGGTGCGGATGCGGACAGCGCCCGCGACGTCGTAGGTGAAGATCTTGCCATCGCCGATCTTCTCAGATCGCGCAGCCATGAGAATCGCGTGCTCGGCCGCTTCGGCGACATCGTCATCTACCACGCACTCGATCTTCACCTTGGGCACGAAGTCTACGGTGTATTCGGCGCCGCGATAGACCTCGGTGTGGCCCTTCTGGCGCCCGTAGCCCCGAACGTCGGTGACGGTCATACCTGCGACGCCCAGCGCGTTGAGTGCTTCCTTCACGTCGTCAAGCTTGTGGGGCTTGATGATCGCTTCGATCTTCTTCATGAGGCTTCTCCCTCGTGGTCGGTCGTGAGATTCGTGTTGTCAGGCCGCTAGAGCACGTAGCCCGTCTCTGCGTGGTCGACAAGGTCCAGGCCGCGCTCCTCGTCTTCGGCGCTTGCACGGATGCCGATCGTGGCATCCAGCACCTTGAGGATGACGAAGCTGATGCCAAAGGAGAAGACGATTGTCACAAGCACACCCACGATCTGCGGCACGAGCTGGCCCGGATTGCCGAAGAGCAGGCCGTCTCGGCCAGCCGCGTTGACAGCGGTGGAGGCGAAGACACCTGTCAGTATCGCGCCGGTTGTGCCACCAACACCGTGTACGCCAACGACGTCGAGCGCGTCATCGAAGCCGAACTTGTTCTTGAGGCTGACGCCGAAGTAGCAGAGCACGCCCACGACAAGGCCGATGATCATCGCTGGGCCCGCATCGACGAAGCCCGCTGCTGGCGTGACGCCCACGAGGCCCGCGACGGCACCGGACGCAGCGCCGAGCGTAGTGAACTTGCCGTGCTGGATGCGCTCCACGATCAGCCAGCCGAGCATGCCGGCTGCGGCAGCGAGGTGCGTGGCCATGAAAGCGGAGGCCGCCACCCCGTCGATCGCGAGCTCAGAGCCTGCGTTGAAGCCAAACCAGCCGAACCACAGGATGCCCGCGCCCAGAAGCGTCATGGGCAGGTTGTGCGGCTGAAGATCCGACTTGCCGTAGTCCTTGCGCTTGCCCAGCACGATTGCGCACGCGAGCGCCGCCGCAGCAGAAGCGATGTGGACCACCGTGCCGCCAGCGAAGTCGAGCGCGCCGAGGCTGCCCTCGAAGTTGCCGAGCCATCCGCCGCCCCAGACCCAGTGGGCGAGGGGTGAGTAGACGAGCAGCAGCCAGGCACCGGCGAAGATCGCGTAGGCCGAGAACTTCATGCGCTCGGCCATTGCGCCGGTGATGAGGCCGACCGTGATGATCGCGAACATGCCCTGGTACATCGCGAAGACAGACTCGGGCACCATGTGACCCGGCAGTCCAACGACGCTGCTTGCCACGCCTGAAAGGCCCAGCTTGCCGAAGCCCCCGATGAACTTCGCGAGCGGCCCCGTCGTAGGGCCAAAAGCGATGGTGTAGCCGACGAGCGCCCACAGAATCGTCGAGAGCCCCATCGAGAAGAAGCTCTGCATCGTGGTGGACAGGACGTTCTTCTTGCGCACCATGCCGGCGTAGAACAGTGCCAGCCCCGGCGTCATGAACAGCACGAGCGCAGCGCAGATCACCAAGAAGGTGGTGTCGGCGTAGTTGATCTGTTCCATGGCGTCTCCTTGCATCCCTTGTATCGCGGCCCCGCCGGCGAGTCACCGATAGGGCCCATCCCTGGCGCCACGTGTCCGTAGCGTTACGGCGACGTTACGGGCCTTACGTTTCGGGCTTGTTTCGGCGCGAAGTCATAGGTGTGAAACCTTCGGCGAGCGAGAAGGGGGCTATACTGGAACGTCCAGCGAAAACCAGGTGTAGAGGAAGGTCCCGGTTTGTCTCTCGACAGCATTCGAATCCGCGGAGCCCGCGAGCACAACCTCAAAGGCTTCGATCTTGAGATCCCACGCGACCAGCTCGTCGTGATCACCGGCCTGTCCGGCTCCGGCAAGAGCTCGCTTGCGTTCGACACCATCTACGCAGAAGGCCAACGCCGCTACGTCGAGTCGCTTTCGGCCTACGCGCGTCAGTTCCTCGGCCAGATGAGCAAGCCAGACGTCGACCACATCGAGGGGTTGTCGCCCGCCGTCTCCATCGACCAGAAGACGACTTCGAAGAACCCGCGCTCCACGGTGGGAACGGTCACGGAGATCTACGACTACTTGCGCCTGCTCTACGCGCGCATCGGCATCCCGCACTGCCCGATCTGCGGCCGCCCCATCGAGCGTCAGACCTCCGACCAGATCGTCGACCGCATCCTCGAGCTCGCGGACGGCACCAAGTTCCAGGTGCTCGCGCCGGTCGTGCGTGGCCGAAAGGGCGAGTATGGCAAGCTCTTCGAGGACCTTCGGCGGGAGGGCTTCTCGCGCGCCCGGGTGGACAAAGAGGTGCGCGGCCTCGACGAGGAGATCGTTCTCGACAAGAAGTACAAGCACGACATCGAGGTCGTCATCGACCGCCTCGTGATGAAGGACGGCATCCGCACGCGCCTGGCCGACTCCGTAGAGACCGCCCTGCGTCTCGCCGAAGGCATCGTTCTCATCGCGATCACCGACGGCGAGGAGCTCTCGTTCTCGCAGGCGCTCGCGTGCCCTGTGCACGGCAACATCTCGATGCCCGAGCTCGCCCCGCGGGACTTCTCCTTCAACGCCCCCTACGGCGCCTGCCCCGACTGCAACGGTCTGGGTAGCCGACTCGAGGCCGACCCGCAGCTCGTCGTGCCCGACACCTCGCGCACGCTCGCCGAAGGCGCCATCGCGCCCTTCAGCGCCGGTATGAACTACTACCCGCAGCTTGTGGCTGCCGCCGCCAAGCACCTAGGCGCCGACGTCGACACGCCGTGGGAGAAGCTGCCGAAGAAGATTCAAGATGCGCTGCTCAACGGCCTCGGCGACCAGCGCATCAAGGTCGACTACCTCACACGCGACGGGCGCGAAACGCACTGGTACTCGCGTTACGAGGGAGCACTCTCGAGCGTCATGCGCCGCCACTCCGAGTCTGAGAGCGAGAACGTGCGTGAGAAGCTCGAGGAGTACATGGCGGTCATCCCGTGCAACACCTGCGGGGGAGCGCGCCTCAAGCCCGAGATCCTCGCGGTGACGGTTGGAGACCGGAACATCTACCAGGTCACCCAGCTTTCGGCCAAGGACTCGCTCGACTTCTTCGAGACGATCAGACTCACCGATCGCGAGCTGCAGATCGCGGCGCGAGTGGTGAAGGAGATTCTCGAGCGGCTACGCTTCCTGGTGGACGTAGGTCTCGACTACCTCACCCTCGAGCGGGCCACCGCGACACTCTCTGGCGGTGAAGCCCAGCGCATCCGCCTCGCCACGCAGATCGGCGCGGGGCTCATGGGCGTGCTCTACATCCTCGACGAGCCCTCCATCGGTCTGCACCAGCGCGACAACGCCCGCCTCATCGCCACGATGGAGCGGCTGCGTGACATCGGTAACACCGTCATCGTCGTCGAGCACGACGAGGAGACGATCCGTTCGGCGGACTTCGTCATCGACATGGGTCCGGGCGCCGGCGAGCACGGCGGCGAGATCGTCTGCCTCGGCACTCCGGCCGACATCCTCGCGTGTCCCGAGTCGCTCACGGCCGCCTATCTGTCTGGCCGCATGGAGATACCGACTCCCGCCGAAAGGCGTGTCGCGCACAAGGGCTCGCTGAAGCTCTCGGGCGTCACCGAGCACAACCTCACCGACATCTCCGTCGAGATCCCGCTTGGCACACTCACGGTGGTGACAGGTGTTTCGGGCTCGGGCAAGAGCTCGCTCGTCACCGACACGCTCGCCCCCGTGCTCACAAACCGCCTCAACCGCTCGCGCAAGCGCACGGGTGCCTTCAAGTCAGTCAAGGGCGTCGAGCACCTCGACAAGGTCATCGACATCGACCAGTCGCCGATCGGCCGCACTCCGCGCTCGAACCCCGCGACCTACACGGGTATCTGGGACGACGTGCGCTCGCTGTTCGCTTCCACCCCTGAGGCCAAGTTGCGTGGCTACGCGCCGGGCCGGTTCTCGTTCAACGTAGCGGGCGGCCGCTGCGAGGCGTGCAAGGGCGACGGCCAGATCAAGATCGAGATGCACTTTCTGCCTGACATCTACGTGCCCTGCGAGGTCTGCAAGGGGGCGCGCTACAACCGCGAAACACTTCAGGTCACCTACAAGGGCAAGACCGTCGCCGACGTGCTCGACATGACGGTGGAAGAGGCGCTGCACTTCTTCGGCAACATCCCGCCGATCAAGCGCAAGTTGCAGACGCTCTTCGACGTAGGCCTGGGCTACGTACACCTCGGCCAGCCGGCCACGACGCTCTCTGGTGGCGAGGCGCAGCGCGTCAAGCTCGCAAGCGAGCTCCAGCGCCGAAGCACTGGCCGCACCTTCTACATCCTCGACGAGCCGACGACGGGTCTGCACTTCGACGACGTCCGCCAGCTTCTCGCTGTGCTCCAGCGACTTGTGGACGCGGGCAACACCGTGCTGGTGATCGAGCACAACCTCGACATCATCAAGTCGGCCGACAAGATCATCGACCTCGGACCCGAGGGCGGCTTCCGCGGCGGTCGCGTAGTCGTCTCCGGCACGCCTGAGGACGTTGCAGCGTGCAAGGACTCGCACACGGGCCGCTTCCTCAAGCCGATCCTTGAGGGTGGGCATGCCAGCATCGCGCCTGAAGCCGAGTCGGCGCGCGTCAAGAAGCCGGCCGCCAAACGCGCGTCAAAGAAGATCGCGAAGTAGGCGTGGCCGACTACCCCACAGTCGCCGAACAGCTCTCGAGCGTGCCCGACGCGCCCGGCGTCTACCTGTGGAAAGACGTCGACGGTGAGGTGCTCTACGTCGGCAAGGCGAAGTCGCTGCGCAAGCGCATGCGCCAGTACACGAGCGGCCACGACGACCGCGAGAAGATTCCGCTGATGATGGCCCAGGTCACGAGCTTCGACTACGTCGTTACCGACACAGAGGTCGAGTCGCTCATCCTCGAGGCGAACCTCATCAAGCAGTACCGGCCGCCGTACAACGTCGACTACCGGGACGACAAGAGCTACCCGTTCATCGCGTTGACCCTCGACGACCCGTACCCGTCCATCAAGTACACGCGCGAGAAGCACCGCCCCGGTACGAAGTACTTCGGCCCGTACACGGACGCTCGTGCTGCACGCGAGACTATCGACATCGTTCGCCGAATCGTCCCCATATGCCGCGCGACCTGCCCGGAGTGGAAGCGCGTGACTGCCAAGGGCGGAGCCGCGGGTGGGAGAGCGTGCTTCGACTATCACGTGGGCCTAGGTCCGGGTCCGTGCGTGGGTGCCGTGAGCCGCGAGGACTACGCCGGAAACGTCGCCAAGGTCGCTGGCTTCCTGTCGGGCAAGCACGACGACCTCGAGCGCGACCTCGAGCGGCAGATGAAGGCCGCAGCTGCCGATCTCGACTACGAGGCCGCAGCAAAGCACCGCAACCGCCTCGAGGCCGTGAACGCGATTCGGCAGCGTCAGCACATCGTGAGCGGCCGCCCACTCAACATGGACGTTGTGGGCCTCTTCCGCGAGGAGACGGTCGCTGGGGCTCACGTCTTCGTCGTTCGTGAGGGGCGAGTGCTCGTCGCCAACGAGCTCGTCGTGGACAAGGGGCTCGAGGTGACCTCCGATGAGCTCATGGAGGGCTTCCTGCTCCGCTACTACGCGGACGCCGCCGACATCCCTAAAGAGGTCGTGCTCGTCGACCCGCCGTGCGACCCCGATGCGATCGCGGCGTGGCTCACAGCGCTTCGCGGCACCAAAGTCACGATCACCGTGCCTCAGCGCGGCGAGAAGCGGGAGCTGCTCGAGCTTGCCGAACGCAACGCGCAGCACACTCTGATGCGCTTCAAGGTCCGGACTCGCTACGACGAGGAGCGCCTCAACTCCGCGCTCCTGCAGCTAGAGAGCGCGCTGGCCCTACCCTCGCCGCCGCTGCGCATCGAGTGCTACGACATCTCGACGTTGCATGGCCGCCATTCGGTGGGCTCGATGGTGGTCTTCACCAACGGGCGCCAGGACTCGTCGCAGTACCGGCGCTTTCGCGTGAGAACCGACACCGGCGAGGCCAACGACGTGGCGATGATGGGAGAGGTGCTGCGCAGACGCTTTTCGGCGGAGCGCGTCGCCGACACCCGCTTCGGCTCCAAGCCTGGCCTCGTCATCGTCGACGGCGGAAAACCACAGCTCACGGCGGCAATTGCGGCGCTGAAGGAGATGGGTGTCGATGACGTTCCCGTCGTCGGCCTCGCGAAGCGCGACGAAGAGGTCTGGGTGCCCTGGGCGAACCAACCCGTGGTCTTGCCTGCAGGCTCGCCCTCGCTCTACCTCGTGAAGCGCGTGCGCGACGAGGCGCACCGGTTCGCAATCGAGTATCACCGCAAGTTGCGCGGCAAGGCGATGACGGCGTCCGTGCTCGACGACATCCCCGGCGTAGGCGAGAAACGCAAGAAGGCGATCCTGCGCCACTTCGGCTCCGTGAAGCGCCTAAGAGGTGCGAGTGCCGACGAGATCGCGCAGGTAGAAGGCGTGCCGAGAGACGTAGCCGAGGAGATCGAGGCGGTCATTCGGCAGTGGGCGGCCGAGAAGCGCGAATAGATGCGGTGCGGAGCGAGGCCTTGGATGAGCACTCCAGCTTCAATCGTCCATGCTGAAGTGCCGATGTAGTTAAGTGACAGAGCAGGGGCGCCATCCAACGGCTAGAATGCTCTCGGAGGAGAATGCGGCAGGCTAACGCATGCGTCCGAGGCCTTGGGGATGGCCACACACGGCAGTGCGAGGACATGAACCACGGGGACTACCTGGATACGGTCGACGACGCTGCGGAGGCCGGAGTAGAGCAGGACGAACGGGACGAGGGATCTGACCTCGGCTCTCGTGTTCGTACCCCGATAGCCATCGTCATCATCCTCCTCGTGCTGCTGCTCACCATGTGCACGGCCATCGGCAGCATCACCAAGTTCCAAGTCACCCGCGTGCAGTTCATCGCGCGCAACGCCGAATGCCTCACGTGCCACACCGAAGTGCTCGCCGAGATGCGCAAGAGCTCGCAGCACCAGCCGTTCATCACCAAGCACTGCACCTCGTGCCACACCCCGCACGGCGCGCTCGTGCGCGTGAAGGAGCGCACGTGGTACGCGAGCGCGGCATCGCGCATCGGCATGTGGTTTCAGTGGGGCCCCTTCCGCTGGCTCTTCCAGGACCCGAATGCCAAGACAGACACCAAGCCTTCGGCGGGGCGAACTACCACGAGCACAACAAGCAAGGGTGGGTTGGGCGAGTCCAAGCTCACGTCGCCTCTGACGACGCTGTGCTGGAGCTGCCACGGCAACCTGCGACACGACCTGTCGCTTCCGGTGGACCACCCACCGTTCAAGGGCGGCCACTGCACCTCGTGCCACGACCCCCACGCCTCGATGACCAAGCCGCTGCTCGTGGGCGATGACCACATCTTGTGCGGGCAGTGCCACCCGATGACCGACCTCAGCCGCAAGCACCTGCACCAGCCTGCGGAACAGTGGCGTTGCCGTTCGTGCCACCGCGCCCACGGCTCCGACCACAGAGGCATGCTCGTGGCTCGCCAGCGCATCCTGTGCTTCTCGTGCCACCCGGAGGTCGCCACCGACGACCTCCTGCGCGTCCGACACCGTCCCTTCATCGGCGACGAGTGCACCTCGTGCCACGAACCGCACGGAGCCCCCGCGAAGCCGATGCTGATCGCACCCGAGCCCGAGCTCTGCTATCTGTGCCACCCGAAGACCGCCGGCGAGTTCTCGCGCGATAGCCACCATCCCGTTCCGAACAAGATCAAGTGCACGAGCTGCCACCGCGCGCACGGGTCCAAAGAAGACGCGCTGCTCAGGCAGCCCGAGAAGCAGCTGTGCTTGTCGTGCCACGATGAGATCGATCACGAACGCGACCTTGTCTTCCAGCATCAGCCGTTCGAGAAGGACAAGTGCACCGTCTGCCACGTCCCGCACGGCTCCAAGTACGGACCGCTGCTGCAGGCCCCAACGCCGGACCTGTGCTACAAGTGCCACCCCGGCGTGAAGGACCAGTTCGGGCTGCCGAGCCACCACCCGATCGGCCCGAAGTTGAAGTGCACCGGCTGCCACCGCGTTCACGGCTCCAACTACTGGGGTCTGCTCCACTCGCGCGGCAACAAACTGTGCTACCGCTGCCACAGCTCCGTCCGAATCACCTACGAGGTCTCGCGGCACAGCGACGTTCCGTGCCTGCGCTGCCATACGTGGCACGGCTCGGTCTACGACCCGCTCCTCGTGAAGATGAACCCACCCCTGTGCCTCGACTGTCACCAGCCGAATCGCTGGTACTCGGGTCCACGCGCACACCCGACGTGGCCGAAGTTCTACGACTGGCACGCCGGCAAGGGTTTGACGTGCACGTCGACGTGTCATAACCCGCACGGCACGCAGTTCGACCACATGGTCCGCAACTTCCCGGCGGACTGGGACGGGCAGTGCCGCCAGTGCCACGACGACATCGGCATCTACCAGTAGGGGCGCTCCCCGCCGGATAGCCACCGTCCGCCCGGGTAGGCGTCCCGTGGCCTCGACGCTGTGGGTATACTGGGCTGCACCTGGCGACCGGAGAACTCATGCCTGACTACTGTTCGACAGACCCCGAGGCCGATTCGGCATCTACAGCGCCCGAGATCGTCGTGATCACGGGCATGTCGGGTGCCGGTCGTTCCGAGGCCATGCACACCTTCGAAGACCTCGGCTACTTCTGCATCGACAACCTGCCGCCATCGTTCATCGGACAGCTCGTCGATCTCGCCGAACTGCCGGACTCAAACCTCAAGCGGCTCGCGGTCGTATGCGACGTGCGCGGTCACGCCTTCTTCGACGAACTCGCTGGCGAGATGGCCAAGCTCACCGAGCGGAGCATGAACCTGCGAGTTCTCTTCCTCGAGGCCGACGATGAGGTGCTTCTCCGGCGCTTCAAGGAGACGCGCCGCCGCCATCCGATGTGCGACGACGGTCGCGGCCTGTCTGACGGCATCGCTGCAGAGCGTGCGGCCCTTGAGCCGTTACGCCGGCTCGCCACGGTCATCATCGACTCCAGCGAACTGCGCCCCAATGAGCTGCACACCGTCATCCGTGAGCGCTTCGCCGAAGCCGACTCCACCGGCATGGCGATCTCGGTCAACTCCTTCGGCTTCAAGCACAGCGTCCCCAACGACGCCGACATAGTGATGGACGTACGATTCCTCCCGAACCCTCACTACGATCCCGCGCTCCGTCCGCTAAGCGGGCTCGACGCGCCCGTGGTCAACTTCGTCATGTCACGCCCGGAGACGGAGGCGTTTCTCGACAAGTGGTTCGCCCTGCTCGACGCTGTGATGCCGAGCTACGTCGCCGAAGGCAAGCATCACCTGTCTATCGCCATGGGCTGCACAGGCGGGCGCCACCGCTCCGTGGCACTCGCCGAGGCCACCGCACGGCACCTCGTTGATGCCGGCTACCAGGTCACGGCGTCGCATCGCGACATCGGCAGGGATCGCGCCGAGTGAGCAGCGTTGTGAGAAAGAGCGCAGTCGCGGTAGGCGGCGGCACCGGGCTTCCGTCGGTACTGCGAGCGCTGCTCGACCTCGGGTTCGAGACGTCGGCGGTTGTGACGATGGCCGATGACGGCGGTTCGTCCGGCGCGCTTCGACGTGAGCTGGGTATCCTGCCGCCGGGCGATATCCGCAACTGCCTCGTTGCAATGGCGGGCGACCCCACGGGCCTGCGCGCGCAACTGTTCCAGTACCGCTTCGCGCAGGGCGAGGGCCTGTCCGGCCACGCTGTGGGAAACCTCGTCCTTGCGGCGCTCACGGACCTGTCTGGTAGCTTTCCCGAGGCCATCAACGTTGTCGGGGAGTTCCTCGACGCGCGGGGCAAGGTACTTCCGTCCACGCTTGCAGACGTCGAGCTTCACGGCGTGGACCGCATGGGACGAGAGGTCTTCGGCCAGGCCTGCCTCGCGTCTAACGAGTACCCGGTCGAGCACGCACTCCTCGAGCCGGCGAATCCGCCTGCATACGGTCCCGCGATCGAGGCGATCGCTGCTGCCGACGCTGTGGTGGTGGGGCCGGGTTCGCTCTACACGAGCATCATCCCGAACTTCCTCGTAGACGGAGTCGCCGCCGCTCTTGCTGCATCGCGGGCGAAGCGCGTCTACGTCTGCAACGTCGCCAACATGCGCGGCGAGACCAACGGGCTGGACGCAGCAGATCACGTCGAGGCGCTCATCGAGCATGGGCTCGGCGGCTGCATCGATGTCGCCATCGTGCACCGCTGCGACTCGAACGAAGCGCTGTGCCCGGCCGAGGTCGAGCCGGTCGTTGCCGACGATCGCGTAGTGGCCCGAATCGAGGCGCTCGGCATACAGGTGGTCTGCGCTGACCTCGCGGATCGGGAGAGCCCCGTGCGCCACGCGCCAGCCGTGCTCACGCGTGTTCTGGGCGAGGTGCTTGGCTGATGTCGTTCACCGCTGAGGTCAAAGATGAACTCTCGCGCGTCGAGCCGAAGCGCTCGTGCTGCAGCAAGGCGCAGCTCGCGGCGCTGGTGCGCATCGAGGGGACACTGCATATCAGCGGCCCGAACCGCTACCGGCTCGAAGTCGCCACCGAGACTGCACCGGTCGCGCGGACGACCATCAAGCTGCTGCACTCCGTCTACGGGCTCAAGACCGAGCTCACCGTGCGCCGCAGTGTGCTGCACAAGACCAACAACTACTTGATTACCGTACCGTCGCAGCCGAACCTCTCACCCGCGCTCAGCGAGCTGGGAATCGTGGGGGAGAAGGGCTTCGCGCTGGGCGTGGATCCGGCCCTCGTCAAGCGCGACTGTTGTGCGATCGCCTATCTGCGCGGGGCGTTTCTGGGCGGTGGCTTCGTGGCCGACCCGCACGGCGACTTCCACTTCGAGCTCACTGCCGAATCCGAGCAGCTCGCCGAAGACCTCGTCGCGCTCATGGACCGCTTCGGCATCGAGGCGCGCGTCGCCCAGCGGCGCGGCACCTTCGCCGTCTACCTCAAGGGCGCCGAGCCCATCGTCACGTTTCTCGCGCTCGTGGGTGCACACCGTGCGCTCCTGCGCACCGAGGACGTCCGCATCGTCAAGTCGATGCGCAACGACGTGAACCGGCTCGTGAACGCAGAGATTGCGAACCAGGCCAAGACCGCCGAAGCCGCAGTCGGCCAGATTCAGGCGATCGAGTTTCTGGCCGACACGCGCGGGCTCGACAGCCTGCCACCCGCACTGCGGGAGCTCGCCGAACTCCGGCGGGCCAATCCAGACGTCTCGCTTCGAGAACTCGGGGAGCTTGCGGACCCGCCCCTCTCGAAGTCGGCGGTATATCATAGGGTTCGCCGCATCGAGGAGCTTGCCGAAGAGGCGCGCTCCGAGAGTTAGCGTGCCCGCGGCGGCGATTCGGCTATTGGCCGAAGAGACGCTCGCTGTTCGTGTTCGTGTCAGGGGAGTACTCGCGAACCGCGTCGGGGCGGTCGCAACGTCGTACAAGGAGGGATCGGCTTGACGATCAAGGTCGGTATCAACGGTTTCGGTCGTATCGGACGCCTCGTATTCCGTGCCATGGAAAGCGACCCAGCTGTCGAAGTCGTGGCGGTCAACGACCTCACTGACGCTAAGACGCTCGCACATCTGCTCAAGTACGACTCGGTTCACGGCAAGTTCCCGTACGGCGTCGATGTGATCGACGGCGGCTTCCGCATCTCGCCGTGGTCGCACGGCGGCCAGTCCATCGGTGCCGCCCACGACGTGCGCGTACTCGCGGAGCGCGACCCGGCCAACCTCCCGTGGGGCGAGCTGGGCGTCGACGTCGTTATCGAGTCGACCGGCCTGTTCACCGATGCCACCAAGGCCAAGGCGCATATCGACGCCGGTGCCAAGAAGGTCATCATCTCCGCTCCTGCGTCCAACGAGGACATCACCATCGTCATGGGCGTCAACGACGGCGAGTATGATCCGGCCGTGCACAACATCATCTCGAACGCCTCGTGCACGACGAACTGCCTCGCACCGTTCGCCAAGGTCCTGCGCGACAGCTTCGGCCTCAAGCAGGGCTTCATGAACACGATCCACAGCTACACGAACGACCAGAACATCCTCGACCTGCCGCACAAGGACCTGCGTCGCGCTCGCGCTGCGGCCATGTCGATGATTCCGACCTCCACCGGTGCTGCCAAGGCCATCGGCCTCGTGCTGCCTGACATGAAGGGCAAGCTCGACGGCATGTCGGTGCGCGTTCCCACGCCGGACGGCTCCGTCGTCGACCTCGTCGCCGAGCTCGAGACGCCGGTCACGGCCGCGCAGATCAACGCTGCGATGAAGGCCGCTGCCGAAGGCCCGATGAAGGGCTTCCTCGAGTACTGCGAGGATCCGATCGTCTCCATCGACGTCGTTGGCAACCCGGCCTCCTCGGTCTTCGACTCGCTCCAGACGATGGTCATGGGCGGCGAAGGAACCTTCGTGAAGTGCCTCTCCTGGTACGACAACGAGTGGGGCTACAGCAACCGGGTCAAGGACCTCACCAAGATCCTGTTCGGCTAGCAGTTCGCCAAGTCGGATCACGACGGGGCCTCGCGAAGGTGCGGGGCCCCGTTCATCACAGGACCGTGAACGAAGGGGACTGAAGAGAGCATGTTCGCCAAGAAGACGATCAAAGACGTCGACGTTCGCGGTAAGCGCGTCCTGGTGCGCGTCGACTTCAACGTGCCGCTTGCCGAAGGGGCCGTCACCGACGACACGCGCATTCGCGCGGCGCTGCCGACGATCCGCTATCTGATTGACCACGGCGCGCGTGTCGTGCTCATGAGCCACCTCGGCCGCCCGAAGGGCGAACCCGATCCCGTGTACTCGCTCAAGCCGGCTCGTCGCACGCTGCAGCGCCTCATAGGCCGCAACGTCGCGTTCTCGCCCGAGGCAGTTGGTCCGGAGGCCGAAGAGGCCGTGTCACGCATGATCGACGGCGAGATCCTCATGCTGGAGAACGTACGCTTCTACTCAGGTGAGAAGGCGAACGATCCCGAGTTCTCGCAACTGCTCGCCAAGCTCGGCGACATCTACGTCAATGACGCCTTCGGGGCAGCGCACCGCGCACACGCGTCTACCGCGGGCATCGCGCAGTTCTTGCCGGCCTACGCCGGCCTGCTGCTGGCGCGCGAGATCGAGACGCTTACCGGCATGCTGAAGAGCCCGGAGCGCCCCTTCGTCGCGATCCTTGGCGGCTCGAAGGTCTCCGACAAGTTCGGCGTCATCGACCGCCTCATCGAGTGCGTCGACGAGCTGCTCATCGGCGGCGGCATGGCCTTCACCTTCCTTGTGGCCAAGGGCATCGAGGTGGGCAACTCGATCGTCGAGCAGGAGTGGGTCGAGCCTGCCAAGAAGATGCTTGCCAAGGCGGAGGAGAAGGGCTGCGACCTGATACTGCCGACCGACTTCGTGGTCGCCTCTGAGATCGCCGACGACGCCGACACCACAATCTGCGGCCGCGAGGAGATCCCCGTGGGCCAGATGGGCCTCGACATCGGTCCGTCGACCGTCGAGCTGTTCAAGGGCACGATCGCGGACGCCAAGACCATCTTCTGGAACGGGCCCATGGGCGTCTTCGAGATGGCGCCCTTCGAGACGGGCACCAAGGAAGTCGCGATCGCCGTGGGCCGCAACAACCGCGCTGTCTCTGTCATAGGCGGTGGCGACTCGGTCGCCGCGCTCAAGAAGTTCGGTCTCGAGGACCGCGTGACGTTCGTGTCGACGGGCGGCGGCGCGTCGATGAAGCTGCTCGAGGGCGCGCCGCTTCCGGGCGTCGAGAACCTGCTGGACGCATAGGCTGCCGAAGGGGCCGCATCCGCGGCCTTTCGGCGGGTGAGAACGCGAAAACCCACTGACGAGGGGAGGGCGATATGTCGAGAACGCCGATGATCGCCGGGAACTGGAAGATGTATAAGACGGCCGGCGAGGGCGCCATCTTGGTGCAGAACCTCGACGAGCGCGTGGAGTCCTACTGGAACGACGTCGATATCGTGGTCTGTCCGCCGTTCACGGCGCTCAAGAGCGTCTCGACCGTCATCGAGCTCGACAAGCTCAACATCGGGCTTGCCGCTCAGAACGTGCACTGGGAGCCTGAAGGCGCCTATACCGGTGAGATCTCGGTGCGCATGCTCTCTGACCTGCGCTGCAACTACTGCATCGTCGGCCACTCAGAGCGCCGCGAGATGTTCGGCGAGACCGACGAGACCGTCAACAAGAAGGTCAAGGCGCTGTTCGCCGCCGGCATCACGCCGATCGTGTGCGTGGGAGAGTCGCTCAGCTCGCGCGAGGCCGGCGAGACCGACGAGTACGTGCGCAAGCAGGTTCGTGGAGCGCTCGACGGTGTGAGTGCCGAAGACGCCGCCAAGCTCGTCGTCGCCTACGAGCCGATCTGGGCGATCGGCACCGGTCGTACGCCGACCCCTGAGGCCGCCAACGACGTCTGCCGCTCGATTCGTGCAACGTTGGGAGCGCTCTTCGGCCAGCCTGTCGCAATCCAGGTGCGCGTCCTCTACGGCGGCTCCGCCAAGCCTGAGAACCTTGGGCTGTTCATGCCCGAGCCCGATATCGACGGCGCACTCATCGGCGGCGCCGCACTCGACGCGGAGTCGTTCGCCTCGATGGTGCGCACCGCCATGGAGTACATCTAGCCGATGAAGAATCTGCCTGTCGCCCTGATGATCCTCGACGGCTTCGGCTTGGGCGTCGAGGAGCCCGGTAACGCCGTGCGCGCGGCCAACGCGCCACACCTGCACGCACTGTTCGAAGACAACCCGAATGGGCTGCTCTCGGCATCGGGTCTCGCCGTGGGCCTGCCCGAGGGACAGATGGGCAACTCGGAGGTCGGGCACCTCAACATCGGCGCGGGGCGCGTCGTCTACCAGGAGCTCACGCGAATCGACCTCGCTATCCAGGACGGTTCGCTCTTCGACAACGAAGTCATCGGCGCGGCCATCGACGCTGCCGTCGCCGAGGGCAAGGCCGTGCACTTCATGGGCCTGGTCTCGCCGGGAGGCGTGCACAGCCACCAGAACCACCTCTACGCGCTCGTGGACATGGCGCGCCAGCGCGGCGCGTCCACGGTGTGGGTCCACTGTCTGCTCGACGGGCGCGACACCCCACCCCAGAGTGGCCTCGGCTACGTTCGCGAGCTCGAGGCGAAGCTGGAGCGCATCGGTGTCGGCACGATCGCAACGGTCATGGGCCGCTACTACGCCATGGATCGCGACAACCGCTGGGACCGTGTCGAGAAGGCGTGGCGGGCGCTCGTGCTGGGCGAGGGCGTCCCGGCCGACAGTGCCGATAGCGCGATCGAAGCCTCGTATGCAACGGGTGTGAACGATGAGTTCGTAGTCCCCGCCATCGTGGAGCCCGCGCGGCTTGCCGAAGGGGACGCGTTCGTCTTCTTCAACTTCAGACCCGACCGCGCGCGCGAGATCACGCGCTCGCTCACCGACGCGACGTTTGAGGGTTTCGAGCGACCTGTGTACCCGGCCCTGCGGTTCGTCTGCCTCACCGAGTACGACCCGACGATCCCCGCACCCGTGGCGTTTCCCAAGGCGTTTCCAGCCAACGTCCTGGCAGACGCACTCGCAGCCAACGGTCTTCGGCAGCTTCATATCGCGGAGACCGAGAAGTACGCACATGTGACCTTCTTCCTCAACGGAGGCGTCGAGACGCCGAAGGCGGGGGAGACGCGAGTGCTCGTGCCGAGCCCCAAGGTCGCGACCTACGACCTCAAGCCGGAGATGAGCGCTCCCGAAGTCACAGACAAGCTCGTCGAAGCCATCGAGGGCGATGCTGCCGACGTCTACATCGTCAACTACGCCAACTGCGACATGGTCGGCCACACTGGCGTCTTCGAAGCGGCAGTCAAGGCGGTAGAGGCCGTGGATGAAGCCGTCGGACGCGTGCTTGCTGCCATCGCCGCGAAGGGCGGTTCGGTCATCCTGACGGCCGACCATGGGAACGCGGAGCATATGGTGGACGCGGACAACGTCACGCCGTTCACCGCGCACACGACCTCGACGGTACCCATCGTCGTGGTCAGTCCCGGCGTGAAGGGCATCGCAGACGGCGGCAAGCTCGCGGATGTGGCACCGACTCTTGCCGCACTGATTGGCATGGAGCAGCCACAGGAGTGGACGGGCCATAGTCTGCTGCTATACTGATTCACCGCGCTGGGCTCTGGCCCCGTGCGTGGATATCTCGACTCGAAGGAAGTAACTCGTGAACGCGTTGCTGATTATTATGCTTGTCGTCTGGGCGATCTCCGGGATCGGCCTGATCGTCTTCGTGCTTCTGCACTCCGGTAAGGGCACCGGCGTGTCCGAGATGTTCGGCAGCGTCATGGCGCCGACGTCGAGCGGCACGAGCATCATCGAACGCAACCTTGACCGCATCACGATCGGCTTTGCGGTCGCCTTCATGGTCAGCTTGCTCGTGCTCATGGTGATCTATCCCAAGTAGTCACCGGTAGCACGTGCTCTTCGAGCCTCTCCTGCACAGCGGGGGAGGCTTCGTTGTGTTTCCGGGTACATTACCGCGCATGATCAGGCCTTCATGAAAGCGGCAGGTCGGCCTCTGCGAATCGCACTTAGGACAGGCACTTCGACGAGCTTTTCGTTGTGCAAGGGGAAAAGTATTACCATTGGAAGGAAGGGGAAGTGCGTCTCACAAGACAGTCCATCAAGAGTATGCGTTTTGCTTGCGTTTCGATGCATGCTCGTGGACACTCATCAGGTCACTTTCGCCGTTCGCATTTGGCGAATATGCGTATGGTGGCCGCTGAGACTACCGCAGCACACACGGATGATGTGCTCGAATCGGGCGGTGGTCTTGTGTGAGACGCGAGTCTCGAGAGGAGGCAGGAGTGCAGGGAAAGCATCGCAAGCTCGTAGCGGCGGTCGTCGCGCTTGGGCTCCTCGCATCCGTGGGCCTCGGCGGTTGTGCGCCGAAGCAAACGGGCGGCGAGGCAACGAAGCCAGCGACCAGCGAGCCCAAGAAGGGCGGCTCGATGTCGTTCTACATCGGCGAGCCGGCCTACATCGATCCGTACAACGCACAAGAGACCGAGGGAATGCAGATCACGCAGGCGATCTTCGACTCCCTCACCAACTTCGATGAGAAGGATCCGACCAAGCTCATCCCGGCTGCGGCCGCGAGCTGGGAGCCGAACGCCGACGCAACTGTCTGGACGTTCAAGCTCGATCCGAATGGCAAGTTCGCCGACGGCACCCCTGTAAAGGCCTCCGACTTCGTCTACGCGTGGAACCGCATCGCGAACCCGAAGACGGTCAACACGGCCACTGGCAAGGCCGACCCGTCGATCATCAGCTACCACCTGGGCTTCGTTAAGGGCTTCCAGGAAGTCGTGGATGGCAAGGCCGACACGATGGAAGGCGTCAAGGCTGTCGACGACACGACGCTTGAGATCACGCTGACTCAGTCGTTCGCCGACTTCGAGTACGTCGTGGCCCACCCGGCACTTGCGCCGGTCGAGCAGAAGCTCGTCGAAGAGGGCGTCGACTACAACGGCGAGAAGATCCCGTTCGGCGAGATGCCGCAGGGTAACGGCCCGTTCAAGATGACCGAGCCGTGGAAGCACAACCAGTACGTCAAGGTTGTCCGTAACGACAGCTACGCCGGTACTGCTGCGCTCCTCGACGGTGTCGAGTTCAAGATCTTCAAGGACCCGGAGACCGCCTACACCGAGTTCGAGGCGGGCAACCTGGACTTCACCCAGATCGGCGAGGGCAAGATCAAGGACGCCGTTGCCAAGTACGGTGAGTCCAAGGACGGGTACACGGTCAACCCCGGCAGCCAGGCTCTGCTCGGCGCCGAGAACTCGACCTACTACCT
This sequence comes from Coriobacteriia bacterium, assembly GCA_035687245.1. GTDB lineage: Bacteria > Actinomycetota > Coriobacteriia > Anaerosomatales > PHET01 > DASRYH01. The sequence continues at coordinate 67,813 of DASRYH010000008.1, forward strand.
GATTCTCAACAACAAGAACGAGTTCCTGAAGAACGCCGACGTTCGCAAGGCAGTCTCTCTGGCCATCAACCGCCAGGCGATCTGCGACGTCGTCTTCGAGGGCACGCGTGAGCCGGCCGACAATATCCTGCCGCCGGGCATCGCTGGCTACGAGAAGGGCGCGTGGGTCGACTCAAAGTACGATATCGAGGCCGCCAAGCAGGCGCTCGCCGACGCTGGCTATCCCGAGGGCAAGGGTCTTCCGACCATGAAGCTGTCGTTCAACAGCGGCGCCGGTCACGAGAAGATCATGGAGCTCGTCCAGTCCGACCTCAAGGCCATCGGCATCAAGACCGAGTTCGATTCGGCCGACTTCCCCGTCTACCTGAAGCAGCTGGACGAGGGCAAGCACCAGATCGCCCGCCTTGGCTGGGTTGCTGACTACCCGATCGCCTACAACTTCCTCTACGCGATCTTCGATTCGAAGTCGGGCGACAACAAGTCGTTCTACAAGAACGAGGCCGTGGACGCTGCTATCGCCGAGGGTCAGACGATCACCGACGCTACCGCGCGTGCCGCCAAGTACGCCGAGATCGACAAGACCATCGGTGCGGAGAACCCCATCGCCCCGCTCATGTTCTACAAGCACCACCACGTCGGCTCTGACCGACTGCGGGACTTCGACTTCGACGCCATGTACTTCGGTCACTTCGAGAAGGCATGGGTCGACGACGCGGCCGCCAAGTAGGCCCGTCACGCTCTGAGAAATGAGAGGGGGGCAGGACACACCGTGTGTCCTGCCCCCCACCTATGAAGGCACGTAGAGAAAGCAATCACCCATGCCCCAGTACATCGCCAGACGCATCCTGCAGTTCATACCGGTCTTCATCGGTGTGACGCTGGCGCTCTTCATGATCGCCAACTTCATGCCGGGTGCCGATCCGATCCAGATGCGCTACGGCGAGCGCACGCCGCCGCCGGAAGTCAAAGCGCAGCTGATCGAGGAGTACGGTCTGAATCTGCCCTGGTACCAGCAGTACTTCAAGTACCTTGACGACCTGTGGCCGATCGACGTCGTAGACGGCAAGCTCGCCTACACCGGTGTCGACCTTGGGACGTCGATCTACACTGGACGCACCGTCGTCCAGATGCTCGGCGAGACCTATCCCTACACCATCCGGCTCGCGTTCGCCGCGATCATCATCGAGATAATCATCGGGATAGGCGCGGGCATCATCTCCGCGGTGAAGCAGTACTCGTTCTGGGATGTCTTCGTGACATTGACGACGTCCATACTCGTGTCCCTGCCGGTGTTCTGGCTTGGACTGATGCTCCAGATTGTCTTCGGGATTTGGATGAAGAGCTGGACGAACGAGGCGTTCTACCTGCCAATCTCGGGTGCCGAGAGCACCAACTTCGGCCCGATGGCGCACGTCATACTTCCTGCTGTCACCCTCGCGTCGGTGTCGACGGCGTACGCGGCGCGCATCATGCGCAGCCAGCTGCTAGAGGTCAACGGGCAGGACTACATTCGCACCGCCCGCGCGAAGGGTCTTTCAGGCCGCCAGGTCCTGTGGAGCCACGCGCTCAAGAACGCCCTCATCCCCGTGGTCACCTTCATCGGACTTGACCTCGGCGCGATGTTTGCCGGCGCTGTGCTCACTGAAACCGTCTTCAACTGGCCGGGCGTTGGGTTCATGCTCGCTCGAGCCATCTTCCAGCGGGACTTCCCCGTCGTGTTCGGCGGCGTCACCGCCATGCTCTTCGCTGTCATGATCATCAACCTGTTGGTAGACATCTCCTACGCCTTCCTGGATCCGCGTATCCGGTATGGCGGAGTGAGCGAGTAGGAACGCCATGACTGACAAGACACGATCGGATGAGATCCGAAAAGAAGGCGTGCACGACATGGCGTCCGGGCCGATCTCGGGCCCTCCGCTCATGGAGGAGCACGTCGCCGACGAGTCCCGCACACTGTGGGGCGACGCGTGGTACCGCCTCCGCCGAAACAAGCTCGCGCTCGCCGCACTGATATGGATATGCATCGTGGCACTCGCGGCGATAACTGCAGGCTTCTGGGTTCCGCAGAACTTCGGCGATCCCGCGAGCATCAACTCGCAGACGGCAAACGCGCAGCGGCTGCTTCCGCCGTCGATGGCGCACCCCTTCGGCACTGATGACATGGGCCGCGACATGTTCGGCCGCGTCGTCTATGGAGCTCGCGTCTCGCTCACCGTCGGCATCCTTGCCACGCTGATCGAGGTGCTGATCGGCGTCGCGCTGGGCGCGATCTCAGGCTTCTATGGCGGGTTGATCGACGCGTTCATCATGCGCACGACCGACATCTTCTTGGCGTTTCCCTACATCTTGTTCGCAATCCTCATCCTGACGGTGGTGCCGTACCGCGGAGTGGTACCGGTGGTCATCGCTATCGGACTGTTGGGCTGGCCTACCTTCGCGCGGCTCTTCCGCAGCTCGGTGCTCTCCGTGAAGGAGAACGACTACGTAGATGCCGGCCGCGCGCTGGGAGCAAGCGACGCCAGGCTGATGTTTCGGCATATCGCACCCAACGCTGTCGCGCCGGTCGTGGTCTACGCGACGATGTCGATCGGTGGCGCCATCCTGACCGAGGCGGCGCTGTCGTTCCTGGGTCTGGGCATCAAGGCTCCGGGCATCTCGTGGGGTCAGATGATCGACGCGGCGCGGGGCTTCTTGGTCACGCACCCTGCACTCGTGCTGTGGCCGGGTCTCGCGATTCTGACGACTGTTCTGTCGTTCACCCTGCTCGGTGATGGCGTCCGCGACGCCCTCGACGTGAAGATGAAGGACTAGGCATGGCCGAAGAACTGTTGAAGGTCAACGACCTTCGGATGCACTTCCACACACGCGACGGCGTCGTCAAGGCCGTCGACGGCGTGAGCTACACCCTCGATCGGGGAGAGACGCTGGGCGTCGTTGGCGAGTCGGGCTCGGGCAAGTCCGTGCACGCGCTCACTATGATGCAGCTCATCCCGATGCCTCCTGGGCGCATAGAGGGCGGCGAGGTTCTGTTCAAGGGCAAGTCGCTCATCACGATGCCTGAGGAGGAGATTCGCAAGATCCGGGGCAACGAGATCGCGATGATCTTCCAAGACCCGATGACTTCGCTGAACCCGGTCTATCGCATCGGCCGCCAGCTTGCCGAGCCCCTGATCGTTCACAAGGACATGAGTAAGCAGCAGGCATGGGCGCGAGCGATCGAGCTGCTGAAGCTCGTGGGCATCCCGCACGCCGAGCAGCGCGTGAAGGACTACCCGCACCAGTTCTCGGGCGGCATGCGGCAGCGCGTCATGATTGCGATGGCGCTCGCGTGCGATCCCGACATCCTCATCGCCGACGAACCGACGACAGCCCTTGACGTGACGATTCAAGCTCAGATTCTCGAGCTGATGCAGGAGCTGCAGAAGCGCACCGGCTCCGCGATCATCATGATCACGCACGACCTGGGCGTCGTTGCCGATATGGCCGACAAGATCCTCGTCATGTACGCGGGCAAGCCCGCCGAAGTCGGCACGACCGACCAGGTCTTCTACCGGCCCATGCATCCCTACACGTGGGGCCTGATGGACTCGATCCCGCGCCACGACGTGACGGAGAAGGAGGCGCTGTGTCCAATCAAGGGTCAGCCACCCAGCTTGGTCACGTTGCCGCCGGGATGCCCCTTCGCCCCGCGCTGCCCCTACGCCAAAGACCGTTGTCGCACCGAAGTACCGCTCTTGCGTGAGATCGAGCCGGGGCACTCGGCCGCTTGTCACTTCGCCGGCATGAAGGACTTCAAACGCGGGTGCTCCGTGGAGGTGAACGCGTGATGTCCGAGCGACTTCTGAATGTCAGGGACCTGAAGAAGTACTTCTCTTCCGGCGGCATGCTGTCGGGCGGACGCGGCAAGGTCAAAGCCGTTGATGGCGTCTCCTTCGAGCTCAATCGCGGCGAGACGCTTGGACTGGTGGGCGAGTCCGGTTGTGGCAAGTCCACCACCGGCCGCGCCATCATGCGTCTGATCGAGCCGACGAGCGGTGTCGTGGAGTTCGAGGGCCGCGACGTCTTGAAGTTCCACGGCAAGGAGCTCAAGGCGTTTCGGCGCGACGTGCAGATCATCTTCCAGGACCCGTACGCGAGCTTGAACCCGCGCTTCACCGTCGGCGAGATCGTCGCCGAGCCGCTGCTCATCCACGGAATCGGAACGCGCCAGGAGCGCCGAACCAAGGCGCAGGAGTTGCTCGAGGTCGTTGGCCTGAACCCCGAGCACATCAACCGCTACCCGCACGAGTTCTCCGGCGGCCAGCGCCAGCGCATCGGCATAGCCCGCGCACTCGCTCTGCAGCCCAAGTTGATCGTATGTGACGAACCGGTCTCGGCGCTTGACGTCTCGATCCAGGCGCAGGTGCTGAACCTGCTCGACAAGCTTCAGGACGAGTTCGACCTGACGTATCTGTTCATCGCGCACGATCTTTCGGTTGTGCAGCATATCTCCGACAACGTCGCCGTCATGTATCTGGGCGGCATCGTCGAGATCAGCGACTGGCGCGGTCTCTACGAGCGCCCGCACCACCCCTACACGCAGTCGCTTCTGTCGGCGGTGCCGGTTCCCGACCCCGACGTGCAGCGCACGCGCGAGCGCATCCTTCTCGCGGGCGACCCGCCTTCGCCGATCGACCCCCCGAGCGGCTGCCGCTTCCACACACGCTGCCCGATCGCGCAGTTCCCGATCTGCTCCGAGCAGCGTCCTGAGCTGCGGGAAGTGGCACCCGGGCACCGCGCGGCCTGCCACTTCGCCAAGCCGTTCCCGATCGACATAGCCCAGATCGACAACACTATCGTGACCGACGACGCAGCTGCGGCCCTCGCATCGCTGCAAGCTGGCCCGAAGGGCTAGCATCGGCCGAAACGGATTGATATACTCTCGCTCGCTGTCCCACTGGGACACGCACTATGTCGGAGTGGCGGAACGGCAGACGCGCTAGGTTGAGGGCCTAGTGTCCGCAAGGACGTGAGGGTTCAAATCCCTCCTCCGACACCAACGAATGAACGGCGGCTCTTCCCGAAAGGGGAGGGCCGCTTTCGTTGTGTTGACCCAGCGGTTGCGTCCAGCATCGACCAGGCCTAGCGTGGCACGTGCGGTCGCGCCGATGGAGGAGGGGACGTGCTGTCGAAGCTCGCGCACCTGGCAGGAGCAGTGTTGGTTGCACTCACGTTGACGGCCATGGCGCCGAAGGCCGCCGCCGGCGCCGTCACTCTGCCCGCGCGCGCGAACCCAATACCAGCACCCTCTGGAGGCTGTCTGCTTGGGGCCTACGTCCACGACAACCCGGACCAGACCGTCTTCAACAGCGGTGCGGGCAAGGACCACGCACTTCTCCTGAAGTTCATCCACATGGGCGTCGACGGCTTCGATGTCGCCGGGCCGATCTCTGCCCGGGCGTTCTGCGATTCCGCGTACGCGCTGGACGCCGTGCCGTACCTGACGATCGAGCCCGATCATGCGACGGCCGATTCGGTGCTGACTGCCGAAGATCGCGAGTGGCTTATCGCCTTCGCGAAAGAGCTGGGCGCCTATCAACGGCCTGCATTCGTTCGTTTCGGCCATGAGATGAACGGCAACTGGTACCCGTGGGGATGGACTCACGTAGAGCCGGCCGTCTACATCGAGGGCTTTCGTGAGGCTGCAGCGATCTTCCGCGAGCACGCCCCGCTCGTGGCGATGGTCTGGGCACCGAGCCAGAACTGGGGCAACAACTGCACCGAGCTCTACAGCACGTGGTATCCGGGTGACGAGTACGTGGACTGGGTCGGGCTGACGTCGTATGAGTGGTCGTATGGCGGGGTCATGGACGGTCAGTTCTACTACTCGATCAAGTTCGGTGACGGTCCTGAGGCCAACTTCTACGCTACGTTTGCCGAGGGCCACAACAAGCCGATGATGATCGCGGAGACCGCGTGCGGTGACGATGACCCCGCCTACTATGCGCGCCAAGAGCAGATCGACACATTCGGCACTGGGGTGGGGCAGGGCGCACAGAACTGGTGGATAGCTCGGGTATACGACGCCAGCGATGACTACTACAGCACCAAGGTCAACTTCCCAAAGATCGGGGCCATCACGTGGTTCGGCAAGGGAGACTGGGCACCGGGCGGAAGCGACTTGACTCTCCATTCCACCGGCTTCTCGGCCTATGCGACCGCGGTGGAGGACTCCTACTGGCGATCCAACGCGATGCTTCCTCCGGAGACAGTCGTCGAGGGAGTGCCCGTGGGCTGGAGCCGCTCGGACGTTGCTGTCTCCTTCAGCGTCCCCCGGCCCGGCTCGTCGGGTGGCACCCGCACCTTCTACGGCATCGATGCGCCCGCGACTGCCGAATGGACCGCGCCTGTGGCCATTTCGGCAGAGGGTACATCCACGCTCTACTACCGGTCCGTGGGACGCGCAGGCGCATGGGAGGAGACGAGGTCGGCGCAGGTCCGCATCGACAAGACCCCGCCCGTGACCACGGACAACCATGCCAGCTACTACCCCGCTCAAGCGGTCATCGGCCTGACGTCTATCGACTCGCTGTCGGGTGTGAGTGAGATCCGCTATCAGCTCGACGGAGGCGCAGTAGCCACCGGGGACGCCGTATCGGTGAGCGATGCGGGAACGCATACGCTCGTCTACCAGGCGATTGACGGGGCCGGCAACGTGGAGGGCCCGAAGACCGCGGTGTTCGTCGTGCGCGAGGCCAGCGGCTCCGACATAGTCCCACCGACAACCACGTGCGATGCGGCAGCGACGTACGTTGCGACCGCCAGGATCAACTTCACCGCCACCGACGACAAGTCAGGCGTGCGCGCGACGTACTACAGGCTGGACGGTGCTCCCGCCCTGGCGGGCACGACGGTCACTACTTCCGCGCTTGGCGACCACGTGCTGCAGTACTGGTCCGTCGACAACGTCGGCAACCTCGAGGCTGCTAAGACGGTGCGCTTTGCGGTCGTGAAGCCCAAGGTCGCGCTCGGGAGGCCGAAGGCGCCGAGGACCATGAAGCGGGGACGCTTCTACTTTGTGTACGGCACGCTCAAACCACACCATGAACGCGGGTCAATGCCCGTGCGGATCTACAAGTACAAGAAGGTCAATGCGAAGAGCTGGAAGTCGTACGGCTACGTGAAGGCTACGGCAGTCGACTACAAGGGCCTGACCCGCTACCGGGTGCGTATGCGCTTGCCATCCAAGGGATCTTGGAGGCTGCGGGCGTACGCGCCTTCTGATGCCAAACACGCTGCAACGCGTTCTGGCTACGAGTACGTGCTCGTGAAGTAGTGAGGCCGGGTACTAGCGACCGATGACGCGATAGCTGACGGTGTGGACGCCGCTGAATCCCAGCACGCGGATCACGCCCGGTCCGAGATCGAAGATACGCCCGCCGTGGTACGGCCCACGGTCGGCAACGCGAGCCACCGCGCGCTTGCCGTTGTAGCGGACCTCCACGAGCGTGCCGAAAGGCAGCGTCTTATGTGCGACGATCATCGAGTAGGGGCCGATGTGCTGGCCGCTGGCTCCGCGCCCGCTGAAGTTGCGCCCGTAGTGCGATGCGAGCCCGCTCTTCCAGTCACCTGAACCGGTCAGGCCTTGGGTCGAGTCCGTCTTGGCCGACCCGCCACTGGCCGTACGCTTCGACGATGCGATCCGCACTGAGCTTGAGGCCTGCACGCGTGCCTGGTAGGCAGCGAGAGCCGCAGCACTCCCCGCGAGTTCACGGCGGGCGCGGGAAACCTCGGCGCGTTGAGCGTCGAGCTCCTTGGCTGCCTTCGTCTGGAGCGTCATCAGCGCGTCGGCGGATTCGGCGGCCTCGCGCCTCGTCCGAGCAAGCTCACGCAACAGCTCGGCGTCTCGCCGGTTCACGCGGCCCAACAGCACCCACGTGTTGGCGAAGTCCTCATAGGTCCGCGCGTTCATCAGAACTGCGATGAATGGCGTCTCTCCGCCGCGGTACATGGCCCGGACGCGTCCCGAGAGCTGAGTGTGCAGCCGGTTCTCACGCTCGACGATCGCGTCGAGACGCCGTGAGGTCGATGCCAGCCGTTCGCGGAGACGTTCAACACGCGCCTTGGACGCCGCGAGACGTCCCAGCGCGCGGCTGAGTTGAGCGCGGTCGGTAGCCACCTGACCCGACGCCGGAGATGCGATGGCGAGTGAGGGTTGGGGGATGGCCGACGTGGCCGTGGCGAAAAGAAGCATCGCGCTGAGAAGTTGGAGACGCTTAACAAACATGCGCACTAGTGTACTTGAAGCCGCCCGAAAAGCCCTCAAGCGCGACGGGTGGTAGACTGCCACATGATTTCGGCGTGCAACCGAATCGGAACGGAGCTCCATGGCGCGACTCGCCAGCCGCCTCATCACGATCGTCTCGCTCTCCGTGGCTCTCGTCGCGGGTCCGCTGTCGTCGGCCGCCTTCGGCTGGTCCAACGGCCCTGCTGCAGGAGGCGTGGTCGGCAACGGCTATGGCACTCATGACTGGGTGATCGATCAGGCAGTGCGGCTGGCCGGGCCCGACGCCGCGTGGCTGGATGCGTCAGCGGCCCGTCTGCACTCAGACGACCCGGATAAGAAGCCGAAGTCCGATCAGCTCAACCACATCTACAACCTCACCCGCACCGGCTGTGGCGGCCCTCAGACGGTTGCGAACCTCTACTACGAGGCTGTCGTGGCCTACCGCGAAGGCGATACGCGGCGAGCAAGCGAGCTGGTGGGTGAGCTGTCGCACTACTACGCCGACATCTGCCAGCCGTATCACACCTACAGAAACGACCTCAGCGCCCGCGTGGCAGCCGAGCACCGCCGCTATGAGCTGGCGGTCGACAGGTCGCACAACGGCGCCGGCTGGGTGCGCAGCTGGATCACGCCCGCCGCACGTCACACGTCCTTCGACGTCCGCGGCCGGGCTGTCTCGGCCGCACTTGCGGCTCGCAAAGACTACCCAGCCCTGAAGTCGGCGATGCGCAGACGCGGCTACTCCTCTTCGGCTACGTCGGTCACCGGCAAGATCACACGCCGAAGACTGTCGCGCGCAGCCAATGACCTCGCCGACATCATCGCCTCGATTCCCACCGGAAGCGGGCTTGCAGCCCACTCACGCATCAGGTCCGTGAAGCCGTCGCAGTCCACGCCGCGTCAGGCCGCCAACGTCGCGGTGCATGTGAAGGTCGTTGACGCGTCTGGCGTACCCGTGAGGGGCGCGCGGGTGAACTACACGTGGCATCTGGGTAGCCGCGTCACAGAGACGACGTCGTACTCGGACGCTAAGGGAGTCGCGACGTCGTGGCACTCCATGCGGTCGGCGCCGAAGGGTAAGGCGGCGGTCGTCTCCGTCGTCACGGTCACCAACTCGATCGAATCGACCGCGTCCGCGTCGGTGGTGCCGCGCTAGATGAGTGGCCGTCACGTTGAGTAACCAGATGACCGCGGCCCTCACTCTGGCCGCCCAGGCGTTTCTCGTCGGGCTGTCCGGCGCTATGTCGCCCGGCTCCTACCTCACCGTCACGATCGCGCGCACGCTGCGCAACGGTCCGCTCTCCGCAGCGCTGATGCTCGTTGGGCATGCGATTCTGGAGGGAGTGCTGCTCGTCGGCTTTGCCTTCGGCCTGCAAAGCTTCCTGAAGTCGCCCAGCGTGATAACCGGTCTGGCGGTTGTTGGTGGAGCGGTCTTGCTATGGATGGGCTTCGGCCTTTTGAAGGGCTCCATCAGCGGCAGCATCGCCGCCGATCTCGAGATCGCTGAAGACACCGCGATAGCCTCGGGGCACCTCGCCGCCATCTCGCAAGGCGCGATCGTCTCAATCTCGAACCCGTGGTGGACGCTGTGGTGGGCCACCATCGGCGTGAAGCTTGCGATGGACGGCCTCGCTATCGGGCCAGCGGGCATCATCGGCTTCTTCCTAGGACACCAGCTCGCCGACGTGTCGTGGTACCTGTTCGTCATCACCGTGGTCCACCGCGGGCGCGGAATGCTCCAGCCACGCCCATATCGCATCACGATGGGTGTGCTCGGCGGCTTCCTGCTCTACATGGGCGTGCGCTTCGTCGGCCAAGCCGTCGGCTTCGAGGTGCCCTGGCTACCGTTCTAGCGACCGCAGGCGCAACCCTTCGGCTAGACTGATTCGGCGGAAAGGAGCGCGCGGACGCATGATCTCGTTCACCGAGCTAGCAATAGGTACCGGCGGCGTCGTGTCCTGCGCCCGTTGTGGCCCGGCCACGGCCGCGGAGCCCTTCGCTGCAGACGAGTTGATCGCCCACATCGCCGCGCTCGCCGCGTCTGCCGAAGGTGACTTCAACGTTGTTCTCGGCGGCTTCGAGCCCTTTCGCCACCCAGGACTTCCTGCCCTCATCAGCGCGTGCGCTGAGTCCGGTGCCAGGCGCATCATGCTCCGCACCGACGCGGGCGCGCTGGCGAACCCCGGCAACGCCGAAGGCTGCCTCGCCGCAGGCGTTCGCGCGCTGGAGATCGAGCTTCTCGCCGAAGGGGCGCTGCATGACGCGCTTGCTGCGCGAGTGGGCCTCGGCGCGGCTGCATCGGCTGGCACGGCGGCGTTTCGGGTCGCCGCCGCTTCGGCGGGCGTCGACGTCGCGGTCTTCGGCGTTCTGCAGGCATGCCGCCACAACGCGGGCGAGCTTGCCTCAACGATCGCGGCGTTCGCCCAGTTGGGGGCTGCCGCCGTTCGCATCGAGTGCGGGCGCCTGCCGAACACGCCAGCCAACGCCGCTGCCCTCGCGGCCGCCGTGCACACGGGTGCTGTGAACCGCGTGGCCGTGAGCGTCGCTGGATACGCGGGGAATCTGCCCGCACTCGCCGATCTCGCGGCCTATCAGCTCGTGGGCGGTGCCTGATGACCAAGCGGCTCACCGCACTGCTCGTGGGTGTGAACTCGCCGGGTTACCGTTCGCTCGCGCTCGACTATCTGCAGGCGACGGCGTTGGCCGACGCCCGCCTCGACGTAGCACTCCAGCGCTTCGATGTGGGCGCCGACACTGACCCCTGGTGGACCGCCTACCGGATCCTCTCGCTCGACCCGGTGCCCGATGTCCTGGCGATGCCGGTGCTCTGCTGGACGGCGGAGCACGTCTACACGGTCGCACGGCTGGTCAAGCAGGCCTCGCCTGGCACTCTGATAGTCGTGGGTGGCCCCGAGGTGGGCCCCATCGCCGAAGAGACGCTTGCCGAACAGCCCGCGCTCGACGCGATCGTGCGAGGCGAGGGCGAGTTCGCGTTTTGCGACCTGTTGCACTCGCACGCCCGCGGAGGCGATATCGCCGGCGTGCCCGGCGTGACCGCGCGAGACGCCGGCCGAGTCGTTTCCGCGTCTGACCGCGAGCCGATTGCGGACCTCGACTCCATCCCGTCGCCGTTTGCTGCTGGGCTCGGCATGGCCACCGACGGCTCGGCCTACATCGAGACCTACCGCGGCTGCCCGCACCGTTGTGCCTACTGCTTCGAGGGCAAGGGCTCGACGCGCATCCGCTCGTTCTCGTGGGAGCGCATCGCTGCCGACATCGAGGCAATCGCTGCGGCCCCGGGCCTGCAGGCATTCAGCTTCATCGATCCCGTCTTCAACCTCACGCCCGATCGCCTGGAGCGGCTCGCCGAACTCATGGCGCCGCACGTCGCGCGCGGAGTGCGCCTCCATACCATCGAGGTCGACATCGAACGCATCGACGACGCCCAAGCCACTCTCCTCAAGCGCGCCGGCGTCGTGAGCGTCGAGACGGGCCCGCAGTCCGTGGGCGCCCGTGCGCTCGACACGTGCGCACGCAGCTTCGACGCAGATCGCTTCCGCGCGGGCGTCGAGGCCTGCAAGCGCGCCGGCATTAGCGTGGAGTGCGACCTCATCATCGGCCTGCCGGGCGACACCGCAGAAGACGTCGTGGCCGGACTCGATTTCGCGATTGCTCTGGATCCCGGCCGCGTCCAGCTCTCCACGCTCCACGTGCTGCCCGGCACCACGCTGTGGGACCAGGCAGCGCAGCACGGCCTCGCGTTCGACCGCAAGCCGCCCCACGAGGTCATCTCAACCGCCGAGCTTTCCTTCGGCGAGCTTCGGCGGCTTGAGGTACTTGGTAACGCCGCCGTCGCAGCCTATCGCGCCCGACTGACTCTACCCGGAGGAAGCAGATGACCGTCTCGAACCGCGCTCAGGCTATTCGGCCGTTCGTCGTCATGGACATCGTGGCGCGCGCCAAAGAGCTGGAGTCTCAGGGCCGCGACATCGTCCGCCTCGAGATCGGCGACCCCGACTTCCCGACGCCGAAGGTTATCGCGGAGGCCTGTGAGGCGGCTATCGCCGAAGGCTCCACGCACTACACGCAGTCGCTCGGCTTGCCCGACCTGCGCAGCGCCATCACCGCCGACTACCGCACGAAGTATGGTGTCGAGATCGATCCGGAGGACATCGTTGTCTCACAGGGCACGAGTCCTGCGATGCTGCTGCTCTTCGGCGCGCTGCTGGATCCGGGCGACGAAGTCATCATGCCCGACCCGTGCTACCCCGCGTATCCCAACTACGTCTCATTCCTCGGCGGCGTGCCGCGACCGCTGCGCACCTACGCTGCTGAGGGCTTCCGCTACCGAATCGACGAGCTCAAGGCCGCCATCACGCCCCGCACCAAGGCGATCATGATCACCTCGCCGAGCAACCCCACGGGCGCTGTGTTGGGCCCCGAGGACCTCGCAGAACTCGGTCGCCTCGCCGAAGAGACGGGCGTCTATATCGCCAGCGATGAGATCTACCACGGCCTCAACTTCTGTGGCGAAGACCACAGCATTCTGCAGCACACGGACCGCGCCTTCGTCCTCAACGGCTTCTCGAAGGCCTACGCGATGACCGGCTGGCGCCTCGGCTACCTCATCGCTCCGCGCGAGTTCGTTCGCCCCGCCGAGAAGATCCAGCAGAACTTCTTCCTCGCCGCCAACGCGTTCGTTCAGCAGGCGGGCGTCGTTGCGCTTACGCAGGCGCAGGGCGAGGTGGCCCGCATGCGTGAGATGTATGACGAGCGTCGCCGATACCTCGTGCCCGCACTGCGCGAGGTCGGGCTCACGATCGACTGCGAGCCGTGCGGTGCGTTCTACGTCTTCGCCGACGCTGGCTGCTGGGACACCGACTCGCTGCGTCTGTCACAGCGGCTGCTGGAGGAGGCGGGCGTGGCGTGCGCCCCGGGTATGGACTTCGGTCCAGGCGGGGAGGGCTTCCTGCGCTTCAGCTACGCCACGGCAATGGACCGCCTCGTCGAGGGTGTCGCACGGCTCAAAGAGTGGGCCGCCGCTCAGTCGTGATAGTGATGGCGGTGGCGGAAGCGCCGCCAGAACATCGACAGGAAGAACCAGACGCCCACGCCGAAGCTGCAGACGAGCGTGATGCTCGCGATCCACTCGAGCCACCACGGGATCGCCGAGCGCGCAAGCAGCCAGCTGAAGCCCAACACGAACGACGCGACGATCAACGCGAACGCCAGGCGATCGACGAGGGTCTCAACGCGGGCGAGCATCGGGTCGAAGCCGCCGGGGCGGATCGTCATGCGCAGGTCACCGTCGCCCACTCGCTTGAGAGCGTTGTTCACGTTGTCGGGCAGTCCGTTGAGCGCCTTCGTGGCTCGTCGCAGGGTGCTCAGCAGCCCGGTGGCCATGGCGGTCGGCTTGATCTGATCTTCGACGATTCTGCGGGCGAACGGCTGCACGGACTCCACGAAGTGGAACTGCGGGTCGACTGCGGTGCCCAACGACTGAATCGTGCCCAGCGTCGTGAGCAGGAGCGCGAACTCTGAGGAGAGCGTTAGCCCCCGCCGTCCAATCAACGCCATGACCTCGGTGACGAGCTCCGTTGTGTCTACTTCATTGAGCCGCAGGTCGTAGTACTTGTTGATGAGCTTGCCCACATCGCGCTTGAGTCCCACGATGTCGATGTCCACGGTGCCATTGCTGGCCTCGAGCAGGATGTCGCCGGCCAGATCGCCGTCGCGGTCGATGATCGCTACGAGGAGATCCGCTACCAGCGTGCGCGCCTTGTCGGAGAGCGAACCCGCGCGGCCGAAGTCGGTGAACGCCACGCGCCCGTCCTCAAGTGCGAAGAGGTTTCCGGGATGCGGATCGGCGTGATAGAAGCCGTAGATGAAGATCTGCTCGTAGTAGCAGGTGATGCCCCGACGAGCGATTTCGTGCCGGTTGAAGCCGTGTGCGTCGAGCTCCTCAAGGCGGTTGAAACCGATGCCGTCGACGCGCGCCATCGTGAGAACCGTCGAGCAGGTCAGGTCCCAGAATACCCTCGGGAAGTAGACGGTCTCGTCATCGGCGAACAGGATCCCTAACCGCTCGAGGTTCTGCGCCTCGTTGACGTAGTCGCACTCCTCACGCAGTACGCGGGAGAACTCCTCAGCGAGCCCTACGAGGTCGTAGCGGCGTCCCACATCGGTGCGCCCCTCGATGCGGCGAGCCTGCGTGCGCATGATGTCGAGGTCGGCTTCGATGACCTCGTGGATGTCAGGACGCTGGACCTTGACCGCCACAGGCGTGCCATCGAGCAGGACCGCGAAGTGCACCTGGCCGATGCTGGCAGCCGCGGCGGGGATGGGGTCGAAGCTCTTGTACAGCTCGTCGAGCGGAGCGCCGAAAGCGTCCTCGATCTCGCGGCGGGCGTCCTCGAAAGGAAACGGCTCCATCTCGTCTTGCAGCTTGGCGAGTTCCGCGGCGTACGAGGGCGGGATGATGTCGGAGCGCACGGAGAGCAGCTGACCGATCTTGGCAAACGTCGGCCCGAGGCGCTCCATCGTTCGGCGGAGGCGCTGCTCGGGACTCATGCCATCCTCATGGGCACGCTCGTCGCCGCGGCGCAGCACCGATACCCATGGCGCACGCATCCCGAGCTGATCGAGCAGCGTGCCGAAGCCTTCGTCCACGAGGACGGTGACCACACGCCGGTAGCGCTGACTGCGGCTGATCGTCGCCATACCCTGCCCGTTTCCCCTCGATGCGGCGCGGCGCGGACACCCACGAAGAGCTTGCGTCCGGCCGCAGTCCACCCTTCGACGAACCTACCGAGAAGGGTATACCTCCGCGGCCCCAGATAGCGACAGACATCTTCGAAGGCGGCGAAGCCACCGCCATCTGCCGTTCGGCCAGTTCCGCACGCCTGTGGCTCTTGCCGTCCGCCGAATCTGCCGATACCGACCGTGTGGGGAATCACGGAATGGCTTAGGCTTTGCAATGGTTGATGCGAACGGCCAAGCTAGAGGGGCCCGCATCCGTCTCCCAGGGGGATACGCGAACGTGACGACTGTCCATAACGGCAAAGCGGATCTGCACATCCACTCGGACCACTCAGACGGTCTTGCAAGTATTCCTCAGATCATGGAGTACGTTGCGCACCACACCGATCTCGACGTCATCGCGATCACCGACCACAACACGATGGAAGGTGCGCGCTTCGCCAAATCCCTCTCCGAGCTCTACGACTTCGATGTCGTACTGGGCGAGGAGGTCTCTTCGAAAGAGGGTCACGTTCTGGGCCTCTGGATCGAGGAAGAGATACCCGCCGGCATGAGCGCCCGCGATACGGTGCGCGCCATTCAGGAGCAGGGCGGTATCGCCATCATCGCCCACCCGTTCTCGGCGCAAGGCGTCTTCGGTCCCTTCGGCAAGAACCTGCTCGCTGAAGCCTTCAACGACATGGCGTTCCATGCCCTTGAGGTTGCGAACTCGCTGCCGTACCTGGACTGGGCAAACGGCGTAGCCCGCAAGATGATGGGCGGGCTCGGCATCGCGGCGACCGGCGGCTCAGACGCCCACGTGCTCGCGGCCATCGGCAAGGGGTACACGCTCTTCAACGGAACGAGCGAGGACGACCTGCGTGGCAGCATAGAGCGCCTTGAGACGCGCGCGGAGACCGCACCTGGTGGCCTTTCGCTGATGTGCCGCTACGCCTTCCGCTACCCACAGATCCGTGTCATGCAGTCGTGGAACTGGGAGCGCTGCAAGGCTCGCTAGGGTCTGTGGTGCGCGCTGGCGTGTGTGTCAGAGCTCGCCGTCCACGCGCTCGGCCAACTCCGCCACGAGCCTTGGATCGTCGCTCCACGCTGGGAGCGTCACCACCGTAACTGATGAGTCGATGCGCGCTTGATGCACCGCCAACTCGGTGTCGAGCCGCGTTGTGATGGTGTCGAGCGGGAACGTGCCAGGCACCACGACGATTCGCCTGCAGCCAAGCGCTGCCAGATGCCGCACGGTGTTGATCAGGTCCGGCGCGCGCCACTCTGCCCATGCGATGTGTACGTTGTCTTCGGCGACTCCGGCGTCCGTGAGCTGCATCCTAACGCGGCTCAGCAGCGCGTTCTCCTGGATGTCGAAGTCGGGATGCAGCCTGGCTAGCGTCTCAGGCTGGCCTTGGCCGAGCAGGATGACACCGGTACCAGCCGCATCCTCGGTCACGCGCAAGATACGCTGAACGAGCATGCTCACGATGCGTTCCGAGGCGCCGATCGGCGAAGTGAAGGCGACTCTCACGCCATGGTCTTGCAACCTCAGTGCGTCAGTCTGGCGCTTGGCGTCGGCGAGATCGCGCGAATCGCCCACGGCTAGTTCGGCCGCGACGATCGTCTTGAAGCCCGCGAG
The DNA here is from genome assembly GCA_035687245.1 of Coriobacteriia bacterium. Lineage (GTDB taxonomy): Bacteria > Actinomycetota > Coriobacteriia > Anaerosomatales > PHET01 > DASRYH01. Next base: position 84,459 of record DASRYH010000008.1, read on the forward strand.
CGCGAGCGACTGCACGCGCGAAGCCAGTGACGACTCACCCTCACACGTCGCGTACTCGATGCGTTCGACTCCCTTGAGGCTGTGAGAGAGGCGGTCGGCGACGGTACGCAGCTCTGCATGCGCGGGACTGCGACCTCCCAAGGCTCGGTAACGCGCCTTCTGCGCGAAGAAGAGGAAGGGGAGGGTCGCCAGCGAGACGCTCACGAGGTCGTCATCGGTGAGGTCGGAAAGTGCGCGCGCGGTGTCGATGGGGTCGTATTCGGCACGCTCGATGTCGGCGAAGAGCACGACAGCGACGCCTTCACGCTCCGCCTCGATGGTCTGAGGCGCGAGGGTGACGGACTCAGCCCGCTCGCCCGCGCGTTCTAGCACGGAAGCGGCAAGCGCCCAGCCGCCAGCTGCCGCCGCGAGCATGAACGCGACCGCATAGACCGCCACGTCCACCCGCTCGTAGGTTCTCGCGAGGGAAGCGAGGGTGTAGATCGAGAACGCGAAGGAGGCGACGCCCACGATAGCCGCCAAGATCTCGAGCTGTCTCTTGACCACCAGGATCGCTACGCACGATGCACCAGTGACAAATGCTCCGGCGACGAGCAGGACCCACGACCACGGAATCTCAATCACCCCCTCAGATGTTCGTGATGATACTCGCATGGGACTCGCGTTGTTGACAGAGACATACCCCATGGGGTATACAAACCATTGTAATCGTGACTAGGAAAGGGACGGCACATGAGCAATGCAATCGATGTGACCGCAGCGTCCTGGGCGACCGAAGTCGCCCAGTCCGACGTACCGGTTGTCGTGGACTTCTGGGCGCCGTGGTGTGGCCCCTGCCGAATGGTCGGTCCTGAGATCGACAAGCTCGCCGAACGCTTCGGCTCGGCGGTCAAGTTCGTCAAGGTGAACATCGACGAGAACCAGCAACTCGCAGTGAAGTACGGCGTCATGAGCATCCCGACGATCGGGAAGTTCGTCGGCGGCGAGCTGGCAGCCTCCGTTGTCGGCGCTCGGGGCGCTGACGCGCTCGCTCGCGATCTCGCGCTCTAGCCAACGCGTGTCGTGCTGGCGCGCGCGAAGGCGCAGTTGCGGGCGTGTGACCAGCACATTCGGCATCACTGAGAATCAGAGAGGGGCTCCCAATGGGAGCCCCTCGTCAGTGCAGTTGTCGCGCACACACACGGTCTATAGCGCTACTTCACGCAGGAGCTGTACTTCAAGAAGACCTTGATGGCTTCGTCGATGACTTCATCGCGGTCCATCGTGTCGTCGGTGATAAGGCAGTTCTTCATCGCGTGGCCGATGACGTGCAAACCGACCTGGTTCAGCGCCGACTTCGCCGCCATAACCTGCGTCAGAACCGCCTCGCACTCCTGGCCATTGTCGATCATGGTCTGCAGGCCACGAATCTGGCCCTCGAGACGCCGAAGCCTGTTGATGAGCTTCTTGCGCTCGTCATCGCTGTCGACGAATACAGGGGTCGTGTTCTCAGTCATGAGTCATCCATCAATCTGATAGGGTAGATGCGTCACGCGCAGTATACCCCCTAGGGGTATTATCGACAACGGAGGGAGGGGAGATGGGATACACGCGGCCGCAGGACGGCGAGGCGTCTGCCAATCGTGTCCACGAGATCCGCAAGATCCTGTGGGTCATCCTCTTTCTCAACCTCGGGGTTGCGTTAGCCAAGCTAGTGTGGGGCCTCGTCACGAACTCTGCGGCCATGCAGGCCGACGGTTTTCACTCCCTGTTCGACGGTACCAGCAACGTGGTCGGACTGGTGGGTATGGCGTTTGCCGGCCGTCCGGCCGATCGAGAGCACCCATACGGACACGCGAAGTACGAGACCTACGCTTCGGCGATTATCGCGGTGATGCTCGGTCTGGCGGCGTACCGCATCGGTTCGACCGCGGTCGGACACCTCGTGAACGGCGCGGAGCCCGCGCGAGTCGATGCCATCTCATTCGTGGTCATGGTCGGCACGCTCGCGGTCAATCTCTTCATCACGACCTGGGAGCGCAGGGTAGGTCGCAGGCTCGGCAGCGAGATCCTCGTGGCCGATGCAAGCCACACCGGCTCCGACGTTCTGGTGAGTATCGGAGTCATCATCTCGCTCGTCCTCGTGAAGATGGGCTTCCAGCAGGCGGACCCGATCGTCGCGCTCTTCGTGGCAGGGGCGATCGTCTACACCGCGTGGGGCGTCTTCAAGGCAGCCAATGCGACGCTTTTCGATGCTGCCCGGATCCCTGCCGATGAGGTATGCGCGTTCGTCTGCGAGCAGGCCGGCGTATTGGGCGCGCACCACGTGCGCACTCGCGGGCCGGAAGGCGCTGTCTACGTTGACCTGCACATCCAAGTCGACGCCACGAGAACCGTCGCCGACGGGCATAACATCGCCGAAGCGGTGGAGCGCGCGATTCTCGAGCACTACCCGCACGTCGTCGATGCGATCGTCCATCTTGAGCCCTTCGATGACTACCAGGCCGACAAGACCGCCCGCGAGGTGGACGCCGGACTTGTCTGACGCACCCGAACGTCTCAAAGGCTACGCGCTCGCGCTGCTGGCAGCTGTCTGCTGGGGAACGGGCGGGCTGACGGCCAAGTGGCTTTTCACCGCGCCTTCGGCAGCCACCGCCAACTGGCCGCTGCACCCGCTCGGGCTGGCGATCGAGCCGGCAGCGCTGTCGTCGGGTCGCGCACTTGCCGCGTTCCTGATCCTCATCACCTACTTGGCGCTGCGCCGGCCCGCCGACCTGAAGATCAACCCGCGCCACTGGTGGTTCTTCGTCGTATTCGGCGTGGTAGGTATGGCCGGAGTGCACTTCACGTACTTCAAGGCGATATCGCTCACCAACGTCGCCACGGCCATCCTGCTCGAGTACCTTGCACCGATTCTCGTGCTGATCGTCAGCGTCGCCTTCCTCAAGCACAAGCTCACCTGGCAGCTCCCTGCAGGTGTGGCATTGTCGGTGATTGGCTGTGCGCTCGTAGTTGGGGCGATCGGGGGAGAGGGGATGGCGGTCTCTCCCGCGGGCGTCGCGTGGGGTTTGGGCTCCGCGGTCTTCTTTGCCGCCTACTCACTGCTGGGCACGTGGGCGGCCTCACGGTATAGCCCGTTCACGACCCTCGTATACGGTCTGGGTGCGGCATCGGCGTTTTGGCTGGTCACCCTTGGGTTCGGCCCGATCGTCTACATCGTGGGGAACCCGCGCCTGTTTGCCGCCGTCATCTTCATGGCGATCTTCAGCACCGTGATCCCATTCACCGCGTTTCTCATGGCGCTACGACACATCCCACCGACGAACGCGACGATTACCTCGACGCTGGAGCCGGTCGTGGCTGGCGTAGGCGCATTCGTGCTCTTCGGCGAAGCGCTTACGCTGATCCAGCTGCTGGGTGGCGCGCTCGTGGTTGTGGCCATTGCAGTGGTTCAACTGCCCGATCGCGACACTGCGCCCACACTACCTCCATACGACTAGCCGCCTGATTCCCCTCGTAGGGTGGTATATTTTTTGCAGTAGCCGGCGCTTCGCCGGTGCCATGACAGCGGGTTATCGGGGGATTCATGGAACTGCAGCAAAGGCCCGAACTCAGGCAGAAGGTGACGCTTTCGCCCCAGGTCTATCAGGGGCTGAGCATCCTCGCCATGCCCATAGCGGACCTGCAGCAGCTGATCGAAGTCGAGATGCTGGAGAACCCGGTGCTCGAGGTCGACGAGACGGACACCGAGCCGGTGGAGGGCGAGGAGCTTCCCGAGCAGGCCGAAGACGAGCGCTCGTGGGACGAGTGGCTCGAGATGTATGAGGACCTCGACTCGATGGAGCCGATGGCCCCACGCGATCCCAACGCCGAGAGCGCCAACACCGAGGAGTTCGTCGGGGGCGTGCAGTCCTTCGACGAGTACCTCCTCGACCAGCTTGCGCTCTACGAACTCAGCGACGATGTCGAGCATGCGGCGCAGGCCGTTATCGGCTCGCTCGACGATGACGGCTTCTTCAGAGGCGCGCTTGAGGAGATCGCCAAGCTCGTGGGCGTGGATGTCGAGACCGCCGAGAAGGGGATGCGGGCCGTTCAGCAGCTCGACCCGCCGGGGGTTGGTGCACGCGATCTCGCCGAAGCGCTCTGCATCGAGATGGAGTCGCTCGGGCTCGTCGAGCCGAACCTCACGCGCATCATCAAGGATCACCTCGATGACGTGGCCGCCAACCACTTCCGCAAGGTCGCTCGCGCACTCAAGATCGACGAGACCGAAGTCCGCAGGCTCGTCGAGATCCTGCGCATACTCAACCCCCGTCCCGCTGGCGCGTTCTCGCCCGGCCCGTCGCCGGGCTACATCGTGCCCGACGTGACCGTGCGCCGCTTCGACGACGAGTGGCTGCTCATCCCCAACAACGAGGCGCTGCCCACGCTGCGAGTGAGTCCGCGCTACCGCACCATGCTCAAGAGCGGGTCGACAGCCGACGACGAGACCAGGCGCTATCTCAAGGACAAGATCCGTTCGGCGGAGAGCTTCATCAAGAACGTTGACCGCCGAAAGGACACCGTCAGCCGCATCACCGAGATCATCCTCGAGGTGCAGCGCGACTTCTTCGAGGACGGCAAGGGGCCACTACGGCCGCTTCGCCTGGAAGACGTAGCGGTCGAGATCGGCGTCCACCTCTCCACCGTCTCGCGTGGCGTGACCGGCAAGTACATGGCCACGCCCTACGGCCTTTTCGAGCTGAAGCACTTCTTCAGCGGCGGCTACCGTACTTCGACTGGTATGGACGTCGCCGCGACGAGCATCAAGCAACGCCTGCGCGACCTCGTCAAAGAAGAGGACATCGCCAAGCCGCTCTCCGACCAGAAGCTCGCCGAACTGCTCATGGCCGAAGGCGTGGACGTCGCCCGCCGCACCGTTGCCAAGTACCGCGAGGAGCTGGGCATCGAGCCCAGCTGGGCTAGGCGCCGTCGATGACTCAAGAGCGCCTCGGCCTGCCGTCACCACCCTCCGCGTCCAAGGGCGCGGTGGCGACGCAACGCCGTGGGCGTGCCATCGCCACGATCTCGTTGATGATCGCGGTGATAACCGTTCTGCACTGGATGACGGGCACGACGTCAGCCGGCTTTCCCGTGCACCTGCTCTACCGCAGGCTCTACTTCATCCCCGTCGTCTACGCCTCGTTCGTCTTCGGCAAGCGGGGAGGACTCATCTCCGCCGCGGCGTGTGCTGTGCTTTTCGGGGCGCGAGCCGACCTCATGATGTCCGGCAGCCAGGCTACCGCCGTCGACAACTGGATCGAGATCGCCTCCTACTTCGGCACCGGCCTGCTCTTCGGCTTCGTGCGCGATCTTGAGGAGACGAAGAACCGTGACCTGCGGCAGGTCTCGCTCCAGCTTGAAGAGGCGTACCGCAAGCTCGAAGAGCGCGCAATCCAGCTCATCAACGTGCAGGACTACACGTCTTCAATCCTGCGCTCTATCACTTCGGGTGTTCTCACGGTTGGCCCGGACGGTTCGGTGGCCACCGCCAACCCGGCCGCAGAGCGCATGCTCGGGCTCTCGGAGTTCGAGATGGTGCCAAAGCCCATCTCCTCGCTGTTCAGCGACGACGGTGGCATCTCCGGCGACGTTGCCAAGGTGCTCTCCGGTAGGCTCCCGCTGGCGCTGCGTGAGACGACGCTCGTGACGCCGAACGGACGCGAGGTGCACGTACAGTGCAGCACGTCGCGGATGCGCGCGGTGGGAGGAAGCGTCTTAGGCGCGGTCGTCACGCTGGAGGACGTCTCCGACATCCGCGCGCTCACTGACCAGCTTATCCGCGCCGACCGCCTCGCGGCGATGGGCGAGCTCACCGCCGGTGTCGCGCATGAAGTGCGCAACCCGCTCGGCGTGATCCGGGCCAGCGTGCAGCTTCTCGAAGACGCCCAGTGCGACCAGAAGCGCATCCACGAGTCCGCCGACGTCATCAAGCAGGAGATCGACCGCCTTGACCGCGTCATCAAGGCGCTGCTGGACTTCGGCAGACCGAGCAAGCCGACACTCATGCACACCGACGTCAACGAAGTGCTCGAAGACGTCGTGCTGTTCACGAACCGCTTCGCCAAGCAAGCGAACGTGCGGATAGAGCACAACCTTGCTAGCGGGCTCTCGGGTGTCGTCGCCGATCCCGACCAACTCAAGCAGGTATTCCTGAACCTCGTGACCAACGCGGTCCAGGCGATGGAGGAGCGCGGGGGAGTCATCACGATCTCCACGCGCCCGAACGGGGAATATGTGGAAGTGGTCGTAGCCGACGATGGTCCGGGCATCGCGCCCGAGGACCTGCAGAAGGTGTTCGACCCCTTCTTCACCAAGCGTGCCGAGGGAACAGGGCTCGGCCTCACTATCGTGCACCGAATCATCGATGAGCACGAGGGACACATCGAAGTAGCCAGCTCGCCGAAGGGAACGACGTTTCGCGTGTCGTTGCCGGCGGCGATCGAGCAGTAGAAGGAGCGACCCTTATGGGCAAGCGCGTTCTCATCGTCGACGACGAGAAGAACATGCGTTGGGTACTGGGCCAGGCGCTATCCGCCGAGGGCTTCGAGGTGACTGAGGCGACCGACGGCAAGGAGGCACTTGCGGCCATCGACAGCCTGGAGCCCGACATCATGGTGCTCGACCACCGGATGCCCGCGCCTGACGGCATGGAAGTGCTGCGCATCGTCCGCAAGAAGGGCCTGTCGTTCCCGATCATCATGCTCACTGCGCACGGCAACGTCGCCACTGCGGTAGAGGCCATGAAGGCCGGTGCGAGTGAGTACCTCACCAAGCCTTTCGACCTCGAAGAACTCAAGCTCGCGATGGAGAAGGCGCTGCAATACCGCGACCTCGCCGCCGAGGTCGAGCGACTTCGCGAGGAGATCGGTCGCGAATACGACGTACAGGGCATCGTTGCGTCCGACTCGCGCATGCTCGACGTGCTCGAAACCGTGCACAAGGTCGCGCCCACCAACGCGACGGTCATGATCTACGGCGAGTCGGGTACAGGCAAGGAGCTCATCGCCCGCGCTCTTCACAATCTCTCTGAGCGTGCAACGAAGCCCTTCGTATCGATATCTGCGGGCGCCCTACCTGAGACGCTGCTCGAGAGTGAGCTGTTCGGCTACGAGAAGGGCGCCTTCACGGGGGCTGTGACGGCCAAGCCCGGCCGCTTCGAGATGGCCAACGGTGGCACGCTCTTTCTCGATGAGATCGGCGATATCTCCTCGGCGACGCAGGTCAAGCTGCTGCGTGTCCTGCAGGAGCGGCGCTTCGAGCGCCTAGGCGGCACGCGCTCGATCGACATTGACGTGCGCATCGTGGCCGCTACGAACCGCGACCTCCAGAAGCTCATCGCCGACGGCGGGTTTCGCGAAGACCTCTTCTACCGCTTGAACGTGGTGCCGATCACGCTACCGCCGCTGCGAAAGCGTCCCGACGATGTGTCGCTGCTGGTCGCGCACTTCCTCGACAAGTACAACGCGGGCGCCAAGCACCTTTCGTCGGGCGCGATGAAGGCTCTGGCCGAGTACCAGTGGCCCGGCAACATCCGCGAACTGGAGAACACGATCGAACGCGTCGTCATTCTCTCTCACGAAGATGAGATCGGGATCGACCAGCTGCCGGCCGAGATTCGGAGCAAGGCGGTGTCGTCGGCGGCGGTCGCCTGCGCGTTCAACCTGCCGGAAGACGGCGTCAACCTGGAAGAGGTCGAACTCGACCTCGTTCGGCAGGCTTTGGACCGTAGCGGCGACAGCGTGCCGAAGGCCGCGAAACTGCTCGGACTCACGCCAAAGACACTTGAGGTTCGCATGCAAAGGTTGGGTCTGTAGGTCGCGCGCAATCCGCTGGCACAGCGCTTGCAAACTTAGTCTCGCGTTGTTCCACTCAGAATCGAGACCGGTGAAGTGAACGGACTACTGAAGAAGAGATGGCTGAGTGCCCTGCTCATGGGCCTGGTCTTCGTCGTGTTCTTCGGTCTCATTCTCTTCGTGCGAAGCCCTGACGGATTCCGCGGGCTTACTTCCACCGAACTTGCTATCGGCGCTCCGCTTCTTGCCGGTCTGGTGCTGGGTGTCGTCTCCTGGGCACTCATGACCGGTCCGATCGAAGAAGAGCCTGAGAGCCTCGGCGAACAAGAGGCGTGTCGCTCGTGCGGCGGTACGGTCATGTCCGAGTGGCGTCTGTGTCCGCACTGCGGGGCGATCCTCTCAGATCCCTTTCGTCGAGATGCTGCCTCCGCCTGACTGACGTGCCTCGGCGCGTGCGATACTGGCGCGAACGAAGTGACGACCCCTGATAGGAGACTCCCGCGATGGCTGAGACCACCAAGCGCTTCCTGACCTCTGGCATGCACTGCGGTTCCTGCTCGATGCTGGTCGACATGACGCTCGGAGATACCCAGGGCGTCATCGCGTCCAAGACAGACCACGCCAGCGGCGAGAGTACCGTCACCTTCGACGATGCTGTCATCGACGCCGACGGCGTCGTGGCAGCCATCCGCGGCGCAGGCTATGAGGCGTCGCTGGCGGAGTAGGCGAACACCCCGCACGATTGCCCTCATATACCCTATGGGGTATATTGGGCTCCTAGTGCAATCGGCCGAAGGGCAACTCGGGTGACGTCTTCTCTCAACGTGTTTGCAGCTTTCGGGGCAGGCCTTCTTTCGTTCCTGTCTCCTTGCGTGCTTCCTCTCATCCCAGGCTATCTGTCGTTCATGACCGGGATGACCGCCACCGAGCTCTCCTCTGAAGAGCGATCCGTGGCGCGCGTACTGGTTCCCGCCCTTCTCTTCGTGGCTGGCTTCACCGTTGTCTTCGTGGCATTCGGCGCTTCCGCTTCCGTACTTGGAGCTCTGCTCGTCCGCTACCGCGACGTGGCAGAGAAGCTTGCCGGCGTTGCACTCATCGCGTTCGGCGTACTCATGCTTGGCATCATCAAAGTGCCGTGGCTGTATGGAGAGGCGCGAGTGGAGATGGGGCGCGCCCGCACCTTCGGCCGTGGTGCCGCGTTCGTGATGGGCATGGCGTTCGCCGCAGGCTGGACGCCGTGCGTGGGTCCGATCCTCGGCTCGATCCTGGCACTCGCCGGCGCGTCGGGCAGTGTGGGTCAGGGTGTGCTGCTGCTCTTCGTCTACTCGCTCGGGCTCGGAGTCCCCTTTGTGGCGGTGGCTCTGCTCTTCGGCAGGCTGACGGGCGTGCTCCATTGGATGAACCGCCACACGCTCGTTCTGAATCGCGTCGCCGGTGTGCTGCTGGTCGGGCTGGGGGCGCTGGTCTTCAGCGGCCGAATGGGCGTGCTCGGCGCTTGGCTGACGCGAGTGCTGCCTTCCTTCGGCGTTTAGTCTCGCTTAAACGCGGTGTCAGGTTCGGCTAGAAACGGGGAATAGCTGTTGGGAGCGCGCCCACGCGCGCTTGGCGATCGCCCCCCACGAACGCAGAAAGAACCTGATGGCGCCCTTCGAGATTAGCCGCGATGGCGGGCCGAGCGCCTGCATCGCGCGGCTGCATGGCGACATAGACATCGCCGTCGTTCCGGCCTTACGCGCCGCCCTTGACGGGGAGCTCGAATGCGGGTGCGTCAACGTCGTTCTGGACCTCACCGATGTCACCTATGCCGACAGCTCCGCACTCGGGCTCATCGTGTGGCTGGACCACAGAGTGCGTCCCAGCGGCGGTCGTCTGGTGCTTGCCGGTGCGCAGACCGACGTGGCTCGCGTGCTCGAGCTATCCGGACTTGTGAGCCTGGCCGCCTCGATCACGATGTCTTCCGACGTCTCCGCGGCTCTGGAGGGGCTCGAGCTGCCCCCGATTCCCACGAGCCCGCTGTGGCAGCGTGACGTCGTGGTGCCCGCAGATGTCAACGAACTCGCGACGGTTCGCGAGTCGATATGCGAGATCATCGCCCCCCTCGGCTTTCCCGACTCGGCGATCTTCGACATCAAAGTGGCCCTCGGCGAGGCGCTCGCCAACGCCATTCGGCACGGCGCTCCCAACGCCGGGCAGGGTGAGATACTCACGCGAATCGTGGCTTTTACGGACCGAGTGACGCTCGAGATCATGGACAACGGAACCGGATTCGATGGCAGGCACACCACGAGTGAAGACGTCTACGCGCCCAATGGCCGAGGAATCATGTTCATGAGGGCTTTGATGGACAGAGTCGAGTTCGACCGCTCTGAGCTGGGCGGCACGCGCGTCATCCTCACCAAACATCGCATGGGATCTGCCGACGCGGCCTCGCACAACAGCTGACCATCTGCGAGCATACTGATACCGTGTCGGTTAGCCGTCTTTAGTCCATCTCGTGTTGGGGGTCGTGTATGGAGTTTTGGGACGTCGTTGAGAACCGTCATTCGATTCGCGACTATCGCAATGAACCGGTTCCTCACGCGCTCATTGAGAAGGTGCTCCACGCTGCGGCGCTCGCGCCCTCGGGGGAGAACCTGCAGCCCTGGCGCTTCCACGTCGCGGTTGGCGAGCTGCGCGAGGAGATTGGCGCCATCATGTCCCAGGCCACCGTCCATCTCTCCGAGTTCATCGAGATGCACGGCCCTGACCAGCACGATGTGCTCACCAAATGGTTCTCGTCTCTTGGCGACGCGCCCGTCGTGATTGGCGTCTCCGTCGCCGATGCCGACTCCGACCTCGGACGTCACAACAACCTGCTCTCAGTTGGCGCTTCCGTGCAGAACCTTCTGCTCGCCGCCACCGACGAGGGTCTTGGCGCCTGCAACATCACCTTCGGGTGGTGGATGCGCGACGAGCTCGCAGCCGCCTTCAACATCGGCTACGGCAGGAGCATCGCGAGCATCATCACCCTGGGCTACCCCAGTGACGTGCCACCGGTAGCACCCGAGCACGATGCTGATGTCGCGGACTGGTACGAGTAGCGCCGCGTGAATCGCTTCGACGCTGTCTTCTTCGACGTAGGCAACACGCTGCTTCATCCGTACCCGAGCGTCTCTGAGGTCGTGCGACAGGTGTTGTGTGGCTACGGCCACACCCATGACCTCGATGCCATCGACTCCTATATGCCGCTCGTGGACGAGTACTACGAGGACCGGTACCGCGAGGACGACACCTTCTGGACCAGCGAGGCGGAGACCTCAGCGGTATGGGTAGGTATGTACTCGCTGCTCTGCCGAAAGCTCGGAATAGACGCCGCTGCCGAAGAGATCGCGCAGCGCGTCTACGAGGAGTTCGGGGACCCACAGCGCTGGAAGCCTTACGCGGATGTCGAGCCGGCTTTTCGGCGACTCAAAGATGCCGGGGTGAAAGTCGGTCTGATCTCGAACTGGGACCGCCGTCTGCCGCGCATCATGGAGGGTCTCGGACTCGCGAGCTACGTGGATGTCACGGTGGTCTCCGCCGAAGTGGGGCTGCGCAAGCCCGACCCGCGCATCTTCGAGCTGGCGCTTCAGCAGGCCGACGTCGTGCCCGAACGAGCGGCTCACGTGGGTGACCATCACTATGCTGATATCGTTGGCGCAAATGCCGTTGGCATGACGGCCGTCCTCATCGACCGCCACGGCGGGCCCTGCGTCGAGCCGGGTGCCTTCGTGCGGACGTTGGACGACCTCGAGAAGGCACTGGAGGCCTGATGGCGCGTCTGACGCGATGGGGCACGCTCGTTGCGGTACTCGCAGTGTGCGTCTGCGCCGCGCTGGGCGCCAAGAGCCTAGCCGGGGTCGCCTGGAACAGCGTCGTCGACTACAAGTCGCAGTACACAGCTCTCGGCGTGCCCGCCGCCGCACACGGTAGCGCGGAGGCCTCACGTACCGTCTTGGTGATCATCGACGGCCTGAGGGTCGATGCTTCTCGCAAGATGGGCACTCTGAACTCGCTGCGCTCGTATGGCTCGGATCTCGTCTTGAAGACGCCGCAGCCTTCCTTGAGCTATCCGAACTGGACGACGCTGCTGTCTGGCGCACCGCCAGCAGTGAGCGGTGTTGTGACCAACTGGCACGAAGGGAAAGCTGGCGCCGAGACCATCTTCGATACGGCGAAGGAGGCGGGTGTTCAATCCGTCTTTGTCGGCCCAGAGGACTTCGAGGCGCTCTACGGCATCAAGGCGAAGACGAGCAACTCGTTCATGCGCAAGTGGGACGAGGCCTACCTGACCGAGACCTACGTCGACGAGGCCATCAAGCGGGCAGCGCTGCAGCCGACGCTTCTCGTCATCCACCTTCCCGACGTAGACGAGGCGGGACACGCCTTCGGCGGAGCATCCAAGCAGTACGCCGACACCGTCGCACGCGTCGATACCGACCTCAACCGGCTGGTTCACGAGCTTTCCGACGGCCACACGGTCTTTGTGATCACGGCCGATCACGGGCACATCGACACCGGTGGACACGGAGGGTGGGAGCCGGTCGTTACTAGCGTGCCGTGCGTGGTCTCGGGCCCGGGGGTCATGATTGGCAAGGGCACCGCGAATCAGGTCGACGTCGCCTCAAGCGTGGCGATGCTTGCGGGTATCGGCGCGCCGCGCATGACCACTGGCACGCCGTTAGAGGCCGTCATCACGTCCGGAAGCGCCGAGGCGCTAAGAGACGCACAGTCCGCGCGCGATGAGTTCGACCTTGCGGCCGCGCAGAAGATCGCCGCCGCGATCGGTCAACCCGTTTCGGCAACCGCTGGCCCGGGTGAGCGAAGGAGCGCGGCGCTCGACACGATGCTGGCATTTGAGCGCTCGGCGCGTCTACCCTTTGCAGTCTTGGGCGCGATGTTCTGCGTGGTGGCGGTACTGGCGATTGGCTTCGCCTCATGGCGTGCCCTCGCTGCAGCCGCCGCTGGCGGCGCTGCCTACTACGCGGTCTTCCTCGGCCTCTATCTCGGCGTTCACGGCTACAAGTTCTCACTCTCGGCATTCAACTCAGAAGACAAGATCAGCGCCTGGATGAACGGGCGCCTCGTTGAGGCAGCAATCGCGACGGTTGTTGCGGTGCTCGTCGCGTCGATTGTCTACCCGATGCTGCGCCGGTCACCGAAGCCGGCGCGAGGTGACTATCTCGCTGGCTGGCTCACGCTTGGCCCGGCCACGGCCCTCGTCATTCTCGCCACGCTGGGACTCCAAGTCGCGTGGTTCTGGTGGGGCTGGGGTGTTCAGCCCGTTTGGGACCTGCCTAACCTAGCCTGGGGCTTCAAGTTCGATATCGACCTGCTACAGGCTACGGCCGTGGGCCTTGTCGCTGTTGTAACACCTCTCGTGAGCTTCGTCGTTGGGCGGTATCATCCGAAGGTCCGCACACCAGCCCGCTAGGAGTCGTGCATGGCCATCAAGGATCTGCGTGAGTACATCGCCTTGATCGAACGTCAGGGTCAGCTCAAGCGCATCACCGCGCCTGTCGACCCGAAACTCGAGATCGGTGAGATCACCGACCGCGTGAGCAAGCAGGTGGGTCCTGGCCTCATCTTCGAGAACCCCGTGAATCGCGAGACGGGGGAGAGCTACTCGATGCCGGTCGCCATCAACCTGATGGGCAACTACGACCGCATGGCTTGGGGCATGGGCGTCGATGCGCATACAGGCACGTGGCGCGATCTGGATGCCAAGGGCCAGGAGCTGATGGACCTCTTGCCGCTGGACAAGCCCTCGAGCGTCATGGACAAGCTGGGAATCGCTAAGAACCTCGCCGGTCTGGCGGGTGCTGGTCCCAAGACGGTCAAGAAGGCTCCCGTGCAGGAGGTTGTGCTGCGCGGAGACGATGTCGATCTCACAAAGCTCCCGGTGCTCACCACGTGGCCGGATGACGGCGGTCCCTTCATCACGCTTCCGCTGGTTGTAACGAGCGACCTGAAGGGCAAGCCCAACGTCGGCATGTACAGGCTCCAGATCTTCGACAAGAACACGACCGGGCTGCACATCCACGAGCACCACGACGGCAACAAGAACCTCCAGGCGTGGCGGAGGGCCGGAGCGACGCGCGTGCCCGTCTCCGTCGCGCTGGGCGCCGACCCGATCATGATCTTCTCCGCTACGGCGCCGGTACCGCCGATCATCGACGAGTATCTTTTCGCCGGCATCCTGCGTGGCGAGTCCGTTGAGGTCGTCAAGTGCGTGACCAACGACCTGCTCGTGCCCGCTCACGCCGAGATCGTTCTCGAGGGCTGGTGCGACCCGACCGAAACGCGCTGGGAAGGTCCTTTCGGCGATCACACGGGTTACTACTCGCTGGCAGACTACTTCCCGGTCTTCCACGTCGAGGCCATCACCATGCGTCGCGACGCGATCTACCCCGCCACTATCGTGGGCCGTCCTCCCATGGAAGACTGCTACATGGCCAAGGCGACCGAGCGCATCTTCCTGCCTGTCATCAAGGCGCTGATGCCTGAGGTCATCGACTACGACCTGCCGCTCGAAGGCGTCTTCCACAACTGTGCGATCTTCCAGATCAAGAAGGAGTTCGCCGGTCAGGCCTTCCGCGTGATGAACTTCGCGTGGTCGATGGGCCAGATGATGTTCACGAAGTACGTGATCGTGGTCGACGCCGACGTTGACTGCCACGACTACTCTCAGGTCGCATGGCGTTGTTTCAACAACGTCGACCCGAGCCGCGACATCCTCATCAGCAAGGGCCCGCTCGATCGTCTGGACCACTCGAGCAACTTCGAGAGCTTCGGCTTCAAGATGGGCATCGACGCAACGCGCCCGATCGCCAACGAAGGTCACGAGCGCGAGTGGCCTGAGGCGCTCGAGATGGACGCCGAAGTGAAGGCACGCGTCGACGCGATGTGGTCGGAGCTCGGCTTTGAGTAAGTTCGGCGAGAAGGCTCGCGTATTCTTGGAACTGGTGAAGTTCGAGCACTCGATCTTCGCGCTGCCCTACGCCTACATTGGCGCGCTCTACGGGGCGGCGGCGGTGGCTGCGTCTGGCGGCGCGGGGTTCGAGAACCTTCAGGCGACCAACTCAGGCGTCTGGAACCCGTGGGTTCTCGCGGGCAAGGGTTGGCCGACGCCCATGGTCTTCCTCTGGGTCACGCTCGTGATGGTGGGAGCTCGCGCCTTCGCCTTCGTGCTCAATCGTGCCATCGACAAGGAGATCGACGCTAGAAACCCCCGCACGTCGGGTAGGGCGATTCCGGCCGGACTCGTGAAGGCGTGGGAACTATGGCTCTTCTCCGCAGTGATGCTCGCGTTCTACCTGTTCGGCGTCTGGCAGTTGGCGCCTATCACGCACTGGCTGTGGCCCATTCCGCTCGCGGCCTTCTTCATCTATCCCTACACGAAGCGCTTCACCCCGCTGTGCCACTACTGGCTCGGTCTATGCCTCGGCCTCGCGCCGGTGGGCGGCTGGGTGGGTGTGGGCGGCAGTATCGCCGACCCGGCTCCGTGGCTGATGGGCGCCGCGGTGCTTCTGTGGACGGCCGGCTTCGACATCATCTATGCGACCCAGGACGTCGAGTGCGACGTACGCGACGGCGTGCACTCGATGCCAGCGGACTTCGGCGTGCCCGCCTCGCTTCTGCAGACGCGCATCACTCACGTCGTCACGATCGTGCTGCTGGCACTGGGGGGCTATCTGGCTGAGGCCGGCTGGCCATGGTTCATCGGCGTGCTGCTCGCTGGTGGCCTGCTCGCGTATGAGAACGCGATCATCAGCCCGCGGGACATGTCGAAGGTCAATGCGGCGTTCTTCACCATGAACGGCGTGATCGCGATGGTCGTGCTCGTGGCTGCGATTGCCGATCGGCTAGTCGCCTAGTTTTCCGCCCGAGTTCTTTCGGCGAGTCCAACGAGGTCGAGAGCTGATCTTGGGAATCTGGCGGCCGAGCCTGCGCGCCGTGGACATCGGCAACTCAAAGCCGATCCGGCGGACTGTCGAAATGCCCGCCGGGATGTGGGCGCCCATGCGCTTCACCTGATCGGTGATGTCGTGCGGCAGGTAGCGGCGCGGCTTGTAGCCTTCGATGGCCGCGACGTAGAACTCCTCGAGGCGGCGGGCCTGCTCCTGGATCGACAGACGCTGCGCCAACTCCAGCGACTTCTTCCCGAGTGTCCATCGCAGCTCGTCGTCTTCGACCAGCTCCACGACAGCGTCGGCTATGGCCGCCGAATCGTCGGCGACCATTCGGCCATTCACGTAGTCGATCACGAAGTCGCCGACGGCATCGTCGCGAACCGCAACGACGGGCAGGCCGGCTGCCATCGCTTCACCGATCACGAGCCCTTGGGTCTCGGTGAGCGATGCGAAGGCGAAGAGGTCGGCGAGCGCGTAGGCGTTCTGGACGCTTGCAGGCGGCAGATAGCCGGTGAAGTGGACGCGGTGTGTGACCCCACGGGAAGCGGCCTGGGCTGTCAGCTCGCTACGCGACGGTCCGTCGCCAACAAGTAGGAGATGGATATCGTCACGCTCGATGCGTGCCATCGCGTCGATGAGCCGGTCGCAGCTCTTCTCCTTGGCGAGGCGTCCCACGAACAGTGCAATCGTGTGACCGGCCGGGATTCCGAGCGTTGCGCGAAGTTCGGCGACATCCTCAGCGTCTGCTACGCCGTAGTGCTCCAGGTCGATGCCTGTCGGCAGAATGTGTACCGGTGAGGTCACGCCCCACTCCGCGAGGTGGCGGCTGATCTTGGTGGACGGCGCGAAGATGCCGTCGCACGCGTCGCAGAACTCACGAGAGAGCGTCTCAGCCATCTTCTTGGTCCAGCGGGCGTCCCACACGTAGTGCACATACTCGGGATAGAGCGTGTGGTAGGTGTGCACATAGGGGATGCGCTCGCGCCGCGCCATGGTCAGGCCGAAAAGGCCGATCGCGAAGGGGTCGTGCGAGTGGATGATGTCGAAGTCGCTCTTCACGACCTTGTTGAGTGCCCGCACTGACACCGGTGAGGCGACGCGCATCTCCGGCTGCAGCGGGAAGGGGAGCGAGTGGAAGCGAAGGATGCCGGCCTCGTCGTCATCTTGGACGGGGTTGGGCGCAAAGACGTGGACCTCATGACCACGAGCCTCTAGCGCATCGCGGAAGAGGCGAATGGAGGTTACGACCCCGTTTATCTGCGGCGTATAGGTGTCAGTGAAAAAGGCTATCCGCACTGCGGCTCCTGTTTGCGCTTGTACTCACGCAAGTCTATCAGTCGCGACAACAGCGTGCGGGCTGTCACCGGGTGGTGTCGCCCTAGGGCATATACAGCTAGGATGTTGCACGGAGCGCTGCTCGTGACTGGCGATGTTAGGGGAGCAATGGGACGCTACACGGTCGCCGTGACCGGTGCATCCGGGAGTGTCTACGGCATGCGGCTCACGGAGCAGCTCGTGCTCGGGGGTCACGAGGTCACATTCGTCACGACTGAAGCGGGCCGCCAGGTCACCGCCTACGAACTCGGCTTCGAACTGCCCGTAGGCAACGCGGAGGCGGCTGCGGTCGCGCTCGCGACCTTTCTCGAGCTTCCCAGCGCCGAGGGGCTGCGAGTCGCCTACTTCGACGACCTGTTCGACGCGATTGCATCGGGCTCGCACAGGATCGACGGCATGATTGTGGTGCCGGCTTCCATGGGCTTCTGCGCAAGCGTCGCCAACTCGCTGGCATTCGACCTTCCAGAGCGCGCGGCCGACGTGTGCCTCAAGGAGCGGATGCCGCTGGTGATCGTTCCGAGGGAGACGCCGCTATCCACGACGCATCTGCGCAACCTCGCCACACTCTCCGAGATCGGGGCGATTGTCGTGCCCGCGATGCCGGCGTTCTACCACAAGCCGCAGTCCATCGATGACCTGGTCTCGTTTGTGGTGGGCAAGGTCCTTGACGTGCTCGGCGTGCAGCATTCGCTCTTCGAACGCTGGGGAGACTGACCGAATCGGGTTTACGCCCGCGTGTGGGGGCTTTAGGCTAGGCCTGCAAGGGAAGATTCTGGCAAGTGCAACCAGCAGGCACGTCAATCGCGAGGAGGAATCCATGGACGACGAGATCACCCAGGGAGCACCAGAGGCCGCTGACGTTCCGGCTGCCGAAGATGTGACGGTTCCCGAGCCCGCCGGCTTCGAGCCGCCGGTTGCTCCCGAGCCGGAGCCCGTACCCGAGCCCCCCGCGGCGCCCGAGTTCGAGGTGCCTGCGCCTCCGCCTCCGCCGCCCGCGCCGGCAGCCCCTGTGGCACCGCCGGCGCCCGCAGCCGCGCCGAGCGCATCGGCATCGCCATTCGGCGGTGGCGAGAAGAACAAGATGGTCGCCGGCATCCTCGCAATCCTTCTGGGCAGCCTCGGCATCCACAAGTTCTACCTTGGCTACAACAAAGAGGGCATCATTCTGATCGCCGTGACCATCGTGGGGTCGTTCCTCTTCGGCCTTGGGCCGATGGTCGCTTCGGTCATTGGCCTCATCGAAGGCGTCATGTACCTCACCAAGACCGACGCCGACTTCGAGGCAACGTACGTCACCGGCCAGAAGCCGTGGTTCTAGGAAGCTGATGCTGGGGCCCGGCCCTTCGGGGTCGGGCCTTCGGCTCTCTTGACCGCTTGGCACCATAGCGGTCAAACTCATGCCAGCAAGGGTCAATCGAATACACACCACACCAGTCGTAGCATCAGTCGTAGCAGAAGGAGCAGTCCATGACCCTGGACCAGGCGCGCAAGCGCTTTCCTCTCGTTCCCGTCGAGATCGTCCAATGGGCGGTCGAGAACATCCCGGATCCTCGGGACCTGGAACGGGGACTCACCCGTCTCGAGCAGGCCAAACGAGTCCAACTCAAGTACGCTTCCTAGCACGCACTTGCGTTCAGGTATGCAAAACGACCGGCGGAAATCCGCCGGTCGTTTCATTTTGATGGAGGCGACGCCCGGATTCGAACCGGGGATAAAGGCTTTGCAGGCCTCTGCCTTGCCACTTGGCCACGTCGCCGTTTGTGGGCACGGGAAGCGTGCCACTTATGAAACGAAGGCCGGCCGTTCAGGCCCTTTCGGAAACCCTCTGACCGACCTTCGAAGTGTTCAATGGAGCGGACGACCGGATTCGAACCGGCGACCCCAACCTTGGCAAGGTTGTGCTCTACCAACTGAGCCACGTCCGCGCGCAACGGCTAGTCTAGCGGCAGGTATGGGCCTATGCAAGAACTAATTTCGCCTGCTTCGCGCGGTTCATTTGAAGTCGGGTATTGGCATCTCGCAGGGCTTTGCTACACTATCCCTCGCTGCTCTCACGGGCAGTGGGTTTCCCACGGATGGGCGCTTAGCTCAGGGGGAGAGCACTTCCTTGACGCGGAAGGGGTCAGAGGTTCAAATCCTCTAGCGCCCACCATCTGAATTCACGAGGCCGGTCCCACTGGGGCCGGCCTCTTGCATGTCCGCCGTAGGAGGCGCCTCAGCCAACAAGTGCTTTCGTGTATCGGCCCCGAGATAGCGCGTACGAAGTTCCCAGCGCCATCGAGGACGCAAAGGCCCATGCGAGGGTAGCCCAGACGAGTGGGGCCGTATTGCCGACAGGCACGAAAGTGGCGAAGATCTCCAGCCACAGGTAGTGCGATGCGTAGATGCCGATCAGGTAGCGCCCACCCCACTGGAAGCGAGCGAGCGCCGAAGGACCGCGTCCAGAGTGCGCTGCGAGCAGAATCAGGACGGCTGCTGCGGTGAACAGTGCCGTCGGGAGTAGCCGATAGAGGCGAACCGGATAGTCGGCGTCCGACTGCAGGCCGAGCCAGCCGAGCACGGCGACCACAACCGCGAATCCGGCGATGTTGTGCACGAACGTCTGTGGAC
This sequence comes from Coriobacteriia bacterium, assembly GCA_035687245.1. Classification (GTDB taxonomy): domain Bacteria; phylum Actinomycetota; class Coriobacteriia; order Anaerosomatales; family PHET01; genus DASRYH01. The sequence continues at coordinate 104,149 of DASRYH010000008.1, forward strand.
GCCGCATGCTTCGTACCTGCATTCCGAGGCAGTAGACGAGCACCCAGCGCGTGCCCAGCGCGAACTGCCTCACTTCCGCCAAGCGAACCCATAGGGCTTCTGAGTACACGGCGGAGGCCGCCGCGACAATGCAGCAAACGAGAAGGAACACCACCCGCGCGCGATCAGTGCGGACGAGCATCTCAACGATGACGGCGCACACAATCAACATCGGCAGTGACCAAAGAACCTCGTGAGCACCTGCGAAGAAGATGACCTTGAGAATAGGCGGAATCGCTGCACCGCGTACCCATGTCCATCCTAGGAAGACGGCGCTCCAGCAGGCATACGGGACACCCAGTCGAACAGCCCTTCGCCCCAACCATGCCCGACCTCGACCTCCGGTCGAGCCGTGGAGGTAGCCGGAGACTGCAAAGAACACGAAGAGCGCGACGTAGGTCACCGAGGTGGTCACCCGGAGGATGGGGTTGTCGGTAGCCTCCAGGGCAATGCCCGCCGTGTGAAGCAGAACGATGCAGATAGCGGCGATGAACCTCAGCCCGTCGATGGCAGAGTTCCGTTCCTCGCGCGTTCGTGGCTGGTTGATCACTGCCGCCGTCTCCGTTGGGTCCATCCGTCTCGCAGGACGAATCGTACCTTGTGGAGCCCCTCGGCCTGATCGGGACCGCACAAGACATGTGGATTCGCGCACGACGGTTTCGGGGACGCTGTAGACACGACTCGATGCAAGAAGGACGGTGCTTCATGAGCGATTGGTTTGAAGGGCCTGATGTGTCTGACATGTCGGAAGGCGACCTGCGCCAGTTCGAGATCGAGGGCCACGAGATGCTGGTCGCCCGCACCGGTGGGGGCTACTTCGTCTCAGATAACCACTGTCCGCACCTGGGCGGCAGGCTCTCCAAGGGCACGCTGGAGGGTACGGTCATCCGCTGCCATCTCCATCACTCGAGGTTCGACCTGCGCGATGGTCACGTGGTCGAGTGGACCGACTTCCATGGAGCAGTGAAGACCGTCGCGGAACTCGCACGCCACCCGCGACCTCTCAGGGTCTACGCATGCGAAGTGCGTGATGACGGCATTCTGCTCGTCGGCGATCAGCTTCCGCCCACGCAGTAGCGCCACGGCGACTACTCGACGACAGTGACTTCGGCTGACGAGTCGAGCGGGTTCGTGCGCACCGCGAGCGAGAACAGATAGGTCCTCGCCGAATCTGCGGGGCCTCTCTCGAATTCTCATGCCCCCTTGTCGGTCAGCAAGAGCGACATCTAGCCGGTGCGACGCAGGCGTATAGTGGATGTGTGTGCGCCGCTGGGGTAGCCATCGCGGTGCAGCGAGACTCGGCGCGGCTCGGGTTCTGCTAGGCGTTGCGGTTCGCCAGCTAGCCCGCGTCGCACCGTCGAGACGAGGGGGGTGTGATGTCCGCAATCATGCGTGCCTCACAGCGTGTCGGGTTCTTCGTCCTTGCGCTTCTTCTCATCTTCCCAGCGTGGGCCGCTGCCGGAGGCGTGACTCCACAGCCAGTGAATACGCTGAGAGCGCGAATGGTCACCGAGGGGGGCGTCCCTCGAGTCATGCTCACTTACCAGCTCCCGCGGGTCGATGGGCAGACGGTCCGAGTCTTCTCAAACACAGACGGCTACGTGAGCAATCCAGAGGAGCCATTCGGCTTCGATAGTTCGTTTGGCGAGGACAAGGGCGTGCTCTTCCGCGACCGCTCCACCACCAAGGAGCATCCGATCATGTACTTCACGGTATTTGTGAAGTACGCGTCAGGGTGGAGCGCTCCGGCAACCGCCGCTGTCACGCACTACGAGGAGCCGATCGGCGCCAGAGATGAGATTCCCGGGATGCCAATGCCCGACTCCCCGTTTGCGGGCTCGGTCTACTCCTCGGTCCAAGATCCGATGACCGGTGATGGCCTCGAGCTCGATCACGAGGTGTGGCGGGTCGATCTCGCCAGGGGACAGCTGTTCGCGGCTGAGTTCTACATGCTGGAGAACAACCCCTACGCCTTCTTGAAGAAACCGCCTTCATGGGTCTTCGACATGTACCCACCAGGTACAACCAGCATTGCGACTGCCTCAAGTGCACGAGCGTCGGCAGCGGCAGGGGCTAATGGCGCGTCACCGCTCACCACGTTCCGCTACATAGCACCGGTGACCGGCACTTACTATTTCGTGGTACGGATTCCGAAGAAGTACGTGCAGGGATCTTCGCAGGACTACGCAATCCGGTGGTGGCGAGGTTCACGCCACGCTCTGAAGGTGCGCCTCACGAAGGTCTGGTTCCACAAGTACGCATCGGGCGCGCGCGTCATCCGATACAAGGCGGTCGTCACCCCCGCTGATGCGCCGTTTTCGATGTACGTTTGGCCGAACGGCTGGTGGCCCAGGTCTGGCAAGGCGCAGCGGTGGACCGGCAAGAAGTGGGTGCAGGGCGACCAAGGTATTGTCAAGGTGAAGGACGGCGGCGTGATATCCGGCCAGTTCTACGCGCCGAAATCCCGCAAGGTCAAGGTGCGCTTGGTGATACCTGCTGTCGGCCTGTACTCGGGCGCAACTTCGAACACCAAGACGGCCAAGCGGTAGTCTGATCGGCCCGGGCCAGATCCGAGGCGCATAGACCGTCGCGGAACTCGCACGCCACCCGCGACCTCTCAGGGTCTACGCATGCGAAGTGCGTGATGACGGCATTCTGCTCGTCGGTGATCAGCTGCCGCCCGCGCAGTAGCGCCACGGCGACTACTCGACGACAGTGACTTTGGCTGACGGGTCGAGCGGGTTCGTGCGCACCGCGAGCGAGAACAGGTAGGGATACTGCCCCTGCAGGTGGCGCAGGTAGCTGATCCACTCACCGCCCAGGAGCTGGTAGGCGCGTTTGATATCGCCGGCGACGTGAGCGGCGTCCGCCTTCGGCAGGTTTGCGAGATCACTGCGTGCCGAAAGCTCCTCTCCCAGGTGGCTGAGCGCCCACAGAAGGTCCGTGAACTCCTCGTGCTCGAGCAGGTTCTGGTTGCCCAGAAGGCCGATGAGGAAGCCGCGTTCGGCCTCGAGCGTCGCCCTGAGCCGCTCAAGGTCGCAGTGCGTGAGCTCGATAGAGGGCTGATGTTGGCGGAAGACCTGGCGCGAACGCTCGTAGTCCTTCGAGGTCCAGCGCGCGTTTGGCGTGAGATCGTCGCGTACTTCGGCGATCCTGACGTCAGCCGTCGCGATCAGGCCCAGCAGCTTCGCACCCGCCTCGCTGAAGAACGCTCCGATGACCATGTTGAGCTTGGTCATCATCTCGTCGTGCTCCCGGCGCCGCATCATCCCGTCGATGACCAGGGTCACGAGCAGTACCTGGAGAAAGAGAAACGCGATGTCGCCCAGCAAGAAGCGCCACATCTCACTGTGAAGGGGCGGGGTGGAGAAGAGGAGCCACCGCGCGGTGTACAGCACGAGGGCCAGCCCCATGAGGATTCCGGCGTACTCGACTTGCCAGCGCTTCAACTTCATCCGAGGGCTCCCTGAGCTGTTTGGGTAGATACGGGTGCAAGCCATTGTACGTAGAGTGAGTTAGTCCCCGAAAGGAGCCCGAATGCACCGGGTAACAAGCGTGATCGTCATCTGCGTCCTTGCGTTGATGCTGGTGCTCGGCTCGGGATGCGCTGCGAGCCAGCAGCCGGCAGCGTCAGGCGGGCAGACGCCGACCACGACAGAAGGGTCGACCTCCAGTGGCGCCAGCACGGCCACAGACGGCTCTTCGCTCGCCCAGGAGAAGTGCACGCAGTGCCACTCCTTCGATCGAGTGCAGGCTGCCCAGAAGGACAAGGCCGGTTGGGAGTCGACCCTGGATCGCATGGTGGGCCACGGCCTGAAGGTAACCGACGCCGAGCGTACCGCGATCATCGACTATCTCGTCTCGAAGTAGCGGCGGCGCCGATTCGGCAGCTTGGGATTCGATAGAGGCGCCTCATCGCGGGGCGCCTCTTCTATACTGTGGCATCGCATACCGCCTAGATTCGCAAGGAGACACGCGCCGCCGTGGGAGACCTCTTCACGATTTCGAACCTCTTCGCACTACTCACGCTCGCATCGCTCGAGGTCGTGCTGGGCATCGACAACCTCGTCTTCATCGCAATCCTCACAGCGCGACTGCCGAAGGGAGAGCAGAAGAAGGCCCGCCAGCTCGGACTCGCGGCCGCACTCATCACGCGACTACTTCTGCTCTTCTCACTGTCGTGGATAGCAAGCCTGACGAACCCGCTCTTCACGGCCTCGTTTCTTGAACTGCATGGCGAGCCCTTCGCGGTGACCGGTCAGACGCTTGTGCTGCTGATCGGCGGCCTCTTCCTCATCTGGAAGGCGACGGCCGAGATCTACGAGAAGGTCGAGCTGAAGGAAGAGGCTCAGCAGGCGCGCGCGATCAAGTCGTTCTCGATGGTGATCGTGAACATCGCGATCATGGACATCATCTTCTCGCTGGACTCGGTGATCACCGCGGTCGGCATGGTCAATCACCTGCCGGTCATGATCGGCGGCATCCTCATCGCGATGGCGGTCATGATCACGTTCGCCGACCCGGTGTCGAACTTCATCAACGCGAATCCGTCGCTCAAGATCCTCGCTTTGGCGTTCCTCATCATGATCGGCACGCTGCTCACTGCCGAGGCGCTGACCTTCGAGATCCCGAAGGGCTTCGTCTACTTCGCGATGTTCTTCTCACTGATGGTCGACCTGATCCAGATGCGCTACGAGAAGAACCTCATGAAGAAGGCGTCGGCAGAGACAGGCGAGTAGCTCCTCCTGCCACGAGACCCCGGCTAGCCGCGCTCCTTCTGCAGGAAGGGCGAGCCGACGGGGACGATGAGCCGCACGGCGCTCGGCAGCACGCGAACGGTGAGCGGCGTGTGAGCCTCCGCGACCTCTCCGTCCCACTGCACCGGCAGGGGAGGATCCGCTGTGACGGTCACACTCCTTGCCGAATAGACTGAGACACCAGGCCCGCGGTCGCGGAACTCGCCTGCGCGGTCGAGCACGGCCGCTGCCACCGCAGGGATGAGGCCCGCCGCGCTTCGGCCAGAGGCGACAGCGATCTCGAGGAGCCCGTCTGCGGGATCGGCCCCCGGCGTGATCGGCAGGTCGAACTGGATGCGGCCGAAGTTGGTCACGAGCACCGCGAAGCCCTCGGTGACGACGGTGCGATCGTCGAGTTCGAGTACCAGCTGCGAGATGCTGGGCGCCGGGCTCGCGAGTGCGGCCACGAGGTAGGCCGCGGCCCCCAGCGTCGACTTCATCGGTGCCGCACCGCGCATGATCTGCGCGTCGTAGCCAGCGCCCGCCATCAATGCGAAGCCGCTGTAGAGGCGACGCTCGTCGGGAGCGGACGCCTCAAGCTCGCCTACGTCGAAGAGCGCCGACGGCCCCGAGAGCGCGAGCTTGGCCAGTGCGGATGCCTCCATCGGCAAGTTGAGGTTACTTGCGAGCAGGTTCGCTGTGCCGGAGGGGAAGACGAGTAGCGGGACCTGCTTGTCGCGCAGCTCGTAGCACGCACCCGATGCTGTTCCGTCGCCGCCTGACACGACCGCTCGGTCGAACTGAGCTACGTCTTCGAAGAGCTGGGTGAGGGTGCGGTCGTCGACGAGGTAGCGGATCACTACCTCGTGACCCGCCGAGGCGACGCGGCGGACGAAGTCGAACACGGCCGACATGCCCATGCCGGCTGAAGGATTGATGACGACGAGTACTCTCACTTATGCCCCTTCGCAGGGTGTGACGTGCAGGAAGTGCCATCTTCGCTCATGATAGTCGCGACACTGACGCTTGGAGGATGCGGGTTGTACATCACTGACAACGCAGGGCTTCGCGACGTAGTCGCTCGTGCCCGTACATACCCAGTCGTTGGCCTCGACACCGAGTTCATGCGCGAACGTACCTACTACGCGCGGTTGTGCCTCATACAGCTCGGTACCGCGGAGTTCTCTGCAATCATCGATCCGCTCGTCATCGACGACCTTACTCCACTGTGCGAACTGCTTGCCGACCCCGCGGTCGTCAAGATCTTCCACGCAGGGGGCCAGGATCTCGAGATCTTCTTCCGCGCGTGCAATGTGGCCACCGCACCGCTCTTCGATACGCAGGTCGCCGCTACTCTCGCGGGCTTCCCGCAGCAGGTCGGATACGGCGCACTCGTCTCCGAGGTGCTGGGCACCAAGCTCGACAAGGGCGACTCGTTCACCGATTGGGCGAAGCGTCCCCTCACCGATACCCAGGTCGAGTACGCCCTGAACGACGTCCGCTACCTGCCTGGGCTCTACGACGAACTGACCCGCCAGCTCAACGAGGGTGGCCGAATGGCGTGGCTGGCCAAGGATTTTGCACGCATGGAAGACCCTGCGACCTACAACGTCGTGCCAGAAGATCAGTGGCGTCGCGTCAAGCGCGTGTCTGTGCTGAACCGGCGTCAGCTTGGAGTTGCACGCGAAGTAGCCGCATGGCGAGAGCGCGAAGCGATGCGCCGCGACCAGCCGAAGCGCTGGGTGTTGGGCGACGAGAGCATCATCGAGATCGCTCGGCGCATGCCTGAGACTCCTGAGGCCCTGCTGTCGATCCGCGGGGTCTCTGAGAAGGTAGGCCGGCAAGCGGCGGCAGGCTTGGTCGCCGCAGTCGCTGCTGCCCTCGTGGTCCCCGACGAAGATCTCCCCGTTCTCGAGAAGAGACGCCGACCTGCTGGCGATGTAGACGCTGCGGTCGACTTGATGGTGGCTGTCGTTCGGCGCAGGGCAAAGGAGCGTGGGGTTGCCATGCCGCTGCTCGCTTCGCGCGACGATCTCGAGAGGCTGGCCGGCGGCGACCGCGATGGCAGTCCGCTGCTCGAAGGCTGGCGTGCCGAAATGGTTGGGAACGAACTCGTTGCGCTGCTTGAAGGACGCATCGAGCTTCGGCTGGACGATGGAGACCTTGTGATTGTCGAGCGGCCAGAGAGCGTTTAGGCACCCTTCTCGCTTCTTCCGCTCGCTCATACGGCTTCTAGCCAGGAGGTGCGTTTACCGTGCTGTTCGACCCTAGATGGCTCGCAATCATGGTTCTTTCGGCCGTGATCGGCCTTCTGACCCAGGGCTATATCAATCGGAGCTTCCGCAAGTGGAGTCAGGTGCGCTCGTCGACCGGCATGACGGGTGCCGAAGTCGCGCGCCGCGTCCTTGACGCGAATGGCCTGCCGCAACTGCCCATCCAGGCAGTAGGGGGCAACCTGACCGACCACTATGACCCGCGCACCAAGACGCTGGGCCTCTCGTCGCCGGTATTTGGTGAGGCGAGCGTGGCCGCCGCCGGAGTCGCAGCACACGAGGCCGGGCACGCCGTCCAGGATGCACGCGGCTACGTGTGGGGCGCTATTCGCACCTCCCTCGTGCCCGTCGTTAACATCGGGTCGAACTTCGCGTGGCCCGCGATCTTCCTTGGGCTGTTCTTGCGGTTTACGGGGCTCATCTGGATCGGTATCGCCTTCTACGCCGGCGCGGTGCTCTTTCAGCTCGTGACGCTGCCGGTGGAGTTCGACGCATCACGCCGAGCACTCGAATCTCTGCAGACGACCGGCGCCATCGCGCCCGACCAGGTGCCCGGCGCGCGTCAGGTGCTCACCGCCGCTGCACTGACCTACGTGGGCGCGGCGCTTATCTCGGTTCTTCAGCTGCTCTACTTCATCGGGCTGGCGCGCGGGCGCGACTAACGGGCAGGCGCCGCACTTCGGTGTCGGCCCCGGCTGCTAGAATCCGATGGCGTAGAGGAGGGGTTGTGACCGAAGAGCGTTCCTTGTCCGTCAGCGAGGCGATGCAGCGTGCTAAAGGCGCGCTCGAGAGCGTGCGCCTAACTGTAGTCGGCGAGGTCTCCGAGTTCAGCGATAAGCCCGGCTACAAGGCCGCCTATTTCACGATCTCGGATGCCGGTGCGTCGATGCCGTGCCTGATGTGGCGCGACATCTACGAGGCCGCCGGCACGCCGCTCCGGTGCGGGATGCAAGTCGAAATCACCGGCTTCTTCACAGCCTACGCGCCGAAGGGCCGCATGCAGTTCCAGGTGCGCAGGCTCCAGCCGGCAGGCGAGGGACGCCTCCGGATGCAGGTGGCCGAGATTGCCCGCAAGCTGCAGGCTGAAGGGCTGATGGCGCCTGAACGCAAGCGTGCACTCCCGGCCTTCCCGGACAAGATCGCCGTCGTCACCTCGCCGCGCGGCAAAGCAGTGCACGATGTGCTCCGCACGCTTCGGCGACGCTATCCGCTTGCTGAAGTCCTGCTCGCGGGCGTGGCGGTAGAGGGGGAGAACGCACCGGCCGCAATCGCCGAAGGCATGGCGGTGGCAGCCCAGGCCGGCCCCGACGTCATCTTGCTCGTACGCGGAGGCGGCAGCTACGAGGACCTGCTGCCCTTCTCTTCCGAAATCGTGGCACGGGCGGTGGCTACCAGTCCGGTCCCGGTTGTGACCGGCATCGGCCATGAGCCGGATACTTCGATCGCTGACATGGTCGCTGACCTGCGAGCATCGACCCCTACAGCCGCGGCCGAATCGGTAGCGCCCGCGGTCGAAGAGCTCGCCAATACACTCCGTCGCGAGCGACGCGCCCTTGGACGCGCGCTTGCTCACCGTGTGCAAGCGGCGGCGCACCGAGTACAGCGAATCGCTGAGCGGCCCGCGTTCGCGGACCCGCGCACCCTGCTCGGGACCGCGTTCCAGACGCTCGACCTGCTGGGTGCGCGCCTGAACCGAGCGATTCCCGAGAGCCTTCGCCGGGACCGCGAGCGGATGGAGCGGGTCAAGGCCAAGCTGGTGGCGGTGGGGCCGCGCATCAGCGAGCGCGCCCAGTCGGTGGTGGCGTTGCAGGCCGCGCGGCTCGACAACCTCTCGCCGCTCAAGATTCTTGGTCGCGGCTATGCGGCGGCGTTCGGCGCTGACGGTCATACGGTAGTGCGCTCTGTCGGCCAAGTGAACGTGGGGGAGCGTATCGTTGTGAAGGTCTCCGATGGTCAGATTGGCTGTTCGGTAAACGATGTAGTCGTGGAGGAACGATGAGCGAGAATGCGCCCGTCACGCCTGAAGAGCTGAGCTTTGGCGACGCACTTTCGGAGTTGGAGTCGATCGTTGGAGCGCTGGAGTCCGGCTCGCTCGAGCTTGAGGACAGCTTGGGCCGATACGGCCGGGGCGTGGAGCTTCTCAAGACGCTTCAGAGCCGGCTCAGGGACGCCCAGCAGAAGGTAACGATGCTTCTGGGCGAGCTCGAAGCCGAGGCTGGCGACGAGGAGGGGACGGAGTAATGGAGGACTGCATCTTCTGCAAGATCGCGCGAGGTGAGATTCCGGCCACGTTCGTGTACGAGAACGAGCACGTTGTCGCCTTTGACGACATCTCGCCGCAGGCTCCGGTACACACGCTGATCGTCCCCAAGACGCATATCGCCAACATGTCGGACCCGGCCGAGCCCATCGTCATGGGTGAGATCTTTACCGCCGTTCCGCGTGTCGCTGAGATCAAGGGCGTGGCCGACAGCGGCTACCGCATCATCGTGAACAGCGGCCCTGATGCGAATCAGACCGTGGGTCACCTGCACGTCCACGTGCTGGGCGGCAGACCCATGGCGCATGGCATGGTCCAGTTCGCCGAGTAGAGAGCGCAATGAAGGCCCCCATCACCTTTGAGCCATCGGGCGTGACCGTGTGGGTCGAGCCTGGGACGACCGTACATCAGGCGGCTCTCGTCGCCGGCGTACCGGTCTCCGTCCCGTGCGGTGGTCGAGGTGTCTGCGGAGCCTGTGGCGTGCGAGTGCTCGACGGCTCGCTCGCAGAGCCTGACGACACCGAACGGAGGGCGATCGAGCGCGGCCGCGGTGGCGTTCGTCTGGCTTGTAGGGCGCAAGTGGAGGGACGCGTTACCGTCCAGCCGGTCATCGCGCTGCGTTCCGAGAGCAGCACAGACCGGACTCTACCTGCTGCGGCGCGGACTGTCGTTGGCGTCGACTTGGGCACCACCAGTGTCTCGGCGGTGGCGGTCGATCTCGAGGCAGGCGTCGAAGGCCCCGTCGCGACTGTTCCCAACCTGCAGTCGGCGAGTGGCGCCGATGTCCTGAGCCGAATCGCCGCCGCCGTGCACGATTCGGCGGTCCTGCGAGATGCGGCGATGTTGTCAGTCACCCGGGCCATTGGGAGCGCGCTGAATGGCGTGGAGCAGCCGCCGGACGCCGTGGTCATCGCCGGTAACACGGCAATGGAGGCTTTGCTTGCCGGCAGTGACGTCACCGGCCTTGGCGCATATCCCTTCGTGGCCCCTGACATTCCCTTGGTGATCGACCTCGATGACGGGGAGTTGCAGGCGCGCATGATGCCAGTGATCGGAGGCTTCATCGGCGGCGATACGGTCGCTTGCCTGTTGCACACCGGCATGGTCGATAGCGATGCGACCACACTCTTGGTCGACCTCGGTACCAACGCCGAGATCGCGCTCGCGGCACGGGGCAGTCTCTGGGTGGCCTCTGCCGCCGCAGGTCCAGCGTTCGAGGGCTTCGGCATCGAGTGCGGCGGCGCTGCGGCACCCGGCTCGGTTCTTTCAGCCGTGTGGAGCGATGCGCACGGCTGGCGCCTCAAGGTGCTCGGCGATGAGGCCGCTGCGCGATTGGCGGGCTCAGGCCTCGTGTCAGCAGTCGCACTGCTGAGGCGTCTTGGCCACATCGCTCCCGATGGGAGGATGACTCCAGAGGGCCCGCTGGCAGACGCCTTCTTCACAGGCGAAGACGGCGTGCTGCGAGTGAGCGTAGGGGCAGAGCGCGCGGTGACCTTGAGCCAACTTGATGTGCGAGCGCTGCAGCTCGCCAAAGCGGCAGTGCAGGTGGGCATCGCCCAAGTGCTCGCTGCTGCCGGAGTCACGGCCGACGAACTCGACGATGTATACGTGGCGGGCGCGTTCGGGTCCGGACTCGCCGCGGCCGACATCGTCGAGCTGGGCATAGTGCCGGCGTCAGCCAGGGAGAAGGTACGAGCGGTTGGTAACGCGTCGCTCTACGGCGCGCTTGCGGCGGCGGTGACGCCGGCTCTGGTGGAGGACGCCGCGCGAATCGCCGCGCAGGCTGTTCACGTGGAACTCGCTACTGACCCCAAGTTCCAGAGTGCGTTGATCTCGGCGTTGGAGCTAGCGGAGTTCAACCTGTAGGGGGCGCTAGGCGGCCCACCGAATCTGCCTCAAAACAGACGAAAACCCCGGCCTTCGGGCCGGGGTTTTCTCAATCCTTCCCTGCGTTACCCCTGAGCTTCATCGGGAGTTTCACAGCCTGCCTGGTGGCTGAGCGCTTGACGATGCCGGTCGTCTACGACTCCCTGCCGGATTGCCGCCCGAATCCCTCGGTGCGGCGATTATGAGGGAAGGGAAACCTGTCAATGCAGGCACTGTAGCACCCGTGACACCTTTCTGCAACAACTGCTACAGGGGCCCTCACTAAAGGACTTTCGGGCGCTGTCGCGGGTACGTTCGCGGGTAGTACTCATGGGCCGTCGGGAGGGCGCCGGTGGCATCAATTCGGCGCCGTTGACCGAGCGCAGAACGCCGCCTGTCGGGTTGAGGGGGAGGGAAGTCGGGCAAGTTGGCTAATACTGGTGCAGCTCCCGAATGGGGGCTGACATTCCGTGGGCGGCTTTCGAGATGAAGGTCGATGTCTGGGCCTGGTAACGCCCAAGAGATGAAAGGAGGCAGGTATGACTGACGAGATCTCTATTGAGTCTATGGCCAAAGAGGGTCAGCTCATCAACCCGCCTGGGTGGGTCTCTGAGCGTGCGTGGATCAAGTCGATGGACGAGTACAAGGAGATGTACAACCGTTCGGTCGAGGATCCCGAAGGGTTCTGGGCCGAGCAGGCCGAGAACTACCTCCACTGGGAGAAGAAGTGGGACTCCGTACTGAACTGGGAGTTCGACACCCCCAAGGTCGAATGGTTCAAGGGCGGTAAGACCAACGTCGCCTACAACTGCCTCGATCGCCACCTCAACGACGCGGAGCGCAACAAGGCCGCGCTGATCTGGGAGAGCGACGACGGCAACAGCGAGGTCTTCACTTATCAGACCCTCTATGACAAGGTCTGCCGATTCGCCAACGTGCTCAAGAAGCACGGCATCAAGAAGGGCGACCGCGTCGCGATCTACATGCCGATGATCCCCGAGCTTCCGGTTGCGATGCTCGCGTGTGCTCGTATCGGCGCTATCCACTCGATCGTCTTCGGCGGTTTCTCTTCGCAGTCGCTGCGTGATCGCATCCAGGACTGTGGCGCCAAGCTCATAGTCACTGCCGACGAGGGTATGCGCGGCGGGCGCACCGTGCCGCTGAAGGCCATGTCCGACGAGGCCCTCAACGAGTGCCCGACCATCGAGACGTGCATCGTTGTGGCGCGCACCAAGGCCACGGTCGACATGGAGCCGGGTCGCGACTTCTGGTTCCACGAAGAGGTCAACGCCCCCGATATCGACTGTCACTGTGACGTCGAGTGGGTGGACGCCGAAGACCCGCTCTTCATCCTGTACACGTCTGGCTCGACCGGTAAGCCGAAGGGCGTTCTGCACACCACCGGCGGCTACCTGCTCTACGCGACAATGACGTTCAAGTACACCTTCGACTACCACGATGGTGACGTCTTCTTCTGCACTGCCGACATCGGCTGGGTCACTGGTCACAGCTACGTCGTCTACGGCCCGCTGTGCCTGGGCGCGACCTCGCTGATGTTCGAGGGCGTCCCGTCCTACCCGGACAACGGCCGTTTCTGGGCCATCGTCGAGAAGCACAAGGTCACCCAGTTCTACACCGCCCCGACCGCCATCCGCGCGCTTATGAAGGCGGGCGAAGAGTGGCCGGCCAAGCACGACCTCTCCAGCCTTCGCGTGCTGGGTACGGTCGGCGAGCCGATCAACCCCGAGGCGTGGCTGTGGTACTGGAAGAACATCGGTCGCTCCGAGATTCCGATCGTGGATACCTGGTGGCAGACCGAGACCGGTGGCCACATGATCACCAACCTGCCCGGCTGCACCCCCATGAAGCCGGGTTCGGCGACGTTCCCGTTCTTCGGCGTTCAGCCGGTCATCTTGAACGAGGACCAGACCGAGACCGAGCAGGGTTCCGGTGGTCGCCTGTGCATCAAGTACCCGTGGCCGGGCATGCTGCGCGGCACGTGGGGCGACCCGGAGAACGCTCGCGTCAAGGAGGTCTACTTCACGACCTTCCCCGGCAAGTACTTCACCGGTGACGGCTGCCGCCAGGACATGGACGGCTACTACTGGCTGCTCGGCCGCGTCGACGACGTCATCAACGTCTCTGGCCACCGCATGGGTACCGCAGAGGTCGAGTCTGCCCTCGTGGCGCACCCGTCCGTCGCCGAGGCCGCGGTTGTCGGCTTCCCGCACGACATCAAGGGTGAGGGCATCTACGCCTACGTCATCCTGAAGCAGGGCCAGGAGGCCGACGAGGACCTCATCAAGATCCTGCGCGGGCATGTCCGCAACGAGATCGGCCCGATCGCGACGCCGGACTTCATCCACGTCGTTCCCGAGCTGCCGAAGACCCGTTCGGGCAAGATCATGCGCCGCATCCTGCGCAAGGTCGCAGCAGGCGAGCGCGACATGGACGCCTTTGGCGACACCTCGACGCTTGCCGATCCGTCGATCGTGCAGGTCATCGTGGAGACCGCGCCGGAGCACTAGGCGCGCTTTGCAGGCGAGAGCAGCAAAAGGTCCCATCCCGGCTTCGGGGTGGGACCTTCTCTGCAGGTGCCGGGATTCTTGCGGGGCATGGTAATATTGCGCTTCGGTGCCCCGGCAGCACTGCTCAAGAACTACGTCGCCGAAAGGATAACAACAGCATGGCTTTCAACGATCTTTTCTTGCGCGCCGCGCGCCTCGAAGCCACGGAGCGTACGCCCGTGTGGATGATGCGTCAGGCTGGCCGCTACATGGAGGAGTACCGCCAGATCCGTGCAAAGCACGGCTTCCTGGAGATGTGCCGCACGCCCGAGCTGGCCGTCGAGGTCACGCTCCAGCCCGTCGATCTCGTGGGTGTCGACGCTGCGATTCTCTTCTCCGACATTCTCGTCTCGTTCCCGGGCATGGGTCTGGACCTCGAGTTCGCCAAGGGTGAGGGTCCCGTCATCCACAACCCGATCCGTAGCGCGGCCGACGTCGAGAAGCTGCAGATCGCCGATCCGTATGAGGCCACCGGCTTCGTCATGGATTCGATCAAGATCCTGCGCCGCGAGCTCGAGAACAAGGTGCCGCTCATCGGCTTTGCCGGCGCTCCCTTCACGCTGGCGAGCTACGCCATCGAAGGCCACGGTACGCGCGACTACGAGTACACCAAGGCCCTCATGTGGAGCGACCCGATCGCCTGGGACGCGCTCATGAACAAGTTCTCCGACACCACCATCGCCTACCTCAACGCCCAGATCGACGCCGGCGCCCAGGTTGTGCAGCTCTTCGACAGCTGGATTGGCTACGTTGCGCCGCGCGACTACGAGCGCTTCGTGCTTCCCTACAGCAAGCGCGTACTGGCCGAGGTCAAGGCGCACGGTGACCAGGTTGTTCCGGATGGCGGCGTGCCGGTCATCCACTTCCCGAACGGTGCCACGTCCATGCTCGACCTTACCCAGCAGGCCGGCGGCGACATCATCGGTGTTGACTGGCGCATGGACATGGCCGAGGTCGTGAAGACCATCGATCCGAAGTTCGGCATCCAGGGCAACATCGATCCGGTCGGCCTGTTCGCTCCTGATGAGGAACTCGAGCGCATGGTCGTCGAGATTCTCGAGGCGGTCGGTACTCGTCCGGGCCACATCTTCAACCTCGGCCACGGCATCCATAAGACAAGCGACCCGGAGAAGGCCCGCACGATGATCCGCTTCGTGCACGAGCACTCCGAGCGGATTCGCGCCGGAGCGTAGTCATGCCTCGCACCGGCGTTCTCATCACAGGCTACGGCGGCCCCGACTCGGTCGACGCGGTCGGACCGTTCATGTGCAACCTCATGGGCCGCGAGCCCTCCGAGGAGTTGCTCGCGCGCGTCTGTCGCAAGTACTTGGCTATTGGAGGCGCTTCGCCGCTCACGGAGATTGCGTCCGCGTTCGCGACGAAGCTCGAGACGATGCTCGCCGAGCAAGAGCACGACGTTCCCGTTGAGATCGGCATGCGCTACTGGCAGCCCTACATCAGCGACGGCCTCGCACGGCTGCGTGACCGTGGCTGTGAGCGCGTGATCGTGCTATCGCTCTCCGCGTTCGAGGCGCAGATCACTACAGAGTCCTACCGAAAGGCTGTTGCCGAAGCTGCGACGCCGCTCGGTCTCGAGATCGTCGACGCTCCGCTGATGTCTGAATCGGTCGCCTACACGGACTGGTTTGCGGCGTCGGCTGCCTCGGCTCTGCAGGACATCGAGCCGAACGAGGGCGCGATCATTGCCTTCACGGCCCACAGTCTCCCGCACACGGACCTCGTCGAGAACGATCCGTATGTCGCAGGACTCGAGCGTGTGGCCAACCAGGTCGCCAAGGATCTCGGCCTCGAACCGGGCGCGCCTGATGCTGGTGCGCCGATGTTCGAGGGGTTTCACGCATTCGGTTCCGCGGCCCGTCCGCGCGCATGGTTCATGGTCTACCAGTCGAAGGGTGAGCGCCCGGGCGCATGGCTGGGTCCTGACCTCGATGAGCTGCTGGATCAGTGCGCAGAAAGCGGTGTACCTGCGATCGTGGTCGTCCCGATCGGTTTTGCCACCGATCACATGGAGACGCTCTACGACCTCGACATCGTCTCGGCGGACCACGCGCTTCAGATGGGCGTTGAGATGTTGCGCGCGCCGGTTCCCAACGAAGACGACACTATCGTGACGGCCATGGTTGATGAGGTCGTCGCGCTGCTCGGCTGATTCGAAGGCTCGATTGCTATCGGGTGTCGCCGGCACGCGCCCGTCCACCGCTTCTCGCGAAAGGGGGCTGCTCGTGACAAGAGTGGTCATCGTGGGTGGCGGCGTTGCCGGACTGGGCGCCGCATACAAGATTCGTCGTGCCGCTGACGCGGGTCACGATGTCGAGTTCTTGCTCGTCGAGAAGGACGACAGGCTCGGCGGCAAGCTCTGGACCGACCTTGGGCACGATTCGGAAGGCAACACCTACGTCGCCGACGGCGGCTCCGACTCGTTTCTCACCGAGAAGCCTGCGATCCACCGCGTCGCGAAGTTGCTGGGCATCTTCGAAGAAGAGACCGGCACGCGCGACGAGCTGAAGAAGACCTTCATCGTGAAGAACGGCAAGCTCGTCGAGATGCCCGACGGCATGATGATGTTCGCCCCCACGAAGCTAATGCCGCTCGCGACCTCCAAACTCTACTCGTGGCCGGCCAAGTTCCGCATGGCGATGGATCTTGTCTTGCCACGCAAGACGGTGTGGGCCGAGGGGGAAAGCGCGCAGCAGCACGACGAGACGCTCGAAAGCCTCGTGGTGCGCCGCTTGGGCCGCGAGGCGCTCGACCGCCTCGCTGAGCCGCTGTCCGCGGGCGTGAACGGCGACAACGCCGAAGAGATGTCGGTCGCCGCACGCTACCCGATGCTGCTCGACATGGAGCAGAAGTACGGCTCGCTCGTGAAGGGCTTCCTCGCGCAGCGCAAGAAGGTCGAGGAGATGCGCAAGAAGTACCCGCCGAAGCCGGGACAGCCGCGCAAGACCTTCTTCTCCTCGTTCAAGCCGGGCCTGCAGTACCTCACCGACAAGATGGCCGAAGGTGCCGGTCTCGCGCATATTCGCACCGGTGTGGCCGCTACTGCGGTCGCTCGTGCCGATGACGGCTGGCGCGTCACGCTCTCTGACGGCTCCGTCGAGACCTGCGACGCAGTCGTGCTGGCCTCCGAGGTGTGGGCCGCCGCCAATCTCGCCCGCGGCTTCGACGCAGAGCTCGCCGACCTGCTCGCTACGATCCCGTGCTCGTCGTGCGCGACGGTTCTGCTCGCCTACAACGAGGCTGACTGCCCCTTCCCGAAGGACTGGCACGGCATCCTCACGCCCTCTGTCGAGAAGTCGCCCGTAGGTGGCGTGAGCCTCATGTCGTCGAAGTGGCCGGAGCGCGCGCCCGAGGGCAAGGTGCTCCTTCGCGTGTTCGTCGGCGGTCCTCGTGACCAGACGACACTGAAGAAGTCCGACGACGAACTCATCGAGGTCGCGCATGAGGGCCTCGTCAAGCTGCTGGGCCTTCCGGCCGATGCGAAGCGACTCTACGCCAAGACCTTCCGCTGGGAGCTTGGCATGCCGCAGTACACGCTGGGTCACCTCGACCGCGTGGACCTCATCGAAGCCAAGGTGGCCGGTATCGGCGGCCTCGGCATCGCCGGCAACGCGTATCGCGGCGTGGGCGTGCCCAACGCGCTCGAAAGTGGCGAACAGGCCGTCTCCAAGGTGCTGGCTGATCTTGGGATCGAGCTTGCCGAAGACAAGGTCGAAGAGAAGCGCCTGTATTAGAGACGGCTGCACGCCTGCTTGGGGCAGGCGATCAAGGGATGGAAGGACTGCGGGTGAAGAAGGTCATCATCATCGGAGGCGGCGCGGCGGGACTCGGCGCTGCCTACAAGATCAAACGCGCTGCTGAAGCGGGCGTCGAGGTCTCATGCACCGTCATTGAGAAGGAAGATCGCCTGGGCGGCAAGCTCGCGAGCGACGTGATTGCGGACGCTGAGGGCGCCGGCGACTACATCGTGGACGGCGGTTCGGACGCCTTCATCATGTCCAAGCCGGCGGTGCCGCGCATCGCGCGTCTGCTGGGAATCGCCGACGAGATGACGCCGGCCAACGAGGTCAACAAGAAGACGCTCATCCTCAAGGGCAAGAAGCTCGTCGAGATGCCGGACGGCATCATGATGTTCGCGCCCACCAAGCTCGTGCCGCTCGCCACCTCTAAGCTCTACTCGTGGCCTGCGAAGCTGCGCATGGCGCTCGACCTCATCTTGCCGCGCAAGGTGGTCTGGGCCGAGGGCGAAGGCGCTCAGCAGCACGACGAGACGCTTGAGAGCCTCATCGTTCGCCGAATGGGCCGCGAGTGCCTCGATCGCCTCGCCGAGCCGCTCGTCGGCGGCGTGCACGCATCCGATCCCAAGGAGATGTCGGTCGCGGCGACGTTCCCGAACTTCCTTGAGATGGAGCAGCAGTTCGGCTCGCTCATCAAGGGCATGCTCGCCCAGCGCAAGACGAACGAGGAGATGCGCAAGAAGTACCCGCCCAAGCCGGGAGAGAAGCCGCGTGCCTTCTTCAACACCTTCCGCCTCGGTATGCAGCAGCTCACCAACGGCATGGCCGATGCCGCCGGGCGCGAGAACATCATCGTCGGTCGCACCGTTTCGGCAGTCGCGCGCACCCAGGACGGCTGGCAGGTGACTCTCGATGACGGGCAGGTGCTCTCGGGCGATGCTGTCATCGTGGCGACCGAGGTCTGGGCCGCCGAAGAGCTGATGCGCCCGGTCGACACAGGAATCGCCGACCTGCTCGCCACGATTCCGTGTTCGTCTTCAGCGACGGTGCCGATGGCGTTCAAGCAGGAGGACTTCTGCAAGGATCAGAAGTGGTTCGGCATCCTGTGCCCGCTCGTTGAGGGCCGCCCCATGCTCGCCGTGACGCTGTCTTCCTCGAAGTGGCCGGGGCGTACGCCCGAGGGCCGCGTGCTCATCCGGGGCTTCATCGGAGGCCCCGCCAACCAGCACCTGCTCGAGGCGGGCGACGACGAGCTCATCGAGACCGTGCGCCGCGAGATCGTGGACATGCTGGGCCTGAAGCCCGATGCCAAGCCGGTCATGGCGCGCGTCTACCGCTGGATCAAAGGTATGCCGCAGTACACGCTGAACCACCTCGACCGCGTGGATGAGATCGAGGCACGCGTCGGCGACGTCTCCGGCCTCGGACTCGCCGGTGGCGGCTTCCGCGGCGTTGGCATCCCGAACTGCATCGAAAGCGGCGAGCGTGCCGTGAGCAAGGTCCTGGGCGACTTCGGCATCAGCCTCGCCGAAGACCAGGCTAAGCCGGCCCACACACACTAGCGCGCCTGCGCACATCTGCATCTTGCGACCCGCCGCGGCCTGTTCCGGCCCGGCGGGTCGTTCTACTCTGGCGCAAGATGGATGTGCGGCGAGTGGGATAATCACTTGGAACGGCCTGCGTGTGGAGCGGGCCGGAGTTGTCGAGGAGTCATACCCGGCCTGCCGAAAGGAACGCATCCGTGTTCAACCGTGGCCTTACCGAACCTCTTCCTGCAGAGACCACCGCCGCACTGGCCGAGCGTGCGAGCGCTTCGCGCCGCTCGGTGCTCACGGCTACGAGTCTTGCCGCGTCAGGGCACCCGGGCGGCTCGTTTTCCTCGATGGAGATGTACACGCTGCTCTACTCGCTCGCGCGGCTGCGGCCGACGGAGCCGCGCTGGGAGGGCCGAGACCGCATCGTCGTCTCCCACGGGCACACGTCTCCGGGTGTCTACTCCGCGCTCGCGTCCGCGGGCTTCTTCCCGATGGAGCAGTTCGAGGCGCACTTTCGGCAGGCGGGAAGCATCTTCGAGGGGCACGTCGAGCGCTCTGTCCCCGGCATCGAGTGGTCGAGCGGCAACCTCGGCCAGGGCCTTTCGGCAGGTGTGGGTCTCGCGATCGGGGCGAAGCTCGCTGGGGCAGAGTGGCACACCTACGTCTGCATGAGCGATGGCGAACAGATGAAGGGGCAGGTCGGAGAGGCGCGGCGCCTCGCGGTCATGCGCGGGCTCGACAACATCACGGCGCTCGTCGACTGGAACCGCGTACAGATTTCAGGTCATACGTACGAGATCATGAACGTACCGGTGCGTGAGGACTGGGAGGCCGACGGCTGGACCACCTTCGAGTGCGACGGTCACGACATCGTGGCCCTGCACGCGGCCATCGTGGCAGCCCGGTCGGCACAAGGCCCGGCAGTCGTGTTGGCGCACACGCTGATAGGCAAGGGCGTCTCGTTCATGGAGGACGTTCCCGAGTTCCACGGTCGCGGTCTGACCGCCGAAGAGTACACGCGTGCGATGGCCGAGCTTGGTGGCGACGCCGCCGATCTCGACCGCGCACGCGACGCCAGAACCCAGCCCTGTTCGGTCGCAGCGCTGCCGCACGCCACCCCGCTGGTGGCTCTCTCGACCGGTGAACCGCGCGAGTACTCCAGCGAGAAGGCGACCGACAACCGTTCGGCCTGGGGTAACGCGCTGGTCGATCTCGCGCAGGCCAATCCCGAGACTCCCATCGCGGTGCTGGACTGCGATCTCGCGGTCTCGGTCAAGACCGACGGCTTTGCGAAGGTGCGGCCTGACGGCTTCATCCAGTGCGGAGTCGGTGAGCACAACGCAGCCACAGTCTCGGGCGCAATGTCGACCGTTCCTGGCGTCGTGGCGGCGTGGTCGGACTTCGGGGCCTTCGGCATCGATGAGGTCTACAACCAGCAGCGCCTGAACGACATCAACGGTGCCGCCGTGAAGCTCATCGTGACGCACTGCGGGCTCGACGTGGGCGAGGACGGCAAGACGCACCAGTGCATCGACTATGTGGGCGCCATGCGCGAGCTACCGGGTTGGCGAGTCATAGTGCCGGCCGATCCCAACCAGACCGACCGCGGTGTGCGGGCGATGTTTGCCACCGCCGGCTGTGTAGCGATGGTGATGGGCCGCAGCAAGCTTGCGGTACTTGAGGACGAGGACGGCGCGCCCCTCTTCGGCGGCGACTACCGCTTCACCTTCGGCGAGGTCGCGTGGGCGAGGCGGGGGAGCGAGGCTGCGATTCTCACGATGGGCACGGTCGCTGGGGCTGCCGTACGCGCCGCTGACGCGCTCGCTGCCGAAGGAATCGAGGTGGCGGTGGGAATCGTCGCAACTCCACTGGAAATCGACGCACAGGGGCTCAGAGAGGCCGCCGCGACCGGGCTTGTCGTCACCGCTGAGGACCACAACGCGCGTAGCGGCCTGGGGGCCTCGGTCGCCGAATGGATCGCTGACACCAACGCCGATGCGCGCCTCGTGCGTCTTGGAGTCGAGAGCTACCAGAGCTCGGGTGCGGCATCGGCGCTACTTAGTGCTGCGGGCCTCGACGAAGCGGGCATCGCAGCTAGGGTTCGCGCGGCCCTGGAGATCGTCGGGTAGCGGTTACTCGGCAGCTTCGGCGGTCTGACCCATATCGGCATCTGGCATCGGCGCGAAGGTGCGAAGCGCCGCAATGATCTGTGCGTTGACGTCAGAACCCTCGCGAGGCGTGGGCACGACGTCGAGCTTGGAGAGCTCATCGAGCGTGGCGGCGAGTGCGATCGGCAGCGCTGCCTCGCAGGCCGGCGAGAGCTCGAGCACGAACTCCTCGATGCGCTCGATCTGGACGCCGATGACCACAGCCGAAGGCATGTCGTCGATGATCAGCGCCGCGTTCTGCAGCACGTCGGCCAGGCGCATGTCGTGAAGCGAGTGCAGCACCTGGTTAGGCGCGATCTCCTCAGGGCTCATGATGACGACCGTGCCCGCAGGATGCTCTGTGCCCTGCACTGCGTCGATGACTACCAGGTGATCGATGTCGCGCAGGAGGTCGAGGATGCCAAGCCCCATCGTGCCCGCGTCGACGACCTCGACGTGCTCGGGGAAGTCGAATCCCGCCATCAGGAGCTCAGCGACGCGCGGGCCGACGCCCTCGTCGCGCATGAGAGGGTTCCCGATACCCATCACGAGAATTCGACCGTTCGACATGTGCGTCCTTTCGGCGGCAGGTGCATCCGCGGCGGCAGCTTGGCGTGAAAGCCAAGTCTAGTCGAACTCGCTGCGCGCGGCAGTGAGTTCGACAGAGGGAAGGTCGGTTGCGGCTAGCTGGCGGCGAGGCTGGGCTCAGGCGGCAGTAGCGCGGAGGTGTCGCCCTCGAGCAGAAGGATGCGCTCCTCCATGGGAAGCTCCGCGCGGGCCTGGTCGCGTGCGTCGTTGGAGAGCGCGAGCGTCTCGCGCATCATCACGAGCAGCAGGTAGCGGCCCTTGTCGGTGAGCGTGATCTCGGTGCTGGTGTGGCTGGCGATGCCGCCCACTGCAGTCATGAAGGCGATCTCGCCGGCGAGTCCCAGCTCCACCGGCACGCCGAAGTCGCGGCGGAAGCGCTCCTTGTCCAAGCGAAGCCCGAACAGGTCGGTCACGAAGCGGTAGCGCATCTTGCCGAAGAGGCCGTAGGGGTTGCCCTTCTTCACGACGCCCATGCGACCCGACGAGATGCGGTCGTGGTACTCGGAGAGCGAGAACGTGTTGCCGTAGCTGGTGTTGCGCAGATAGGAGAGCGCACCCGAGCCAACGCCCACATACTCTGGGTAGTCCACGATGTACTCGTCGATCATCGCCGAAGGGTCGCGCGAGAAGGTCCACGCACTGGCGGGCGTGAACTCCGGGGCCAGTGAGTCGCAGACGACCTCGTAGTAGTAGGCTTCGCGGACGTAGTCTATGTCGCCTACGGTCTCTGCGAGTTCCTTTCGGCGAAGCGGGGAGGCCATGAGCGGATAGAAGGTCGTCTGGTTGGCTCCGATGCCCTTAACGAGCTCGATATCGCGCTTGAGGACTTCCTCGGTCTGGCTCGGGAAGTTGAAGATCATGTCGACGTTGAACGACTTGAACTTGCCGGCAACGGCCGCCACGCGGTCGAAGACCTCGGTGCCGCTGCCGTACTTGCCGTAGCGGTCCATCTGGCGAAGCAGGCAGTCGTCGAAGCTCTGGATGCCCACCGACAGGCGGTGCACACGGTCCGAGAGCGCAGCAACGAGCTCGTCGTTGAGATGGTTGGGGCTCGTCTCCGAGGAGACCTCGCCCAACGACGGGAAGAGCTCGTGCGCGAGGTCGATCGTGGTAACGAGCTCGTCGAGCAAGATCGTGGGGGTTCCGCCACCGATGTAGAGCGAGTCGAAGTCGTAGCCGAGCCGCGCAACCAGGCGCATCTCCTCACGCAGGTCCTTGAAGTAGCTGCGTGCCCAGTCCTCCTTGTAGAGGAAGCGGTTGAACGAGCAGTACGTACACAGGCGCTCGCAGAAGGGGACATGTGCGTAGAGCGTGTAGCGCATACCGGGCTCGGGCGCAGGAATCGTATCCAGCTCCACCTTGTGGGTGGCCAGATAGGACCGATTCAACACTCCCAGTGCCTTAGTTACGACTCGCTCGGCGAACACTCAACCACTCCTCCCACCACGCCATATATGTACGGCGTGATGTCGACGGCTCCTGTACGTTCGTGCGAAATCGCTGCAATGAATCCCAGAAGAAGGGAAAACGGGCCCCGGCGGGATGCCGGGGCCCGTTCTAGTCTTGCAGCTATGCTCGGTGCCGCTCCTGCGGCGGATACCAGAGTACCTGAAGGAACCTGATGGCTCTAGTGCCCGTCGGACTCTTTCCAGGCGAAGATCATCTTCGACGGTGCGAAGTTGTAGATGTTCGCGAGGTAGACGTGGGCGGCCGTGAAGATCAGGACGACCCACATGATCCAGTAGTGCAGGATACGCATCGGCATAGGATCTGCGCCGCCACCTGCGTTGAACAGGCTCGCGACCCAGGTCGTACCCGCCAAGAAGAAGCCCCAGTCCGAGGTCGGACCCCACAGGCAGAAGCCCGTGTAGGCGGCCGCGAACGTGATCGGGATCGTGGCGATGTAGGCGATCTTCTGCAGAACGCCGTACTTGCCCGAGATGGGGTGATCCTTCTTGAAGAACAGGTAGTACTTCACCCACGGGATCAGCTGGTGACGGTTGGCCGCCTGCGGCAGCCAGTTCTTGATGTCCAGCTCCTGCTCACGCGTGTTGGGCATCGTTGCCGACTTCACAAAGAAGGCAAGGATGATGCGCAGCGTGAAGTTGATGATCAGCACGAACATCCAGAAGAAGTGCGTGCCGCGGGCGACACCCATGAAACCCGGGAAGATCGGGTAGTGGATGTAGAAGCCCGACAGGGTCAGGAAGCACATCGACAGCAGGTTGATCCAGTGATTGAGGAGGAATACGAGCGGATGCGCCTCGCGATACAGCTTGTGCGACATCTACTTCACCCCCCACTTGCGGGTGTAGACGGTACCGGTCTTACCAGTTTTGCGCTCAGTCACGTGAACGCCGCAACCGATTCAAGGATCGAAGCTGCGAGCAATACGCGCAGCTTCGATTGGGCGCTCGACGTCCATGACAGGCACGCCGATGAGCGCTTCCTCGAGCGGTCCACGAACGCCCTTGTCATCACGCGGGCTCATGTCCCACGTCGACGGAGTGCAGACCTGGTAGTTGGTGATCTTGCCACCGGAGACGTTCATCCAGTGACCAAGAGCGCCACGCGGTGCCTCCCAAAGACCGGCACCCTTGCCCTCTGACGCCTCGAGCGGCGTGAAGAAGGAGAGGGCGTCTCCGCCCTTGATGGCGGCGATGAGGCCCATGACCTCGTCGAGGGCCATGTCGGCGACGACAGCGGTCTCAAGGTTGCGGGCCGCGATACGGCCAAGCAGCGAGACGAGCACCTCAGGCTTGCCCGGAGCGCCCAGCTTCTCGAGGGCGAGGTCGACGATCGTCTTCACCGGGGCAACGCCCTTGAGGTACGCGACGATCATGCGAGCCAGCGGGCCGACTTCCATGGGGTTGCCGTCATAGCGCGGCGCCTTGCCCCACGAGTACTCCTTGCTCAGGTCGTAGCCGGCGAACTTGGTCGGCGGGACGGTGTCGCCCTCCGACGGATGCTTGCCGTTCGGACCAGCGGAGAGCCAGGAGTGGTCGACGTACTCGGCGATCTTGGCCGGATCGGCCTTCTCGACCGACAGACCCTTCTTTGCGTAGACGACGCCGGAGGGCAGGAAGCGCTTCTCCATGTCCATGGACTCGTCGTTGAAGACACCCCACGCGAGGAAGTTGCCGTGGCCGCCACCGTAGGTCAGCGCATCCTTGTAGAACGGAGCGATGGCCAGCGTGTCCGGAATCATGGTGGCGTGCACCCAGTCGCGGACCTTCTGCAGACGGAACAGGACGTCATCGAGCTTCTCCTCGGTCGGCACCCATGCGGTACCACCGGGAATCGACGTCATGAAGTGCGGGAACTTGCCGCCCATGATCGCGATGATGCGCGAAGCCTCTGCCTGGATGTCGAGAGCCTCCAGGTAGTGCGCGACGGCGATCAGGTGCAGCTCGGCGGGCATGTCCTGCGCGAAAGCAGGGTGGCCTAGCCAACCATTGGTGAAGATGGAGAGCTGGCCGCTGTCGACCAGCGCCTGCAGCTTCTTCTGGACGGCGCCGAAGTTCGACGAAGACGTGCCGGCGGCCTCGGCCAGAGCGTAGGTCTGGGCGATGTCGGCGGTCAGTGCCTTGGCCGGATCGACGTAGTCGAGAGCGGCGAGCGTGTAGAACCACAGAACGTGGCTGTGCAGGAACTCAGCCGACTCGATGATGTTGCGGACGATGCGAGCACCGTTCGGGATCTTGACGCCAAGTGCCGACTCAGCCGACATCGTGGAGGCGTGACCGTGAGAGATCGGGCACACGCCGCAGATGCGCTGCGCGATGTAGAACGCGTCGGAGGGCTCGCGGCCCTGCATGACGGTCTCCATGCCGCGGAACAGGCCTTCAGAGGCCCAAGCATCGGTGATTACGCCATTATCAACGGTGACTTCGACGCGAAGGTGACCTTCGATTCGAGTTACCGGGTCGATGACAATGTTCTCTGCCACTACTTATCGCCTCCCTTCCCGGCGCGCTTGCGGTCATAGTCCTTCATTTCTTCAGTCGGGGGCCCGTCGCCGATGCGGCCGGCGGCGTACATGCCGACACCATGAACGGCGAGTGCACCCACAACGATGCCGCCGACGGCGGCGCTAGCGACTGCCGGGTTCCAGTTGACGCTGCCAAGGCCCACGCGGCGCATGCGGCCCAGGAACGGCGCGTTCTCATCGACCCAGTTGAAGTCGCCACAGCCGATGCAGGGGGAGCCAGACTCGACGCACCAGCTGGCGCGGTCGTTCCAACGAACGACGGGGCAGTTGGTGTAAGTCTGCGGACCCTTGCAGCCGACGGGGTACAGGCAGTAGCCCTTGGCCTCTTCTTCAGAGCCGAACTGGTAGACGAACTCGCCGTTCTCGAAGTGGCCGCGGCGCGGGCAGTTGTCGTGAATGGTCTGGCCGAAGATGAGCTTCGGACGACCCTGTGCGTCGAGCTTGCCGAGAATGGCTCCGCTCTCCAGCTGGCCGAGAATGACGGCGTCGATGACCATGGCCACGACCCACTCCGGGTTGACCGGGCAGGTGGGAAGGTTGATGACCGGGGTCTTGATGCCCTTAGCAGCAAAGAACTGGGACACACCGGTCGCCCATGCGTCCGGGGCGGTCGGGTAGTTCTTCGCCTTGACGCTCGGGACAGAGCGGACCCAGCCGCCGTCCACCGCGCACGAACCGACTGCGATGACAGCAGCAGCCTTCTTCCCGATCTCCTCGAGGACCTCGAGGCTCGGCTTGCCCTCAACGCGAAGGGTGTTGCCCTCGAGTCCAGTCATGACCGAACCCTCGTAGATCATGACGAACTTGCCCGCGTTCTCTTCGGCGGTTGTACGAAGGGCCTCGTTGGCCGCTTCGCCAGTCGCCATCATCACCGTCTCCATGTAGTTCATGGACAGGATCTCGAGAACAATCTGAGCGACGTCAGGCGTCGTGCCCTGGGCTACAGACTCAGTACACCCGGTGCACGCACCGCCGTTCACCCACACGGCCGGGTAGAGTTTCGAGCTCGCGGCTTCTCCCACCGCGGCTGCGATCGTCGGAACCATCGTCTCGGACAGTCCGAGCATCGCAGCGACCGACCCGCAGAACTTCAGGAAGTCACGACGAGTCACTCCGCGGTCTTCAAGCTCGCTATAGAACGCTCGATCCTCATGCGCCATGCCATACACCTCCTTGGTTGACTCCGAACGGACACTCACTTGGTGAATCTGCTTGCTCGCCGCCACCGACTTCGGTCGAGGGCGACTCACAACCGGCAAACACAGAAACTCCTCAAGCCTCCTTCCAGGCAGTCAATTAGGTACGGTCTCCACGCTTCGCACCCGCAACGCGCGCAGAAGCGCCCGCTCGGGTGACGGTGGCCAGGGGGTGGGGAGCCGAATGGAGGGGAGGGAAGGAGAAGGCCGCTGTGCAGCTGCACGCGCGCATGCCCCCTCGGTCCACGCCGTTCTCCTCATCAGTCGAACGCCGGAGAAGACAGACTGCTGCCCGGGCTGGGCGCAGACCATCCCGCCGGCACGAGATGCTCCTCAGTCGGATTCTACACAAAGATTAGCGAGCACGGGGCAAAAGAAGCGCCTTCTTCCAACGCCTTCCAACCGCTGCCAGCTCGGCGTTTTCGGCCGGCGTTGCAGGTTTGGGCGCTCAGTCGCAGAATAGCTTGGTCGAGAGGAAGGCGACGCGAATGGCGCGAGGCTCGGCCGGTCTGGTCATGGATATCAGGGGTTTCGACCCCAACCTTCGGCGAGAGATGGTCTTCGTCGTTGTAGACAAGCTCGCGAGCATGGGATGCGAGGACCAGCTGATCTTGGTCTGCGACCACGAGCCCGCCGGGCTCGTCTATCAGATCGACCTGCGCCGGGAAACGCGCGGTCGCTTCGAGTTCACCTACGATCAGCGCTCAGATGGGGCGTGGGTGGCACTGGTCAGGCCGCGTGTCGGCCGTCGCGTCTAGGGTGCTGGCGGTCTAGCCGCGCGTTAGCGCAGGCAGGACGCGTATAAGATCGCTCAGGGGCCCACTCCAGTCCGATGGCGCCCCCGACTGCCTTCCCACGTACCAGGTGGTCATTCCCACATCCCCCGCAGGCAGGTCGAGCAGCGCGTCGTCACCGACCATGAGGCATTCGCCGGGACGTACCCCCAGCACCTCAGCGATCTCGCGATAGTACTCGGCGCGCGGCTTGGTGGCGTGCATGACCTCATAGGTGGTCACGAAGTCGAAGTCGGCGACATCGAGCCCTGCCCAGCGCGCACGCTCCGCGATTGCCGCGTGCGGAAAGATCGGGTTGGTGGCAAGAGCCACCCTGCATCCGGCCTCGCGGGCAGTTCGCACCGCGTCAGCCGCACCAGCGCGGGCTCTATACGACTTGCGCAGCTCCGGGAAGCGAGTGGCGTAGAAGGCGTCGATGACTGCGGCTGCGGCCGGGTCATCGAGGTCGACCCCCGTGAGCTGCAAGAAGCGTGCATGAAACGCTGCGGCGTTCGTCTGGCCGGGATGCGACGCCGACATCGCATCGGTCCCCGATATAACGGCGGCCACAACATCTTCGGGGGAGCGATCGGGGGCGAGTCCAACCATTGCCGGGCCCAGCGCGCCGAAATAGTCGCGCAAGAAACCCTGCAGATCGATGTCGAGCAGCGTGCCATCGAGGTCGAACAGGACCGCCTTGATCACGTGAACCTCCGTCAGTCGGTGAGCGGCATCGTAGCACGTCAAACGCGCCACGAATCCGCGCCGCGCCGCGCCGAATTGTGTCTTAAGCTTGACAAAGGTTATACCCACCGGGGTATCGTAGGCGCTCGAGAGAGATACCCCGGTGGGTATGCCGTGGTGGAACGACCAGAAGGGTAGGAACGCAAGCCATGCCTGAGGTAAGCACGCGAGTAGCTGACGCACTACGCGGAATCGTTGGCGAAGAGCGGGTTCGTACTGACCGTGTCGAGCGCAAGATGTACTCGTTCGACATCGGAGCCATGCCGCAGCTGGTCAAGCCTTTTGTGCCAGCCGGAGTGGCCGGTGCCGTCGTGCGGCCGAAGACAGAGGAACAGCTCGTTGAACTGGTGAAGTTCGCCGTCAGCGAGCGGGTCTCGCTGGTACCTCGCAGCTGGGCGACGAGCGGCTACGGCGGGATTCTCCCGCCCGAAGGTGCTGTCGTCGTCGATCTCTCGGGAATGACACAGGTGCTGAGTGTCGACCCCGAACATATGACAGTGCGGGTTCAGGGAGGGGCGATCTGGGAGCAGATCGACCGTCACATCTCAGCGCTCGGCCTGACATTGCGGCTCTATCCTTCGTCGTACCCGAGCTCATCGGCAGCAGGCTGGCTGGCCCAAGGGGGCAGCGGTTTTGGCAGCTATGAGTACGGGCAGTTCAAAGACGTTGTCACAGCGGCACGCGTCGTCTTGCCGAATGGCGTTGTGCGTGAGTTCACCGGCGAAGAACTGCTCAACTACATCGCGGACGCGGAAGGTACAACCGGCTTCATCACGGAGGTCGAGTTCCGGGTTCGCGTTCTCGAACCTGAAACGCACAAGGTAGTCGGCTTTCCTTCGGCATCAGCACTTGGTGAGGCACTCGGCGAGATCTCAAGGCAAAAGGTGCCGCTCTGGTCGATCACCTTCCTCAATCCCGAGTCCACCAAGCTCAAGAAGCAGTTGCCGCATCGGCACGGTCATCCCTATGAAGAGGCGCACCCGCACTTCACCCCCGAGATTCCCGAGCAGTATCTAGCCGTGATCGCATACCCTTCCTCGCGTGGCGTGCACGTCGATGAAGCTCTGGCCGCCATCGTCGCCGCGGCCGGGGGTCACGAGCTCGACGCTAACGCGGCGGAGCACGAGTGGGAGCAGCGGTTCGCGCCGATGCGTCTGAAGCGCATAGGGCCGTCGATCGTGCCGACCGAGGTCGTCGTACCGTTGGCCGAGATGCCTGACGTGCTCGCCGAAATCGACGCCAAGATCAATCAGCCGTTCATCCTCGAAGGCATGGTTGGCAGGGGTGACAAGGTCGTCCTGCTTGGGTTCATCCCGCACGACGAACGCAGCTTCAACTTCAACTTGGCGTTCGCGCTGTCGTTGTCGGTCATCAAGATCGCCAAGGCGCACGGTGGCGCTGCCTATTCGACCGGTCTGTACTTCCGGCGCGAGGCGGCGAGCGTCCTAGGCGCGGAGCGGCTTGCTCAGCTCAGAACCTTCAAGTCCGAAGTCGACCCAACCGGTGTGCTGAACCCGGGCAAGGTCTTCGGGACAGGTGGCGTGCTCGACCTCATCATGGGGATGGCCGCCGCCTTCGAGCCCCTGGTCCGGCCGATCGCGAACGCCGCGACGCCGCCAGACGGTCCGGGTGACCTCAGCCGCGACATCAACGGCATTCCCGGCGAAGTCGCATTCATGTCCTACGCATGCGCGCGCTGCGGCTACTGCGTGCCCACGTGTGAGCAGTACAGCGGTCGCGGCTGGGAGAGCCATTCGCCGCGCGGCAAGTACGCCTACCTGCGCGAAGTCATCGCTGGACGTGAGAAGTTCGACCGCAAAGCCATCGACACCTTCCTGGTCTGTACCACCTGCGAGGTGTGCAATACCCGCTGTCAGCTGCAGCTACCCATCGAGCACAACTGGATGGAGATGCGCGGAAAGCTGATTCACGAGGAGAAGCGCGGAACCTTCCCGCCGTTCGAGATGATGGCCGCCTCACTCAAGGGCGAGAACGACATCTGGGCTGGCAAGCGCGAGAACCGCGACGCGTGGGTTCCTGACGACGTTGCCGCCAGGATCCCCGAGCAGTCCGACATCCTCTACTTCGCAGGCTGTACCGCGAGCTATGTGGAGACCGACATCGCCGAAGCATCGATACGCCTGCTACAGGACTCCGGCTACTCAGTTGGCTACATGGGCAAAGACGAGGCGTGTTGCGGCATCCCGATGAAGGTATCCGGTAAGTGGGATGTGTTCGAGGAGATTTACGAGCACAACGTTGCTGAAGCGCGTAGGCGTGGCGCGAAGACGATTGTGACGTCGTGCCCCGCGTGCGGTCTTGTGTGGAAAGAGATGTACGCCAAGATCGCGGCCGACCGGGGCGAGTCGTTCGAGTTCGAGGTGAAGCACTACTCGGAGCTGGTCGCCGAAGGGATAGCCGAGGGCAAGCTCAAGCTCGAGAAGAACCCGTTCGAGGGCAAGACCGTTACCTTCCATGATTCGTGCCACGCAGGTCGTGCACAGGGACTGTACGAGCCGCCGCGCGACATGCTCAAGGCGATTCCCGGCCTCGACTATGTCGAGATGGAGCACAACCGTGAAGAGGGACTGTGCTGTGGATCGGTACTGACTCTGATTGGTGAGAAGCCGGTGGCTCCTGTTCTGGGCGGGCACCGTCTTCAAGAGGCGGTCGATGCGGGTGCTGACACCGTTGTCGCACTGTGCCCGTGCTGTCAGGTGCAGCTGCGGGACTCCAACGACAAGAACGGCCTGGGCCTGCGGGTCGATGATCTCTCCCGCGTCGTGGCTGAGGCGGCCGGCTACGACATCGCTGAGTCCACGGAGTTCTCGCTCTACATGTGGAGCTTCTTCGACAAGTTCATCGACCTGATGAAGCCCGAACAGATGGCGCGGTTCATGACGCGGATCTTCCCGCAGATGATGGACGCGATGCCCGCGGGGATGAAGCCGATGATGCTTTCCATGAAGCACGTTCCCGGCGGCCTGGCGATGATGGAGAAGATGATGCCGCTGATGTTTCCGGCGATGGCTCCCGGAATCCTCGGCAAGGTGATGCCGGACATGGTTCGCGAAGTTGAAGACTACATCGGTGAGATGCCTGCCGACATGGCCGACCTCATGCCGGATCTGCTGCCCAAGACGATGGACTCGTTGATGCCGACCTACCTGCCGGAGCTGATTCCGCATCTGGTTCCGCTCTTCATCGGCTACCTCGCAGATACCGAGGGCGCGCGGCCGGCGCTCTAGCGCCGCCGAAGCGCACCTGCAAGGCCTGAAGGCGGCCCTCACCGGGTCGCCTTCGGCGTGTCAGGACCGGAAGTCAAGGTCGCACAGCACAACACGGCTAAAGTCTTGTGAGCGCCGCTCCGATATCTGTGCTATGACCATGCAACTGACCAAAGATCTGCAGCTGGCCAAGCTCGCCGGAATCCCGCTGTTCTCCGATCTTCCTCAGGAGAGCCTCGAGACGCTGGCAAGCATGGTTCAGTTCCGCCGCTTCCCGAAGGGTGCCTTCATCCTCGGGCAGAACGAGCCTGGCTCGATGATGTACCTGCTCGTCTCCGGCCGCGTGAAGGTCTCGCTTGCGAGCCCGGACGGCAAGGAACTCGTGCTGAACTACATCGAGGCACCCGCGCACTTTGGCGAGATGGCGCTCGTGGACTCCCTGCCGCGCACGGCGGACATCATCGCCGTCACCGATGTCGAGGTGTTCGGACTCGACGGCAAGGACCTTTCGGCAGCGATTCAGATCCAGCCTCGGCTCGCGCTGTCGCTCATCGCGACACTTTCGCGCCGACTGCGCCACACGATCGCTCGCTTGGAAGACATGGCCTTCTACGACGCCACGCACCGTGTGATGCGCGTGGTGCTGAACATGGCCACGGCGAGCTACGAAGGTCGCGGAGTGCCAATCATCCAGGGAATGACGCACTACGACATCGCCACGCTTGCGGGCACGTCACGCGAGACGGCGAGCCGTGTGATCTCGTCGCTCCAGCGCGAGGGCATCATCACGACCAAGGGGCGCAAGCTGCTGGTCGACCTCGAGCGCCTGACGGCCAGGCTCCAGACCGCGTAGCTCCAAGGACAACTGAAGGACCCATCACAAGCCGCCGTTTGGCGGCTTGTTGCATTCGGAAGAAAGACGAAGAATGGATGATGACCACGGATCCGACGAAGGGACCTTTTCGATGAAGGAGTTCACGCTTGAGGAGCTGGGCGGCTTCAACGGCCAGAACGGCTCGCCGGTCTACGTCGCCTACGAGGGCAAGGTCTACGACCTGAGCGACAGCTCCATGTGGGACAGCGGAGACCACGAGGGGATGCATTGGGCGGGCGCCGATCTGACGTCTGAGCACGATGACGCGCCGCACGACGTTCTGATCACGGGTTTCCCGCAGGTTGGAGTGCTCGTCTAGGCCTCACGAGAACAGACACAACTCGGGCCCGTTCGCATCACCGCGGACGGGCCCGAGTTGTTGTCTTGAGTGTCTGCAGGTCGGCCGTCCTGGGCTACGCAGGTGCGAAGTGGGCGACGGTTTCAACGTGGAAAGTCTGAGGGAAGAGGTCGACGGGCGTTGCCGAGACCAGCGTCAACCCTGCCTCCTCAAGTGCCTTGGCGTCCCGTGCCAGTGTCGCGGGGTCGCACGAAACGTAGGCCAACGCACGCGGCCGAAGTCGGGCGAGTGCAGCAATGACGGCCGGGTCGAGCCCCGCGCGGGGAGGATCGACGACGGCGAGGTCGGCATAGCCGAGCGTCTCGATCTCACGCGCCGCGTCTCCTCCTACGACCTCTGCCCAGCTCTGGGCGGACTCCAGGTTGCGCCGAAGGTCGCGCACAGCGGGACCGTAGGACTCGATGGCAACGACTTCGCCGGCTAGCTCGGCAAGCGGCAGGGTGAACGTGCCGGCGCCGGAGTAGAGATCGAGTACGACGTCGCTGCCGTCGGGCTGTAGGATCTCGAGCACGAGTTCGACGAGCTTCTCGGCCATCTTGGTATTCGTCTGGAAAAAGGATGGCGCCGAGATCGTGTAGCTGAACTCACCGAGGCGCTCTGTCCAGCTGCCTCTGCCTGAGAGCGCCTCGACTTTGCTCACAGAACGCTCCTTCGGAGCCCCCTTGTAGAGCACGCGTACCAAGCTCGAGAGCGGCAGGGCCTGCCCCAAGGTGCGAGCCGCGGCCTGGCGCGGAAAGCTCGAGGGCGGCGTCCAGAGAGCGACTTCGATGTCTTTCGTGTTGCGCGCGATACGCAGCGCCACCCGGCTGATGCCAAGGTCGGTGGAGCCGGCGACGTAGCGCAGGGCGCCCGAGAGCGCCTTGGGGGCCTTCTGGAAGCGTTTGGGGAGCAGCAGGCACGAGTCGACGGGGATGATATCGCCGCTGGCGGCCCTGTGGAAGCCAACGATGAGCTTTCCGCCACGGTGCTCGGCCACCAGCTCGATCTTGTTGCGGTAGCCGTAGGCGGGGGAGGCGAGCGTTTCGCCCACGCGCTCTTCGGCAGCTTCGATGTGTCCGATTCGCCGAAGGGCGTCAACGACGGCTTGGCGCTTCGAGATGAGCTGTACGGCTTCCGCGACATGCTGCCACTGGCAACCACCGCATACTCCGAAGTAGGGGCATGGAGGCGTGACACGGTCGGCTGAAGGCTCGATCACGGACTTGGTCGAGGCGTTCACGTACCTGCCGTGGTCGGCGATGACTTCGGCGTCGACGACGTCACCCGGGCATGCGCCGGACACGAACGCCGTGCGCCCGTCTTCAAGGCGCGCGATAGCGTCGGGACCATAGCTGAGACGTTCGATTGAGAGGTGCGGCACAGGCTTCTTTCGGCGTGTCGTGTACGTGTATGCGTGCAAATGGTAACTGACCGAAAGGTATTGAGGGCGGCGAGACTCAGGCCGATACCTCTATGTGGGAACGCGTTTACGCGGTCGCGCCTGCTATGGCGTGGCCCAAACCGATGAGGAGGGCCACCGAAGTGGCAGACAAGAAGGTCCTGATCGTCCATGACGACGCGGACTTCATCGAACAGGTGAAGGGGGGACTGGCACAGGGTGCTCCCGGCGTAGCCGTAACGAGCGCACTGTCAGGCCCGCGTGCGCTGGGAATCATCCAGGGCAGTGTCCCGGACGCCATCGTGGTCGATGCGGAGCTGGTCGGTATGGACGGCTACGCCTTGACCCAGCAGATCAAGTCGGACGCCAAGACCAAGGACGTGCCCGTCGTCATCGTGACGCTGTCGCCGAACGAGGCGTCTGCGCTGCGTGCGCGTCAGGTCGGCGCCTCGGCGCACCTTTCGGCAGCGGGTTCGGTCCAGCCGATCGTCAACAAGGTCGCCCAGCTGGTTGGTGTCGCGGTTACAGCGCCTGCTGCGGTACCCGCGATGGTGGGTGCGGCGGTCGCCGGCGCAGGCCGAGGCGGCATGAGCCCGGCCACCGTGGCATCGCTGCCTACCCTCGATCTTCCGCAGGTTGTCCCCGTGACCCCGGCCACCGGCGCACCCCTCGCCGGAACCGCGCCGGGAGCTGTTGCAGTTCCTGGAGCCGCGTATGGCGTTCCCACCGCTGTCGCTCCCTTGCCCGCCACTCCCAAGGCCGACGGTGGATATGGCGCTCCTCAGCCCGCTGCGGCCAGCGAAGTCGTGATCATCGACGAAGACACCCCGCACATCGACGACCTGCTGCGCTTGATGCTGCAGCGCGGCGGCTCCGACCTCCATGTGACTGTCGGCAGCCCTCCGGGCATTCGGCAGCGTGGCGAGATCGTGCCGGTAGAGGCGATCAAGGCACTCACTCCGCGTGACACGATGGAGATGATCCTGGGACTGCTCTCAGAGGAGCAGCGCAAGCGCTTCGAGACCGAACTCGAACTCGACTTCGCCTACTCGATCCCGGGTGTGGCGCGATTCCGTGCGAACGTGTTCCAGCAGCGCAACTCGATGGGTGCGGTCTTCCGTGTCATCCCCATCAAGATCCCGACCATCGACGAGCTGGCCCTGCCCAAGGTCGTGCGCTTCCTTGCCGACCGACCCCGTGGCCTCGTGCTTGTCACCGGCCCGACCGGCTCTGGTAAGTCCACGACGCTCGCCGCGATCGTCGACCACATCAACGCCAACAAGGCGATGCACATCATCACGCTCGAGGATCCGATCGAGTTCATGCACCGCAACAAGAAGTCCTACATCAACCAGCGCGAGATCGGCGAAGACACACACTCATTCGCTTCGGCCCTGAAGCGCGTCTTGCGCCAGGACCCCGACGTCGTTCTCGTTGGCGAGTTGCGTGACCTCGAGACCATCTCGGCGGCGATCACCGCGGCCGAGACCGGCCACCTCGTGCTCGCGACCCTGCACACCACCGGCGGTCCTGAGACCGTCGACCGCATCATCGACGTCTTCCCGCCGCACCAGCAGCAGCAGGTGCGCATGCAGTTGTCGACCTCACTTGAGGGCGTACTCTCGCAGACGCTGCTTCGCTCCACCGACGGCCGCAGCCGAATTCTCGCGATGGAGATCATGCTGGGTATCCCGGCCATCTCCAACCTGATTCGCGAGGGCAAGACGCACCAGATGGAGACGATCATCCAGGGCGGTGCGCAGCTGGGTATGCAGACGCTCGACCAGCACCTGAAGAACCTGCTCACCGCGGGCAAGATCACCTTCGAAGAGGCCGTTTCCAAGGCCAAGAACCCGCGCGAGCTGGCGGCGATGGTTGGGCGCAAGATCTAGAGTAGAATCACAAGCGAGCGAGCCTGGCGGGCCCTGCGATGCGGGGCCCGTCTTCGTTATGGGTACACGTATCCATGCCAAGGAGGCCGAGTGAGTTCAGTCGTGGTCATGCCCGTCTTCAACGAAGCCGACACGGTCGGTGCCGTGCTCGATGCCGTCAAGGAGCACTTCGATGGCACGATCATCGTCATCGATGACGGCTCGACCGACGAGACGCCTCGCGTGCTGGCGCGACGAGGGGACGTCTCTGTCGTACACCTCGATGCGAACTGCGGCTACGGTTGCGCCTTGCGCATCGGCTTCGACATGGCAAACGACATGGGCTTCGAGTACGTCGTGACGATGGACTGCGATGGGCAGCACGAGCCCGCGCATATTCCGCAGTTCGTCAAGGCGCTGGAAGCGGGTGGCGACATCGTTTCCGGGAGCCGATACCTGCCCATGAGCGGGGAGAACGGAGCGGCACCCGCCGACCGGCGCGAGATCAACCTGCGCGTCACCGCTATGATCAACCAGCACACCGGCTGGAGCCTCACCGACTCCTTCTGCGGCTTCAAGGCCTACCGCGTCGAAGCGCTGCAGCGCATCCGCCTCACCGAGCCGGGCTACGCGATGCCGCTCGAGCTTTGGGCGCAGGCGTGGTGCGCGGGCCTGGGAGTCTCTGAGCTGGCCGTGGAGCGCATCTACTGCGACCGTGACCGTAGCTTCGGCGTGGAGCTCGACGATCCCGAGCGACGCTACGCCTACTACCTGGAAGTCTGGAACCGCGCGCTCGAGGAGGCATGTGGTGACTAGGGACTGGCTCTTCGACGCCGTGTGCATCGGCGCTCACCCCGATGACGTGGAGATCGGCATGGGCGGCACCGTCGCCAAGATGGCCGCCGACGGGCTGAGAGTCGCGATCGTCGATCTCACCAACGGGGAGCCGACGCCCTTCGGCAGTATCGAAACCCGAGCTGCCGAATCGGCCGAGGCCGCGCGCATCCTTGGCGTTGAGACGCGTCGCACGCTCACTCAGCCGAACCGCTACCTCTTCGACACCATCGAGGCACGCACCGAGCTCGCTCAAGTGCTGCGCGAGCTGCGGCCGCGCATGCTGTTCCTGCCCTACGCCACCGACGCACACCCCGACCACATCGCGGCCTCAAGTATCGCTGTGGCAGCGCGCTTCTACAGCAAGTTCACGAAGACGCAGATGACCGGCGAGCCCTTCTATCCGGCGCGCGTCTTCCGCTACATGGCCGTGCACATGCGCGTTGTGGCCGAGCCCAGCTTCACCGTCGAGATCTCGAAGCAGCTGGACACCAAGCTGGAGGCGCTCGCCGCCTATCACTCGCAGTTCGGCGCCAACGAGAAGAACGCCGGAATCATCGAGATGATGCGGCAGAGTGCGGCTATGTGGGGCGGGCTCTCCAACGTGGCCGCTGCGGAGCCGTTCTTCGCGCTCGAGCCCATCGCGCTCTCCGGACCGGGCGAGGTGCTCTGAGTTGGTACACCGCAGGCCAGCACTCCCTGCAGGACACGGCGAGCTTCTGGTTCGCCCTGAGTACGCCGAATGGGCCGAGCTTGCCGAACAGAACCGCGCCCGTTCTGCAGCGTGGGAATTCGACGTGGCGGGTCGCAGCGTGCAGGAGCTTCGCGCGGTGGCGCGCAACGAGTTCCTCGCGCGCGCCGAGGCGTTCTCTTCGCGTCTTGGAGTTGCGGTTGCCTCACCTGGCGACCCTTCGGCAACCATCGTCGCCACCGGACATCAGACCGAGCTCTACCACCCCGGCGTGTGGGTCAAGGACTTCTTGTTGCAGCGCTTGGCTGACGACACCGACGCCACGGCCGTTGACGTCATGGTCGACTCCGACGGCTTCGATACGGTCGCGATCACCGCGCCCTGCCTCGTTCCTGAAGTGCGCAGGTGCCGCCAGACGCTCGCAGTCGGCACCGCCGGCGGATGGTTCGCCGCAACGCCGCTTCCGCGCGCCTCCGACATAGATGCGTTTGTCGATGCCGCGCTCGGTATGCTCGAAACGCTTCCGGCGCCCGCGGTGAGGCGGCACTTCGTGACTTTCGGCGGGCACCTACGCTCCGCTGCGGCTGATGCACACAACCTCGCCGAACTCGTGACCTTTGCTCGCCGGCGCTATGAGGCAGAGGCAGGCACCGACTACCTTGAGCTGCCCGTCACCTCCATGGTGCGGGGCGAGGCGTTCGCGGCGTTTGTGGCGCAGCTCGCACTCGATGCACCGCGCTTCGCCGAGGCCTACAACGCTGAGCTGCAGGAGTTCCGCACCGCCACCCGCACGAGATCCAAGGCCCAGCCTTTCCCGGACCTCGAGATCGACGGCATCTCCGTTGAGTTGCCCCTGTGGGCGCTCGCGCCCGCCGGACGCAGTACGGTTGTCGCAGTCGACAGGGGAGAGGCGGTTGAGCTGCGGGCTGGAGGCGCGCTGTTGACCAGCCTGCCGAAGGAGCCTGCGGCAGCCATCGAGGCGATTCTCGCATGCGAGATTGCCCTCGCGCCCAAGGCGCTGGCCCTCACGACGTTCGTGCGGCTGTTCTGCTGCGACCTGTTCATCCATGGCGTCGGCGGCGGGCGCTACGACAGCGTCACCGACGGCGTCATATCTCGCTACTTCGGCGTAGCGCCTCCACGTTTCGTGGTCGCGTCGCTCACCATGTATCTGCCTCTGGGCTCGCACGTCGTCACCGAAGACGAGATCGCCGAGGCCAAGGACCGCCTGAACCGGCTCGAGCACAACCCGGATGCGCTGCTCGACGAGGTGGACTTCGACAGCGACGACGAGCGTCACCGCGCCTGTTCGCTGGCAGACGAGAAGTCGCGCCTCGTGACCGAGATCGCATCGCCTGACGCCGACAAGAAGGCGCTCGGGATGCGCATTCGCGAGGTGAACGCCGACCTTTCGGCGATTCTTGCTCCCCTCAAGGAGAGCTTCGCTGCCGAAGTCGCTTCGCTTGAGGCTCAGCGGGAGGCCTCAGAGGTGCTCACGGACCGCACCTATCCGTTCTGTCTGTGGTCGCCTGAAGAGGTCGCCGACAAGGTGCGGTAGCTGCACTTAATGCAGGATTGCGAATAGCACCGAATTGGGGCTATGATTCGCCGAAATCGGCGCGCTCCGTTGGCGCTTATCGAACAGAAAGGACCGCTCATGTCGGTACCTGTCGTTGACCCGAATGTGTGCACCGCCTGTGGCATCTGCGTGGACGAGTGCCCGCAGGGCTGCTACGACCTCGAGGACATCGCCCGCCTGAACAGGCCGGACGACTGCAGCGAGTGCGGTATCTGCGTGGACGCGTGCCCGAACGGCGCCATCACGATGGACTAGTTCGGCACTCGCATAAGTGCGCGTGATTCGAAGGCCGGGGCTCCCGGCCTTCGTTGCGTTCTAGGGCAGTCTCGGGGTCAGCCCCGGGGCCCCATCCGGTCGTTGATGTAGAGCTTGGGCTCCTTGCCCTGCAACAGGCCAACGAAACGCTTGTGGTGCGCAGCGTAGACGACAGCACCCATGACCAGCGCGAAGGGCCAGTCGGGTGAGCGCAGCGCGAAGGCGGCGGCGGGCAGCGTCCAAGAGGCCGCAACCTGGCCGGCCATCATGTAGCGGGTGATGGCGATGACGGCGAGCCCCACAACCACCACGGCGACGAAGTAGCGCCAGTCGTAAGCGAGCAGCGCGCCGCCGCCTGTCGCCAGGCCCTTGCCCGTGCGATGGAATCCGCGCTTGATGAGTGCCATCCAAAACGAATAGTTGTGTCCGATCACGCAGCCGGCCACCGGCAACCAGATGAGCAGGTATGCGAGCGTGCTCGCGCTGGAGTCGAGTGGGCCCAGAGCCGTGCCGGCGGGCTGGTAGAAGTAGGGCCCGAAGAAGGTGAGTGCCTTGGCCGCGGCGACCGGGATGATGCCCTTGAAGGCATCCGCGAACATGGCCGCGATGAACCAGCCCCACGACCCGGTCGAGCGACGCACGTTCATCGCACCGACATTGCCGGTGCCGTGCTCGGTGATGTCTTCGCCGGTCACCATCTTCACGATGATGTAGGCGAAGGGAATCGACCCGATCAGGTATGGCACGAGAAACATCCCCGCCAGCAGCGCGATCGTCTTGGCCATCTCGGCTAGACCCCTCTCGGCACGACGCACTCGATGGCAGAGGGAAGCATCGAGATCTCATAGTGGCTCTCTAGCAAGACCTCGCCATCGATCTGCGCGGGCAGTGGCACAGGCGAGTCGATGACAACGCTTTCGTGCCGCGACATGTGGACAACCTTCATGCCGGTGTGCTTGCCCGCGATGACGAATGGCAGGCGCACGAGCGCTTGGGGGAGTGTCAGCGGATCGATCATGCAGACGTCGAAGAGCGCGTCGTCGGGAATCGCATCGGGTGTGATGAAGAAGCCGCCGCCATAGGTCGGCCCTTGGGTGATCGCCACGATGAGCGTGTCGATGGACTGCGCCGCCTGGCCGTCGAATGCGACATCGAGCTTGAAGCCCTCGAGCTCGTTGAAGAGCACGTGAAGCAGTGCTGTGAGGTAGAGCCACAGACCATCGCGCCGCTTGGTGACCTTGTACTCGACTGCTTTGGCGGTGACCTTTGCGTCGAGCCCGGCAGCGAAGCTGTTGTTGAAGTAGACGCCGTTGCACAGGCCGATATCGAAGCGACGACGGC
Source organism: Coriobacteriia bacterium (assembly GCA_035687245.1). Taxonomy (GTDB): domain Bacteria; phylum Actinomycetota; class Coriobacteriia; order Anaerosomatales; family PHET01; genus DASRYH01. The sequence goes on from DASRYH010000008.1 coordinate 145,027, forward strand.
AACCGGTTCCCAAGACGAGCGCTGCCTGTGAGACATCGTCGGGGATGCCGAGCGTTCGGCGAGTGTCGTTGCCTGAACCGGTCGGGATGAGCCCGAGTGCTGGCCGCCTGTCGGCATCGATGCGCATAAGGCCGTTGAGCACTTCGTGCACGGTGCCGTCTCCACCGACGGCGACCACGACGTCGTAGTCTGCAGCCGCTGCCGCTAGCTCGGTTGCGTGCCCGATGTACTCGCTCGTCACGGTGTCGTGGGGCAGGCCAGCGAGCTGCTGGTCGATGACGGGGATGAGCTTTGCGGTCTCACCGTGTCGGGCAGCCGGATTCACGATGAGCAGATGACTGTTCGCCACGCGTCCCTCCTCATGGGCCATCGTTGCTGTGAAGCATACTGGATGAAGTGCGGTTGGTGGGGTCTGAGCGGTATGCTAGAGTGCGTTTCCGCTGCACAACCGCCTCCTTAGCTCAGCGGATAGAGCGTCTGCCTCCGGAGCAGAAGGCCGCAGGTTCGAGTCCTGCAGGGGGCGCCATCTCACCTGAAGCTCGAGGCCGGCCCACCTTCTTTCGGTGAGCCGGCCTCGCTTCATTTCGCACCTGCCGAAAGGACGGCGCCGCGTGCGACAAAGGCTAGTGGCCTTCGGCGCGCTCCTTCTGGTAGACCTCGACGAGCTTCTTCTGGATATCGCCCGGAACCTGCTCGTAGGAGTCGATAGAGATGGTGTAGGTGCCCGTACCGCTCGATAGCGCGCGGAGATGCGGTGAATAGTGCACGACCTCGGCGTAGGGCGCCTGCGCCTTGATCACCTGCACGCCCGGCGCGGGTGCGTCCATGCCGAGCACGCGACCGCGAATCGAGCTGATGTCGCCCATGACGGCGCCCGCGTAGGCGTCGGGGATCTCGATATCGAGCGTGGCGATGGGCTCCAAGATGACCGGATCGGCCTTCTCGGCAGCGGCGCGGAAGCCGATGCGAGCGGCAGTCTTGAACGCCATTTCGTTGGAGTCGACGGCGTGCATCGAGCCGTCGTAGACCGCGACCTTCACGTCCTGGACCGGGTAGCCAGCGATCGCGCCCGACGTCATGGTGTCCTGAACACCCTTGTCGATGGCAACGATGTAGGGCTTGGAGATCTTGCCGCCGACGATCTCGTCTTTGAACTCATAGCCGGAGCCCGGGTTGGGATCGAGGCGCAGCCAGCAGTCGGCGAACTGGCCCGAGCCACCGGTCTGCTTCTTGTGGCGGCCCTGAGCCTGTGCAGACTTGCGAATCGTCTCGCGGTAGGGGATGCGCAGCTCCTCGAGCTCCGCTTCCACATGGAAGCGCTCGTGCAGCCTCGAGATGACGACGTCGACAGCGGTCTCACCAATGGCGGAGAGAACCGTCTGGTGGGTCTCCTCGTCGCGCTTGAGCGTGAGCGCTGGGTCCTCGTCGACGATCGACTTGAGTGCGGTACCGAGCTTGTCCTCGTCGGCCTTGGTCTTCGCGACGATCGCGACGGGGTAGAGGGGCTCGGGCAGGGGCAGCGGCGCGAACGTGATGCCGCCCTTGGCCGAAAGCGTGTCGTTGGTGAGCACGTCGCCGAGCTTGGTGAGTACGGCGATATCTCCGGCGGGCGCGCCGTCGATCGGCTCGGTCTCCTTGCCGGTGACCTTGAAGACGTGTGCGATGCGCTCCTTCTTGCCGGTGCGCGAGTCGACAAGCTCACATCCGGGCACCAGCGTGCCCGAGACGACCTTGACGAAGTTGAGCCTGCCGACGTAGGGGTCACTGAACGTCTTGAAGACGTGTGCGTTGACCTCGCCGGAGACCGAGAACGGCACTTCAGCACCGTCGGTGGTGCGCAGCGGACCGTGTGCCGTCGGTTCGGGGAAGAACGTGACGATCTCGTCCATAAGGTCCTCGATGCCCTGCAGCTTGACTGCCGAGCCGACGAAGACCGGAATGACCTTGCTCTGAGCGATGGCGAGCCCCAGGAGCTTCTCGAGATCTTCTTGGGTGAGCGGCTCGCCCTCGAGGTACTTCATCATCAGCTCGTCGTCGGCCTCTGCGGTCTTGTCACAGAGGGCCTCGCGTGCGAGATCGGCGGCGGCGAGAATGTCGGCGGGAATCTCCTCCATGTGCTCGCCGTCGTCCTCGTGGTGATACGCCTTCATGCGGATGATGTCGACGACACCGTGGAAATCGGCCTCGGCGCCCATGGGGAGCTGCACGGGCACGACACGGTCACCGAACTTCGCGATCAGCGCTCTCAGAGCGGCGTCGAAGTTGGCGTGCTCCTTGTCCACACGGTTGATGAACACGGCGCGGGCGATGCCCATGTCTCCGGCGAGCTTCCACAGCCGTTCGGTCTGCACCTGCGGGCCGGCGACGGCATCGACCACGAACAGCGCCATTTCGGCGGCCTCCATGCCGGCGATAGCGTCGGCGATGAAGTCGGCATAACCGGGGGTGTCGATGACGTTGATCTTGACTCCGTCGTGAACGACGGGCGCCAGTGAGAGGTTGATGGAAAACTGGCGTTTAACCTCTTCAGGGTCGTAGTCGAGGGTCGAATGCCCCTCGTCCACAGATCCGAGTCTCTTGCTGGCCCCACTCAGGAAGAGCATGGCTTCGGCTAGCGAAGTCTTACCTGCTCCTCCGTGGCCCACAAGGACTACGTTACGGACCTTGTCTGTGCTTGGTGCACCCACGACATCGCCTCCCAGGAAGAGACACGCGCCACACCGTTGTGGCGCGTCGACATATCGAGCGGGAACGGATGCCGCCCCCGCGGGTCCTCGTCGCTCAGTCTACCCCTAAGAACACGCGCGATGCAGTCCTTACCAGTGTCGGGGTGCCCTGCTAGAATCCTTTGGAGCATTGGCGAAGCGGACCCCTTGGTCCGTGCACCGTTTCCAAGGAGGTTTGCACGCAGGTGACGGCTCGTTCGCGCGCTCTGTTCGTCACGGTGCTGGCCATCGTGTTCACTGCACTGCTGTCCCTTGCGGGATGCAGCGCTCAGTCCGGTAAGAGTGCTACCGGCAGCGACGGCGCCAAGGTCGCCAGCAGCAGCACGGCCCAACCCGTTGAAGGGGGAGAGCAGATGTACACGCCCGCCTACAAGCCAAACGGCAGCGAAAAGGCGATCATCGAGACGACCCAAGGCAAGATCGTGGTCGAGCTCTTCGGCAAGGAGGCCCCCATTCACGTGGGCAACTTCGTTGAGCTCGCACGCAAGGGCTTCTATAGCGACACGAAGTTCCACCGCTACATCGCCGGCTTCGTTGTGCAGGGTGGCGATCCGAATACGACCTCCGTCTCTGCCGAAGAGGTTGCGGCCGAGGCCGCCAAGGGTGACGGAGGCGGACGATTCGGCATCGGCGGCCCGGGTTACACCATCAAAGGTGAGTTCGACCCCGCGGTGAACCCTCACAAGCACGTCGAAGGCGCGCTGGGCATGGCGCGCTCCGCCAGCCCCGATTCGGCGGGTTCGCAGTTCTACTTCGCTCTGGCCCCGCTGCCCCAACTCGATGGCGGCTACACCGTCTTCGGGCAGGTCACCGAAGGCCTAGACGTAATGAAGAAGCTTCGAGCCGGGGATGCGATCGAGAGCATCACCATCGACGGCGCGAACGAGTAGGCGCGAGAAACCGTGGATCAGGCGAAGTTCACCGAGGCTCAGCAGGCCTACCAGGCTAGCGACTACCGCACTGCCGCTAAGGGCTTCCTGGCAGCGGCGGGTAGGGGTGCGGTCGGCAACGGCCAGTGCTACCACCTGGCCGGCAATTCACTGATGAAGCTGCGCCGCTACGCGGATGCAGTCACCGTATACGGCCATGCGCTGCGCGACGAGACCTACGCGAAGCGCGGCTCCGTGCTCGCCAACCTCGGTTCAGCACACTACGCGCTCGGCGAGTTGGGCGAGGCGCTCAACTGCTATCAGGCCGCGCTCGACGAGCCAGACTACGTCACACCGTACAAGGCGCTGCAGTGCATCGGCGCCGTCCATATGGAGCGTGGCCGCACTGAGGACGCTGCGGTTGCCTACCGCAAGGCGGCGCTCGACGAGAGCAACCCGCAGCCCAGCAAGGCGCTCGTGAATCTCGGACTGTGTTTCATGGCACTGGGGCGTCCGCAGGATGCCGTCGAGGCCTATCAGGCGGCGCTCGGGTTCGACGGCTACAAGGGCCGCGGCAAGGCGCTGTCAAACCTCGGACAGGCCTACACCGCCCTCGGCAGGTACGAAGAGGCGGTCAAGGCGTTTGAGAAGGCGACCGAGCTGCACGATCACGTGCTCTCACCGTCTGCGCTTTCGGCGTTTGATGCGGCGCGCGAAGCCCTCGAGCCCAAGGCCGAACTGGTTGACGGCTGGGTCACAGGCGAGCTTGGCGCGTTCGCCGGAGTCACCTCTCCGGTGGCCGACATGCCGCCTCTCGAGACCGACCCGTTCATGTCGGTCTCTTCGCAGGCGCCGGTTGGCTACACTCCCGCGTCGCAACCCTACGAGCCTGTCAGTCAGCAGTACGAGCCGGCTGGCGAGTTGTATACACCCGCGACCCAAAGCTATACACCCGCTACCGAGCCCGTCCACGATCTCAAGGCGTCGGCAGCTGCCGCCGCTCTTGGCTTTGGCGATGACGACGCGGTCAACGACTTCTTCACGCGCAGCGAGCAGGAGATCACAGACAACGCCCGTGCCCAGCGTCGCGCACAGCGGCCTCCCGCGAGCGCGCAGATCGTCCGCACCCTGATGACGCTGTTGGTTGTGGCAGTGGTCATCGTCGGGGCGGCTGCGGCGGCGTACTTCGCCGGCTTCGGCTGGCCGACACAGGCTGCCACCGTCAAGGGCTTGCTGGTGGCTCACCAGAAGGCCGAATCGGTCGAGCAGTACTGGGTCGCCGTGCCCACCAAGGACGTGAAGCGCGAGATGGCCAAGATCCCCGCGATCAAGTCCTTCACGATCGACTCGGTCGACCGTGGTGCCTCGACCTCGACCGTCAACGTCACGGTCAGCGCGACGAAAGGCACTGCGATGCGCTACCGTGTCACTCTCGCGCGAGAGGGCGTTGGCTGGCGCGTAAACGGAGTGGACTACAACTGGCGTTCAACGGGCGACTGAGAACAGGTCGCCCGTTCTATAGGAGAAGGAAAGGAACGAGACGTTGGATCAGAAGACCTACATCATGATCAAGCCCGACGCCGTGGCCCGTGGCCTCGTCGGCCGCATCATTACGCGCTTCGAGGAGGTCGGACTCTCCGTCGAGCGTATCGAGCGTGGGGTGGTCACGCCTGAGCAGGCTGCCGCCAACTACGCCGAGCACGTGGGCAAGCCGTTCTACGAGGGACTCGTCAGCTACATCACCTCGGGTCCTGTGGTGAAGATGGTCATCTCCGGCCCGAACGCTGTGCCGGTTTGCCGCAAGCTGATGGGCGCTACCAACCCTGCCGAAGCTGCACCGGGAACTATCCGTGGCGACTTCGGCCTGATCTTGGACGCCAACGTGATCCACGGCTCTGACTCGCCGGAGTCCGCCGAGCGCGAGATCGCGATCTTCTTCGGCTAGACGCGTGTTGAACCGGCGGGGCGGTGCTTGCCACGGTCGCCCCGCCGTCGTACCTCGGTCGCCTGGGACCGCAACGTGCGCGAACACCCCGTTTGGGTGCATGCCACCTCTCGCGAGTATCCAAAACACATCCCTGCTTTAGGGCGCCGAAGTGCTGCCTTATCGAATGGAAGGTTGTGTCAGACGCCAGAAGTCTGTATTTTTCGGCGTCGATACACATTCACGTGCAGGGAGGGAATATGGGCGCCTTCTGCCTGGAGGAGCGCGACTTTGGGCCCTTTGTCGAGGCCCTGCGACAGGCGACTCGCGTAGTCGGCCCTGTCGCCAAGGGCAACAAGTTCGTCTTCGATGAACTTGCCTCGGTAGAGGACCTGCGTCTCGACTATGACGTCACCATTCTGCCGCCCAAGAAGGTGTTCTTCCCGACGCGGCAGGAGGTCGTGCGCTTCGATGCCGAAGCGGTCACCGACTGCATCGATCCGGTCGACACCGTCCTTCTCGGCGTACACCCGTACGACATGCGCGGTATCGACATGACCGACCTGCTCTTCCGCGAACGCAATGAGGACTGGAACTACCTCGCGCAGCGCGAAGCCACGACCATCGTGGCATCCAACGTGCGCACCGTCGCCCCCCGGGCGTTCTGGGCGTCGATGATTGAGGGGCGCGCTCCTCAGGGCCACGATGCGATGCTCACCAACATCGACGGTGGGTACGTGCTCGAGGTGCGCACACCGCGCGGCGAGGCGCTACTCGCATACGGCAACTTCCGCGAAGCTACCCTCGACGAGGTCGAGGCTGCCGAACGAGTCGACCTTGAGGCATTCACGCAGTGTCAGGAGCAGCTGCCGTACTCGGCTGCTGCCGTCGCCGAGAAGGTTCGCGAAGCGTTCGGCAACGAAGAGCTGTGGGATCGGCTTTCGAAGGACTGCTTCGGCTGCGGATCCTGCAACATCGTCTGCCCGACGTGCTACTGCTTTGACGTTCGCGACATGTGGAACATCGACCAAGCCACAGGTCAGCGCACCCGCTATTGGGACGCCTGCCTGACTCGCGAATTCGCTGCGGTAACACAGGCCGGCGGCCTCAAGGAGAACTTCCGCGAGCATCACCAGTCGCGCTTTCGCCACCGCTTCATGCGCAAGGCTGCTTACCAGTTCGAGAAGCTCGGCGGTCCGGCATGCACGGGCTGCGGGCGCTGTTCGGCGGCCTGCACGATCGACATCGCCGACCCGGTCCGTGTGATCACGGCCATCATGGAGGCCTAGATGACCGACGTCACCACCTCACATGAGTGCGAGTGCGGGCACACGAAGAACATCTTCATGCCCAGGGAAGCCAAGATCATCCGCACCTCTCGGCCGACCGCTTCGGAGAAGCACATCACGCTGCAGCTCGCCGACCACTCACCGCTCGAGTTCGAGCCCGGCCAGATTCTTGAGGTTGGCGTCATGGGCTACGGCGAGATCCCGATCGGTCTGGCAAGCTCGCCGACGCGCACGCACAGCTTCGATATTGTCGTGCGCACGGTCGGACGGGTGACCACCGCAATCAACTCCAAAGAGGTCGGAGACTCGCTGTGGATTCGTGGGCCTCTGGGTAACGGCTTCGACCTCGATGCACTGCGCGGCCACGACATCCTGATCGTCGCCGGTGGCATCGGGCTTTGCCCGACGCGATCACTCATCCAGTACATCACCGACCGGCGCGACGAATTCGGCCACTTCACGCTGTTCTACGGTGCGCGTGATCCGCTGCAGCTGCTCTTCACGGAGGATCGCTTCGACTGGCGCAGCTCGCCGTTCGTCGACTACCACGAGACTGTGGACCGAGCTGACTTCACGTGGACGGGCAACGTGGGCGTGATCCCGCAGCTCTTCAAGAAGACGACGAACATAGGCCCCGACACCCGCGTCATCGTATGTGGGCCGCCGGTCATGTTCCGCTTCGTGCTGAGCGAGCTCGACAAGCTCGGCGTGCCGCACGAGAACGTGTTCGTGGACCTAGAGCGCCGTATGAAGTGCGGCGTGGGCAAGTGCGGCCACTGCCAGATCAACGACAAGTACTGCTGTATCGACGGCCCGGTGTTCAGTGTCGCTGAGACCAACGAGCTCGAGGAGGCGATCTAGCATGACGAAGATGAAGCTCGCCTTTTTCGACTTCACGAGTTGCGAAGGTTGCCAGATAGAGTTCACGAACATGGGCGAAGACGTCATCCTCGAGCTGCTCAAGCACGTCGATATCGTCGAGTTTCGCGAGGCGATGACCGAGACCACCACGGATCGCATCGACGTCGCGCTCGTTGAAGGCAGCTTCACCCGTGAGGCCGATCGCGTTCGCCTGGAGCAGATTCGAAAGCGCGCCAGCATCGTGATCGCCTACGGTGCCTGTGCTTGCACTGGTGGTATCAATGCCCTGCGCAACCATCAGGATGACTTCGCCGAGTACGTGTACGGCGAGGACGCCGAGATGCCGCATCTGCGTACCGGCACAGCGCGGCCCATCTCGGCGGCGATCAAGGTCGACTACGAGATTCGCGGTTGCCCCATGAGCATGGAGGAGCTCCAGCGCGTACTCGCCAATGCTCTACACGGCACCGAGTACGTCGTCTCCACCAACCCCGTCTGCACCCAGTGCAAGAGGCGTGAGATCGTTTGCCGCTTCGACGAAGGCGACTACTGTATGGGCCCGATCGCGCGTGCCGGTTGCGGCGCGCCGTGCCCGGCCGACGGTATTCCGTGCGAAGCGTGTCGCGGCTTCGTCGACGACGCGAATCTTGCTGCCCTCGAGAAGCTGCTCATCGAACGCGCTGGCTTCTCTCGGCGACGCGCTACTGCCAAGTCCCGCATGTTCACCGCGAATCTGAGGAGCTAGCTCGATGGGGCAGACGATCAACATCGACGTCCACCACATCACGCGTGTGGAGGGCCACGGCAACATCAAGGTCAACGTCACCGATGGCTTGGTGGAGACGTGTGAGTGGTCGGTTCCCGAGGCGCCCCGCTTCTTTGAAGCGATGGTGCGTGGCCGTCACTACACCGAGGTCGCCCGCATCGTGAGCCGAATCTGCGGCATCTGCGCGGTCGGCCACACCCTGGCTGCCTGCAAGGCAGTTGAAGACGCCATGGGCATCGAAATCACGGAGCAGACGCGCAAGCTTCGGACTCTACTTAAGCATGCGGAGAACGCGGACAGTCACATCCTGCACGTCTACGTGCTGGTCGCGCCCGATCTTCTGGGCGCACAGTCTGCTTTCGCGCTCGTGCCCACCCATGGCGAGGTCGTGGCGCGTGCACTTCGGCTGAAGCGACTCACGCATGAGTGGGGCTCGCTCATCGGCGGCCGCACGACTCATCCCACCACGGTCGTGCCGGGCGGCTTCACGCGCCTGCCGAGCGTGAACGACCTCGTCGCACTCCGCGAAAAGATCCTTGCTGCCGTCCCGGACCTCGAGATCACGGTGGATACCGTCGCATCGCTGGCCGGCGCCATTCCGGACTTCGACCGTCCCACCGAGTACATGGCGGTCACCTCAGATGACGAGTACGGCCTCTACGACGGCTATGTTCAGACGATCCTGCCCGACGGCGACCGCGCCACCTATGCCGTTGCCGACTACCGCAGCTGCACCAACGAGTACGTCTCGCCGAACTCCACCGCGAAGTACGCGAAGAACCGCCTGGACAGCTATGCCGCCGGCGCGCTGGCGCGCTTCAACGTCAACTACGACAAGCTCCACCCTGAAGCGAAGGCCGTCGCGGAGCGTCTCGGTATGGGGCCGATCTGCACGAACCCCTACTTCAACTCGGTAGCGCAGGTCGTTGAGATCGTTCACTCGGTATACGAAGGGCTGCGCCTGATCGACGAGCTCATCGCGGAGGGCGTCAACGCTGAGGCGCTTGTGCAGCCGACCTCCTTCGGCAGGGGCACCGCCGTCATCGAGGTGCCTCGCGGCATCCTGTTCCACGAGTATGCCTTCGACGAAGAGGGCTTCTGCACCGACGGCAACTGCATCATCCCGACGGGCCAGAACCACGCCAACATCCAAGCGGACTTCGACGCGCTGCTTCCGTGGGCGCTCGAGCGAGCGATGTCTGAAGACGAGATGCGGCTGACCTTCGAGATGCTCGTGCGCGCCTACGACCCCTGCATCTCGTGCTCGACGCACTACCTCGACGTGGAGTTTGTGCGCTAGGCGCCGTGCGCTACCTCATCGGCATAGGCAACTACTATGGCCTGGACGACTCGGTCGGGCTGCGAATCGCCGAAGTGATCGGCGAGCGTGGACTCGACCGGGGCTTCCAGGCCATTGATATGGGAGGCAACCTCCTCGATCTCATTCACTACCTTGGGCCCGAGACCGAGCAAGTCCTCATCGTCGACTCCGCCCGGATGGGCATGGAGCCGGGGTCTTGGGCGCTGTTCACGCCGGATCAGGTGGCCACACGTAAGCCTCAGGCCGGATTCAGTACCCACGAGGGTGATCTGCTCAAGGTGCTTGAGTTCGCCGCAGCACTCGGGGAGCCGCTACCGCCGGTGACGATCATGGGCATCGAGCCCGGACACATCGACGACGCACCTGGACTGTCCGCTGAACTGGAATCGCGTTTTGAAGCGTACGTCGAGGCGGCTATCGAGTTCCTTAACACGGGCTCTGAACTGCCCGGTTAGGTTCGAGTGTGGCCCGTTAAGACCCGAGGCCAAGAACTCGGAAGGCGGGCATGTCACGCTCCGTCCGGTAGAACGGCAGACGGAACGAAGCGTGGGGTGTGAGCGGCGATGGCTGATCCAAAAGAGCAGCTTCTGCACGGGGACGTGCAGGCACTGAGCGACGCGGGCTTGTTGTCGGTGCTGGTGGGCGTACGGGCGGCCGGCACCATCGAGCGTCTCCTTGACGGTGGGGAAGTGAGTTGCGGGATCGCGTCCCTGTCCGGCGAGGAGCTGATTGCGATCGATGGCGTAGGCAAGGCGGGTGCCGCACGAGTACTCGCGTGCATGGAGATGGGCCGCCGCGCTGGGGCCGTGCGACACGACGATCGCCCCTCGATCAACACGCCCGAAGATGTCGTCGAGCTCTGCGGCTACAGGATGGCGGGCCTGGATCGCGAGCACTTCCGAGTGCTGGCGCTCAATACCAAGAACCGGCTCATTCGCATGTTCGAAGTCTCGGTTGGCTCGCTCAACGCCACGATCGTTCATCCTCGCGAGCTGTTCAAAGACGCAGTGCGTCTTTCGGCGGCCTCGATCGTCGTCGTACACAACCACCCGTCGGGCGACCCGACGCCCTCAGGTGCCGACATTCAGCTCACTCGCCGAATCGTCAAAGCCGGCGACGTGCTCGGTATCGACGTACTGGATCATGTCGTCATCGGTGACGGCGGACAGCATGCGAGCCTGCGCGATTTGGGACTCATGTAGGGCTGCAACACCAGAGACCCGCTGCTAGCGGTGCCAATTCGCAACATGTCGGCTGTGTTACACTTCTACGGATGTGCGACCGACCCGGACCAAACTGGTCGCGGGTCGTTTTTGCCATGGTGCAGTGCACCGTGAAGGCCGCCGCAGAGCGGTCATGTGGAAGGAGACTTCAGAGACTTGTCTCTCGTAGATATGTTCTTCAATTCGTGGGGCGGCGACATGGCCGTCGACCTCGGAACCGCCAACACTCTTGTGTCGGTGCGTGGCCGGGGCATCGTGCTCATTGAGCCCTCGGTAGTAGCAGTCGAGCGCGATAGCAAGCGCGTGCTCGCTGTCGGCATCGACGCCAAGCGCATGCTTGGCCGTACCCCGGGCAGCATCGTAGCCATTCGGCCGCTCAAGGACGGCGTCATCGCCGACTTCGAGGTTACCGAAGCAATGCTGCGCTACTTCATCAACAAGACGCGCGTGAAGCGCTTCCCGTGGCAGCCGAAGCCGCGCGTGGTCGTCTGTGTGCCGTCTGGTGTCACCGAAGTCGAGAAGCGCGCTGTCTTCGAGGCCACTATGCAGGCCGGCGCACGCCAGGCCTTCCTGATCGAGGAGCCCATGGCCGCAGCGATCGGTTCGGGGCTTCCGATTCAGGAGCCGACCGGCTCGATGGTCGTCGACATCGGTGGCGGTACGACTGAAGTCGCCGTCATCTCTTTGGGCGGCATCGTGTGCGCACAGTCGATCAGAATCGCCGGCGACGAGTTCGATGACGCCGTCATCGCTCACGTCAAGCGCGTGTACAACGTGCTGATCGGCGAGCGTACTGCTGAAGAGATCAAGTTCGAGATCGGTAGCGCGTGGCCGCTGCTTGAAGAGGTCGACGTAGAGGTTCGTGGTCGCGACCTGCTCACCGGCCTGCCGCGCACCATCACGATGGAATCCGAAGAGATCCGCGAAGCGCTCGAGGAGCCGATCGTGGCAATCGTTTCGGCCGTGAAGGGCACCCTCGAGCAGACTCCGCCGGAGCTCGCCAGCGACCTGATGGAGTACGGCATCGTGCTGACCGGAGGCGGTGCGCTGCTCAAGGGTCTCGACGAGCGGCTGCGCCACGAGACCGGCATGCCCGTCCACGTCTCTGAGAGTGCGCTTACCAACGTCGTGGACGGCTCCGCGCAAGCGCTCGAGGAGATCGACGTGCTCAAGAAGGTGCTCCAGGGCGGTCGGTAGGCCGCACGGGTAGCCGATGCGGATCAACCAGCAACCAGAGAATCAGGGACCGAAGCTCACCACGCTCATCGTCTTCGTGGTGCTCTCGGTGCTGCTCATGACTGTCTGGTTCCGCGAGGGTGAGAGCGGTCCGCTCCATAAGATCCAGTCCGGCACCCACGCGATCGCGGCGCCGTTCTCTTCGGTGGGAGAGTTCGTGACCCGGCCCTTCCGCGGCTTCTTCGCTTGGGCGGGGGACCTCGGTGTCTCACGTACGGAGCTCGTTCAGCTGCGTTCGCAAAACGAGACGCTGCGCAAGCGCGTCGCCCAGCTAGAGGAGGCGCGGCTCGAGAACGAGCGTCTGAAAGCACTCGTCGATGCAGCGGCTTCTCAGGAGTCCTCATCGGTGGTCGCTCGTGTGATCGGCCGGCCCACGAACCCGTGGGAAGACACCATCACCATCGGTCTCGGCACCAACGGCGGCGTCAAGGCGGGAATGCCTGTCGTCGGCCCGCGAGGGTTGCTCGGTCAGACCGTTGACGTGGCCGGCAACAGCGCCCGCGTGAGGTTGCTCACGGACCAACGCAGCGGCGTGGCAGCAATGATCCAGCGCAACCGGGCCGAAGGGGTGCTGCGCGGCTCCATCGACGGGCAGCTCACTCTCGACTTCGTGAGCCGAGAGACGACCATCAAGGCCGGCGACGTAGTCATCACCTCTGGCATGGGCGGCATCTATCCTAAAGGTCTCATCATTGGCGAGGTCAGCCGCGTCAGCCGCGCTACTAACGCGCTCTACCAGGACATTCTCGTAAAGGGCTCCGCCCGCGTGGGCAGTCTCGAAGAGGTGCTCGTGCTCACGGGCGCAACCGCTCAGGTCGACCAGACGGGAGGCGAGTAGTGAAAGTACTGCCTACTGTGCTGGCAGTTGTTGCGGCTGCGCTGCTGCAAGTGATGCTCGCACCATCTCTGGCAATCGGCGGCATCGTGCCCAACGTGCTCTTCCTTGTCGTCACAACGCTGGCGCTTGCCGAGGGCCCTGTGCCCGGGGCTAGTGCGGGCTTCGCAGCCGGTCTGGTCTATGACATGCTCGGCAGTGGACCCATCGGACCGATGGCGCTCGTGCTCGCGGTCGTCGGATACCTCGCCGGCCTGCTCCATGAGCAGATGTTTGCCGAAGGCTGGCTGCTGCCGCTGACGGTCTTGGGAGTCGCGGCACTCGGCACCGAAATGGCCTACGGCCTCGTGCTCGGACTCATCGGCGAAGGCGCGCCTTTCTGGGCTTCGCTCGTCACGCGCGTGCTCCCGGCCGCCGTCTACAACACCGTACTCGCGCTCCTCGTCTACCCTTGGTTGGCTCGCTTCTTGCGACGCGACCACCCCATGACGACCTTCCGCAGGCTCGGTTAGCCTGCCTTTTGGCTGCCCTTCGGCAGCGCATCCACTCGACTGCCTTGAAGGTTGGAATTGCCGGACTATCGCAACAAGCTCTCCAGCAGATATGCCATCTTCGCGGGCATAGTCTTCGCCGTGCTCGGACTGCTGTTCATCAAGCTGTGGACGATGCAGGTGTTGCACGGGCAGGCCTATGCAGCTCAAGCCGAAGAGAACCGCGTTCGCGAGATCACGGTGCCCGCGGCCCGTGGCCGCATCTTCGACCGCAACGGCAAAGCGCTCGTCACGAACCGAGCGACACTGGCAGTCGCGGTCGCGCCATCGGCGGCCAAGAACCAAGCGATGATCCAACGCCTTTCGGCATTGCTTGATATTCCGGTAAGCGAGATCAACGACAAGATAGCCAGCACGAAGGAGGCCGCGCTTGCACCTCGCGTGGTCGCCATCGACGTGCCGCTCGATACCGTCGCCTATCTGGCAGAACACGAGTCTCAGTTCCCGGGTGTTGAAGTGCGCACCCACGCCGTTCGGGAGTATCCGCAAGGCAAACTCGCGGCGCACGTGCTGGGCTACTCGGGCGAGATCTCAGACACCCAGATGGCCGATCCTGAGTTCAAGAACTACGAGCCTACCGACTTCGTAGGCAAGGCCGGTGCGGAGGCTTCGTTCGAGAGCGTGCTGCAGGGAGACCGCGGCAAGCGCATTCTGCAGGTCGACGCGTCCGGCCAACCGCGCGGCGTGATTGAAGAGGTCGAGCCGGTGCCGGGACGCGATGTGAAGCTCACGATCGACAGTCGCGTGCAGAAGATCGCCGAACGTGCTCTGGCCGACGCGATGGTCGATGCCCACAACGACCACTTCCCGCACGCGAAGGCGGGTGCTGCAGTCGCGCTCGACGTGCGAACCGGTGAGGTACTTGCCATGGCGAGCGCGCCCACCTACGACCCGAACATCTTCCTCGGTGGCGTCTCTGAAAAGACCTGGCGCTCGCTTACGACCACCTCATCGGAGTATCCGCTTTCCAACCGTGCCATCTCAGGCCAGTACCCGGCAGCTTCGACGTTCAAGGCGGTCACTGGGCTAGCTGGTCTCCAGTACGGCAAGACCACGCAGTGGCGGCAGTATGACTGCGAGGGCTCGTGGACCAAGATGGGCAAGCAGTGGCGGAAGTGGTGCTGGAACCACGCGGGCCACGGCATAGAGTCCTTCATGGCCGGCATCACAGACTCCTGCGACGTCGTCTTCTACGAGATCGGTTACTCGTTCTATAAGGACAAGCCCAAACGGGAGTACATCCAGAAGATGGCGCGCGAGTTCGGCTTCGGTTCCAAGCTCGGGATCGACCTGCCCGGCGAAACTGCGGGCCGCGTCCCGGATGCGAAGTGGAAGCGTTCGTACAACGAGGACTATCCGGAGTACGCCACCTGGCTACCGGGCGACACGGTCAACCTAGCGATCGGCCAGGGCGACTTGCTGGTAACACCGCTGCAGCTGGCATCGGCCTACGGGGCGATCGCCAACGGCGGTAAGGTCGTTCGCCCGCACATCATGAAGCAGGTGCTGGGAACCGACGGCAAGCCTGTCCTTACCGCGAAACCCATTCCCGCACACGTGCCGAAGGTCTCGAAGCGCAACGTGTCGATCATGCGATCGGCGCTCAAGACGGTAACCACTACCGGTACCGGCGCAGGCGCGTTCCGCGGCTTCGAGGGCACGGTCGCGGGCAAGACCGGTACCGCGCAGGTCGCAAACAAGGACGACTACGCGTGGTTCGTCGGCTACGTGCCTGCCGACAACCCGAAGTACGTGGTTGCGGTCATGGTGGAGCAGGGCGGGCACGGCGGCTCGGTTGCCGGGCCGGCAGCGCGTCAGATCTTCGATGCGCTCATGGGTCACGAAGTCGCACACGTCACCGCGTCGGACAGGTCGAGGTGACGCGGTGAAGGAGAGAAGCACGTTTCTTGGGGCGGTGAACCCCATGCTCATCACCGTCGTCGTTGCCCTTGCGGTCTATGGAAGCATCGTCGTCAACGCAGCGGTCACTGGGATGGATGCCGGGCCCGGCATGTTCAAGCGCCATCTCTTCGGCTTGGCGATCGGCCTGGTTCCGCTGATCGTGGCCTGGATCTTCGACTACCGGACACTAGAGGGCTGGACAGGTCCGCTCGTTGGGCTGACCTGCTTTCTCATCATCTCGCCGCGCATTCCCGGACTCGGTGCTACTGCGAAGGGCGCGCAGCTCTGGCTGGAGATCGCGGGCATCCGCCTCTTCCAACCCTCGGAGCCTGCAAAGCTCGTATTCATCGTTGCTCTGGCGGCGGTGATAGCCAGCCAGAAGGGACGCATCAGCGAGTTTCGAGACGTCGCCCGCATCCTTGCTATGGCGGCAGTCCCCTTCGTGCTGGTCGTGGCAGTCGGGGACCTCGGAACCGCACTCGTCTTTGCCGCAATTACGATTGGGATGCTGCTGGTCGGCGGGCTGTCCGGGCGGTGGTTCATCGCCTTGGGGCTGGCGGGTATCGTTCTTGTCGGCGCGGTGCTGGGACTCAACGCCATCGTCGACAAGGCGACCGGGCAGGACAAGTTGCTGAAGCAGTACCAGATGGACCGGCTGATGGTCTTCATCGACCCATCTGTTGATCCCAAGGGCGCTGGCTACAACCTCGAGCAGTCCAAGATCGCGATCGGCTCGGGGGAGCTCACTGGTAAGGGCCTGAAGTCAGGCACTCAAAGCCGGCTCAACTTCCTGCCGGAGCGTCACACGGACTTCATCTTCAGCGTGCTGGGCGAGGAGCTCGGCTTTGCGGGGGCGGTGACGCTGCTCGCGCTTTACCTGCTTCTGCTGTTCACCTCACTTGAGATATCCGCGCAGTCGCGCGATCTATTCGGTGCCCTCATATGCACCGGCATCATCGCCATGTGGACCTTTCAGATCCTTGAGAACATGGGTATGACTATCGGCTTGATGCCCATCACGGGTATCCCGCTTCCGTTCATGAGCTACGGTGCGTCGTTCATGGTCACGAACCTCATGGCGACGGGTATGCTGTTGTCGGTATGGGCACGACGACGCGCGTAAGGGGAGAACATGGCTTTGCCACTCGACATACGCGAAATGATGAGCTCGGGGCAGAAGTATCGTGCCGAGCGTGAGAAGCCTGTCCGCATGGCTGTCTTCGTGGACGCCGAAGCGCCGGAGGCGGCCGTCAAGGCACTGCGCACGGCGCTCTTGCCACAGACCGGCAATGCATCGCTGCATATCGAAGCGGTCGTTCCCGGCGACGTGCTCGACGTCGACTCGAGCGCCGACGTGGTCGTGGCCCTCACGGGACCGGGCAACACGGTCGCGCCCTCGCTTGCCCGCACCCGTGAGCACTTCATCCCGACGGTTGCGCTCGCGCTCGAGTTCGATCGCGAGGCGGTCGCGCGCAGGCTCGCGCAGCCGCTGCTCGACACTCTGGTCGACGAGGATCCCGCGCAGCTCATTGAGAAGCTTGGCGCGTGGCTCGGTGAGAAGTTGTCCGCCAAGCGCGTGGCGCTGGCCGCGAACTTCGCCTTCGTTCGCCGGGCTGTGGCCGACGAGGCTGTGAAGAGCACCGCCTTCCAGAACGCTGTCATCGGCGGCGTTGCCTTCATTCCTGGCGCGGACATGCCGCTCATGACCGCCAATCAGGCCAAGATGGTCATGCAGATCGCCGCCGCATACGGCGAGCCCTTGGGAGCCGAGCGCGTGAAGGAGTTGGCCACGGTAGTGGGCGGTGCCTTCGTCTTGCGTACGATCGCTCGTCAGTTCGTGGGACTACTTCCCGGCTTCGGCTGGGCTCTCAAAGCTGGCATCGGCTACTCGGGCACGCTAGCTATGGGCTACGCGGCCATCGAGTACTTCGAGGGCGGCGGCGACGTGCGCGGACTGGCCTCCAAGCTGAAAGAAGCGCGCGATCACGCCATAGAGGCGGCGTCGACGCGTATCAAGCGGGGCCAGCCGGCCGAGATCATCCCAGCTGACGCCTACGTTGTGATCGATTCAGACAGCGAGCCTGCCGGTGAGCTGCCGGCCGCTCCTCCGAGTGATACGGCGGCAGACGCCCTGTGACGACTTCGAACCTGTGGGACCGGCTGGAGCCGCTACTGGCTTCGGTCGAACGTCCTGCGCGCTACATCGACCACGAGTTCGGCGCCCAACACAAGGCGGCCGACTACCGTGTGGCGCTCATCTACCCCGACACGTATGAGATCGGGCAGGCCAACCAGGCCATCGCCATCCTCTACGACTGCCTGAACGCGATCGACGGGGTGGCCGCCGAGCGCTGCTATCTGCCGTGGCTCGATCTCGCGGACAAGATGCGCGAGCACGAGATCCCGCTGTTCACGCTCGAGTCGACCTCGCCGGTTGCTGAGTGTGAGCTCGTGGGCATCACACTGCCCTACGAGCTCACCTACTCCAACATCGTCGAGGCGCTCGACCTCGCCGGCATCGCGCCACGCGCGGCCGACAGGGGAGAGGGCGCACCGCTGGTGATCGGCGGCGGTCCCTGTGCCTTCAACCCAGAGCCGGTCGCGGACTTCTTCGATGCGATTCTCATAGGCGAGGGTGAGGAAGCTGCGGGCGAGATGGTCGCCGTGCATCGCGCGTGCATCGCTGAGGGCGCGTCGCGCGCCGAGACCCTTCGGCGGCTCGCGCAGGTGGGCGGCGTATACGTTCCGAGTCTCTACACGCCCGTACGCGCCGAGGACGGCAGTCTAGTCGCTATCGAGGCTGCCGAAGGGGCGCCCGCCCGCGTCGAGAAGCGCATCGTTGCCGACCTCGACAGCGTGGCGACGCCGGCATGTCCAGTCGTGCCCTTCATGGACGTCATACACGATCGCCAGAACGTCGAGATCCTGCGCGGCTGCACGCGCGGCTGCCGCTTCTGCCAGGCGGGCATGGTCTATCGCCCCGTACGCGAGCGCTCAGCAGACACCATCGTGAAGGCCACGTTGGCCGGGCTCGCGTGTACCGGCTATGACGAGGTCTCGCTCACTTCGTTGTCGAGCGCGGACCACTCACAGATCGAAGATGTGCTGCGGCGGCTGATGCGTCGGCTCACCGGGACTGGCGTCTCGGTCTCGCTGCCGTCGCTTCGAGTGGATGCCTTCTCGGTCGATCTCGCGCGTCTGATCTCGAGCGGCAAGAAGTCCGGGCTGACCTTCGCGCCCGAGGCGGGCACGCAGCGCCTTCGTGACGTCATCAACAAGAACGTCGTCGAAGAAGACCTGATCAACACCGTGCGCGCCGCGTTTGAGGCTGGATGGCGACGCGTGAAGCTCTACTTCATGATCGGCCTGCCCACCGAGACCGACGAGGACATCCAAGGCATCGGCCAGCTCGTATACAAGGTGCTCACCACCGCGCGCGAGGCCACACCGCCGTCGCAGCGGGGCGGCCTGAAGATCGGCGTGAGTGTCTCCACGTTCGTGCCCAAGGCCGAGACGCCCTTCCAGTGGGAGCCCATGCTCACCCTCGAGGAGGTGCGCCGCCGACAGGGCGTACTGCGGGAGTCGATGCCGCACAAGGGAGTCGATCTGTCGTGGCACGAGTCGGAGGTCTCGATACTCGAGGGCGTAATGGCTCGCGGCGGACGCGAGATCTCGGCAGTCATCGAGGCTGCATGGCGGCGCGGTGCGCGCTTTGACGCGTGGACGGAGCAGTACCGCCTGAACCGCTGGGTTGAAGCGCTCGAGGAGTGTGGAGTCGACCCGGTTGCTATCGCAAATCGCACGCGCGACGTCGACGAGGTTCTGCCGTGGGAGCACCTGACGTCAGGCGTTTCGGCGCGCTACCTCGTTCGCGAGCGCGAGCGGGCGTACTCGGCTACGACGACGCCGGACTGCAGCTTCGGCGGATGCACGGGCTGTGATGTCTGTGGCGACTTGGGCGTAGACGTGCTCATCGCAGGCGGTGAGCGCAGATGACGCCGGGCGAGTTCAGACTGCGCGTGACGTGGGTGAAGGCCGGCAGGCTGCGCTGGCTGTCGCATCTCGAGGTTCTGCACGCGCTTGAGCGGGTTATTCGGCGCTCCAAGCTCGAGTACGCGGTCACGCATGGATTCAGCCCGCATATGAAGATCGCATTCGGTCCGGCTCTGCCAGTGGGCACTGCCGGTCAGACCGAATACGCCGATGTGTGGCTGACGCGCTACACTGGAGCAGATGAGGCGCTGGAAGCGCTGCGCAAGGCCGCTCCCGCCGATCTTGAACCGATCGGTGCCCAGTACGTGGGCGATAGGGTGCCATCGCTAACCGCAGCGCTCACGATTGCCTTGTATAGAGTGGAGTTGGTGGGGGGAGAGCTGGGCGAAGACCACGTACGGCGGGTGGTTTTGGAGCTCATGCGTCGCGGCGAGCTGCACATTGAACAAAAGGGCAAAACAAAGGCTTTCGACTTGGCGGTCTGCATCCCGAAGGATCCGAGCGTCAGCGTCGAGGAGGGAAGCGTCGTTGTGGAGCTTCCTGTGAGAATGGGGCCACACGGGTCCCTTCGCCCTGAAGTGTTCATCCGTGCTGCACTTGCGGCGTCAGGAGCCGAAGTATCCGCTATACGGACAACTCGCACAGACCTCCTCATCGAAAGTGAGGACGGTAGCTGGCAGCGTCCCGTATAGCGGGGAGGATCGGTGGCCGACACGGCCCGCGAGATGCTCGTCTCGCACGATAACAACGAAACACGCGTCGCCCTGCTCGAAGAAGGTCAGCTCGCAGAGCTCTACATAGAGCGGCCTCGCCGAAGTGTGGTGGGCAACGTCTATTGGGGTCGCGTCTCTGACGTGCTGCCTGGCATGCAGGCCGCCTTCGTCGACATCGGGCTCGAGAAGAACGCGTTCCTCTACGTCGACGAGGTTCTGTCTCCAGACGCCGACGAGCCGGTGCCGCGACGCGAGATATCGCAGCTTCTCAAGCCGGGCCAGCAGCTCATGGTTCAGGTCGTCAAAGACCCCATGGGCACCAAGGGCGCCCGGGTGACCACGGAGGTCACACTGCCGGGCCGCTTCCTCGTGCTCATGCCGTTCTCCGACTTTGTGGGAGTCTCGCGCAAGCTCGATGAAGAGGAGCGCGACCGGCTTCACGAAATCGTCTCCAAGCAGATTCCTGACAAGACGGGCGTCATCGTGCGCACCGTCGCTCACGGCGTCTCAGAGCGCGACCTGGTGAGCGACCTCGAGTTCCTGTTGCGGCTGTGGAAGCGCGTGAACCACCTGTCGACGGAAGCACTCGCGCCCGAGGTCATCTACACGGAGATGGACCTCGCCCTGCGCTTTGTACGCGACGTCTACAACGACGACTTCCGCCGGATGATCATCGACGACAAGCCGACCTACGAGAAGGTCGTTTCGTTCCTCAAGAAGACCTCACCGCACCTGGTGCGCCGCGTCCAGATGCACAAGGACCGCGTGCCGCTGTTCGAGGCCTACCATCTGCAGGAGACGATCGACTCGGCGCTCAAGCGTTCGGTGGCGCTGCCCAGCGGAGGCTATCTCACGATCGACAAAACCGAAGCGCTCACCGCCATCGACGTGAACACCGGCAAGTTCGTGGGCCGCAAGAACCTCGAAGAGACGATCCTGCGCACCAACCTCGAGGCCGCCGATGAGGTCGTGCGCCAGCTTCGGCTGCGCGATATCGGTGGCATCATCATCGTCGACTTCATCGACATGGAAGAGCAGGTCAGCAAGCAGCAGCTGTCGGCTCGCCTGGCGGCCGCGCTGGAGCGGGACCGCACCAAGACGCGGATCAGCGACATCTCTCGCCTCGGCCTGGTGGAGATCACGCGCAAGAACGTCACCGAGGGCCTCTACGGCGTGCTCACAGAGCCGTGTGCGTGCTGCAGCGGGGAAGGGCGTGTGGTGTCGCGTCAGACTCGCCGAATCGCCGTTGAGCGCCGCATGCGCGAAGTTCTGCGTATCGGCAAGGCCGATGCCTACCTGTTCGGGCTCAATCCGGAGACGTTCGAGCTCATCACGGAGCCGGGACTCAACATCGCAGCGTCGCTGCGCGCCGACTACGGCCGGCAGGTCACGATTGTGCCTGATTCCGACGCCGGACCCACTGAGGTCAGGGTGCTTATCGAGGGTCGGACAGGAATATTCGGCAGAAAGCCATTTGGCCTGTAGAATGGCCCGATACGCCCGGCGCCGTGTTTTGCGGAGTTCGCGTTGACGGCCCTTACTCGGGCTGTTAGCATATCTCCTCGCGCAATGAAGCGAATCGAAAGGTTTCTTAGATGTACGCAGTTGTTGCTACCGGTGGGAAGCAGCTGAAGGTTGTCGCAGGTGACGTGGTCAGTGTCGAGAAGCTCGACGCTGCCCCCGGAGATACTGTCAACTTCAACGTGATCTTCCTGGCCGACGAAGGCGAGATTACCGTAGACGCCGATGCTTTGGCGTCCGCATCGGTGACCGGTGAGGTCATCGAGCACTTCAAGGGCGAGAAGGCGATCGTCTTCAAGTTCAAGAAGCGCAAGGGATACAAGCGCCTCAAGGGTCACCGTCAGGATCTCACGCGCGTCCGTATCACGGACGTCGTTGCGGCGGCTCCCAAGAAGAAGGCCGCTCCCAAGAAGAAGGCCGAGAAGGTCGAAGAGCCGGTTGAGGCACCCGTCGAGGCCGCCGACGCCGCCGAGAACGAGTAAGGCAGGGATTCTCTAATGGCTCATAAGAAAGGTCTCGGCTCTACTAAGAACGGCCGTGACTCCAAGGCTAAGCGCCTGGGCGTGAAGCGTTTCGCTGGCGAAGAGGTTCTTGCCGGCACGATCATCGTCCGCCAGCGCGGTACGCACTTCCACCCCGGCGACAATGTCGGCCGTGGCGGAGACGACACGCTGTTCGCCATGTGCCCGGGTACCGTCGAGTTCACTCGCGGCCTGAAGCGCAAGGTTCACGTTCGACCGCTCGAGGCCTAACGAGGCCTCTGGTTCGTCGCTACTTGTAACGAGCACAAAGAGCCCTCCGCCGTCCAACCCGGCGGGGGGCTCTTCGCATATCATGACGGCAGATATTCAAGGAGGTGAGCGCGATGTTCTTCGATGAAGTCAAGGTCAATGTCAAAGGCGGTGACGGCGGTGCGGGGTGCATGTCGTTCCGTCGCGAGGCGCATGTTCCCAAAGGCGGACCCAACGGTGGTGACGGCGGCGGCGGGGGAGACGTCGTGCTCGAGGCCGATGCGGCCCTGTCATCGCTGATCGACTACCGCTACAAGCGCCACTTCAAGGCGCAGCGAGGCATTCACGGCAAGGGTTCGATGCGCCATGGTGCTCACGGCGACGATCTCGTGCTCAAGGTGCCGCTCGGAACGATCGTGCGCGACTCGGAGTCCGGCAAGCTGCTGGGCGACCTGACACACCCCGGGCAGCGCCTCGTTGTCGCCGAAGGTGGACGCGGAGGACGCGGCAACATCCACTTCGTGACTCCCACTAGGCGCGCACCTGCCTTCGCCGAGCTTGGCGAGCCTGCCCAGGAGCGCTGGATCGATCTCGAGATGAAGCTTCTGGCGGATGCTGCGCTTGTAGGCATGCCGAGTGTGGGCAAGTCCTCGCTGATCGCGCGCATCAGTGCTGCGCGTCCCAAGATCGCCGACTATCCGTTCACTACCCTCGTGCCCAACCTCGGCGTGGTTAAGGCGGGGGAGCGCAGCTTCGTCGTCGCCGACGTGCCGGGACTCATCGAGGGTGCGAGCGAAGGCAAGGGCCTGGGCCACGCCTTCCTTCGGCATATCGAACGTAGCGCGCTCATCGTGCACCTGGTGGACCTCACCGGCAGCTACGAGGGCCGCGACGTCATCTCCGACTACGAGATCATCAACAACGAGCTGGTCTCGCACGCCGAAGAGCTCGCCGCACGCCCCCAGATCGTCGTGGGCAACAAGGTGGACGTCATCGGCGTCGAGGAGGCCGATGACCGGCTTAGGCAGCGTGCCGAAGCCGATGGGCTGCCCTACTTCGCGATCTCGGCTGTCACCGGCGAGGGTACCGATTCGTTGATTCGCGCGATCGCCGAGCGCGTGTTCGAACTGCGCAGCAAGGAAGCGCCGCAGGCGGTCTTCCAGAAGGTCTGGACACACGATCACTCTCGAGACCGTGATTTCGAGGTGCGCGACCTTGGCGGCGGCGTCTTCATGGTCGAGGGCCGTGGCGTGGAGCGTATGGTCATCATGACCGAGTTCGAGAACGAAGAGGCGCTGGCCTTCTTGCAGAAGCGCCTGGTCAAGGCCGGTGTTGAGTCCGCGCTCATCGCGGCGGGTGCACGCGACGGGGACGAGATTCGCATCGCCGGACGCAGCTTCGTATTCGACACTGAGCTTGCGGCAGACCCCGAGGTTGAATACATCGAGGATGACTTCGCCTCCGAGGAGACAGAGGGGACTGACGGGTAGTGAGCGGTTCGAGAGTCGTGATCAAGGTCGGTTCCTCCACGCTGTCGGCTGGCAGCGGCGGAATCGACGAGGCATATGCCACCACGCTCGTCGACCAGATCGTCCGCGTTCGCGAAGCGGGCAAGCAGCCCGTCCTCGTCTCCAGCGGCGCCATTCCCGCGGGCCTCAGCCGCCTAGGCTTCACCGAGCGGCCGACCGACATGCCCTCGCTGCAGGCGGCGGCGTCCGTCGGCCAGGTCGCGCTCATTGAGACGTACGCGGCGCTGTTCGCGGCCCGTGGCATCACGGTCGGCCAGGTGCTGCTCACGAGGCACGACACGGGACACCGCGAGGCCTACCTGCACGCCCGTGACACCTTTGAGCGGCTGCTGGAGCTGGGAGCAGTGCCAATCGTGAACGAGAACGACACGGTTGCAGTCGATGAGATTCGATTCGGCGACAACGACACGCTGGCCGCGCTCGTGGCCACGCTCGTCGGCGCTGAGCTGGTCATCGTGCTCTCCGACATCGACGGGCTCTACGACGCAGACCCGCGCGTGAGCGCCGAGGCCACGTTGCTCGAGCAGGTCGACGTGCTCACCGACGACATGATCGCGGCTGCCGGCGGTGCTGGCTCGTCGCTGGGCAGCGGCGGTATGGCAACCAAGGTTGAGGCGGCCCGTGTGCTCATGCGTGCCGGCATCTCGATGGTGGTGTGCGACGGGCGTCGCGAGGGCGTCATCATGGACGCCGTCGAGGGCCGTTCGTGCGGCACCGTCTTCTCGCCCGGAGATGAGACTCTGGGCGCCCGCAAGTTGTGGATCGCGCTCGGCCGAAAGCCCGCCGGCGAGATCGTGATCGACGAGGGCGCCAAGCGTGCGCTCACCGAGCGCCAGAGCTCGCTTCTGCCTGCCGGCGTGGTAGGTGTGCGAGGGGCGTTCGCGCAGGGTGATGCGGTAGTATTGGTCGATACCGAGGGCGCCATCGTGGCTCGGGGGTTGACTGAGCTTTCGGCCGACGAGGTCATGTCGGTCAAGGGCATGAAGTCCTCAGAGATCGCGGAGGCATTTCCGCAGCTCGCGGGGCGTGAAGTGGTCCACCGCGACAGGCTGGCGACGCTGTAGGCGAAGAAGCGCTGCTCAGAAGGGAGCTAGGGATCGATGTCTGAGGTACTGCTCCTGGCGCAACGCGCCCGGCAAGCATCTAGGCGGCTCGCCACGACTTCGAGCCGCGAGCGCGACGGCGCACTGCACGCGATGGCCGATGCACTCGACTCGCGCGCTGCCGAGGTTCTCGCTGCCAACGCCGCCGACATGGACGCTGCCCGCGCGAAAGGTACCGCCGAAGGCCTGCTAGACAGACTGGCACTCGACGAGTCACGCCTGAAGTCCATCGCCGACGCACTTCGCGCGCTTGCGGCGCTACCCGATCCCATCGGCGAGATCATAGGCGGCCATACGCTTCCCAACGGTCTCGAGTTGCGGCAGATTCGCGTGCCGATGGGCGTTGTCGGCATGATCTATGAGGCGCGCCCCAACGTCACCGCAGACGCCGCCGGCCTCGCGCTCAAGACGGGTAATGCCGTCATTCTGCGCGGTGGCTCGATGGCGATGAACAGCAACCTGACCATCACGCGCGTTCTCGCTGATGCCGCCACTTCGGCTGGCATGCCCGAGGGCGCGATCCAGTCGATCGAGTCGCCGGAGCATTCGGCAGCCGAAGAGCTCATGGGGCTACACGACTACATCGACGTGCTCATTCCTCGGGGCGGCGCCGGACTGATCCGCTCGGTTGTGGAGAACGCCAAGGTGCCGGTCATCGAGACCGGTATCGGCAACTGCCACGTCTACGTGCATGAAGCCGCCGACCTCGACATGGCGCGACGTATCGTCGTGAACGCCAAGACCCAGCGGCCCAGCGTCTGCAACGCCGCCGAGTCGCTGCTGGTGGACGAAGCCGTCTACCGTGAGGCGCTGCCGCCCATCATCGCTGCCCTCGAAGAGCGCGGTGTGCTGCTGCACGGTGACGAGAAGGCCATGGCGCTGGGTGCGGCAAGCTCGATGGTTGCGGCCATCGATGAGGACTGGGGCACCGAGTACCACTGCCTTGAGATGAGCGTGAAGGTCGTCTCCGGGCTCGACGAGGCTGTCGAGCACATCAACACCTACGGCACGAAGCACTCGGAGGCTATCGTCACCGGTGACTACGAGGCCGCACGGCGCTTCCTGAACGAGGTCGACGCCGCGGCGGTCTACGTGAACGCGTCGACGCGCTTCACCGATGGCGGCGAGTTCGGCCTCGGCGCTGAGATAGGCATCTCCACGCAGAAGCTCCACGCGCGCGGGCCCATGGGGCTCACCGCGCTCACGTCGTCCAAGTTCATCGCGATGGGTGACGGGCAGATCCGGGAGTGAGAAGCGGCATCAGACTCGGCATCATGGGCGGGACCTTCGACCCGATTCACTTCGGGCACCTGGTCGCCGCCGAAGAGGCGCTCGTCCAGTTCAACTTGGACAAGGTGCTCTTCATGCCGACGGGTGTGCCTGCGCTCAAGGGGAAGCAGGGAGTCACCCCCGCCGAACACCGCTACCTAATGACCGTGCTCGCAACTGCCGCGAACCCGGACTTCGACGTGAGCCGCCTCGAGGTGGACCGCCCCGGAGTCACCTACACCGTGGACACTCTGCGCACACTGCGCGACGAGTACGGCCCTTCGGCGGAGCTCTTCTTCATCACGGGCGCCGACGCCGTATGGGAGATCATGAGCTGGAAGGACGCCGAAGAGGTTGCCGGGCTCGCCACATTCATCGCTGCGACGCGGCCAGGCTACGACCTCGACGCCGCTCGTGCGGCGCACGTGGCGGCGAGTACGCACTTCCGGATCGAGTACATGGAGCTTCCCGCGCTGGCGATCTCCTCCACAGACCTGCGAACTCGCGTCTCTGAGCGCCGACCGATCCGCTATCTGACCTCGGAGTCGGTCGCCACCTACATCGAGAAGCACGCGCTGTATCGATCGGGGTCCGAGTCGTGAGCCTGTCCTTTGAGACCGCCGAAGCTCGCCTGCGAGAGCGGCTGAGCGAAGACGCCGCCGCCCATTGCTTGCGTGTCGCTGAGTTCGCTGGCCTGCTGGCTGGCATCTACGCCGTTGACACCGACGACGCTCGGCTCGCCGGCCTTCTGCATGACTGGGACCGTGAGCAGGACGCGTCGGCCCTTCTGGCGGCCTGTGAGGTCTCAGGACGGCCGCTGGAGCCTGCAGACACACAAGTACCGTACCTACTGCACGCCCGCACGGGAGCGGCCGCGATTCGGCAGGAGTTCCCCGAGTTGAGCGACGAGATCGTAGATGCGGTCGAACGCCATACCCTCGGCGCGCCGGAGATGACCGAGCTGGACATGGTCGTCTACATCGCCGACATGATCGAGCCCGGTCGCCGCTTCAAGGGAGTCGATGATCTGCGCGAAGCCGTAGGATGCGTCTCTCTGAGAGACCTCTTCGCTCTGGCTTACCAGCGCACAGTGGCCCACATCGTGGAGGTCAGAAAGACGATTCACCCGCAGACGGTGGCGGTCTGGAACAACTACGTCGCGAGGTCTCAGTCGTGAGTGCGCGTAGAGCCGAAGACGAGAACGTGCCGCAGACGCCAACGGGCTATCGCTCTACGCGCCGTGGCTCGAAGGCGCTGAAGCAAGCCCGCAAGGCAGAGCGTCAGCACCAGATGGTCACCGGCGCCAAGCGCACCGTGAAGACGGCGCGCAACGTCGGCATTATCATCCTTCAGGGCATCGCAGGGGTCGTGGTCGTGATCCTCGTGATGCTGTTGGCAGCGCTTGCTATCAATGGCGTCGCCCGCTGGAACGCGAAGCGGGTGGCAGCCGACAACACGCCGGCGAAAGTGGTCGAGAAGCGCTCGAAGGGCAACGTGCTCGTGATTGGCGCGGACGGCGAGAAGGCTGTCGGTTTCCTCGCGATGCGCGTGGACGAGAAGACCAAGCAGGTCTTCGGCATCGCGATCCCTGATGGCGCCTTCCTCGACGTGCCGGGACAGGGCTTCGTGCGCATCGGCGACGTCTACGATCCCGGCAGTGACGAGATCGTCTCCTCGATCTCAAACTACCTTACGGTGCCTTTCACGCGCTACGTGGTGGTGCCCACGGCGGTCTATCAGAAGGCGCTCACTACACGTTCCGTCGCCCAGTTCGCCAGCGCAGCCACCGCATCGAACATGAACGACTCCGATGTCCAAGCGCTCGGGAACTCGCTTAGGGCCGTACCGAAGAAGAACGTGGCAATCGTCCCGCTGCCCACCAAGCCCATCAAGCTGGGCGACCAGACCTATCTCGAGCCGCAGAAGAACGAGGTCGCCGACCTGCTGAAGTCGTGGTGGGGAGTCGACCCGAATGCAGCCAAAGCACAGATCCGAGTGGTAGTCTTCAACGGCTCAGGCAAGCCGGGCATCGCAGGCGAGGCCGCTCAGGAGCTGATTCGCGCACAGATTCGCGTGGTCGACACGCAAAACGCCGACCGCTTCGACTACGCCGAGACCAAAATCGTCGTGCGGCGCGGAGACGCGTCGGTGGGCGAGAAGGTCCGCAAGGCACTCGGCGTCGGCAAAGTCGTGCTCGACCCCTCAGACGAGAACGTCACTGACGTTGTCGTTGTGGTGGGCAAGGACTACGAACCGCCGAAGGACTCGAAGAACCAACAGAAGGGCAACTAGTGGTATCCAGCGAGGACATAGCAAGACTTGCCGCTCTAGCGGCCAGCGACAAGCGCGCCACCGACATCATGGCGCTCGACGTGGCGGAGCTCTTGGTCGTCACGGACTACTTCGTCATCTGCACCGGTAACACCGACATCCAGGTGAAGGCCATCGCCGACGAGGTCGAGGACCGCCTTCGCGTGGAGCTGGGCATCAAGCCCATCGGCCGTGAGGGACTGCCGGAAGCAAAGTGGGTCCTGCTCGACTTCGCCGACGTGGTGGTCCACGTCTTCCAGCCCGAGGAGCGCGACTTCTACCGCCTCGAGAAGCTGTGGAATGAGGCTCCGCGTCTGCCGCTCTCCAAGGATGTGACCGGGCTGGCAGATTCGGCAGGAGAGCCGGGCGAGCAGTCCTAGCATGCGTCGGCTCGTCTCCCGACTCGGCGTCCCTGCAGCGCTCTTGGCTGTCGCGTGCGTTTGGGGCGCGGCATTTGTCGTTGTGGACCAAGCTATCGCGATCTACCCGATGTATGCGTTCCTCGGGTGGCGCTTCCTGGTGGCTTCTGCGGCTTTTCTCGCGCTCTTCCCGAAGGTGCTCAAGCGTCTTGACCGCGCGAACCTGACGAAAGGCATCGTGGCGGGCGTCTTTCTCACGCTCGGCTACATCCTGCAGACCGCGGGCATGGACGGCGCCAATGCCACGACGCCGGCGCGTGCGGCGTTCATCACCGGTCTCTACGTGGTGATCACACCGGTCATTCAGGCAATTGGTCTGAAGCGGATGCCGCACATCTCGACGATTCTGGGAGCAGCACTCTCGCTCGCGGGTCTCTACGTGATGTCGGGGGCGGGGACAGCTGGCGCGTGGATGCAAGGAGACACGCTCGTCGTGGCGTGCGCGCTGGCGTACTCGATCCACATCATCGTGCTCGGGACGACAGACGAGCGCCACGACACAGCGGCGCTGACCTTCATCCAGCTCTCCGTGATGGCGATCGCATGCCTGACGATCTCGGCCTTTCACGAGCGGGTGGGAGCGCCCACCGATGGTCGCGTGTGGCTCGCTGTGGTGCTGACCGGCGTGCTTGCTTCGGCGGTAGCGTTCTACGTGCAGACGTGGGCGCAGCGCATCATGGCGCCTTCCCGAGTCGCCCTCATTCTCGTGACGGAGACGGCTTTCGGCGGCATCTTCGGCTGGACGGCCGCCGGCCTGTGGCCGCTGCGTGAGGTTATCGGCGCCGCCGTGATGCTGGGCGGCATGGTGACCTCTGAAGCGGTAGCTGCATTCGCACCTGCCGAAGGGCACGTGGAGTTTGAGGCCGTCGTCGAGGGAGTGCCGGCGCCGGTGCTCGAAGACGATCGGGAACCGTCGCGTCCATGGGCACCGATTGAGTCTGAACCGCGGGTTGATGAATCCGGCGACGAAACGTAGACTATCGCCTTGCCGCTTGAGGGCGGCAGCAACGGGCTGTGGCGCAGTTTGGTAGCGCACTTGACTGGGGGCCCGATAGAGTCCAGACGGGAACGCGCTGGTAGAGGGCCTCATTGGCTCTTCTACCAGCGCTTTTGCTTTTCGTGCGGTCTCGTCTCGTACCGCCCTGTAACCGCCCCTCACGGCAATTGCCGCCCCTATACCGCCCCTCCCGTAACGCGTCTTCGTTCGTCTACTAGATGACTGTGAATTGCTACTATTGACTCTGACCCCGCGGGCGACGAAGCCCTGCTGGTTCGCGTTTCAGGAGGTGTGCAGTGGCGGAGTCAAATGAGTCGCCGGGCCAGTCGATCCTGGAGATCCCTGAGGTGCGCAGTTTGGTGCGCATGGGTCGCGGAAGGGCGTATCTGACGGATGAGGAGATTCAGGGTGCGCTGAGTGATATTGACCTTGAGGAATCCGAATTTGACGAGATTTACGCCGACCTGGAGTCGGAGGGAATCACGATTAGGAGTGAGCCTCAAGCACTCGACTCGCGCGATGAGCTCGATCAGTTGGACGGTCCGGAGATCCTGTTCCTGGGTGAGATCTCTGTCACGAGCATAGTGGCGAGGAAGCAGGAGCCTGTTGGTCGCGACTCCACCTGGTACTCGTTATCGCTATCCGCAATGAACAACACGTATTCAGGGCAGAGGGTGCATCTCTTGGTTCAGGGTCTGGATGCTGATGGCTTCAATGTGGTTTCGACATCACTTGACGGCATTGTGCCTCCCGGTGAGACGCCCCGTGTTGTTGCCGGTCGCGACCGTGCCAAGTCAATGATCTTCGACAGCGTTGCGCGTTGGCAGGTTGCATCCGTATCAATCCTATCCCTCCCAATGGGATAGCGGCCGGACGTCCTACGGATGGGAATGCCTTGGCAGGAGAGCAGCTCAGGCGTTCTAGCAGGGCTTTTGTTTTACCGCTATCGCTTCTCGGAGCGCGTCTTATAGCGCGGTAGCACATAGCTTGGATGCTTGCCAGACCTTGTTCGGTCGGCACTCGCAGGCGAAACTGACACAGTGGTTGAACTTGCCGCGGATAGCGCGCTCGTTGTCAGAGGGGCAACGTACGCTTGCGGAAGTCCATCCTGAAGTAGGGGGAAGCCTCGTGTCCTTTCTTGATCTGTCTATTCGGCGGACATACGACTCAGGCGAACCGGGGCTAGACATCCTTGAGGAGTTCTACGTCCCGCTGCTTGCTGAGTCCGTCGCCTATGATCGTCTTGCGGGTTACTTCTCCTCCTCCGCGCTGGCGGTTGCGGCGAGAGGAGTCGCCGGCCTAGTCAGCAACGGCGGAAGAATGCGACTGGCCATTAGCCCCCAACTGACACGGGCCGACTTTGCTCAGCTCTCCAAGACCGACGCTGCCAGCAACGATGGGGTACTTGTAGCTGCTCTACAAACCGGGCTGAGGTCTGAACTCGAGGACGCGATCGCTCGCGATCATGTTCGCGCTCTCGGATGGATGCTCAGGGAGGGTTTGCTCGAGATCCGCATTGTCCTACTGGACGAACAGCCTAATGAAGCCGGGATCTTTCATCCGAAGAACGGCATCTTCACGGACGCGTCTGGAAACCGAGTTGCTTTCAGCGGATCCGTGAACGAGTCGCTAAGAGGGTGGAATCGCAACATCGAGAGGTTCTCGGTGTACCGACAGTGGCGTGAGGTAGAGAGCGACTACTTTGATGACGAGATGAATTCATTCCTTCGCTACTGGGATGGGACCACACCGGCCGCACGGACACTCACGCTGCCGGATGCAATCGCACAGGAGCTTGTAGACGATGCTCCGGATGACTTCGAGGAGCTGACGCTCCCCAAGCGCTATGCCTCAGGAATTGACTCAAACAACACTTCCGAGACTCCCACCTCCCGACTGCGCTGGTATCAGAAAGAAGCCGTGCAGAGTTGGGTGGATGCCGGAAGAATCGGGCTATTCGAGATGGCTACGGGCACCGGGAAGACTCGAACGGCGATCGAGTGCATTCGCCTGGCAGGCGAGGATCTTCGCCCACTGGTCGTGAACGTGACAGTGCCCTACGCACACCTGGTCCCCCAGTGGGAGACGGAGATTCGCGGTCAACTGCCAAGGGCGCGTGTGATCTCGGCAGGAGGCGGCAACAGTGGCTGGCGCCGCGACATCTTGGAAGCAACCAAGCGGCACATGATGCGACTTGATGACTTGACCGTCATCGTGTCTGTGCATGCGACAGCCTCCAGCGAGGACTTTGTTGAAGGGGTCAAGCGCTTGGCTAGCGTCTCCGCTTCGGCCATGTTGGTGGCCGACGAGGTCCATGCACTGGGTGCCGCAAAGGCTCGGACAGCCCTCGATGAAATGTACGAACTACGATTGGGCCTAAGTGCTACTCCCGACAGGTGGTTCGATGATGATGGAACCGCTGTCTTGCATGACTACTTCGGCGCGGCGCCCGTCTACGAATTCGGACTCGAGCGGGCGCTCCACGAGGGATTCTTGACCCCCTATGACTACCACCCCTACTTCATCTCTCTAGACTCCGAGGAGATTGAGGAGTACAGGGAGCTAACACGTAAGGCCATTCGCTCGAAGGGCCGGCAGAGCGACGAATCTGGCCGTGGCGCAGAGGAGATGTATCTCTTCATGCGTGCCGCCGTGGTCAAGAAGGCAAATGCCAAGTTCCGGGTGTTGCGCTCCATCCTGCGTGAACTCGGGCCCGAGCTTGATCACACCATCATCTACTGCATGGACACTGAGCAGCTGCAGCTAGTGTCGGAGATCCTTGACGAGATGGACCTCACTTATCGCCACTTCACGGGCGCTGAGCCCCACGCGTCCAGAAGCGGGATCCTTCGTTCCTTTGAGGAAGGACGAGTGGCGGTTCTTGCTGCAATGAAGTGTCTTGATGAAGGTGTTGACGTCGTTCAGGCTCGAACCGGAATCATCCTGGCAAGCTCGACCAACCCTCGAGAATTCATCCAGAGGCGCGGACGGCTGCTTCGGCTAGCCGAGGGCAAGGATTCGGCCGACATCTACGATGTAGTAGTGCGTCCGAGCCTGGATCGTATTGATGACGAGGTGGTTCGATCGATGGAACTTCGGCTCTTCCAGAAAGAGCTGGCGAGACTCGAGGAGTTTGCGCGACTTGCCTCGAATTCGGGGGACTGCTACGCGCAAGTGCTTGAAGAAGTTCGTTTGCTAGCAGGCTAGGAGACCAGCACGAAATGGAAGGGGGAGTCTTGTCAGCAGACAGGCAAAGCGCGATTCAGACGAAATTGGAGCAAGTGGCGGACACGGAGAAAGTGCGTGTCGCGCTGATGGATATGTTCTTCTTTGAGCAGGATGAGGGTGAG
Organism: Coriobacteriia bacterium; assembly: GCA_035687245.1. Taxonomy (GTDB): domain Bacteria; phylum Actinomycetota; class Coriobacteriia; order Anaerosomatales; family PHET01; genus DASRYH01. The sequence goes on from DASRYH010000008.1 coordinate 178,465, forward strand.
ACTCATCAGTACAAGCGTGCATACCGCTCGATTCTTGAGAAGCACGCGAGCCCCTCGAGCGGTGAGGTGGACTGATGAGATTCACCAGCGTTCGCTTGCAGAACTACCGTCAATACCGAGATGTGACGTTGACGTTTGGCGCCAGTAGTGGCGTTAGCGTGATCGTTGGGAAGACCGGCTCAGGCAAGACGAACCTCCTGAACGCATTGACGTGGTGTCTCTACGATGAGGAGGCCTTCGGGGCAGCTGAGGAGGCAACCCGTGCATCCCGAAAGTCCAACAAGGGGATGCCGCTTGCGAACATTGGGCCGCTCGGTGAACAGCTACAACAGGGGCCGCTTGAGTGTGTCGTTGAGCTTGGGCTGGTAGACGATGACGGGCGCAAGGCGGTCATCCGGCGTGAGGCAGCCTACGTGGTCAACGCCGAGGGCGTGCCCGAAAGGCAAGGTGGGTCTCAGCTCTCCGTCTTGCGTCAGAACGGAGCTTCGGGCTATGACCGAGTTGAGGATCCGGACCACTGGATAAGTCGACGTCTACCGAAACACATCCGCCCGTACTACATGTTGAACACTGAGAGGTTGAACCAGTTCTTTCACCAAGGTGCTGAGTCGAAGAGGGTGCGGCAAGCAATCCTCGAGATCGCAAAGATCAACACCCTCGACCGCATGAAGACCCGGCTGCGGCAAGTGAGAGACGAGCTCCTTTCTGCCGTCGGCCGTTCAGACAAGGGCGGTCTGCTGGAGGGGCTGGAGAACGAGCGGGTTGAACTCGATCATCGCATTGAGGTACTCAGCTCACAAATCGACTCGAAGACCCTGAATCTCGAGAGTCTCGAGCGCCAGATGGACGCCTTGAATGACCGGATGGGTGACGTAGACAAGGCCTCCAAGGCTATCGCTGATTACAACGGAGTCCGAGAGCGACTCCAGCGCCTTGATGAGGAGCTCGAAGAGCTTGACGAGCGAATGTACTCACGGTTGGTCACAAGCGCGCCCGCTGTGCTGTGCTACGGAGCCGTGTCCGACTTGGTTCTGAAGGTGGACGAGGCATGGAAGGCGGGCAGAATCCCCGCACCAATTCACCCCGACTTCGTTCAGGAGCTGCTGAATTCGCATCTTTGTGTATGTGGCCGAGGGCTCGAGGCAGACACTATTGCTCGTGAGCAGGTCGAGGATCTGCTCGAGCGACACCGCGAGGCGTCGCAACTCGGCGCATTCCTCCAGGCACAACGTGGGCCGGCTGCTGTGTTGCGCCGCAGGGCGGTGGATCTTGAGACCGACCTTGAGCCAATTCGGCTAGACATCAGGGACAAGGAGACGCAGAGGGACGGACTTCGTAAGCGTCTCGAGGTGTTGGAACAAGAGCTGAATGCGTTGGGGGTCGAGGACGATCTGTTCCAGGTGCTGAAGGCCCAATGGGATGCTGCAGTGCGCCAGAGAGATGCGCTCACAGCCGAGATCCCGCGCTTGGAATCCAAGCGGGAGAGCCTACAGGAGGATCTCGGCAAGGTTCGCAAGAATATCGAGCGCGAAATGAAGCGCCGTAGTGACCAGCAGGAGCACTACAAGCTGCTGGAGTTCGCTGAACAGTGCCTGGCTGCGGTAGATCATGCTCATTCTGAGCTAATTACGGAAACTCGACTCGAGGTTTCGAGCGCCTTGAACGACTCCTTCCTCAGGATGATCTGGAAGGACCAAACCTACGTGGCAGCCTCAATCGACCAAGATTATGGTGTCGGCGTCGAAATGGCCAAGGGCTATGACGCTGCGGCCGACCTTTCAGGCGGAGAGGATGTCTGCTTGGCCCTGTCCTTCAGCCAGGCGCTTGGCCGAGTATCTGACTTCGACGTGCCGCTGGTCTTTGATAGCCCCCTAGTCAAGGTCGATGACGAGGTGAAGGTGCTCGTTGCGCAGACGATGCTCAAGAACCTGAACGGACGCCAGCTCATACTGCTTATGAAGCCGGACGAGTTTGGTGCAGTTGAGAGCACTTTCGTCGAGAGCGGGGTCTCATCGGTGGTTCGAATTGAATTTGACGAAGCAGCCCAGTCGACCACGGTGGTGATCTAGTGGCTCAGAGAGACCGTGTATACATCGACGGCGAACGCCGCGGTGAATTTGAGACCCTTGCGCGCCGAATGGGCGGCGTGGACAACAAGGACGCATTTCTCTTTGCTATGTCATATGGTTTCGCTCACGGTATGCGCAAGCCGTTCAGGGATCGGTACGGCTTCGTGCTGTCTAAGTACTTCAACGAGGAAGACCACTGCCTAATGGCAGCGGTGGCGATGGCAGGGCGAGATGAGATTAGCGAGGACTTCTCGATGGATGAGGCATACGGCATCGCGGAGGAGTACGCCCGCGGTGGCATCGGGCTACTGAGAGAGCAACTCGCTGACGGCGTTGAGTTCCGTGAGAACTTGTCAATCGAGGTTCTTCAGACAGCCGCAGGGCTAGCGATAAGTGAACGAAGCGGGGATGCAACAGAGTGAGCAAGATCCTGCTGGTTCAACCCAGATTCCCGCTGCCCGCCAAGAGCCTGAACCACAAGGACTACTTGCCGATCGGGCTTCTGAAGCTCTCGACCTGGCACAAGGAGCAGGGTGACGAAGTTCAGGCCGACTTCGGTGTGTATCGCATTCGCGAGGACTGGGTACCAGACACTATTTACGTCACGTCCCTGTTCACCTACTGGGCAAATGCTGTTCGTGAGGCTGTACGCTTCTATCGGGATGCGTATGGCAGTGGCGCGGAGATTGTCGTCGGAGGCATATATGCCTCCCTTGAACCGGTGCACTGCAAGCAGCACACCGGATGCGACCGCGTCCATGAGGGTGTCCACGTGCAGGCGGAAGCGTTGTCACACACTCTGGCACCCGACTACGGCCTACTGGAGCCAGAGCCGGAGTTCCAAATTGTCCATGCCTCGAGGGGCTGCATCCGCAAATGCACGTTCTGTGGAACTCATAGAATCGAGGAGGAGTTTCTGCCAAAGGCCTCCATCATGAGTGAGTTGAAGAAGAACCACTTGGTCTTCTACGACAACAACCTTCTGGCCAATCCCTACATCGGGGACATCTTTGAGGAAATCGCGTCAACAAGAATGCATGGCCGTGTCATCACTTGTGAGAGCCAGAGCGGGATAGATGGGCGAATACTCCGAAAGGAACCGCATCTCGCCGCTGCGATGAAGCGAGCTAGATTCAAGAATGTCCGCATCGCATGGGACGCGGGATTGGGTGAGCGGGGACGGGTTGCAGAGCAGCTTCAGATCCTCGAAGATGCGGGATTCTCCCGCAAGGAGATCCAGGTCTTCATGATCTACAACCATGACCTCGATCCCGAGGTGATGGTGGAGAAGGCGCAGCAGTGCTTCGATTGGGGCGTGCAAGTCTCAGATTGTCGCTACCGCCCGCTCGATGCCTTCAGTGACGGTTATCGGCCAATGAAGAAGTCGCAGGATCGTGGTGAGTATCACATCCACCCGAACTGGTCTGACGCAGACGTAAGAGCTTTTCGTCGCCTCGTTCGCGAAAACAACATCTGCATTCGCTACGGCATTCCGAAAGACAGATACGATCAGCGGCTTGAGGGCTTCTCAAGGCATGCTCGGGTTGAGATCGCTGAGATGCTTGGAATTGACGGACGCCTCAAGCACTCAGACTCGGAGCTCGCTCGAATCAATGAGGAATGGCTCAAGTCGCGCGAGGTGCATGGGTGAGCGTCTTTGACGATCCGTCTGACTGGGGCGTGGGACCCACGGGACTCTTCGGACGAGTAGTTCGGTATCCGAGAAGGGGACAGGCTCTCGTGCCTGTCGCTCTTCAAAGGGATCTGGACTTGGCCTTGCCATCGGGCTACAGACGCATTGGATTCCGCCGCTATTCAGACCTGAACGAGAAGGTGTGGCATGCCTTCACCGAGCACGAATGCCTTTGCCTCGCAGACAAGGCATCCGCGGAATTGAGGAGTATTCCTCCCGAGCGTCTGTCCATCGGACCGCGCAAACTCGGGGAATTGTACGGGAGTGAGTCTCCAGCCAATCCCATCGTACTGGGCGCGCGCTCCTGGAATCGATTTAGGCTCGGAAGAATCACGACCTGGAGTCAGATGGCTGAGATGACACCGAGTGATCTGCTCTCGATTCGCAGCTTTGGGACTAAGGCGCTGCTTGATGTTCTGGTCGCCACGGAGTCCGCCTTCTGGAGTCAGCCTCAAGCCCCTGAGCCGAGCATCAGCCGGATTGTCACGACTCCTTGGAGACGAAGTCCGAGCCGCTTTCCGAGGCCGACACACAGCCTGGTGCCTCGTGTACTTGCGCCGCTACTTCAGTGCGCCATGCCGTCAGGACTTCAGCGCTCTGGGTTCTCGAACTTCGGGGACTTGGATGACCGCGTATGGTCTGTCTACCAGCCGATAGAGATCGTGCGGCTGACGGATCTCGCCGCCAGTGCAGTACAGGGCGTGCGTACATCGCTTCCACCCAAACTAGGCCTCGCGCAGCTCCAGGACCTTTTTGCGCTGGAGGGTGGCCAAGTTGACTTGACTGTCAGAACAAGGAATTGCCTTGGGCGAGCAGGCCTCAACACTTGGGAGAGACTCGGCGCAGCAACCATTAGTGAGATCCTGTCTATTGGCGGTTTTGGCGCTCTGAGCTTCATGGACCTGCTGACCTCGATTGAGTCCATCTCACGCCTGAATCCTCTCGAGGATTCCATCTACTCTCGCAGACGAGTTCTAGAGCCGCTTGATCTGGGTTCTCGTCCGTTGGACGTGGCTCTTCGAGAAGTACTCTGTCAGGCGGCCAAGAACGAACGCGCAAGCGAGATGATGCTATTGCGCCACGGCTGGGGTGGAACGGCACCGCTGACACTCGAGGAAACCGCACGCCGGTTCGGCGTCACTCGCGAGCGCATTCGACAGATTTGCAAGAAGGTAGAGTCTCGGATCTTGGAGGCGGGTGTAGCGGGGACCGCACTCACCGATGCGCTGGCTGTAGCTGGATCCAGCATCCCGATGGACAAGGCGCTGCTGGAGAGGACCTTGCTTACGCAGGGGCTTGTTCAAGACGCCTTCTCAGTGGAGTCACTGCTCGATGCGGCGCGGTTCTTCGGCGCAGAAGCCAGCTTCCGTATACGGGGTGACCAGGTCGTCTCGCTGGATAGTGTGACTGACGAGGATGATATCGGCGACGCGATTCACTCGCTGATGTCACGCTGTTCAATTCGTGCGTACGCCGACCTAGTTTGCGCCGCTGGCGCTGAAGAGTCCCATGATGACGATCTGCGCCATGCCATTGATGAGGACCCGGAACTCCTATGGCTTGATGATGAGAGAAGCTGGGTCGGGATGCCGTCCTTAGTGGCCACCAAGGATCGAGTTGGCAACCGACTGAGGAAAGCCCTGGCTATGGCTGACACCGCACTCTCAATAGAGTCGATGGTCGATGCTGTAGGTAGAGACAGGCGAGGCGTCGAGGTTCCAAGCTCAGTGATGCAGGTGTATGCGACGAACAGCCCGTGGCTGCAGCAGGATGGGGCTCGTTTCGCTGCGGCCCCACCACTTAGGGGCGAGGAAGTTCTTCAGGGCGCGGAGCTTCAACTGGTCCGGGCGCTTAGGGATGAAGGCGGCATTGCACACCTCCACGATCTATGGTCCGTCGCCTATCGGCTGGGAGTGGGGAAGGTGAACTTCCACCGCTTGCTCGCCGAGTCTCCATGCGTAGTCAAACACGGGCCTTGTGTGTACGGGCTCAGGGGTGCGGACGTTTCGGCAAACGAAGTGTACGAGCGCGTACGTGAGGTCGAGAAGCATCGAGCGGTTCGTCTTGGAGGCAGTGGCCCGGTCACCTGGGTACTGTGGCGTCTCGCGGCCAGCGGCATCCGTATGGGGCGATGTAGTCTCCGGCAAGTGCCCTCAGGGCTAGTCGAGGGCACATATGACGTTCGGGTCGACGAGTCCGGGCCAAGCTTTCCGGTGAGAGTCGAAGACAACATAGTCTGCGGCGCCCTTGGAAGTCTCCTTAGAGTCATAGAGGCGTCTTCTGGCCGCCTGCTGCTACTTGTACTTGATGGCGCATCAATGTCCGGGACAGGAATGCTGGTCGGCGATCAATGGTCAATTGCCGACGATGACGAGATCGATGAGTTGGTCGGAACCCTCTGAGTTTCGCGCGTTCTGATTGTCACTCGTACACCAGACGACCCAGAAGTGCATCAGACCACCCGGTCCCCCGGCGAGTCCTCCTGTCGGACGTCCACTAGCTTGACGCATCGCGGTGTAGTCGCCACGACCGTGGTCTGCCGATGTAATAGTGATTTGTGAGCTAGTGAGCGAGCGAGATTCTCACCGCCGCTAGTCGTGGGATGGCGACAGGGTTGATCGAGGGAACTTTGTGAGCTGCGAATTCTCATTCATTTCGGCTCCTGCACTACCCCCTCTTGGCCCGCGCCGGGGGTCTGTTGTGCTTGCCTGTTCTCGTTGCTAGGCAGAATGCTGACCGGTGGCGTTGCCGTGGAATCAGCCGATTCCCAATTCCTTCAGAACCAAGGCGACTGCGTCCACCGTGGCTGGCTGGCCGAAGTGATACTTGCGATGACAACTTGCACACAGCGAGATGCACACGCTCGCGTCGATATCAGTGCGTGATTGTCGCTCCCATTTTGAGTAGACGTGGTGATTGTCCAACGCGCCCTGGTAGTCCTCGCCGCAGACAACGCACGGTCTTCGTTTGCGGGGACGCCTCTGTGGGTTGGCCGCAGGCAGAGGAGCGGGCCGCCCGGTGCGACCTATTGCCAACCGCGGCTGTCGGACAGAACCACCCCGTATCTCCGCGATCCACTCACCATAGTGTGACGAGAGCCACTCACTTGGTGGGGTCCACTCGGGTTCGTGCTCTGTCACGCGAGGTCCCCTCACGAACGAGCCGGACCTTCGCCAGTTCGCGCAGGACCGACGTACTAAGGTGGTCAGTCCTTGTGACGATTCTTACCACAGACCGTGCGAACGGGACAGGATGGCATCCCTTGGGTGATTCATCACCGGGTCAGCGCTCGCCGTGGCTGACCCCCGCTTCTCCTGAGAAGAGGTAGCGATATGCCACTGATCACAGACCGTGGCCATGCTCCGGCGAAAAGGGTAGTGATGTGTGGCACCAGCCGTCGGCTCCACAGAAGGTATGAAGAATAGGCCTTAGTTCGTCAGGATGCCCCCATACTCAAGTCAGGCGGGGATGGATGGGCATTCTCGGGGGTCCACAGGCACTACATGAGGCCAATCTGGACCAATAGGCCCCTAGTTTGTTCAAGAGGGCCCACACTGATCGAAGACAAGACCACCAGGCAGAGAGGGGACCGATCCGAGGTAGCGACATTTCAGGGCGCGCCTACAGCAGGGGCGAACGCACCGACCGAGCACTGCTAACACTCTGAGCCTCTTCGGCTCACAACTCACGTACCCGCATAGATGAACCGGCCATTGCTGTCTTTGGCTTGTTCGGTCACGTCCAGAAGGCCCCTGATGCCCCCAAACAAGCACTTCGTGTTCGTGACTGCGGAAATCGATTCTGAAAACCCTTTGATTGGTTAGGAGACCAATGCAGCTGATCTTCGACGACCTGGGCTACAAGCTCGTTCCCTACGCTTCTGGCCTTTGCTACGAAATCTGGCGATATCTGCCCGAGCGCATCGCCAAGCGGGGTCGGACGTCCGGCAAGGTGGCGCCCGCGGGATGGAAGTCGATCGACTGTTATCCCGTAGATCCCCATGCAGGGGCGCTGAAGGTTTACAGCCTTTGCGTCAATGCCGACCCCTCAGTTCATCAGCATTGGGAGAGCGCGGTTAAGCGCATGGAGGAGATTCGCGACTCCATCCTCCGTGCCACATGGCGTGAGGTGGGAGACGATGCACCGCCACGCTCGCTCTGTAACTGCGGCAATCAGTGCGCGTGTCGTAGCACCGCCACCAACCCCCCGGTAGGGGGGTGTGTCTCGGAGCGGGACTCCTAACCCGCTTCCGTGTGCCGATCACATCATCGTTCTGACTCACCGAAGCGAAGGGCCACGAGGCCCTTCTTCATTTGGGGGCTGGTGGTTCATTGGCGGGCCGCCAGCCCCATCCAAAGCTGAAAGGATATTGATGAACCTCGATAACGCGGAAGAAGTCCTGACGATCAGCGAGGTGGCGAAGCTCCTCCGTATTGGACGCAACACGGCATATCGCATGGCGAAGCGGAAGACGATCCCGACCCTCAGTCTTGGCCGCCGCCTGGTAGTGCCGAAGCGAGCACTTCTCATCATGCTCTCTGATGGCTGTTCGTTCGTCGGAGTGCAGTAGATGGCGGGCCTCGGAATCATCTCTTTGGAGGACGTTGCCACTACGGAGATGGAGTGGCTTTGGCCGGGATGGATTCCGAAAGGAGCACTGACGTTCCTGGTGGGGGATCCAGGAGTAGGGAAGTCCAGTCTCTCTTGGGACCTGGCCGCCCGACTTAGTACCGGGGACGATCTTCCGGATGGCGGCGAGGGTAGGTCGGGCAGGGCACTGATCATCTCTGGTGAGGATGGGCTTTCTGACTGGATTCGCCCCCAGCTCATCGCGTACGGAGCGCGAATCGACAACATCTCGGCGATGAACATGCGATCCCAGGAGCGGGGACTCAGGCTCGACACCGATTGCGAGGAGCTGGAGCGACTCGTGGACAAGAAGAACATCGAGCTCGTCATCATTGATCCGCTTGACGCGTTCCTGGGCCGCAGCAATCCGAACAGTGGTGCGGACATCAGGGCCATCACCAATGGTCTGGCAGGACTTGCGCAGAGGACGGGAGCGGCTGTTCTTGTCCTGCATCACTTCAACAAGAAGGAGAAGGCGGCCGCCGGCCACCGCGTCTCGGGTTCGATCGACTTGGTGGGGGCGGCTCGCTCGGTGCTCTACCTCGTCGTGCATCGGCGCAAGAACACGCATCGCATCTTGTACCGGCAGAAGGGGAACTGCGGCCGGGCCCCACAGCCCATGCTGCTCGGACTTGGTAAGGGCGAGCGCTTGGAGTGGAGTCAGACGCCCGACGACTTCGACTTGGATACGTACGCGACGGGTCGCAGGAGCGCCGCGGTAGCTGAGGCAGTGCGCTTTCTCAAGACGATCATGGACGAACACAACGGATGTGTTGAATCGTCTGTGGTGCTCAGGGAGGCTGCAGCCGCAGGGATTTCCCGGCACGCCCTCGAGAGGGCAAAGGACGAACTCTGTGTGTCTTCGAGGAAGAGTAAGAGCAAGTTCAAGGGTGGCTGGGCGTACTGCTACGAGGAGGACGAGGAGTCCTAGGGAGGAATAGCTCATCATCTTCGTCTTCTTCCTGCCAAGAGGATGAAGATGTTGCTCTATTCGCGTCTGGTGCACTGTCATCGTCGGATTCAAGTGATAACTTCGAGGGGCTGGGATTCCCACTGGGATCTCGGCCCCTTTCCCGTCTGGACGACGTGAACTGAAAGGGAAATGCACCTTGGAAATGGAAAAGACATCGAGCGGAAGGTACAAGGTCCGCATCTGGGACAAGCATCTCTGCAAGAAGGTCTACGTAGGGACCTATCCCACGAAGACCGCCGCCAGGACGGCAGGGACGCAAGCTGAGCTTCGATTGCTCACTTTCGGTCACCTGCCCGAGCACAAGGACATCACGCTGGTCGCTCTGTGCGATCGCTACATCGAGATGAACCCTCAGCTCCGCACAAGCACGATCGACTGGTATGCGAATGCGCTCAAGAAGGCACGCGCCTTCTTTGGCGATGAGGCCAGTGTCAGACGTATGTCCAAGGAAGACATGCAGTCCTACGTTTCGAGCCTCATTTCTCAGAAGAAGGCATCGAAGACGGTCGTGGGCTACCTCAAGGCACTCGGGGCGGTGTTCGAGCAGGCGGTTGAGTGGGGCTATCGCGAGAGCAATCCCTGCCGCAAGCTCCGCAATCTACCGGAGAACCGGCGAGCAGATGACGCAATCCGCGTACTGAGCACCACGGAGCACGCACGATTGGCGGATTCGGCCCCGGGTCACTACAGGACGATGGTATCGGTGTGGCCTTTCATCGGACTTCGCCGCTCAGAGATGCAGGGCCTGCGGTGGGAAGACGTCGACTTGGTTGGTGGCCGGCTGCACGTAAGGCACCAGCTCCGTGAGGACGGAAGCCTCGATCCTAACCTCAAAACGCGTAAGTCCCGGCGAACGATCGTGATGCCGCAAAACGTAGTGAACGAGCTTCGCAAGTGGCGCTTGGAGAGCAAGCCCAACCTGCTCGACCTCGTCTTCCCAACGCAGCAGGGTCTGCCGCAAACCTCTAAGCCGAACTTCTACAGTTGGTGGAACAAGGCGTGTGCAAAGGCAGGCCTCGCCGGCTGCAATCCCCACGACATGCGGCACACTTTCGCCACGTGGTCTTTGGCGGCAGGGGAGAACCCCAAACGGGTCGCCGACGAGATGGGGCACGAGAAGACGTCGATGATGCTCGACACGTATCTTCACCTGCTCGTTGACGACAATGTAGGGGGTACAAAGCGGCTCGAGGAATGGTACTATTCTCAGGCTGCTACGAGCGGGATGGATGCAAGTACCGCCCCTATACCGCCCCTGAAGGCCTCAAACGCCTGATCGGGGAGGATCGGGGAAGTGAGTTTCCGCAGGTAGAAGCATATATCGGGCTGTGGCGCAGTTTGGTAGCGCACTTGACTGGGGGTCAAGGGGTCGCAGGTTCAAATCCTGTCAGCCCGACCAGCACTCTTCGAGGCACCCTCCGGGGTGCCTCGTTTCGTCTATCTGCACAAGCGTGCTCGACAGTTCAAGAGCCGTTTCAAAGGCTTCGGCCGCCTTCTTGGAGACAAACGAAGACCCCGCGAGGCGGTGATTCCTCCGGGGCCGTGATCAGCGCCTTGCGATGGGCGACTGACTTGCATAGGGTATCACGCCCGAATCGGCAGAGAGGCCCCAGTGAATTCGGCCGCGCAGGGAAAAGGCCTGACTACGCCGCCGGTGCATCGCCCATCTCGTCTTCCATCATCGACAGGAGCTTCAGCCCGTCACGGTAGGTGCCTTCGAGGAAGAGGGCCTCATCGTGCAGCCCAGAGCGCCGCATCTCCGTCTCGAATGTGAGGAACTTGTCGTAGGGGGACGCGGCCACCGTTCGGACTAGCTCAGCCCAGTCGACCGTCCCGGAGAATACGGGTTTGTGCTGGTCGGCGGTTCCGTCGTTGTCGTGCAGGTGAAGTGAGATGAGGCGCTCCTTCACGGAATCAAGGTGCCGGAGCCCCATCCCTCCTATGTTTCCGTGGCCCGTGTCGTAGCAGAGGCCCAAGAAGGTCGACTCGTACTCCGAAAACAGCTCGCGAATCCCGATGAACTTGTCGTTTGCCCGATTCTCCACCGCGATCTTGACGGACCTTGCGGTGCAGTACTCCTCAAGCTCGTCCAGCGATTTCCTGAGCTGACTCCACGCATCGCGGTTGGCGGAGTTCGCGGGGGGTGTATGAACCACAATCACCGAACCACCCAGAACGGTGCACATGTCGACGCGGTTCTTGATGATCTCGACACCAGCTAGCCGCTGGTACTCGACGATTGAGTACCAGTTCTTCTCAGCGCCTGCGGGAGCGTGGATGTCGTAGAGCGAAAGCGCCAAGCGGTTCAGGAGTTGCTCGATGTGCCTGATCTCCGGCGCGGTGTAGACAAAGTCGTGCCTCCAGTGGTGGATCCACTGGATGTGCCGGAAGCCCGCCTCCGCGATCCGTGTCAGGGCGGGTTCGGCATTGCCGGTGTCGCCGGCATAGTCCGTTGCCATTGCGAGTTCCATGTCGTGAGGCCTCCCGGCTTTGTTGGAGTTGAACATACTCCGAATACGCGCCCAATGCGGCGCGAGGCTCGACGCCTTCGGTCAATGGGACGTTTGGTGAGCGTTACAGACGTGGATGGCAGACCGGTGGTGCCTACTCGGCGTCGCCACCGCTGCCGCGTGGGTTGAGCGACCACCCGCTGCGTTCGACCCGGTCAGTCTGGTGGGAGATACTGGGGAGACTAGTGTCGCCAGCGAAGGGGCAATCACGGTGGCTGAAGAGAATATAGCGATACTCGTGGATTCGGGCTGCGACGTACCCCAGGAATACCGGGACAGGTACCACATCTACGTCGCCCCGCTCACGATCGTCTACAAGGAGGGCGAGTATCGGGACGGAATCGACATCGCTCCCGATACGGTCTACGAACGCTTCAAGGATGAGGTTCCGTCGACTTCATTGCCGAGTCCTGCGACGGTCGCGGAGCTCTTTCGGCAGATCAAGGCCGATGGCTACGAGAAGGTCATCGTGATCGCGATTTCCAGCGGCTTGAGCGGGACCTTCAACATGCTGATGACATTCGGGCCGGAGCCGGAGGGGCTCGAGGCGCGCTACATCGATACCAGGAACATCGGGATCGGGAGCGGCTTTTCGGCGATTCGCGCTGGCGAACTGATCGAGAAGGGGCTGTCGTTTTCCGAGGTGTGCAGCCAAGTTGAGATCGCGGCGAACAACACGAAGCTGTTCTTCTGTGTCGCGTCCCTCGAGTACCTGATGAAAGGCGGTCGAATCGGACTTGTCTCGGGAGTGATGGGAATGCTCCTGGATGTGAAGCCGGTCATCGCCTGCAACGAGGACGGCATCTACTACACGGTTGCGAAGGCCCGCGGGCGCGAGAAGTCGCTGAGGGTTGCGCTTCAGAAGGCCGTCGAGTTCGCCGAAGGGGCCAAGGAGTACAACATCGCGGTGGTTCAAGGCGCTGCAGCCGCCGAAGGTGCCGCGCTGATGGCCACAATGAAGGAGCAGCTGCCGGACTTCGGGTACGCGATCGAAGAAGTGCTCACGCCCGCGCTCGTCGTCCACACCGGACCAGGGCTGATCGGCATAGGCGTACAGCGGTTGGCCTAGCGCTTGCCGAAGGTAGTGAGACGCAACGGCGTCGACGTGGTACGGATGTCGGCGTCGTCGTTCGACTAGGTAGGGGACAAGCTGCGCGCGCAAAGGTGAACGAGGCATGATGACTGATTCTGCAGGCACCAGCAACGAGGCAACCGAAGTCTTGGCGGCCGCCATCGCGCAGGAGCTGCACGCGCTGGACGAGTGGCAGGCGAAGCGGTTGCTTGCTAGTTACGGCATTTCGGTGCCTGAAGGCGGGCTCGCGCGCGATGCGGACGAGGCCGCGGCGATCGCGCGGCGGCTCGGGGGTCCCGTGGCCGTCAAGGCGATCGGGACGAGCATCAATCACAAGACCGAGCGCGGGCTCGTCGCGCTCAATCTGAGTGACGAGTCGGCCGTACGCGACTCCGCTAGCTCACTTCTCGTGGCCGCCGAAGATCCGAGCGCATCGCTTCTCGTGGAGCGCATGGTCAAGGGCTCTCGGGAGTTCATGATCGGCATGAAGCGTGACCCCTCCTACGGCCCTGTCGTTGTCTTTGGCATCGGCGGAGTCTTAGCCGAGGCGCACAGGGACATCTCGCTCGGCGTGACACCATTGGACGACGGGGATATTGAGCGCATGCTCTCCGGGATTCGGGCGAGTGCGCTGCTTGATGCGTTTCGGGGCATGCCACCGGTGGATCGCGTGGCGCTTGTGGCGGCCATTCGTGCGCTCGCGCAGATTGCCGAGGACCATCCCGCTATCACTGAGATCGACGTGAACCCTCTCATCATCGACGGCACGAGGCCGGTTGCCGCCGATGCGCTCGTGATCCTCGATCCCGGAGCGGCTACGCGTGCATCGGGCGCCACTCGAGCAGCGCCTGCATCGCCGAATCTGTCGCCGATGTTCGCGCCGCGGGCCGTGGCTGTCGTTGGCGCTTCGAACGACCCCCTTAAGTGGGGCGGTTCTCTCATGCGCAACATCATCAACGGGGGTTTCGCTGGCCCCATCTACCCCGTCAACGGGCGCGGCGGCTCCGTGTGTGGCCTGGAGGCCTTCGCCAGCATCTCGGATCTGCCCGAGGCGCCTGATCTTGCGTTGGTTGCAGTAGGAGCTGCCTACGTGGATGGCGTAATCGAGCAGTGCGGAGAGCGCGGCATTCCTGTCGCGCTGGTGGTCGCTGCAGGCTTCTCTGAAGCAGGCGAGGAGGGGATTGCCGCAGAGGCGGCGCTCGTCAAGACCGCCGAGGACGCAGGCGTCACGCTCGTCGGTCCCAACTGCATGGGACTGCTGTCAACGCATAGCCATCTGCATGCCGTCGGCTTCTTGGAGCTCCGGCCCGAAGCCGGCGGCCTGAGCATCATCTCCCAGTCCGGCAACATCGGCGTCCAGCTTGTGACCAGGGCGGAGCGGCGCCACGTCGGCATCGACAAGTACGTGACGGTCGGCAACCAGGCCACTACCACCGCGCTCGATGTGCTCGAAGCGCTGGCAGACGACCCCAAGACAGCTGCTGTGCTCGTCTATCTCGAGGAGATCGGCGACGGCCGCCGCTTCATCGACGTCTTGCGCCGCACCACGACCCAGAAGCCGGTGGTCGTACTGCCCGGCGGCATGACCGACTACGGCCGCCGCGCTGCTGCTTCGCACACCGGGGCCATGGCCGGTTCAACGGATGTCTTCCTGGCAGCGACCCGGCAGACAGGCACCCTCGTCCGTACGGGTCCAGACGAGAGCCTGGACCTTGCGCTGTGCCTCTCGGCTCTTCCACTGCCGAAAGGCCGCAGAGTAGCAGTGATGACACTCGGCGGCGGATGGGGAGTGCTTGCCGCCGACGAACTGGCTCGCAACGACCTGGAGCTGGCGACGCTCGAGCCGGAGGTGCTTGCCGCACTGGATGAGCTTCTGCCCGGCTACTGGTGTCGCAGCAACCCTGTCGACCTCGTCGCGACAGTTGGCCCAGACCTCGCGGCGAGCACTCTGACCAAACTCGCGCAGAGCGATGATGTCGACGCCGTCGTGGTCCTCGGTATTCTGCGCAGCCCGTCGACGGGCTGGACATCGGATGACCCGGCAGCGGCAGGCGTACCGGGCGGTCCCGGCCGCGGCAACTTCAACGCGGCCGAGGTCGCATTCCTCGAGCGCGTCACCGAGCTCATGGAGAGCACCGGCAAGCCGATCATCAACGCCCCGCTCCGCCCGCTCGATGCCGCGACTTTCCCCGGTGGAAGGCGATATGACCCTGTCATCCTCTACTCTCCGGTCGCCGCAGTCCGGGCCCTTGCCGCGATGGCGTGGTATCGCGAGTACGTCGACGGGGCCTCGTGACACCGCACGCGAGCACATGCTCAGGTCGGTCCGAAGCGCGTCGGGTGCCCGTTAGCGGGTAAGTACTCAGCTACGGACTATCGATGAGGGGACGTGCTTGCAGAGATGGTGGAGCCTGCAGATCTTCAGGTATCCGACATCTCGGAGATCACCGACCAGCTCTACATCGCCTCACGGCTGCACGCGCGGCACGTCGAATCCGTTCGTGATCTAGACATCGATCTCATCCTGAGCACGATCTGGTTGGCGCCGACCCGTGGGCTGCGGCGAGAGCCGTTTCGCTCGCTGTGGCTCCCATTAGTGGACTCGCCTCTAGTTCCGCTTCCCCTCTTCATTCTTCGGCGAGGCGCCCGCGCTGCGGTTCTGGTGATGGCCTCGGGCGGGAAGGTGCTCATCTACTGTCGCGGGGGCATCCACCGCAGTGTCGCGATGGCTTCATGCATCCTCATTGCCCGCGGTATGGCGGCAGACGAGGCAATGGCGCTGATCACCGATCATCGGCCTGTCGCAGATCCCCACGCTCCCTACATCGAGCGACGGATACGGGCATTCGAGAAGGACTGGCTGTCCCGACAGCGGCCGGCATCAAGGTGAGGCGCACCCACAGGAGGAGGGGCCGGACATGCGCGTGAAGGTCATCATCAACCCGGCAGCGGGGAAACCCGAACCCGTTCTGAGCGTTCTGAACGACGTGTTCTCGCCCGCGGCGATCGACTGGGAAGTCGACATCACGCACGAGAGCGGCGACGCCAAGCGATCGGCGCAGCGCGCTGCTGACGAGGGCTACGATCTAGTCGGCGTCTATGGCGGTGACGGAACCGTCTCCGAAGTGGCCGCCGGTCTGGCCGAGGGTGGCCCTCCGATCCTTCTGCTACCGGGCGGAACGGGCAACGCGCTCGCAGCAGAGCTTGGGATATCGCCGGGGCTGGCCGAAGCCGCTGCGCTTGCGGTGGGAGACGCCGGGGAGATCAGGCGGGTCGACGTTGGGCGCTCCGGCGATCAGTACTTTGTGTTGCGGCTGACCACGGGACTCGAGGCCGAGATGGTGAGCGCGGCCACCCCGGAGATGAAAGACAAGTTCGGGTGGCTGGCCTACGCACTCTCGGGGCTGTCGGCCATCGCTGAAGCGCCGATGGCTGCATACCGCTTCACGGTCGATGGCGCAGAGGTCGAGTGTGAGGGGCTGGCAGCGCTGGTCGCCAACTCCGCAATGGTAGGGGTCTCAGGCCTGAGAATCGCCGCTGACGTCGATGTCTCGGACGGCCTACTTGATGTGGTGGTGGTGCAGCGGACGGACCTCCCAGGCCTCATTGGTAGCGCAGCCGATGCGGCCCAGGGACAACAGCCGCGCATGATGAGCCGGTGGCGTGGCAAGGTGATTCACGTGGAGACGACGCCTGTGCAGACTGTCTTGGCGGACGGCGAAGACGCCGGCCAGACGCCACTAGATGTGAGCGTCGTTCCGGGTGCGATCGGCGTGCTTGTTCCGAGGCTACAGATCGGGCCTGCTTGACGCGCGGTTCGCGTCGAGTGCGTCAACGGCGTATAATCAAGCTCCAACTGCGTCGCTATTGGACGCTCTCGCGACGACACCGGCGGCCCTCTCAATGGCGCACCGCATCGTCCTTCGGTGTCTTTGATAGCTCCCTGGTATGCCCACCGGGCACAGCGCGACAGGGGGGAGTAAGGCGTTACGGCTGTCGGGTTTGAGACCTCGGCGTCGGTTCGACCGCACCGTCACTGGACGGAAGCGGCAACCACGATGACCGAGGAGTCCCCATTGCGTAGCGTCACAGAAGCACGTCCCGAAAGACCCACCACCGCGCTCCTTCTTGCCGCGGGAATGGGTAGTCGTCTATCTCCGCTCACGGATTCAACGGCGAAATGCCTGGTGGGTCTGAGCGGAATCCCGATACTCGAACGGCTCATGCGAGCCTTGTGTGCCCACGGCTTCACGCGGCTCGTCGTCGTTGTCGGCCACGAGTCGGATTCGATCCAGGACTACCTGGGCGATCACGTAGGTGACATCGAGGTCAGCTATGTGAAGAGCACCTGCTACCGGACGACGAACAACCTCTACAGCCTGTGGCTCGCCAAAGACGTCATCGACGAGCCGGTGCTGCTGATCGAGAGCGATCTCGTCTTCCGCGAGGCCCTCTTCGAGGGAATGATGACCCCCAACACCGCGGCTGTGTCTCGTCAGCTTCCGTGGATGAACGGCACGACCGTCACGCTCGACGGAAGAAAGCGCGTGGGTGCCTTCTGCCTCGGCGAGATGAGCCGTCCTGACGCGACTCACTTCAAGACCGTCAACATCTACAGCTTCTCGCGCGAAACGTGGCGGGCTATCGGTGAGCGCTTGGACCGGTATGTGACTGCCAAGCGCACCGGTGATTACTACGAGTCCGTCTTCGCCGAGATGATCGCAGACGGCAGCATGTCGCTTGCGCCGGTCATGTTCGAAGCTAATAGCTGGTATGAGGTCGATACGCTCGAGGATCTCGCGGCAGCAGAGCTGCTCTTCCCGGGTCATTCGGCAACACTGCGCCATGCAGCGGCGAGCCGATCTTCGGAGCTGGCCGGCTGATGGCAGACGGAGACAGACAGACGCTCGACGCAAGGCAGAGCGAGTACGAGGCCCTCGCGTCGACGCATGGCGGTTACTGGCGCCACGGGTTCGTCGATCACGCCTACCTCTACAATCTCTACTTCCCGCCACAGCTGCTGGTACAGCAACTCCGCAATAGCTTCGATGAGCTGCTACTGAACTACCCAGTCGCACAGGACGAACTGGCAGCACTCGTCGGCGACCTGATCGGGCAGCCTGCCTCACACGTTGTCGTTGGCAACGGAGCCGCGGAGCTCATCAAGATCATCTCGGGGGGCCTCGCGAAGCGCCTGATCGTCCCGGTGCCGTCGTTCAACGAGTATGCGAACGCGGCTGCCGAAGGGACCGTGATCGAGTTTCCGCTCGATTCGACATCGTTCCATCTCGACGTGGATAGCTTTGCGGCTGCGGCCATCGACGGTGGCGCGGACATCGCAGTGGTAGTGACGCCGAACAACCCCACGTCACTTACCGTGCCGAGAGCTGACCTGCTGCGGTTGTCGCGCAAGCTCGAGCCGCATGGCTGCACCCTCATCGTCGACGAGTCGTTCATCGACTTCACCGAGACACCGGCTTCAGAGTCGGTGGAGCGTGACGTTCACGACCACAAGAATCTGGCCGTGATCAAGAGCATGAGCAAGGCCTACGGCATCTGTGGGCTGCGCATCGGCTATCTCTTGACCGCCGATCCTGCCCTGGCATCTCGCGTGCGTGACGGCCTGCACATCTGGAACATCAACGGCATCGCGGAGGAGTTCCTTCGGGTGGCCCCGGCCTTCCGCCAGGACTTCGTTGAGAGCTGCGCGAAGGTGCGGGCCGACCGCGATGCGTTCTACGAAGCGCTCTGCGGAATCGATGGGATGCGTGTCTTTCGCCCCACCGCCAACTTCGTCTTCTGCCGTCTTCCGGCGCAGTCGGCATCCGGCGTCGAGATCGAACGTCGCCTATTCGTGGAACACAACATCTATATCAAGCACTGCGGAGGCAAGACCATGGACGACGGCGACCGCTACGTGCGGATCGCAAGCCGCACACAGGCCGAGAACGAGGCGCTCGTCTCCGCACTGTCAGAGGTTCTCGAAGCCGGTGAACACCGATGACCCGTTCACGCACGTCAACTCCGCACTCAATGCTCTGGTTCGCCCGTGACATGCCGAATCTGTGCTCGCTGGCCGGGCTCGCGTGCGCTGTCACCGGCATCTACTTCGCGATTAGGGGTGTGTTCCCCGCAGCGATGGTGGGGCTCATCTGGGCAGTCGTCTTCGACTGGATGGATGGGCGTGTCGCTCGCCGAATGGGGGAGCGCACCGAGCAGCAGCGCCAGTTCGGCGCTCACTTGGACTCGTTGATTGATGTCGTGAGTTTCGTGGTCGCGCCGGCGCTGATCCTGCTGTCCGTGAGCGACTTCAGCCTATTGTGCCTCCCCGGCGCTGTGATCTACATGGCTGCGGGTGTCGTGCGACTGGGCTACTTCAACACCTTTGGCCTGATAGGCAGCACGACGTATCGAGGCCTCGCGCTCGACAACAACATGCTGCTGCTGGTGGCCGTCTTCGCGTTCCAGCCGCTTCTCAGCACATTCGCGTTCACGGCACTGATCTACGTCACGCTGCTCGTTCTCGCAGGCCTGAATGTAGCGCCGATCAAGACGCCCAAGCTGACCGGGGGCTGGTACTACGCGATCGTTGCATACGCCGCAGCAGCGAGCGTCTTCTACGGCTGGCGCATCTTCGCGCAGGCTTAGCCGAGGATCTCAGACAGCCTCAGCCACTCGTCTTCGAGTGCTGCCACGTTGTCCTCGGCCTGCTGGAGAGCCTGTTGGGCTTCGAGGATGGCGACGTAGTCGGACGCGTCGACGTCCTCTAGGGCCTGGCGTGCGACATCGACCTTGCCCGCGGCGGTGGCCATCTTGCGTTCGACGGACGCGGACTCCTTCTTGAGGCGGTACTCATCAGCGCGCGTCAGGGGAGCGGACCCGGCCGACGCGGGAGTGCCGTCACCTTCGGCAGGCTGGATGACAGCGGCATTCGCCGGCTTCGGGGAGCCGCCGTTGCGACCAGCTTCGACCAGCTTGAGGTACTCCTCGACGCCGCCCGGCACATGCCGGATATGGCCGTTGATGATCGCGAACTGGTCGTCGGTTACGCGCTCCATCAGGTGCCGGTCGTGCGTGATGAGCAGCAGCGTGCCTGGCCACGTGTCGAGCAGCCCCTCCATTACGGCGAGCATATCGGTGTCCAGATCGTTGTCCGGCTCGTCGAGGATCAGCACGTTGGGGCGGTCCAGCAGGATCAGCATCAACTGCAGACGGCGCTTTTGTCCGCCGGACAGGTCGGCCACGTACGCCGAAAGATGCGCCGACTCGAAGCCGAGTCGCTCGAGCAGCTGCGCGGGGCTCAGCTCGCGGCCCTCGATCTCGTAGCGCGTGTTGTAGCGGCTCAGTACGTCTCGAACGCGCTGGTCGGCCAGGGAGTTGAGCTCGGTGAGGTGCTGGGAGAGGTAGGCGAACTTCACGGTCTGCCCGATTCGGACCTCACCGGTCTGTGGCTCAAGCTTGCCCTGCATGAGGTTGAGCAGCGTGGTCTTGCCCGATCCGTTCTCGCCAAGGATGCCGAACCGGTCGCCTGCGCCGATGTGCCACGTGACGTTGTCGATGACGCGCGTTTCGCCGAAACGCATGGAGACGCCCAACACGTCGACGACCTGTTTGCCGAGACGCGAGATCGCCGAGCGCTTGAGTTCGAGCGAGTTTCGCAGCGGTGGTTCTTCGGCGATCAGCTCTTTGGCTGCGGCAACCCGGAACTTCGGCTTGGTGCTGCGCGCCTGTGCGCCGCGCGAAAGCCACGCAAGTTCCTTGCGCATGATGTTGCGGCGCTTTCGCTCCGCCGAACGCTCGGCAAGATCACGTTCGACGCGCTGCAGCACATAGGCGGAGTAGCCGCCCTCGAACTCGTCGACCTGCCCGTCGTGGACCTCCCACATCTGCAGGCAGACTTCGTCGAGGAACCAGCGATCGTGAGTAACCACCAGCAGTGCGCCCGACTTCTTGGGCCAGCGCCGCTTGAGGTGCTCCGCGAGCCAGGCGATCGCGTGAACGTCGAGGTGGTTGGTGGGCTCGTCGAGCATGAGGATGTCGGAGTCCTCGATGAGCACGCGTGCTAGGTCCACACGCCGCCTCTGACCGCCAGAGAGCTCGCCGATGCGCGCGTCCCACGCCACATCGCCGATGAGCCCCTTGATGATGTCGCGAATGCGTGCGTCCGACGCCCATGTGTGCTCAGCAACGTCGCCCACGACGGCGTGCTCTACGCTCGATTCTGGGTCGAGCGAATCGGCTTGCCGAAGGGTCGTGACGCGAACGCCGGTGCGCCTGACGACACTGCCAGAGTCCGGTTGGAGCTGGCCAGCAAGCACAGCCAGAAGCGTGGACTTGCCGTCGCCATTGGCACCCAGAACGCCGACGCGCTCGCCCTCGTCGATGCCGAGCGTCACGTCGGTGAGCACCTTCTTTGAGGGGTACTCCAAGGTGACACTCTCGCATCCGAGCAGGTGCGCCACAGCATTCCTTTCGAGGCCGCGGCGAAGATGCCACGGCGAGACTACGTCTTTTCGGCCACCTAGCATACCCGCCTTGTGGCAATACGGTGCAGATGCGTCCCTTTCGGCGGCCTGTTGTGATAACACTGAATGAGAGCGACAAGGGGGGCACATGGGTGGAATCAGCGTCCGATGGCTAGAGGGCGAGAAGATTGCGACTGGAGGTATCGCAGACCTCGCGCGCGCACGTGAGCGCGCGCCGTGGGTGTGGGTCGACGTGCTCGAGCCCGATGAGGCGGCCCTACGACCGCTTGCCGAAGCGTTCGGGCTGCACCCCCTCGCGATTGAGGACTGCCTTCACTACCCGCAGCGACCCAAGATCGAGACGTACCTCTCCGGCCTGTTCATGATCTGGATCACGCCGCTTCGGCCGGACGGCGAGGATGTCCCCACCCGAGAACTCGACGTCTTCATGGCCGCGGACCACCTGATCACGGTGCACAGCCATTCCTTGAAGGCGATCGACGATGTCGTGGAGCGGGCCGAAGACCTCATGCCGCGCGGCGCGGACTTCGTGCTGCATGGAATCATCGACCGGCTGGTCGACGGGGTCTTGGGCTACGTGGATGAAGTAGCCGATGATCTCGAAGATATTGAAGACGTGCTGCTGGGAAGCCCGTCGAGAGAGCACATGCAGGCAATCTACGCGGTTCGCCGACGGCTCGTGAAGCTGCACCGTATCGTGGGTCCCGAGCGCGACATCATCAGGGCACTCGCCCGCGAGCGCGACCTGATCAGCGAGGAAGGCTTCCGCTACCTGCAAGACGTAGGCGACCATCTCGCGCGGCTCGAGGACTCGATCGAGACCGCACGCGAGATCGCCTCGGCAGCCATGGACATCTACCTGTCTTCAGTCTCGAACCGCATGAACGAGATCATGAAGGCGCTCACGGTGGTGGCCACGATCTTCATGCCGCTAACGCTGCTGACGGGTGTTTACGGGATGAACGTCGTGCGAGGTATGTGGCCCCCGGTCGATGCGACGTGGAGTTTTGCGGCAGTCATCGGTTTCATGGTTGCGATTATCATCTGGATGATGTGGTACTTCCGAAGGAGGAAGTGGTGGTAGAGCGCGACGATGAAGTGCAAGTCCCGACCGAAGAGCCAGCACAGTCCGATCGCTCGCACGACATCCTTACGGTCGCCAACATCATCACGGTCCTCAGGCTCATTCTGGTGCCGATGTTCTTCGCAGTGCTTCTGAGCGGCCGAAGCGACGGCGTGGCGTTCGTGCTGTTTGCAGTGGCCGCTTCGACCGACTGGCTGGACGGGCAGATCGCCCGCCGCACCGGTACGGTAACCGCCGTAGGGGCCGCGATCGATCCGCTTGTCGACAGGCTGCTGATTGCTTCGGGAGTCGTGGGTGTCTATCTGCTCGAGCGTCTGCCGCTCTGGGTGGTCGTTGTGCTCGTCGCGCGCGATGTCTACCTCCTGGGCGGCGCTGCCTACCTTGCTCGCCGCGGAGCTCGCTCGGTCGAGGTCGTCTTCGTCGGCAAGCTCACGACGGCGCTGCTGCTATTCGGCTTCTCCGACCTGATACTCAACTGGCCCCTCATTCCGGGTATTGGCATCTTGGACTCACCCTATGCACCGGGCCTCGGGTACACGCCTGCTGCAGCCGGCATCTGGTTCGTCTACATGGGGATCGCGACGTCGCTTGTGACTGCGGTGGTATACACCATCAGAGCGGTTAGGACGGTTCGGAGCCTCGCGCCGAGGTAGGGGAGTCTTGAAGCAGCTTGCTGGTACGCTGTTCACCTGCCGATGTCTTACCCGGAGCGTAAGGTTGATGGCGCCGCCGTAGGTGGCGGACGCTGGCAGGTACCTTGCTTCTGAGAGCCAGTGTGCTACCGGATGTGACGGTGCAGCTACAAAAGCCCACCCGCAAGGCTACGAGCAGGCACAATGCCTGAGATTCAGCGTGTCGCGGGACAAAATGGAGATCGAGTGGAAGAACGGCGAGAGCATAGGTCGCATCGCAGGCCGGTCGCGCGTCAAGCGGCGAGGTCGCATCGCCACGCGCGCAAGCAGCGAGACTCGCTGCCGTGGATCATAGGCGCCGTGGCCGTCGTGGTCGTGCTCGTTCTCGCGATCGGTCTCGATCTGCTGCTCAGTTCCGGTCGGATTCACCCACGGGTGTCGATCGCCGGAGTCGATGTCGGCAGCATGAGCGCCGGTGGCGCGACGGCCACGCTGGACAAGGAGCTTGGTGCACGGATCGCGAAGCCGGTGAAGGTGGTCTACGGAGACAGCTCGTGGGATGTCACCGCGAAGCAGATCGGACTGTCTTTCGACGACGCCGACCAGACGCGTCGGGCTATGGAGGTCGGGCGTGCAGGCGGCTTCCTCAGCGCCGTGGGAGCTCGTATCGACGCGATCTTCACTGGAGTCGACCTAGCGCCAACGCCCGTCGTTGACGAAGAGAAGCTCAACGAGACCCTAGACGTGATAGCGGAGAGCACTGACGTGCCTGCCAAGAACGCCTCAGTGGTGATCGAGGGGACGACGCCGCAGGTCGTAGAAGGCAAAGACGGCCACATGATGCGTCGCGACGTCATCAGGTCACGGCTGCTGGCAGCGTTCTGGTCCACGGGTAACCGTGTCGTGAAGGCTCCCGTGGTAGTGGATCGCATGCACGTCGACGCGGCTGAAGCTGGGCGGGCCGCCAAGGTGGCCGAAGGGATGCTGGACTCGGCGGTCACCATCACTTTCGACGAGAAGAGCTGGAAGTTCCCGCCTGCTGATATCGCCAAGTGGATCGACATCGCACCTTCACAGGAGGACAGCAAGACCCCGTCTGCCGAGTCCACCCTCACGGTTGTTGTCTCTCCCGAACTTGCCGAAGAACCGATTCTCAAGAAGCTGGGCTCAGACGTCGGCCGTCCCGCGAAGAATGCGCGCTTCAAGACCGCGCACGGCAGCGTGACGATCATTCCGTCGGAGGAAGGCATCGGACCGGATATCGCGAGCCTGTCCGACAACATGACTCGCGAACTCAAGAAGGGTGGGGGAGAACACTCGGTTGCGCTGCGCACTACTCGCGTACAACCGAAGATCACCACCGAGAAGGCTCGAGGCATGGGCGTTACCCAGCGCATCTCGACCTTCAGCACCACCTACGAACCGAGCAACCGCCCCAGGGTCAACAACATCCATCTGCTCGGGAACGCCCTCGACGGCACGCTGATCAAGCCGGGAGGCACCTTCTCGTTCAACGGTGCGGCTGGCCAGCGAACTGCTGCCAAGGGCTATCAGGAGGCTAATGCGATCGTCAAGGGCCGCTTGGTGCCTCAGCTTGGGGGCGGCGTGTGTCAGGTCGGTACTACCGTATTCAACGCGGTGTTCCTCTCGGGCCTTCCGGTCGTCGAGCGGCACAACCACTCTTTCTACATCTCGCACTACCCCGATGGGCGCGACGCGACGGTCTCATGGGGTGGTCCGGACCTGAAGTTCAAGAACGAGACCGACCACTGGGTGCTCGTCTCGGTCTCCTACACCAGCTCGTCGATCACGGTCTCCTTGTATGGAACCGACCCCGGCTACGACGTCACGGCCGAGAAGGGCAAGTGGACCAACATCCGCGAGGCTGGGACCGAGGAGATCAAGGACCCCAAGCTCGAAAAGGGCAGCAAGGTGGTTGAGGAGCAAGGCGTATCAGGCCGCAGTATTGTGGTAAAGCGCATCGTGGAGAAAGACGGTAAGGTGGTGCGTACTGACTCGTTCTTCTCGAACTACCGGCCCAAGGCGCAGATTGTGCGCGTGGGAACCAAGAAGGTCGAGCAGCCTGAGACAGATACGACGACTTCGACAACGACGCCTTAAGGGCCCCGTTTCGGCAAGCCGCCGAGGGCCCGTGGGCGCACCGTGAGAGGAGGGGCGGTGTTCCAGCCGGAGCTTGAGGCGATGCCTCGTGAACAGCTGGAGGCGCTGCAGCTCGAGAGGTTGCAGTCCCTGCTGGTTCGCGTCTACGAGAACGTCGAGACCTACCGACGCAAGTTCGACGACGCGGGGTTCGACCCGCGCTCGGTGAACTCGCTTCAGGACTTGGCCAGCGTCCCGTTCACGGTCAAAGACGACCTTCGCGCCGCGTATCCGTACGGCATGTTTGCGGTGCCGCTACGCGAGATCGTTCGTGTGCACTCGTCCAGTGGCACCACGGGCCAGGTGAGCGTTGTCGGCTACACGCAAGGCGATCTCGACCGGTGGGCCGATCTGATGGCGCGCACCTTCGCTGCGGCCGGGGCCACGAACGACGACATCGTTCAGGTCACCTACGGATACGGCTTGTTCACAGGTGGTTTGGGCGCGCACTACGGCTCTGAGCGCCTCGGTGCTGTGACGATTCCGGTCTCCGGCGGCAATACCAAGCGCCAGGTGCAGATCCTACGCGACTTCAACGTCACCGTTCTGGCCTGCACGCCAAGCTATGCACAACTCATTGGTGAGACCGCCCGTGACATGGGTATCGACCCCCACGACCTACCTCTTCGCATAGGCGTCTTCGGCGCCGAACCGTGGAGCGAGTCCATGCGCACGCAACTCGAGGCTGATCTCGGGATCCGCGCAATCGACATCTACGGCCTGTCAGAGGTCATGGGGCCGGGCGTCGCCACAGAGTGCGAGTGTCAGCACGGCCTCCATGTCTTCGAGGACCACTTCATCGTCGAGATCATCGATCAGGAGACGCTCCAGCCGGTACCCGACGGCGAGATGGGCGAGGTCGTCTTCACGACGCTCACCAAGGAGGGTATCCCCGTAATCCGCTACCGGACACGCGACATCAGCCGGATCATTCCGGAGCGGTGCGAGTGCGGAAGGACCTTCCGCCGCATCGAGCGCGTGACCGGCCGCAGCGACGACATGCTCATCATCCGCGGTGTGAACGTCTACCCGAGCCAGATCGAACAGGTGCTTCTGGGCATCCCGAACGTGGCTCCGCACTACCAGGTCGTGCTCACCAAGCGCGGCTCGATGGACTCAGTCGAGGTACACGTCGAGGTCGCTCCTGACGTGGCATTTGACGAGGTGCGCGAGCTCGAGGCGCTGCAGAAGCGTGTGAAGGCGGAGATCGAGTCCGCACTCGCCGTTTCCATAGCCGTCAAGCTCGTAGAGCCGAAGTCGATCGCGCGCAGTGAAGGCAAGGCTAAACGAGTAGTGGATCTGCGAGCCGAAGGGGAGGCCTAGCCGTGATCCAGCAGCTGAGCGTGTTCCTTGAGAACAAGTCCGGCCGTCTCGCCGAGATGACGCGTGTTCTCGGCGATGCGAGCGTCAACATGCACGCCCTCATGGTTGCTGACACCACCGAGTTCGGTGTGATCCGCATTATCTGCGACAACCCCGTTAGGGCCAAGGCGGTGCTTGAAGAGGCCGGATTCGGCGTGTCGGTCACTCTGGTGACGGCGGTCGAGATACCTGACCGCCCAGGTGGGCTTGCAGACGTGCTGGAGGCACTGGACGCGGCGGGCGTGAACGTCGAGTACGCCTACTGCTTCGTCGAGCCTTCCGGTGATGCAGCTGTCGACGTGTTCAAAGTCGACACGGAGGGTGCGGAGACCGCACTTCGCAACGCCGGGTTCAAGGTGATGTCCGACGACGAGCTGTACGCGCCGGACGGCTCCTGATCCTCGTCGGTCGCTGAAGATATCGATTCGAGCAGAGCCGTGATCGCATCGCGGTCACTAGGCAGTGCGAGAAGTCGTGCCGTGACGCCCTCAATGTGTGAGGAGCCAAGCACCGCCAAGACGTCGTCGCGGATGCGGTCGCGCGCCACCGAGCCGCCTTCGGCGTCCGTATGGGGCATCAAGATGACGAAGCGCCCGTCGGTGAGCCGTGCCACTTCGTCCATCATGCGTACGTCTGAGCGGATCACACCTGCGATAGCACGCACGAGACCGCGCTGCCGCACAGGCTTCATGGTCCCGAATACCCGCGGTGAGAGGGCCATGATGATGACCGCGATCGGGTCGCCGTAGCGTTCGTGACGTGCCACGGCCATCGAGATCGTGGTGTGGATGTACTCCTGATTGAAGACGCGGCTCCAGTCGTCTAACGCGCTGCCCGGGCCCAACTTGGTCAGCCCGTAACGGAACCGCGTAACCAGCTCGCCACCGACGATGCCTACCAGTCCGAAGGCGACCAGTCGCAGCACCAGGACGGGTATGTGCGTGGGGCCGGCGGTCGTGTCGGGCGCGCTCGCAATCACAACGAGGGAGTAGGCAACTGAGGCGAGCATGGCGGCTGTGGCTCCACCGCGACGGCCAAGCCGCACGGCCGCATACAGCACGACAAACAAGAGGCCCTGGGCCACGACCTCAACATAGTCGGCCCCACCGGCTGCTATCGAGATGGCCATGCTGCATAGGATCGCAGCTCCGCCTGCCAGAAGTACGATCTGCTCGAATCGCGTGAATCTCATAAGTCCTCCACTCCCGGCCACCCTCGCGGGCGCCGGGAACGTGGCATACTGCTCTGCGGCAGTGCCACACCCTCATCCAATGCCAAGGAACGGCATCCAAGACTCGATGATCACTGTACTCAATGTTCTTCGCCGAATGGGCCTTGTAGGCTCGTCGTCGGTGCCAGCGCGCGCGGCCACGCCGCGTCGTGCCTCCTCTACGCACCATCTGTATATCGGCATGGCGCACGCGACCTATAAGCGCGCTTCATCGGTCGTGCTCTTGGCTCTGTCGCTCGTCCTGATCGGCACTCCCGCGGCAGCGTTCGCGCGAGCCGGCGACAAGGTTGACGGACGCTCACCATCGGCCCTCGGGGTATCGAGCGAAACCATGCCCGATGTGACGATGGCCGCGGGTGAGTTGGTCGCCGCAGACGGACGTGTCTTGTGGTCGCGAAAGGCAGATACGCGCCGTGCTATGGCGAGCCTGACCAAGATCATGACGGCCGTAGTGGCTATGGAGAACTCGACGCCCAACGAGCTGGTGAAGGTTCCGGCCGAAGCGAGCCGGGTCGGCGAGTCTACCTCGTTTCTCGTGCCCGGAGACACGATCGAAATGGACGAGCTGCTCGAAGGGCTGCTCGTCAAGTCGGGAAACGACTCCGCGGTCACAATCGCCGACCATGTGGCGGGCAACGAGACGGCCTTCGTAGCGATGATGAACAAGCGGGCGAAGGAGCTCGGTCTCACACACACGCACTTCGCGAACGCCCACGGGCTGGATGCCCCCGGTCACTACACCACCGCTAACGACTTGGGCACACTCGCGCGCTTCGCGATGACCAAACCCGAGTTCCGCCGAATAGTTGGGGAGCGCACCGCGGTTGTCAGAAGCAAGCAGCACTCCCACAAAGTCGAGAGCACCAACCTCATGATTCACGCCTACAACGGTGCGACTGGGGTGAAGACCGGCTACACCAGCGACGCAGGTCGTTGTCTTGTCGCTTCGGCAACGCGCAACGGAATCGAGCTCTACGCTGTCGTGCTTGGCACCCGTTCGGAGATCCGGCGGTTCGCCGAGGCACGCGACCTGCTGGACTGGGGCTTTGCCCACTACAGGCCGCAGAGTCTGGCCTCGAAGGGTACAGTTCTGGGGGAGTCAGTGGTCTTGGACTACCTCGATCAGACAGTGAATGGTCAGGTCTCCCAGGACGCCACGCTGGCCGTCTTTGACCTGGCAGGACCAATGGAGCGACGCGTCTCGATGGCGGAGCAGAAGGCCCCTGTGAAGAGGGGCCAGCGCATCGGCGTCGCCACCTTCACGCAGGCCGGCGACGTAGTAGCGACGGTGCCGCTTCGTGCGACGATTGATGTGAAGAGGCCGAACATCTTCGCGCGGGCGTGGATCGGGACCGTGCGCGTGTGGCGACGCATATTCGGCGGGCAACTACACGCGGCCGCGGCCGCGGTGACCAACATGAGAAGCGCAGCGTCTCAACAAGAGATGGGAGCACACAGGGCATGAGTGACGAGAAGCTGTTGAGAACCCCCTTGCACGAGGAGCATCTGGCTCTGGGCGCGCGGATGGTGCCGTTCGCCGGGTGGGAGATGCCCGTTCAGTACGCCGGCATCCTTGAAGAGCACCGCGCGGTGCGTTCGTCCTGTGGCATCTTTGACGTCTGCCACATGGCGGAGTTCAGGGTCTTCGGCTTTGGCGCCTTCGACTTCCTCCAGCGCATGTTCACCAACGACCTGTCGCGCATCGCTGAGCTCGGTCAAGCGCAGTACACGCTGATGCTTGACGAAGACGGCGGCATCATCGACGACCTGATCGTCTACCACACTGGCGATCTCGAGTATCTGATCATCGCGAACGCCTCCAACCACGCCGCCGACTTTGGTTGGCTCAAGCAGCACGCGCCTGAGGACCTCGAGCTGGTTGACGAGTCCGATCGCACCGCGCTCATCGCCGTGCAGGGCCCTGAGGCGCTCAGGATCATGGGCGAGCTGTGCGGCGCGGACTGGGAGGCTCCCGCGCGATTCACTGTACGCGAGGCCTCAATCGACGGCTCGGTTCCGGCACTGATTGCTCGCACCGGCTACACCGGTGAGGATGGCGTAGAGATAGTATGTCGCGCCGGGGACGCTGCGGCTGTGTGGCGCGTGCTGCTCTCGTTTGCGGAGGTCACACCCTGCGGACTTGGTGCGCGCGATACTCTGCGTCTCGAGATGGGCTACCACCTCTACGGCAACGACATGGATCGCAACGTCGACCCGATCTCAGCTGGGCTCGGATGGGTCTGCCCCAAGGCAAAGTCGGGCTACACCGGGGCCGAGACGGTGGCGCGCGTGCGCGAGGCAGGGCCAACGCGTAAGCTCAGCTACCTGCGCGTCGAGGGCGCCATTCCCCGACCGGGTTTTCCCGTGTTGCGTGAGGGAGTTGAGGTGGGTAAGGTAGCGAGCGGTACCTTCTCGCCTTCGCTCGAGACGGGAATCGCAACCGCCTACCTTCCGGCCGAGTTGGCTGTCGAAGGGCAGACGGTGGAGATCTCCATCAGGAAGAAGACGGTCGATGCGACTGTCGTGAAGGCACCGTTCGTAACCAAGACATCGCTGAACGGCTAGTTGCGGTCACTTTGAGTGACTGCACGGAGGGAGCGCGCGAGAGCATGGCACATCCGAACGATCGCAAGTACTCGAACGAGCATGAGTGGGTCCTCGTCGACGGTGACGTCGCGACCATCGGCATCACTTCGTTCGCTCAGGACCAGCTTGGCGAGGTCGTCTACGTTGACCTGCCCGATGCCGGCGACACCATTACGGCCGGCGACACTTTCGGTGAGATCGAGTCGGTCAAGTCGGTATCCGAGCTGTTCGCTCCGGTCACCGGTGAGATCCTCGAGGTCAACGACGGCTTGGCCGACACGCCTGAGACGGTCAATAAGGACCCGCACGACGCGGGTTGGATGATCAAGGTCAAGCTCGACGACGCCTCCGAGTACGACGGCCTCATGTCGGCCGAGGAGTACGACGACTTCGTGACTCAGGGCTAGCCGTTCATGCGCTACATACCGATCACGTGCGAGCAGCGCGAAGCCATGCTTCGCGCTGTTGGCGTTGAGCAGGTCGATGACCTGTTCGCTGATGTGCCCGAAGCGGCGCGTCTGAACCGACCGCTGGACATCGAGCCGGGCATGAGCGAGATCGAGCTCGCCGGTCACCTTCGGCGTCTTTCGGCGGAGAATACCCCAGCCACCTGGCTCGTGAGCTTTGCTGGCGCAGGCATCTACGACCACTACATCCCGTCGGTCGTGGACCATGTACTGCGCAAGCCCGAGTTCTTCACGGCCTACACGCCCTATCAGCCCGAGGTCTCTCAGGGGACGCTGCAGGCGATCTTCGAGTACCAGACGATGATCTGCGAGCTCACGGGGATGGAGGTGGCTAACGCCTCCATGTACGACGGCGCCACCGCCTTCGTTGAGGCCGCGCTGATGGCGTGTCGCGTCACCAAACGTGGGCGTGTGCTCGTGGCCGGCAGCGTGCACCCAGAGTGGATCGAGACGCTCGACACCTACGCGGAGTCGGGCATGCTCGAGGTCGACGTTATCGACTTCGACGGCGGACGTCTGGCGGCCGTTGATGTCGCCGCTGCACTCGATGACACAGTTGCGGCTGTACTCATCGCATCACCGAACTTCATCGGCGTGCTCGAAGACGTCGAAGGCATCATTGCTGCGGCTCACGAGGCCGGCGCGCTCGCGGTGGTCGCGGCGAACCCGATTCTGCTGGGCGTCATGACGCCTCCGGGCGAGATGGGCGCAGATATCGTGGTGGGAGAGGGTCAGCCGCTGGGCAACGCCATGAGCCTTGGCGGCCCGGACTTGGGCTTCTTCGCCTGCCGCGAGAAGAACGTTCGGCAGATGCCGGGCCGCGTGGTGGGGCAGACCGTCGACACCGATGGCGAGCGCGCCTTCGTGCTGACGCTCTCCACGCGCGAGCAGCACATCCGCCGAGAGAAGGCCACGAGCAACATCTGCAGCAACCATGCGCTTAACGCACTGGCCGCAGCTGTCTACCTCTCTGCCGTGGGCAGCGAGGGCCTGGCCGGCATCGCGCGTGCGTGTGTCGCCAAGGCGCACTACCTGCGCGACCAGCTCATCGCTACCGGCAAGTTCAGCGCAGTCTGGGACGAAGCCTTCGGCTACGAGTTCGCCCTGGCCTACGACGGCGACGCGATGGACCTGCACCACGACCTGCTGGAGAAGGGCTTCCTTGCGGGTGTGGTCCTCGAGACAGCCGAAGACGGGCCGGACCTGATGCTGTTTGCGGTGACCGAGAAGCGTACGCGCGCAGAGATCGACGCGTTCGTGAAGGAGGTGCAGGCCCTGTGACCTCCGCACACACGACCCCAACGGGTGCGCCCAAGCGCGGACCCCGCGAGCTGATCTTCGAGCTGGGTGCTCCTGAATCGAGCTGCGTGCTCGCTCCCGAGATGGATGTGCCAGAGATCGACCTTTCGGCAGCTCTGGGTGGAGCGATCCGCTCCGCTGCTCCCGCCCTCGCGCAGGTGACCGAGCTCGAGATCATGCGCCACTACGCGCATCTGGCCGAGATGAACTTCGGCGTCGACTCGGGCTTCTACCCGCTGGGCAGCTGCACGATGAAGTACAACCCGCGCATCAACGAGGATGCCGCGCGCCTTGAAGGCTTCGCGGGTCTGCACCCGTACCAGCCGGTGGACACGATCCAGGGCGCGCTGCAGCTGATGGTGGAGCTCTCTGAGTCTCTTGCCGAAGTGTCCGGGCTGCCAGGCGTGACGCTGCAGCCTGCCGCCGGCGCTCACGGCGAGCTCACCGCTCTCATGTGCTTCCGCGCGGCACACACGGCGGCTGGCGACCCTCGCAAGAAGGTCATCATTCCGAACACAGCGCACGGCACCAACCCTGCGACCGTGACGATGTGCGGCTACGAGACCGTCACCATCCCAAGCGACGAGCGCGGCTTGGTGGATCTCGAGGCTCTCAAGGCCGCACTCGATGAAGATGTTGCGGCGTTCATGCTCACGAACCCCAACACGCTGGGCCTCTTCGACCCGCAGATTCTCGAGATCACTGCTGCCGTTCATTCGGTGGGCGCCTACGCCTACTGCGACGGCGCGAACCTCAACGCGGTCATGGGAAAGACACGCCCGGGTGACCAGGGCTTCGATGCGCTTCACATCAACCTGCACAAGACGTTCTCGACGCCGCACGGTGGCGGCGGTCCCGGTTCCGGCCCCGTGTGCGTGACGGCGGACCTGGCGCGCTTTCTGCCCGGACCGCTTCCGGTACGTGCGGAAGAGGGCTTCTCCTTAGAGTCGCCCGAGGAGTCGATCGGCCGCGTCCGCAGCTTCTATGGCAACTTCGGCGTGCTCGTACGCGCGTACGCGTACGTGAAAGCGCTGGGCGGAGAGGGTCTGCGCGAGGTGTCTGAGCAGGCGGTCCTTTCGGCGAACTACATGAGGGTGCGCTTGAACGACGTCTTCGACGTGCCGTTCGACCGTACCTGCATGCACGAGTTCGTGATGTCGGGCGCGCGCCAGAAGCGTGAAGGTGGCGTGCGCACTCTGGACATGGCCAAGAGGCTGCTCGACTACGGCTTCCACCCGCCCACGGTCTACTTCCCGCTGCTCGTCGAAGAGGCGCTCATGATCGAGCCCACCGAGACCGAGCCGCTCTCCGCACTCGACGCCTTCATCGGCGCTATGCGCGCGATTGCCGAAGAGGCCGCGAGCGATGCAGACGTCGTGAAGGGTGCTCCGTACACGACGCCGGTCAAGCGGCTCGACGAGGCCCGTGCGGCACGCGAGACGATCCTGCGGTACCGCCCCGAGCAGTAGCGTGACCGCCTGGAGACTAGTGATAGACGGCCCGGTCGATGGAGCCACCAACATGGCCATCGACCGGGCCGTTCAACTATCCGTTGAGGCTGGAGAGCAGCCGCCGACGCTGCGGCTCTACCAGTGGCAGCGTCCGACGGTCACGCTTGGGCGCTTTCAGAGCGCCGAAGGCGTCGACCTCGACTACTGCCGCGACAACGGTATCGATGTCGTGCGGCGCTTCACGGGCGGCAGGGGAGTGCTACACGACGACGAGCTCACCTACTGCGTGGTCGCGGGGACCAAAGATGGCATCCCCCGAGGTGTCGCCGCGTCCTACCGACACCTGAGCGAAGTGCTCGCGGAGGCCTACGTGCGCCTGGGAGTCACTCAGGCGGCGGTCACTCAGCGGGATAGCGCGCCGAGCGCGTCATCGGCCTGCTACCTGGCCACGACTCGTGCTGACCTCTCGGCGGGCGCCCATAAGCTCTCCGGCTCCGCACAGGTCTGGTCGGGCTCCACAGTGATGCAGCACGGCTCCTTCACGATCAGCCGTGACGTGGATCGGGAGGCGCAGGTCTTTCGGCTGAGTACTCAGGAGGCCGCAGACCTCGCTGCTCACACGCTCACTTTCATCGATGCGCTCGGGCGGCGGGTCAGCATCGAGGAGATTCAGCAGGCGTCAATCGGGGCGTTTGCAGACGTGCTCGGCGCCGAGTTTGAGCTTTCGGATCTGGCCGAAGCAGAACGCTCGTCTGCGAACGCCTTGATGCACGAGGTTGTAGTTTGTGAGAAGTAAGGCTTCAGTACACCTTTAGGGCGGCGCTATGTCAGCCCGTTACGGT
The DNA here is from genome assembly GCA_035687245.1 of Coriobacteriia bacterium. GTDB lineage: Bacteria > Actinomycetota > Coriobacteriia > Anaerosomatales > PHET01 > DASRYH01. The sequence continues at coordinate 213,011 of DASRYH010000008.1, forward strand.
ACAATCGGAACCGAGCAGGTCCTTACGAGGGGAGTGCGGTGTGATGGACGAGCATGTGAACCCGGGCGAGGACGCCCTGTTCGACCTAGGCAAGAAGTCCAATGAGGACCTAAGGTCGCTCCTCGATGAGCTGCACGCTGAAGAGCAGAGGATCTCGTATCGGCGCCGCGTGCTTCACGGCAAGATCGACATTCTTCGCGCCGAGCTGGTGCGCCGCCTGAAGTCGGGCCGCGAAGCTGGCGATGACGTCATCAGCGGGCAGGACGTTGCGCGTCTGGTGGACATCCTGTCGAACGACTTGCGCGGGGCATCCCGCTTTGATGTGACGGCCGAGGCCGACGAGGACGAGTAGGTTCTCTTGGGTATCGAGGAAAGGGTATCTGTGACCACGATCAACGACCGCATCAAGCAGTTCATGACCGACATGGCGTCCGACCCGCTCGAAGAGCGTGTAGTCGAATACGTCGTGCGCGAGGTACACAACGGGCGCCGGCTGATGGAAGTCATCGACGATCCGTATGTGCGCAACCGTATCAACGAAGAGAAGCGTGCATCGATTCTTGAGAGCCCGGAGATCGTCGAGGCCCTCGAGAGTGAGATTCGTGCGAGCATGACCCGCAAGGACCTCGACTTCTCCTAAGACGACTCGAATGACGGGTGATTGGCGTGGCTGAGTGCCCGAAGTGCGGTGCCGCAATCGAGAACCTGAACCTGCCGTGCGAATCCTGCGGTTGGTCACCTGAGGGTGCGACCGCCTCATTCACACCGATAGGTGACGTCGAAGCCAAGCCGCTCGACTCAGGTCTTGAAGGCCCGGTGCTAGTCGTCTGCAAGGGACCCCAGCTCGGAGAGAGGTTCTTCCTCGACCGGGCTCAGTTCACTATCGGTCGGGATCCAGGCAGTGACATCTTCCTGAACGACATGACTGTGTCACGAGAACACGCGACCCTGTCGGTCGATGCCGGGGACACGGTCACCGTCGCTGACGTCGGCTCTCTGAACGGCACCTACGTCAACGGGATCTGCCTGGACAAGGCCGAGCTTACTGATGGCGATGTCGTTCAGATCGGCACGTTCCAGATGGTCTTCCATGGAGGGACGGTCGTTCGATGAGTAGCAGGGACTACCTCACGATCGGGGAGGTCGTCCAGCGCTTGCTGCCGGCCTACCCGGACCTCTCAATCAGCAAGGTGCGCTTCCTTGAGGAGGAGGGTCTGGTCACTCCCGAGCGCACCGCTGGTGGCTATCGCAAGTTCACGCCCAACGATGTGGTGCGTATCGAGATGGTGCTGCGCCTTCAGCGCGACCACTTCCTGCCGCTCGCGGTGATCCGCGAGAAGCTCTCCGATCTCGATCGCGGTCGTATGCCGGTCGAGCTCCAGAAGACGCCCGTGGGCGGAACAGAGCCGCTGCCTTTCGGCGCGGTCGATGACGGCCCGCTCGCTCTCGAAGACGCCCCTTCGGCACTTGGTGTTCCTGTGAGCTTCATTCGGGAACTCGCCGAGTTCGGCATAGTGAAGATCGAGAAGGGCGATTCGGGCGAGCAGATCGATCGCAGCGACATTGCGACCGTCCACTCGGCGTGGGACCTGCGCAAGTTCGGCGTCGAGCCTCGGCACCTCAGGATGTATGCAGCATCGGCTGATCGCGAAGCTGCGCTCTTCCAGCAGATTCTGATGCCTGCGTTCCGCCACCGCACTCCCGAGACGCGTCAGAAGCTCAACGAGACACTCAACGAGCTGTGCTCCCTGACCGATGCGCTCAAGAGCCGGCTGCTGCGGCGCGCGCTCGACTCCGCTTTCGAGGACCTCAAGTGAGCCGATGACGCAGATCGACCACTACACGCCCCCGCAACCGCCCGAAGCGCAACAGGAACACCCGCCGCTCGACGAGATAGCCTTCGCTCATCCCAGCGAGCGGGTCGCCGCCGAGATCCTGGACTACTACCAGATCCGCTGGCTCTACGAACCCACGAGGTTTCCGATTCAGTGGGACGGAGAGGGCAGGGTCATCGCGTACTTCACGCCCGACTTCTTTCTGCCGGACTTCGATCTCTACATCGAGCTCACCACGATGAGCCAGAAGCTCGTGACAAAGAAGAACCGTAAGGTGCGACGCCTCAAGGAGCTCTACCCGGACGTGAACATCAAGGTCTTCTACCAGAAGGACTTCCGTGCGCTTCTGGCTCGCTTCGGAATCGCGAGCCATCCTCGCTTGCAGGCTGATGGCGGCGGATACGGCGCCGCCGAAGGGGAGTGAGCCCGCTGCACGAGCTGCCGCCGGGCTGCCGGCGAGTCGCACTCACTGAAGAGGTTCTGCAGGCCCGAATCGCCGAACTCGGGGCCGAGATCACCGCGCACCACGCAGGCCACCCGGTGCGGCTGGTGACGGTGTTGCGCGGCGGCCTGTTCTTCCTGGCGGACCTGTGCCGGCACATCGACTTGGATATCGCGCTGGACTTCATGGCGGTTGCACCGTACGTGCAGGGAGCCGGTGGGGTGGTGCGTGTCACGAAGGACCTCGATGACTCCGTCGCCGGCGCACGCGTGATCCTCGTCGAAGACGTCGTCGACACCGGACTCACCGTGAACTACGTGCTCAATTTCCTCCGGACTCACAACCCCGAGTCGGTAGAGGTTTGTGCGCTTCTCGACAAGCATGCTCGCCGAATTGCACCGGTGCCGGTCACCTACACGGGCTTCAAGATGAGCGACCGCTTCCTTGTGGGCTACGGCTTGGATCTCGCAGGACGCTATCGAAACCTGCCCTACATCGCCGAACTCGAAGAGCACGTGGCTCTTGGCTAGAAGACGGTAGTGATGCACATGGCTGCGTGCGCTACTCTGTGACGGTCGTTTTGAACCTCTCAAGGAGGCCTGCCTTGGATCTTTCGAGCTACATCCGTGACATTCCCGACTGGCCGACAGAAGGCGTCATGTTCAAAGACATCACGCCGCTGCTCCAGAGTCCGGAGGGCTTTCGCGAGGCTATCGATACGCTGGCCGAGCAGTACCAGAACATCGGCGTGACCAAGGTGATGGGTGCTGAGGCGCGCGGCTTCATCTTCGGCGGGGCGCTGGCCTACACTCTCGGCGCAGGCTTCGTGCCTGCCCGCAAGCCGGGAAAGCTGCCGTGGACGACTACGAGCGTGACCTACGATCTTGAGTACGGCACCGACTCGCTTGAGATGCATGCAGATGCGGTAGGCCCTGCAGACAAGGTACTGATCGTCGACGACGTGCTGGCCACCGGCGGCACGGCCGCCGCTAAGGCGGAGCTGGTGACCGCAACGGGCGCTGAGGTCGTGGGCTTTGCCTTCCTGATAGAGCTGGACTTCTTGTCGGGACGCGACAAGCTCCCGGCGGGCTCCAAGATAGTCTCGCTCATCCGCGTCCCCTAGACTGCCGAAAACACCTGTGTAGAACCTGTGCGGGCCCGCGTCAGCGGGCCCGCGCGTGCTACCATGGGTAGTGTCACAGAGACGTAAGTGGCACCTCATGTAGTAGCACTGGATCGCAGCTGGAGGACCACCAGGTGGCAGCCACGCCGATGCGCCCCACGCGCTGGCGCTCACTGCGTGCAATTGTGGCGTTCGCGCTTGTCGCGTCGCTCATCGTTCCTGCCTCCGCACTCGCTGCTCCCACCAACGCCCAGATCAAGGCCACTCAGGCTGAAGCCGCTCGAGCGCAGAACAAGCTCGACGATCTTCAGGACGAGGTCGAGGAGCGCGCCGAAGAGCAGGCAGCTGCCGAAGACGAACTGGCCAAGACAAAGAAGCGGCTTGAGGTCACCCAGAGCGATATCACCTCCGCGCAGGCCCATGTCAACGCATCGCAAGCACGTCTCAACCGCCGCGTAGAGACGGTCTATCGCGGGGGAGAGATCGACCCGATCGTCCTAGTGCTGGGAGCAACGTCTTTCGAAGATCTTGTAACGCGCATGGAGCTGCTCCGCCGAATCGAGGCCAATGACGCCTCACTTCTCGCAGACGTCGAGGCCGCTCGTGCCGAGCTGCAGACGCTCTACGAATCGCTGGATGCGCGCAAGAACGAGCAGGTAGCCCTTGTCGCGCAGGTCCGATCCAAGTCCCAGGAGACTCAACGTGCGCTGGGCGCCCAGCAGCAGTACCTGAAGACGATCGGTGCGAAGCTCAAGAAGCTCATCGCTGCCGAGCGCGAACGCCTGGCCAAGATCGCAAGACAACGGGCCGCCGAGGCCGCCCGTAGAGCCGCTGCACTGGCCCGCGCTTCCGGTCGCAGTACCTCGGGTTCACTCCCTTCGGCGCATACCGACGTCGTTACCGTCGCGCGGCGCTACATCGGCAAGACGCCGTACGTGTGGGGCGGCACGACTCCGGCGGGCTTCGACTGCAGCGGTCTGACGTTGTACTGCTATCGCGAGATCGGCATCACGCTTCCTCGAACCTCACGTATGCAGTACCGCGTCGGCTCCTTCATCGGTCCGGACAGGCTGGACCTGCTCAAGCCCGGCGACCTCGTGTTCTTTGGCACGAACGGGGACCCGAATCGCGTGCATCATGTGGGCATCTACTCCGGCGGCGGACACTTCATCCATGCGCCACAGACCGGGATGCGAGTGTCCGAGTCATCGCTGAACGCCCGTATCCTGTCCAGAGGCGATTACGTAGGCGCCATTCGCCCCTGAATGGGCGTCGCGAACTGCGGTTTATGCACTCTGCTGTGTTATGATTCGCGCACCTTGATCGGCCGGTCGGGGCCGATCGCATCCTGACAAGGGGCTGTGCGTGACTCGGATCCTGCTCTCAGGTAACGAGGCGATCGCGCAAGGGGCTTGGGAAGCAGGAGCACACGCCGGCTTGGGGTATCCCGGCACTCCGTCGACCGAGACCCTCGAGCGCTTCGCCACTCTGCCCGGCGTCTACGCCGAATGGGCTCCTAACGAGAAGGTCGCGCTCGAAGTCGCGGCCGGAGTCTCCCTGGCCGGCAAACGCTCGCTGGTCACGATGAAGCATGTCGGACTCAACGTCGCCGCCGACCCACTCTTCACCCTTGCCTACACGGGCGTTCGCGGCGGCATCGTGATTCTTGTGGCCGACGACCCCGGAATGCACTCGTCCCAGAACGAGCAGGACAGTCACAACTACGCCGCGTTCGCTCGCGTTCCCATGCTCGACCCGTCGGACTCTCAGGAGGCTCTTGCTTTCGCCAAGGCGGCGTTCGAGCTTTCTGAGCGCTTCGACCTGCCGGTGCTCATTCGCAGCACGGTCCGCGTCTCCCACGCGAAGTCGCTGGTAGAGACCGGTGTGCGTGTGGAGCAGGCCACTCCAGCCGACTACCGCACCGACCCCGCCAAGTGGGTCATGATGCCAGCCATGGCGCGTGCGCGCCGCATCGATCTCGACAAGCGCATGGCCGCCGTTGGCGAGTGGGTCGAGGACTGCGACTTCAACCGCGAGGAGATGCGCGACACGGCACTGGGTATCGTGTGCAGCGGCGTCTCCTACCAGTACGTCCGCGAAGCCGCGCCCGAAGCCTCCGTCCTCAAGCTTGGGGTGACCTACCCGCTCGCGACGGAGACGATTCGGCGGTTCGCGCAACGCGTGGACAAGCTCGTTGTGATCGAAGAGGCCGACGCCTACCTGGCTCGCTCCATGCGAGCGGCGGGGATCGATATCTCCGAGCTCGAGCTGCCGAAGTCCGGTGAACTCTCTCCGGGTGCCATCCGTAGGGCGCTGGGGGAGCCGGAGCCTGCACTTCGCGAGGAGGAGACCTCCTTGCCTCCACGACCGCCGCTCATGTGTCCCGGCTGTCCGCACAGGCCGGTCTTCGACGCCCTGCGTAAGCTTCGGGCTGTCGTAAGCGGAGACATCGGCTGCTACACGTTAGGGGCGCTCAAGCCACTTGCGGCGATGGACTCCTGCGTAGACATGGGTGCGTCGATCGGCATGGCCCACGGCATCGAGGTTGCCGGGGGCGTAGGGGAGAGGCCGGTAGTGGCCGTTATCGGTGACTCAACGTTTGCTCACTCGGGCATCACGGGAGTCGTTAACACGGTCTACAACGGTGGCGCCGGTACGATTCTTATCCTGGACAACCGAATCACCGCGATGACCGGGCATCAGGGCAATCCGGTCAACGGCATCACCCTTCAGAACCGGCCCTCACACGAACTCGACCTTGTGGCCCTTCTGCAGGCGATCGGGGTGCCCCGCATCCGAGTCGAAGACCCGCACAACCTCGATTCTGTGGCGTCCGCGCTCGCCGAAGAGACCGCTGCCGAAGAGCTGTCGGTGATCGTCTTCAAAGCGCCGTGCGCGCTGCTTGTACGCGAGAAGGGCGACCCTTACGCCGTCGACGAAGATGCGTGCACGAAGTGCGCTGTCTGCGTGAAGCTCGGCTGCCCCGCAATCGGGCGCGACGAGCGTAGCCGCGTGGCCTACATCGACACTGGTATCTGCGTCGGCTGTGGCCAGTGCGTTCAGGTCTGCAAGTACGGCGCAATCGTCCACACAGGACCGTCTTGCGACTTGGGAGGTGTCTCGTGAGCTGCACGACTGTGATGCTTTGCGGCGTCGGCGGCCAGGGCACCATCCTCGCCGCTGACCTGCTTGCCAAAGTGGCCGCCGCCTCGGGCCTCGACGTGAAGCTCTCCGAGGTTCACGGCATGGCCCAGCGTGGCGGCAGCGTCGATACGATCGTCCGCTTCGGCCAGAAGGTCTACTCACCTGTCGCCGATCCGGGGACCGTCGACCATCTGGTCGCGTTCGAGCGTATCGAGGGCGCCCGCAGGATCCACTACGTGCGACCCGAGGGTCGCCTGCTCGTCAATCCCGCCACCGTTCTACCGCTGCCAGTGCTCATAGGAGACGTCGCTCACCCGCACGGACTTCTCGCGGTGCTGGAGGATGAAGGGGCGATCTTCATCGATGCGGATGAACTTGCGTGCGAGGCAGGAAGCCCGAAGTCCGCTAACGTGGTACTCATGGGCGCCCTGTCCACCGGACTCGAGTTCAGCGAAGAGACATGGAAGGACGTTATCGCCAAGCGCGTGCCGCCCAAGACGGTGGACGCGAACCTGCGCGCCTTCGATCTGGGGCGGCAGGCCTGTGAGAGGGGGTCGTGCGACCTGTGAACGTGCGGCAGCTATCGGTCTTCATTGAGAACAAGGCCGGCCGGGTCTCTGAGGTCTCAGACACGCTTGGAGACGCCGGCATCAACATCCGGGGCTTCTCGGTCTCAGACACGGCGGACTACGGCATAGTCCGCCTGATCGTGGACGACCCGGACGCGGGCAAGGCCGCCCTCGAGGCGCGCGGCTTCACGGTCAAGACCTCTGAGGTCTTGTGCATCGACCTTCCCGACAAGCCCGGTGGGCTCGCTGGCATCCTCAAGATCGTGTCGGATGCGGGGGTCAACATCGAGTACGTCTACTCGCTCATCTCGACCTACGTGGTCATCAACGTTGCCGACATCGACCGTGCTCAAGTCCTGCTCAAGGACAAGCCGGTCGTGCTTGTTACCCAAGAAGAGATCGCGCGCATCTAAAGCCACTCGTCGGAGTGCACGCGATCGCCAAAGGGAGAGAGAAAGGAGAGTCAAATGCGTGGACGGATACTGCGATTGTCGCTTGCCACCCTCGAAGCTGCGCTGGCGGCGGCACTCGCCGTGACGTTGGTGGGGTGTGCAGCGACGAAGTCCGACACTGGGACTGCGTCGAAGGAGGACAAGACGCCGATCAAGATCGGTGCGGTCGTGTCTCTCACGGGTACCTACGCCGGCCTCGGTGAGCCTGAGAAGAACACGATCGAGATGGAAGTCGCACGGGTCAATGAGGCCGGAGGAGTCAACGGTCGTCCTATCGAGGTCATCATCGAGGACGACGCAACAGACGACGCGAAGGCGAATGCCGCCGCCAGCAAGCTGATCGAGAAGGACGGCGTCGTCGCTGTCATCGGTGCTACCGGCACCGGCGGAACCATGGCCATGCGTGACGTCATCACGCGCGCTGGTGTTCCACAAGTCTCCATGGCGGGTGGCACCGTCATCACCAATCCCGTAGCTGAACTCGTGTGGGCCACGCCCTGGTCCAACACGATCGTCGCCCCGTTTGAGATTACGGCGATGCAGAAGGACGGGATCAAGAAGGTCGCGCTCATCTCTGATACCGGCGGATTCGGCAAGGATGGTCGTGCCGTGTTCACCGAGGCTGCCAAGAAGGCCGGCCTAGAGATCGTCAGCGACCAGACGTTCAACCCGAACGACGCCGACATGAGCGCCCAGCTCACCAACATCAAGAAGTCGGGCGCGGAGGCGATCGTCATCTGGAACGCGGGCAAGGAAGCGTCTACCGTGGTCAAGAACGCCAAGGACCTCGGGATCGAGCTTCCGCTGTACGGCAGCCATGGAAACGCGCGCAAGGAGTTCGTCGAAGGCGCGGGTGACGCTGCTGAAGGCTTCCGGTTCGCAGCAGGCAAGATCCTCATGCCTGAGGCCTACGGGAAGGACAGCGAGGCGTACAAGGTCGGTACCGACTTCGTCTCCCGCTATCAAACCGAGTTCGGTGCTCCTCCGAGCACCTTCGCAGGCCACGCCTACGACGCGCTCTACATCGTCGTGGACGCAGCCAAGCGCGTGAAGGGCGACGTGACGCCCGAGTCCCTTTCGGCAGAGATCGCAAAGACCAGCGGCCTCGTCGGAATCGGCGGCACGTTCACGTTCTCTGAAACCGACCACAATGGCCTGACCGCCAACGACCTGACGCTCTACGAGGTCAAGGACGGCAACTGGTCTATCGTTCAGTAAACGCACAGTCTGGGGCGCCGGGTCAGAGGGCCGGCGCCCCAGAAGTGACTGCAGGAGGTACACGATGGGGTGGACCAGACGGATCGTGACCCTCGGCCTTGTCGCGGCACTCGGCTTCACGCTAGTGGGCTGCGGCAGCAAGTCAGGCGGAGGGGAGAGCAAGACCACTGAGCCCTACAAGATCGGCGCCGTGCTGTCTTTGACCGGCACGTACGCTGCGCTTGGCACTGCGGAGAAGAACGCCATCGAGCTCGAGGTCAAGCGCATCAACGACGCGGGTGGCATCAACGGCCGCCAGCTCGACGTGATCATCGAAGACGACGCCACCGACGAGGCTAAGGCCGTCTCGGCGGCCACGAAGCTCATCGAGCAAGACGGCGTCATCGGCATCATTGGTGCGACAGGCACAGGCCAGACGATGGCCATGCGTTCCGAGCTTCAGCGCGCGTCCATCCCGCAGGTTTCGATGGCCGGCGGCAACGCCGTGACCTCGAAGTTCGACAAGCTCGTCTTCCAGACGCCGTGGCCGAACAAGATAGTCGTTCCGTTCGTGCTGCAGGCGATCAAGGACGCTGGCTACACCAAGGTCGCTGTGGTCTCTGACTCCGGCGGCTACGGTAAGGACGGTCACGAGATCATCGTTGCCGAAGCGAAGAACATGGGACTGACCATCGTCAGCGACCAGACGTTCAACGCCGGCGACACCGACATGAGCGCTCAGCTCACCAACATCAAGAAGGCCGACGCCGACGCGCTGCTGATGTGGACCGCCGGCAAGGAGGCCGCGACCGTCGTCAAGAGCGCGACCGACCTCGGGCTGGGACTGCCGTTGTTCGGCGGCTCGGGCCAGGCGCGCGCTGAGTTCGCCTCAGGCTCCGGCGTGGCCGCCGAAGGCTTCGTCTTCGGCACCGGCAAGAGCCTCATGCCGTCGAACTGGCCGGAGGGCTCCGAGGAGCGCAAGGCCGTTCAGGACTTCGCCGACCGTTACAAGAAGGCCTACGGCGCAGATGCCGACATCTTTGCCGGCCATGCATTCGACGCGGTCGGGATCGTTGCCGACGCGCTCAAGCGGGCCGAGGGCGACGTGGACTCCGCGAAGCTTCGCGATCTGATCGAGCAGACGAAGGACCTGCCTGGTTTTGGCGGGACGTTCACGTTCTCTGCGACAGACCACAATGGCCTTACCGCCGACGATCTCGCGCTCTACAAGATCGAGGGCGGCAAGTGGGTCCTTGCGAAGTGATGAGCTTGCATACACATGTACTGACTGAGGCGGCCGATGTCTGAGCTGCTGCAGTTCTTCATCGCCGGCCTGAAGAACGGCGCCATATACGCACTGCTGGCCCTGGGGTTCACGATCGTGTACGCGAGCACGGGTGCCATCAACTTCGCTCAGGGCGAGTTCTTCATGCTCGGTGGCATGCTGGGAGTCTGGTTCTCTTCGCTTGGACTGCCGCTGCCGGTCGCTGTAGTCGCCGCAATCGTGGCGACCGCGGCGATCGGCGCGGCCTTCGAGCTGTTGGCGGTCCGCCCGCTCGGTGCCGGTGACCCGCTGCGGGTCATCATGGTGACGATCGGCGGGTCGGTGATCTTGCGACAGCTCGCCCTGCACCTGTTCGGCCCGGACGAACTGCCGCTTCCTCCGTTCACTGAGGGCGCATCGATCAAGGTGCTGGGCGCCGCAATCGAGCGCCAGACCGTCTGGATCTGGGCGCTCACGCTGCTGGCGGTGCTGGGTCTGGCGTTTCTCTACCGCAAGACGGCCTTCGGCAAAGCGATGCGTGCGACGTCGTTGCAGCGTGATGCGGCGCGGCTCGTAGGCGTCGACACCGGCCGAATGGTGACCTACTCGTTTGCGCTCGCAGCCGCACTCGGTGCGCTGGCCGGTCTCGCCGTCACGCCGCTCACGCAGACGGTCTTCGATGTCGGAGCGGGCATCAGCGTGAAGGGCTTTGCTGCCGCCATTCTCGGCGGACTTGGCAACCCGGTGGCCGCCGTGGCTGGCGGCATCGTCCTGGGTCTGCTCGAAAGCATGACGGCCGGCTACTTGAATCCGCTCTACAAAGACGCTGTTGCGCTCGTCGTGCTCCTAATCGTGCTGTTTGTGAAGCCGTCTGGGATCTTCGGCGGCGGCCGAAGGGAGAAGGTCTGATGAACAGACTCCTCCGCTTCGTGCCGGCAGCCGTACTGACCATTGTGGTGGCGGTACTTCCGCTGGTGGTTGCCGACCGCTTCCTACTCAAGGTGTTCACATTCGTGGGCCTCAACGCACTGACCGCGGTCGGGCTCGCGTTGCTCTTCGGCTATGCAGGTCAGGTATCCCTCGGACACGCCGCGTTCGTGGGCATCGGGGCCTACGCCTGTGCCTTCTGCACCACCAAGCTCGAACTGCCCTGGCTCGCAGGCTTTGCGATCGCCGCGCTGCTTTCTGCACTGGGCGGTCTGCTTCTGTCGCTGCCGAGCCTTCGGCTCAAAGGACACTACCTCGCTATGGCCTCACTGGGCTTCGGCGAGCTCATGAGCGTCGCCTTCGTTGAGGGCTCGCCGGTTACCGGCGGCGTGAACGGCCTTGGGGGCATCCCGTTCCCCGCGATCGGAGCGTTCGAGATACGCGAGCCTGCGACGCTCTACTGGCTCGTATGGGGCGTTGTGGGCCTCGCTGCGCTTATCGCGTTCAACATCACGTCTCTGCGCCCGGGTAGGGCCATGCGTTCGCTTCACGGCAGCGAGCTGGGCGCACAGGCGTGCGGCGTGGACGTCACGGGCGTCAAGGTGCGCAGTTTCGTGCTCAGCGCGGCGTTTGCGGGCATGTCGGGTGCGCTCTACGCAAGCTTCGTCGGCTTCATCTCGCCGAGCGTCTTCACGCTGTCGGTCTCAGTGAACCTGCTGGCTATGGCCGTGGTGGGCGGCACCGGCTCGCTGATTGGTCCCATCCTGTCGGCGGCGGCACTCACGCTGCTGCAGTACATAGACGCGCTCATTCCCGGCCTGGCGCGCGAGACCGCCCAGGTTGTGCAGTCCTTCCAAGCCGACATCTACGGTCTGGCTATCGTGCTCGTGGTGCTCTTTGCACCCGGCGGCCTTGCGGGTCTGTGGCGCCGAAGGGGAGGGGAGCGCCCATGACGATGCTCTCTGTCAAAGGCGTCACGCGGCGTTTCGGCGGCCTTACCGCAGTCGACGGCGTCTCCTTCGACGTGCATGAAGGCACGATCAAGGCCCTTATCGGGCCCAACGGGGCCGGCAAGTCCACGCTCTTCAACTGTCTCACCGGCTTCGATACACCTAGCGAGGGGAGTGTGAGCTTCGAGGGCACGCCGCTCGTAGGCCGCTCTGCCCGGCAGGTGGTGCGGCTTGGAGTTGCGCGGACATTCCAGAACACCCAGCTGTTCGACGAGATGACGGCGCTTGAGAACGTCATGGTGGGCGCTCAGGCCCGCCAGGGGACGGGATTTGTCGCCGCAGCGCTCCGACTGCCTTCGGCGTTCGCCGAAGAGCGCAGAGCGCTTGAGGACGCGGAGCGCCTGTTGCGCCTCATCGGCATCGAGGAGTGGGCGCACTCGCTCGGACGCGACCTGCCCGCTGGCATCAGGCGGCTCGTGGAGATCGCGAGAGCCCTGGCGACCGCACCCAAGCTCGTGCTGCTCGACGAGCCGGCCGCCGGACTCAACGGCACGGAGACGCGCGAGCTGATGCATGCTCTGTTCCGCATCCGCGACGCTGGCGTCACCACCCTCATCGTTGAGCACGATATGGGACTCGTCATGGAGGTCTCGGATGAGATTGTGGTCATCGACCGGGGAGCCAAGATTGCCGAAGGCCCGCCGCGGATGATCCAGAAGGACCCGGTAGTGATAGCCGCCTATCTCGGAGAGGAGGACGTCGATGAGTGACACCGTGCTTGCTGTGGAAGGGCTCACATCCGGATACGGTCGCGTCGAGGTCCTCCATGGCGTGAACGTAGAGGTCCATGCGGGCGAGCTCGTAGCGCTCATCGGAGCCAACGGCGCAGGTAAGTCCACGCTGCTCAAGACGATCGTGGGCCTCGTGCCTGTTGGTCAGGGCAGCATCGCGCTTCACGGCGAGCGGCTGCATCGGCACACGCCCGAACAGCTCGTTCGCCGGGGCGTGGCGCTCGTGCCGGAGGGTCGACTGCTATTCGGCCCGATGTCGGTGCGGGAGAACCTCGAGCTGGGGGCCTACACTGCCAAGCCGCGCCTGGCGGCGGTCGCTGCGGGTCTTGAGCTCGTGCACTCGCTCTTCCCGGTACTCGAGCAGCGAGCCGTCCAGCCCGCAGCCACGCTTTCCGGTGGCGAGCAGCAGATGCTGGCTATCGGGCGCGCTCTGATGAGCGACCCAAAGGTGCTACTTCTCGACGAGCCGTCGCTCGGGCTGGCGCCCAAGGTGATCGCCGAGATCTTCACCGTGCTGGACAAGTTGCGCGCACGCGGGGTCACGATCGTACTCGTGGAGCAGGACGCGAGGCTCGCCCTTCGTCATGCGGACCGCGGCTACGTGATGCGGACTGGTCAGGTCGTCTTGAGCGGAACGTCGGCGGAGCTTCTCGCCGACGAGTCCGTGCGGAGCATCTATCTTGGGTCGGGAGACATCGAAGGGGAGTCGTCATGATCTGGAACCCCGAGTACGAGTGTATGGATCGAGACGCCCTGCGCGAGCTGCAGCTCCGGCGGCTCCAGATGACCGTCTCGTGGACCTACGAGCGCGTGTCGCACTACCGCGATCAGATGGATGCCGCAGGAGTGAAGCCGCGTGACATCCGCACCCTCGATGACGTGCGCAAACTCCCGTACACCGATAAGACCGCCTTGCGCGACACCTACCCCTTCGGCATGTTCGCGCTGCCGCTGGACGAGGTCGTGCGAGTGCACAGTTCGAGCGGTACCACCGGCAAGCCTATCGTGGTGGGCTACTCGCGCGGCGACATCAACACGTGGACGGACTTGACCGCACGGGTTGCGAGCGCGGCGGGCGTCAACCGCCACGACCTTGTGGATATGGCCTTCCTCTACGGCATGTTCACCGGCGGCTGGGGCATGCACTACGGCATCGAGCGCATTGGGGCGACGATCATCCCGGCTGGGTCGGGACAGACTGAGCGCCACCTCATGATGATGAAGGACTTCGGCACGACGGTGCTTGTTGGTACCCCGAGTTACGCGCTCTACCTCGCCGAACAGGCCGAAGCTGCCGGAATCAACTTCGCCGACCTCTCGCTGCGTCTGGGTCTATTCGGCGGGGAGCCTTGCTCCGACAAGATGAAGGAAGAGATCGAGCAGCGCCTTCAGATCCGGGCAACCGACAACTATGGCCTGTCGGAGGTCATGGGACCGGGCGTGGCCGGCGAATGCGAGTGCGGCTGCGGACTCCATGTTGCCGAAGACCACTTCCTTCTCGAGCTCATCGACCCGGAGTCCGGCGAGCCGGTCGGCTCGGGTGAGCAGGGCGAACTCGTAATCACGACGCTCACCAAAGAGGCCTTCCCGGTGCTTCGCTATCGCACGCACGACCTCACGACTCTCGACGAGGCGCGATGCGAGTGCGGGCGCACCCTTGCCCGTATGCGAAAGGTGCGCGCCCGTACCGACGATATGCTCATCATTCGGGGCGTGAACGTCTTCCCGAGCCAGATCGAGGATGTGCTCTTCCAAATCGAGGGGATTCGCCCGCACTACCTGATCGTCGTAGACCGCAAGCACAACCTCGACGATCTCGAGGTTCGCATCGAAGTCGAGCCTGCGGTCTTTTCCGATATCATGGCCGATATGGTGGCGTTTCAGCGCAACGTGGCCGACAAGTTGCAGTCAGTTCTCGGGCTCAGGGCTAAGATCAAGCTGGTCGAACCCGGTGCCATCGAGCGTAGTGCGGGTAAGAGCAAACGAGTGCTCGACCTGCGTGACGCGTAAGAAGTCGCTTCCGGCGGTTCGCAATCGAACGAAGGGACGTCCGTGGCCATCTGGGCCTGGATAGTTGTCGGTGTGGGCGCGGTCCTGATAGTGGTCGCCGCTGTGGTGGTCTCGGTCATCGCGTGGCGTACCTACAGGCGTCGCATGTTGCTGCGCCTGCTGGTACGAGCGGAGGCGGTCCAGGCCGCCGGCAGCGCCCTGCGCGACACCGTGCTGCGGCTCGCCGACGGGCCTATTGAGGAGCTGCAGGTCTTCATCGACGACCCGGATTCGGTCGAGCGTCGCGCCATGGCTGAGGTGCGGTCCCGCGCGGGCATGCTCTACGACGAACTAGATCGCATGGCGTTGCCTAAGTCACTCATTCCGGTCGCCGAGGCCTTGGCCGACGCCGCGTATGCCACCTATGAGCAGGCCGGATGCGTCGCCGATGCCGATAGCAGCAACGATGCGCTCGACCATCTGGCGGGCATCAAGCTGGAGAAGGTGCGTACCTACTCCCTGAAGGCGCGCACGCTCGTTGCCGGTGCCTGTGACGTGTGCGGACTCGACGACACTGCCGTCTACGGCGGAGGGTTGTACTTGTGACGATGTCGCTCGACAAGCTGATTAAGGGCGTTGCTGGCGCAATCGTTCTCGTGTTCCTGTTCCTCGTGATGTCGAACTGGTGGGGCGACTTCAAGACAGCTTCTGAGGCTGCCAAGGCTGCAGGTACCGAGACAAGCTCAACGGCGACTCCCGCCGCCGCTCCGCAGGGGGAGGGGAGCAAGCCCGCTGCCAGCACAGATGCCAGCGCAGGTGCTTCGGCAGGCGACTCCACGCCCTCAGACACCGCCGCGCAGGCCAGTAAGGGCACTGTGGTTGTGATGATCGAGGGCCTGAACTTCCGGGAGAAGGCCGATAGAGGGTCGAAGGCCATTCGCGCGCTGTCGAAGGGCGAGAAGGTGGAGCTGCTCGACACCATCGACTCTTGGTACCAGGTGAAAGACAAGAACGGGGACATCGGGTGGATTTCCTCGAATCGGGCGTACGCGAAGGTGGAGAAGTAGTCCAGATGCGCATAATCGGCGCTGCCGACGAGTTCTGGCGGCTCAGGGTGACTCGGGTGGACGTTGCAGACGGCCTCGACTTCGAATGGCACCCGGACATCCTTTACCGGCGGCCCAGTGTCGGGCAGATCGATGAAGTAGAGACGTGGTACGTCGAGGCGGTCAAGCTTGATGACGTAGAGACGGTTGTGCGCGTTGCCGGTTTTGCGGAGCGCGATGACGCGGACAAGTTCGTCCAGCGGGCGACAGATGACCTCGCGGAGATGACGAAGAGTCAGTTCGAGGATGCGTACCTGTCTGGTGATGTCGCAGATGCAGACGATTCCGAGGATGGTTCGTCCGAGGCGCTCTAGGCCCAGCCGCGTGTCGGAGAGGCGCCTTCACCGTTGGCGAGAGCCGCGCGCAGGAGGGCGGTCAGCGGGAATCCCCATCGATGCACGTAAGGGGACGAAGCTTTAAACAGAGATGCGACATAAGATACGTTATCAGACATACGGGCATACTGTCGGAGAGAGGCTGTGAGAGCGCTTCTAACGTGTGCGACGTGCGCAAACACCCGTGACCACTCCTGCGCTAGAGCTGAAGCGGCCCCGGACCGCGCGTGCGCACAGCCCGGGGCCGTCAATGATGCAACGCCGCTTGCGCGACGATCGCAACTACCTAGGCGTCGGCCTTAGCGGCCTCTGCTTGTGCCTCAGCGACGAATGACGGTGCATCTACCGCCAGTCCTTCGCTCTCCTTCGGCAGGATCAGGTTCAAGATGATGCCCACGACGGTTGCCAAGGCCATGCCCGGAATCGTGTACCGTCCGACCGGAATGGCGAAGCCACCGGTCTCCATGCCGATACCAATGACCAGAACGACGCTAGCGAGAATCAGGTTGCGGCTATGGCTGAAGTCGATGCCGCTGTCCACGAGCAGGCGCAGGCCGGAGCTCGCAATCAGGCCGAACAGAAGCAGCGAAATGCCGCCCATGACCGGCGTCGGAATCGAGTTGATCACGGCGCTGAACTTCGGAATGAAGCCGCCGATGATGAATGCGAAGGCGCCGGCGAACCAGAAGATCTGGGTCGCGTAGACCTTCGTAACCGCCATGACGCCGATGTTCTCGGCATAGGTGGTCGACGGCGTGCCGCCCATCGCTCCAGAGATCGCGGTGGCGAGTCCGTCACCGAACAGCGACTCAGGCAGCATGTCAGTGAAGTCCTTGCCCACGATCTCATTGATCACGAGCAGGTGGCCGATGTGCTCGACGACAACGACGATGGCGACCGGTGCGATGATCAGGATCGGGCCCAGCTCGAACGTCGGGAAGACGAGCTTAGGCAGACCGAACCACGCGGCATCCATGACCGGCTTGAAGTCCACCAGGCCGAACGGAATCGCGGCCAGATAGCCCACGATGATGCCCATGAGGACCGGAATCGTCTTGAGGAAGCCCTTGAAGTACGACGAGAAGACGATCGCCGCGCCGAGCGTGATGCCCGCGATGGCAACCCTCTTGAGCTCGAGTCCCTGTGTCGGGTCCGCAAACGGGTACAACGACATCTTCACCGCGACCGCCGAAAGCCCAAGACCAATGACGATGACAACGGCGCCAACGAGCGCCGGCGGGAGAATCTTGTTGAGCCAGGCGGTGCCGACTGCCTTGATGATCGCCGCGACGATCATGTAGACGACACCGGCGGCGACGAGACCACCCAAGGCAGCCGGGATGTTCTCAGGCTTGCCTCCGATGACCGCGATAAGCGGCGCGATGAACGCGAAGCTCGAACCAAGGTAGCTCGGGATCTTGTTGCGCACACAAATCAGGTACAGGATCGTGCCGATACCGGAGGTCATCAGACCGATTCCGGGATCGAGGCCGGTGAGAATCGGTACGAGAACAGTCGCGCCGAACATGGCCATGAGGTGCTGTAGCGCGAGCGGAATCGCGCGTGTCAGCGGCAGTACATCGTCGGTCTGAATGACGCCTTGGTTGTCAGCCACTACCACTCTCCTTTCCTAGAGGAAGGGCCCGGTTGCCCGGGCCCTGTGATTTTGCGGGGTTTAGCCTGCGATGAGGGCGTTGATCGGGCCCTGGAGGAACATCACCAGGAACGCGAGCGACGCGACCCACATGAGGGCGTGGACCTCGCCGGCCTTGCCCTTGAAGATCTTGAGCAGCACGTAGCTGATGAAGCCAAAGCCGATGCCGTAGCTGATGTTGTAGGTCAGCGGGATACCAACGATGGTCAAGAAGGCCGGGAAGGCGTTCTCCAGGTCGTCCCAGGAGATCTCCTTGACCAGACGCATCATCAGGTAGCCGACCACGATCAGTGCACCAGCAGTGATCGGGTAGACGTAGAAGTCCGGGTTGACCTTGGCGATGTCGAAGCCCGAGCCCACATAGGAGCTGTAGTGCTCAGCGGCGCCGGTGTTGAAGCCGCCACCCACCATGGCGACGAGCGGCGAGAAGAACGCCGCGAGTGCGAAGAAGACGCCGGTGACGATGGCGGTAAGACCAGTGCGTCCACCCTCGGCGACACCAGCGGCGGACTCGATGTAAGTCGTGATCGAACTGGCGCCGAACAGGCCACCGACGCTTGCGGCGACGGAGTCGACTGCGAGGATGTTGCGGATGCCCGGAACCTCGCCGTCCTTGCCCACGAAGCCAGCCTGCTCGCCGACGGAGATGACGGTGCCCATGGTGTCAAAGAAGTCAGAGAGCATGACCGCGAAGACCGCGAACAGCAGGGCCGGCGTGAACATCTGCGCGATAGCCAAACCGCCCTTGACCTGCTGGAACGGTGCAAAGAAGGTCGAGAAGTCCGGTGCGGCGACGACCGCGGTCGGCAGGCTCGTGACCTTGAAGAGCAGCGCGGCTGCTGTGGCCACGAGGATGCCCCAGAGGATGTCGCCCTTCACCTTCAGTGCCATGAAGATGAGGATCGAGACCAAACCGATAACCGTGACCCAGACGTAGGGCTGGGAGAAGCTGCCCAGGGTGACCATCGTGTTGGGGTCCGGCTTGATGAAGCCGCCCTCGAACAGGCCGATGGTGGTGATGAACAGGCCGATGCCTACGCCGATGGCGCGCTTGAGCTCCATCGGGATGGCGTTCATGATCGCCTCGCGAAGACCGGTCATGACCAGCACGAGGATGATGAGACCCTCGACGAAGATGACCGACATGCCGACCTGCCACGGCACGTTCGCCTGCTGGAAGCCGATTATCGAGAAGGTCACAACGGCGTTCAGGCCCATGCCCGATGCCAGTGCGAACGGCCTGTTGCTGATAAGGCCCATCGAGATACACATCAGAGCAGCACCGAGCGCGGTTGCCGTTGCGGCGCCAGCGAACGGCACGCCCGCAGCAGAAAGAATGCCCGGATTGACGAAGACGATGTATGCCATCGTCAAGAACGTGGTGAAGCCGGCCAGGATCTCAGTCTTGAGATCCGTTCCGCGCTCCGAGAACTTGAAGAACCCCTCCATGCATTTCACCTCTTTACTAGGGAAACAGCGTCCTTGTAAGGCATCAGTCGCGTGTTGGCAGCACGCCTAGCCCGACACCCCCTTCACACCCCTCGCGTCCCCAGACCTTGCGTCCACAAGTTCCATCCCTCAGCGCTCCACAAAGAGAGAGCCTAGATAGCGCGGACGTGCCGAAGCGCCTTCGGCGAGCACAGCAACGACATCTGCGGCCATTGGCGGACGCAAGTCGAGTGTGAGTAGCTCATCGGGAGTAACGAGGTCGACTGCAACAACGCGGTCGTCCTCGGGAGTAGACGTGATCTCACCGCCAGTGATCCTCGCGGACATGACGACGTTCACAACGTGACGGCTGCCGTTGGGATCGATGGTGTCGGAGACGATGAGCGGTTCGCCGACGGTGGCGACAAGCCCGGTCTCTTCACGAACCTCTCGTACAAGTGCGTCGCCGACGGTCTCGCGGTAGTCGACGCCGCCACCGGGAAGCAGGTGATACTCGGTGGTGCCGGCGCGATGTCGGACGACCACTATGCGGCCGTCGATCGTCATGAGGGCTGCTACGCGAATGCGGGGCATCTCAGAGACCCGTGCTGCCAAAGCCGCCCTCCCCCCGCACCGTAGAATCGAGCCCATCAACTTCGATGACTTCGCAACGTTCCACACGCTGAATGACCAGCTGCGCGACCTTGTCGCACTTCCTGATCTCTATTGGTGTGGAGGAGTCGAGATTGATGGCGATAAGCATGATCTCGCCGCGGTAGTGGCTGTCGATCAGGCCGGGAGTGTTCACGAAAGAGAGGCCGTGACGCAGGGCGAGACCGCTCCTGGGCTGCACGAAGCCTGCATAGCCTTCCGGAATGGCCACAGCGATGCCGGTGCGCACAAGGAGGCGATGTCCCGCCGCAATGGTTGCATCCTCGGCAGCGAAGAGGTCAAGACCGGCGTCGCCGTCGTGTGCGTAGCGCGGGATGGG
The DNA here is from genome assembly GCA_035687245.1 of Coriobacteriia bacterium. Classification (GTDB taxonomy): domain Bacteria; phylum Actinomycetota; class Coriobacteriia; order Anaerosomatales; family PHET01; genus DASRYH01. The sequence continues at coordinate 233,208 of DASRYH010000008.1, forward strand.
CAGATCGGAGTCGAGTCGAGACACACGCAGCTGCACGGCGCTAGCTCAACCCCTTGAGCTCAGATGTGAACTCGTCGAGGTCCTGGAACTGCTTGTAGACCGATGCGAAGCGCACGTAGGCGACCTTGTCGAGGTCACGAAGGCGCAGCAACACCATGTCCCCCAGCCGAGTGGAGTCGACTTCGTAGCGGAACTCGTTGTGGAGTTCGCTCTCGATGTCATCGATCAAAGCTTCGAGGCGCTCGATGCCGACGTCGCGCTTGGCGGTGGCAACGAGAAGCCCCCGGAGGAGCTTGCCGCGATCGAAAGGTTCTGGGGTGCCGCCGCGCTTCACGACCATAAGAGGCATCTCTTCGCGACGCTCGTAGGTGGTGAATCTCTCGGCGCAGTTCAGACACTCGCGTCGACGTCTAATGGCGTCTTGAGACTCCGAGGTGCGGGAGTCGACGACCTTGGTTTCGTCGTGACCGCAGAACGGACAGCGCATGGCCCTCTCCCCTATATCTTGGCTTGCCATGAAAGGTAGCACACAAGATATGGGGCATCAACAAGTGCAGGGAACCATGTTCTTCCAGTTGAGGCTGCGAGATGCGCGTGTCTCGCGAACCCTCAGGACGCACGTGAGGGGTTACCGCATGGCAACAGCATCTTGGAAGGTTTCAGAGGCCGGAACCCTCACCACCATGCCGGCAGCCAGCGTGGCGCCGGAAAGCCCATTGAGCTTCTGAATCTCGGCGACCTTCTCAGCCGTAGACAGGCCGGGGAGTTCGACATCCTGCGCGATCTCCCAGAGCGTCTGGCCCTCGACGATACGAATCGCGCTTGTGCGGCGCATCTCAACGTGCCGCGTGAGTCCGGTGGAAGACGCGGCCGCGAACAGCGCAACGAGCAGGCCTACGACGATGATGATGTCGCGGGCGGTCAGCCCCTGGGCTGTGGCAACGCGAGCTCTGTGGGTTCGGTTAGTCATCGGAAGAGCCCTCCTTCATGAGGTCCGGCTGTCGTGGACCACCCTACGCAAGGGGTCTGACATCGATTGGCGTCTCAGAAAACGAACAGGTGTTCGTATCCGTAGAATAGCAAACATCTGTTCGATTGCAAGGGCAGAATCGAACGCGTGTTTGCATGCCGGTAAAGTTACGGCTAGACTCGGGTCAGATAGCCGTCGATGGAGGGGACCCAATGGGTTACCAGCGCGAACTCACACGTCGCCAGCAGGAGATTCTCGACTTCATCCGTGCCGATATTCACCGCCGCGGCTATCCGCCGAGTGTGCGCGAGATCGGTGAGGCCATCGGCCTGTCGTCGTCATCTACCGTGCACTCGCACCTTGCCGCGCTCGAGACCAAGGGCTTCATTCGCAGAGACCCGTCCAAGCCGCGCGCCCTTGAAGTACTCGACTTCAGGGACACGGACGCTGCTATCGACATGGGCCGCGTTCATGCGGTGCCGGTGGTGGGACAGGTTGCGGCAGGCCAGCCGATCCTGGCGGCCGAGAACATCGAGCAGACCCTCCCCTTGCCGGCGGAGTTCTCCGGCGAGCAGACGTTCATCCTCCGCGTTCGCGGCGAGTCGATGATCGAGGCCGGCATCTTGGACGGCGACTACGTGGTGGTCAAGCAGCAGAACTTCGCGAACAACGGCGAGATCGTTGTTGCGATGATCGAGGACGAAGCGACCGTCAAGACCTTCTACAAGGAGGCCGACCGGATCCGCCTGCAGCCCGAGAACCGCACCATGGAGCCGATCTACGCACGCGACGTGCAAGTGCTCGGCAAGGTCGTCGCGCTCTTCCGCCGCGTCTAAGAGACCCCATGCGGGGCTCGTCGGCCCGTGAGGCAGCGCCAGCCGACGGACTACTCTGCCGCGTCCTCGCTCGATTCGGCATCAACCTCGTCGGGCGCTTGGAAGTCCCTGTAGTAGGCCGCGATCTCCGGTGATGCCTGCAGAATCAGCTGTGTGCCATCTGGGGTGTGACGCTCGGCCACGACCTGCGCCTTTTCGTGCGCGAGCTGCACCAGGTCTCCACGCGTGTAAGGGACCAGAGCGCTGACGGAGACAGAACCGCGCACAGCCTCTTCGGCGATTCGTGTTTGCACTTCACCTATGCCGTCGCCGTTGAGTGCCGAACAGAAGACCGCCCCCGGATAGCGCCGCGCCAAGGCCGCGCGATCAATCTCATCGAGCGTGTCGGCCTTGTTGAAGACCGTAAGCGACGGCTTGCCTGTGGCGCCGATCTCCGCCAGTACCTCGCGTACGGCCTGCATCTGGGCTTCGCGCTGCGGCGCTCCGGCGTCGGTGACGTGCAGGAGCAAGTCGGCCTCGTTGACCTCATCGAGCGTGGACTTGAACGCTTCCACAAGCCCGTGCGGCAGTTTGTTGATGAAACCGACGGTGTCGGTGACTGTGATCTGGCGGCCCTCAGGCAGCTCGAGCTTGCGGGTGGTGGAGTCGAGCGTAGCGAAGAGCATGTCTGCCGAAAGGACGCCCGCGCCCGTGAGAGCGTTCAGAAGCGTCGATTTCCCCGCGTTGGTGTATCCGACCAAGGCGATGCGGAAGACGCCTGAACGGGCGCGACGTTTGCGCTGAAGGTGGCGCTCGGACGACACAGCCTCCAGTAGCTTGCGCAACTCGGCGATTCTTCGGCGGGCCATACGACGGTCGGTCTCAAGCTGAGACTCGCCCGCGCCGAATCGCGTGCCGCGTCCGCCGCCAAGGCGCTCCTTCTCGAGGTGCCCCCACATGCCACGCAGCCTCGGCAGGATGTACTCCTGTTGGGCGAGCTCTACCTGCAGCTTGCCCTCGCGGGTCACCGCGTGCATGGCGAAGATCTCGAGGATGAGCGCGGTGCGGTCGATGATGCGCGTCTCAGGGAGCATCTTCTCGATGTTGAGCTGCTGGGAGGGCGTGAGCTCGTCGTCGAAGATGACGAGGTTGGCGCCCAGTTCCTTGGCGGTATCGGCAACCTCCTGAGCCTTGCCCGAGCCAATGAAGGTTCGCGGGTGCGGCCGGTCGAGCCGCTGAGAGATGACCGAGATAACGTCGACCTCTGCCGTATCGGCCAGTCGCTCGAGCTCCGCTATCGACTCTTCAAGCGGCCAGTCCTCATTGCCTCGGTCGATGCCGACGAGCACCGCGACATCACGGTGCTCGAGGTGTTCTTCGCCAGTCTCTGGATATTTGCGCTCTCGTGGACTCACGAAAGAGTATGTGCCCCTTAGAGGTTGGCCTTAATGCGCTCGAGGGCCTCAGCGAGGCGATCATCGGGCGTGGCCAGAGAGATTCGGATGTAGCCTTCGCCGTCAGGACCGTACGCGCTGCCGGCAGGCATGATGACGTGCGCCTTCTCGAGCATAAGCGTGGCGAACTCCGCCGAAGTGTAGCCCTCGGGAACCGGGGCCCACACATAGATGGTGCCCTGCGACTTGCGCGCGTGGATGCCGACCTCGGCGAGCGTGGTGAGCACCATGTCGCGACGGCGCTGGTAGAGCGCGCTCATCTCGGCGACGTCGTCCTGCGGGCCAAGCATGGCCTCGATGGCGGCGTCCTGGATGGCGGTGAAGATGCCGGAGTCGATGTTGCTCTTGACCGTGCCAAGCGCCTTGATGGCCTCAGCGTTGCCGGCGGCGAAAGCGACACGCCAGCCGGTCATGTTGTAGGCCTTCGACATCGAGAAGAGCTCGATCGCTACGTCCTTAGCACCGGGGCGCTCGAGGATCGAAGGAGCCTTGTAGCCGTCGAAGCTGATCTCGGAGTAGGCGTGATCGTGTACCAGCAGCAGGTCGTGCTGCTTGGCGAACGCGATAGCGCGGTCGAAATACTCGACAGGCGCGGCGACCGCAGACGGGTTGTTGGGGTAGCTGATGAACATCATCTTGGCCTTGGCGAGCACGTCGGCCGGGGTGGCTTCGAAGTCAGCGAGCCAGTCGTTGCCCTCGTTCATCGGCATGTAGTGCACATTCGCGTCGATCAGGATGGCACCCGTGGTGTACACCGGATAGCCCACACCCGGGGCAAGAACGTAGTCGCCCGTGTCCACGAAGGCCGGGAAGAGGTGCGCGATGCCCTCCTTCGAGCCGATCATGGCGACGACCTCGGTGTTCGGGTCGACGCTGACTCCGAAGCGGCGGTTCAGCCACTCGGAGCAGGCCTCACGGTACGGCTTGGAGCCGGCGTAGGCCGGGTACTGGTGATTCTTGGGGTTCTCGATCGCCTTGTGCATGGCGTCGATGATGCGCTGTGGCGTGGGCCGGTCGGGGTCACCGATACCAAGCGAGATGACGTCGGCGCCCTGAGCCTGCAGCGCCTCCTTCTTGCGGTCGATCTCGGCGAACAGATACGGCGGCAGGTTCTCCATACGCTTGGCGGTTCTCACGAAGCTTCTCTCCCCTATGTCCGGGTGGTCGTGACGGCCTCACGGGGCCGCGCGTTGCAAGACATCCTAGCACTGAGCAAGCGCTGCGCGGGTAGCCAGCGCGCTACTTCTTGCGAATGGGTGACGAAGGCCTGCCGAAGGGTGGCTCAGGCGTCGTCTTCCGGGATTGTGACGGTGCCGGAGAAGGACTCGGCCGCAGGACCGGTCATGTAAACGTGGTTGTCCTCGGCCCAGCGAATCTGAAGATCTCCACCCGGCAGCTCGACGGTGGCCTCGCGACCGATTCGGCAGGTGAGAGCGGCGGCGACGGTCGTCGCACACGCCCCGGTACCGCAGGCCAGCGTCTCTCCGCAGCCCCGTTCCCACACGCGCAGGCGGATGAGATCATCAGCCACTACCTGCGCGAACTCGACGTTGGTCTTGTTCGGAAACGCCGGATGGGTCTCGATAATGGGGCCGACGGTGTGCACCGGCGCGTCGTCGACATCGTCTACGAAGATGACGCAGTGCGGGTTACCCATCGAGACGGGCGTAACGTCGAAGGTGCCTACCTCGGTCTCGAGGGGACATGCCACGACCATGTCTTCGTTCGTGCCGCACCGCATGGCGGTCGGGATGGCTGCCGGGCTCAGAGTGGGCTCGCCCATGTCGACGGTGGCGAAGGCAAGGGTGCCGTCGTAGTCGCGGGTCACTTGGATGGTAAGCACGCCAATGAGTGTCTCCACGCGCACGACGTCCTGATCGGCCGCCACCAGACCTCGATCGACGAGGTACTTGGCGAAGCAGCGGATGCCGTTGCCGCACATCTCGGCCACCGAGCCGTCGGCGTTGCGGAACCACCAAGCGAAGTCGGCATCTGAGAGGGTGGCAGGACGTACGAGCATCAGCCCGTCGGCGCCGATGCCGAAGTGGCGATCGCAAAGCCAGATGACGGCCTCTTCTGAGAAGTCGAGATCGAAGCTGAGATCGTCGATGACTACGAAGTCGTTGCCCAGGCCATGCATCTTGGTGAAGTTCAGTTCCATCAGCCGGCGTCCTCCGCAAAACAGCGCTTGTCGTGGCCACATTCTATCGCAGCAAGCGCGGCCTCCGCGGCTTGCTCAAACGTCAGGTCGGTAACATCGATCCAGCGGACGCGCTCATCGGACCTGAGCCACGTGAGCTGGCGCTTGGCGTACCGGCGGGTGGACTGCTTGATCTCGTCGACCGCGTCCGACAGTTCTCGGGCGCCTTCGAGCACCGGGACAAGCTCCTTGTAGCCGATCGCGTACTGGGCCGTGATGCCTGCACGCAAGCCGGCCTCGAGCAGGCAACGTACCTCGTCAAGAAGCCCGGCCGCGAGCATCTCATCCACGCGAGCATTGATGCGTTGGTAGAGGGCCTCGCGCTCCATCGTCAGGCCGATGACAGAGACGTCGTAGAGGCTTTCACGCGATGCGAAACCAGCGTGCTGGTCAGCGTAAGACACTCCCTGTTCGAGCATTTCAAGCGCGCGAACGACCCGGCGCACGTTGTTTGGGTGGATGAGCTCGGCCGATCGAGGGTCTTTATCCCTCAAGTAGAGGTGCAGGCCGTCTGCGCCCAGCTCATCGGCCAGCTGCTCCAGACGCTCACGCACGGGGTTGTCGACCTGCTCGCCCGCCGGGAACTCCCACGGGTCCAAGAGCGCGCGAACGTACATCCCGGTGCCCCCGACGACAACGGGTAGCTTGCCCCGGGAAGCGATGTCGGCGATCGCGGCTCTGCCTGCGCGCTGGTAGAGCGCCGCCGAATAGGCGTCTCCGGGTTCCGCAAGGTCGATGCAGTGGTACGGGACACGGCGCTCCGCGGATGGCGTCTTGGCGGTTCCGATGTCCATGCCGCGATACACCTGCATGGAGTCTGCTGAAACGATCTCGCCGCCTAGGCGAACGGCGATATGTTCAGCGAGCGCGCTCTTGCCGACCGCAGTCGGACCCACGACGGCAACCACGCGCACGCTGCGGTGGTGAGAACCGTGGTCTTGGGAAATGTTGGGCTCGCTCGGTGAACTCATGCGCTAAGTGTAGCGGTCTACCTTGAATCGCTCGTACTCGACCGGCTCTTCCGGCGCGATCCCCGCCTTCGAACGGGCGATTCGCACCTGTGTCTCAACGTCGTCTATACCCTCAAGGTCGGGCAGTAGGAGGCCTCGACGATGCCCGTTGGTGACGATTACGCCGTACGTAGAGGGATCGAGGTCCTCTAGCCGAGCTGGCTCTGGGGCGTGAAGGACGTCCACCTTGACGTCGAGAAGGTCGAGCTCTGACTCTGAGACGGGATCGAATCGCGGATCCTGCGTGGCCGCGGCGATGGCGTTTCCAATCACCTCATCGGCCAACGTGGCCCGCGTCGGCGCGATAGTGCCTATGCAGCCGCGGAGTCCCTCGCCCTCATGAAGTGACACGAACGCTCCGGCACGCTGGGGGTAGTTGCCCTTCAGGACCGGCTTCGGCAGCGGACCGCCGGTGACGTATGCCTCGATGGTGGCTCGCGCCAACCGGACTATGTCGCTCTCTTCGCCGCCCGGCGAACCCGCCTTGGTGCCACTCTCAAGGACTCCCGCACGCTGCGCAGCGTCCAAGCCCGCCGCGCCGGCGATACCAACCAGGTAGCCCACGCCCCACGGGCCTTCATAGGACATCACCGCGGTGGGCACCGGGTCCGGACCGCAGAAGCCACTCATCGCGATGAAGGAGCGCAGCCCGCACTCCCCTCCCGCCTCGACGAGGTCCGGGCCGATGTCGGAGAGCTCCTGGAGCGTACCCGCAGTCACCAGCGCGACGATCTTCGCATCGAGTTCGCTGCCGCGCTCAGAGAAGCCAGCGGGCGAGTCCCGCTTCAGACGGTGTGACAGGTCTCCGCTGGCCACGAAGACCACGCGGCGTCCCAGCCGTTCGGCAGCGGAACGTACTGCCATGCCGATCGAGCGGTGTTCTGGATACGGCACGTAGGACAGCGAGATGACCACGAGCTTGTTGACGTGATCGGGGTCGATGAAGCTGAGCGGCACGAGCGAACCGTGGTCCAGCCACCCGGCCCGCAGACGCGCATCGTGGCTGCGGGCAAGTGACGCGGTTCCTGAAGCCGCGAGGTCTTCGGCGATCGCCTGTGAGAGCGCAGGATCGCCGGCAAAGACGTGCGCCACGGAGTCGCCGAAGTCCGAGAGAGAGCCACGGAGGTGCGACGAGTCGTCGATAACGATCGCATCGGCGAGCGCAGGCGCGTGCGGGGACATCAGCACCAGAGTGTCGGGCTCAAACGTCTCGATGGCGCGACGAACCGAGTCAAGCGCGCGAATCGTAACTAGAGCGGGTTCTCGGCGTGAACCACCCACTCCCGCCACGATGATTGGTGGATGCGGAGCGATGACGCCGAAGATGTCCGGCATCGGCGAGACCCCCTCTTGGCCAGCTACCTTTCCGCTGGAGAATGTACCCTTTTCTCGAAGTCGAGCAGCTGAGGCGAGTTCTACCGCACGTGCCCGTCGACACACGTTGTCGCAGGCCGTTGGGCTACCCGGCGGCGAAGTGGCCGTTCACGAACCAGGTCTGCGCCTCATCGATGGTCACGTCGAGAATGCGTCCGGCAAACTCGTCGGCGCTGCGGCCTTCAGGAAGCGGAACGTGGACGACGCGGTTAGTGGGCGTGCGGCCCGTCAGCACGGAGTCGTCGCGCTTGCTCACGCTCTCGAAGAGCACCGGCTGCACGGTGCCGACCAGTGCCCTATTGGTGGCAAAGGCCGAGGCCTGGACGCGCTCCACGAGGCGGTCGAAGCGCTTCTGCACCAGCTCGCGGTCGACCTGTCCCTCCATCAAAGCGGCCGGCGTGCCTTCGCGAGGCGAGTAGATGAAGGTGAAGGCCTGCGTGTAGTCCACGCTATTGACCACGTCCATCGTCTCGTCGAAGTCCTCTTCGGTCTCGCCGGGGAAGCCAACGATGATGTCGGTGGAGAGGGCGAGGTTCGGCACGCGGCTACGAAGCCGGCCCACCAGTGCCATGTAGTCGGCCTTCGAGTAGACGCGGTTCATCGCTTCAAGAATGCGATCGGAGCCGGACTGGAGCGGCAGGTGCAGGTAGGGCATGACGGCTGGAATCGTGGCCATCGCTTCGATGATGTCGTCCGAAAGGTCCTTCGGGTGGCTCGTGGCGAACCGGATGCGTGCGACACCGGCGTCGGCCACGGCTGCAAGTACCTTGGCGAAGTTGGGCTCACCGTAGAGGTCTCGCCCGTAGGAGTTCACGTTCTGTCCGAGCAGAGTCACCTCAAGTACGCCGTCGGCAACGAGCGAGGTGATCTCGTCGACGATGTCCTCGAGGGGCCTGGAGCGTTCACGGCCTCGCACGTAGGGCACGATGCAATAGGTGCAGAAGTTGTCGCAGCCCACGGTGATGGGAACCCAAGCATGCCACGGGTGCTCGCGCTGTGCGGGCAAGTCGGAGGTGAAGTCCGCGCTCTCCTTGAGTACCTCGACCTGAGATCGACGCTCAGAAGCCGCAGTCTCAAGCAGAGCCGGAAGGTGCGCCACATTATGAGTGCCGAAGACGACGTCGATGTGCGGGAGTTGCTCGAGGAGCGTCTGACCGTCGCGCTGGCCGATACACCCTCCCACCGCGATCAAGGGACCGACGTTGCCGGGGCCCTTAAGCACCTTGAGGCTTGCGACTTGGCCACGCAGGCGTTCGTCGGCGTTCTCACGAACGCAACACGTCATGAAGACGATCACATCGGCGTCTTCGGCAACTTCGACCGGTCGCAGACCACGGGCCTCAAGGCTTCCGGCGATGCGCTCCGAGTCGTGCTTGTTCATCTGGCACCCGAAGGTGCGGATCAGGTAGGTCTCCATAGGCCAGCGAGTGTAGCACGCGTCATGCCCGAATCGTGCCCTACGACGCGCGCGTCCAGCGCACAATTCGCTCCACGACCGCGGAGGGTACTACGACGTCCCCAATGTAGGGATTTGGCGCCGAAGGACCATGGAAGTCGGTGCCTCCACTGGTGAGCAGCGCATGCTCCTCGGCGTATCTGGCGAAGAGGGCGCGCTGCTCCGCCGTGTGGTCGGCGTGATATGCCTCGATGCCGTCGATCCCCGCCTCGAGGAGCGTGTCGAAGTGCGCAGGAACGTCGCCGATGCCCGGATGCGCGACGATCGCCACTCCCCCAGCGCCGTGTATCAGCTGAACGGCTTCTGCGGCCGTCTGAGCCTCTTTCGGTACGTAGAATGGCTTCCCTCTGCCTATGAAGCGGTCGAACGCTTCGTGGACGTCCACGGCGTGCCCGGCCGCGACAAGAGCGCGGGCGATATGGCTGCGTCCCACCGAGCCCCCATCAGAGTAGAGCAGGACCTCGTCGATATTCACCGCGAAGCCGGCCTCCGTCAGGGTTCTCACGAGCAGTTCGGCCCTACGTAGACGCGCGTTCTTGAGGAGCTCCAGACGCTCAAGCAGGTGCGGGTCTTGGATGTCGACGTGGAATCCGAGGATATGGACGTCGGCGTCGTCGATCACGCAGGAGAGTTCCACAGCCGGAATCAGGCGTAGCGAGGTGGGTTCGGCTGCGGCGAGTGCCTCTCGTTGACCTGCGACAGTGTCGTGGTCGGCGATGGCGATCACGTCGAGTTCAGCGGCGAGCGCCGCGGCGACAAGCTCCGATGGCGTGAACGTCCCATCCGACGCGGTGGAGTGGACGTGGAGGTCGCCCTTCATGACCGGCTAGCGATGCATGTCCCGCGGCTCCACAAGCAGCCTGATGGCGGTGCGCTCTTCGCCGTTGATCTCGATATCAGCGAAGGCTGGGACGCAGGTGAGTTCGATGCCGGACGGAGCGATGAAGCCACGCGCGATCGCGATGGCTTTGACAGCTTGGTTGAGCGCGCCTGCGCCAACGGTCTGCACCTCGACTGCGCCCTGCTCACGGACGATGCCCGCGAGCGCGCCCGCAACGGAGTTGGGGTTGGACTTACTCGAGACTTTGAGGACTTCCATGTCTCTCCCTGTTGTGATGTTGCTTCGGGCCACATGCACGGTGTGGCGGCTACGTGTGTGCTGGAGCTGCTGGTTACTAAATCGGTACCTGAGGCGCAGTACTGAAGTATACAGCGAGCGATTCTGTCAGTCAGTCTTCCTTCTCCACGTCGAAACGCACGCGAATCTCGTCTTTGCCGACTGTGATCTTGGGCTCGCACTTCAGGTGCAGGTAGTAGCGTTCGGCAAGCTGATCGAAGGCCGACTCGAGTTCGGTACGGAACTGCTGAAGGTCCGTGTGGTGGATCTTCAGGCCCCGCCGGTCCTTGTAGATGTCGGGTGAAACGGCCTCGGGAACGGCCACAACCTGACCTGTCACCTTCTTGAGCACCGGCGCCAATGGCACGACCTCGCCGGCAAGAATCCGGTGCACGGTGCGCTCCGAGACCGGCAGCCCGATGCTCTCGGCGGTGTGAATGAGCTCCGAGGTGTCTGCTGCAGCGCCAGGGCGCTGCCAGACGGGCAGGCGGGCCGTGTCCTCACAGAAGAGCAGGTCCGACTCGGCCATCTCAAAGCGCGAGAGCATCACCAGCGTAGAGAGGATCTCGGCCGGTGAGCCGAGGAAGACGTCTACTCCGGGGTGTTCAACCGCGAATTCGACCACTCGGCGGGCGATGTTGTGTGGACCGCGAGCCACGCGCCATGACCCGCTGTCGTCGCGCTCGACAGCCGGCCAGGTGGACTGGTCGGCCCGCTCAGACAGCGATGAGGTGTTCAGGCCAATGGCGAGCGACGCACCCTTGTGCGCTGCGGAGGTGACGATGCGTGCCTCTTCCGCGTTGCTGCGGATGGAGAAGAGCGCCATGCCGCGTCCGTGGACGCCCCACGAGTCCATGACCATGGTCTCGAGCTTCGAAGTCACGCGGGGCTCGAAGATGCGCTCCTGCATCTCGGTGGGGACACCGACCCCATCGTCGAGCACGACGAGTGTGCGGTGGTCCGCTTCCCGGGTGGTGGCCAAGAATATGCGCTGCGCATGAGCGTCACGGGAGTTGCGGAGCAGCTCGACCACCACGTCCTCAACGCTACGGATGTCGTGCTTGGCTTGGCGGCGCTCCGCCTCCGAGACCTTGAGCCGCACGTACCCGTCGCCGAGGTTCTCTTCGACTTTGAGGAACGCGTCGCCAGAGACCGCAGAAACGAAGCTCATCAGGTCATCGTTGGGGCTCATGAAGTCCTTCACATCGCGTGGGGCGGTGTCTGTGTGCGGCCGGCGTACGTTGCCCACACACGGGAGCAGGCGCCGAATCGGGGCGCCTGCGCCTGGCTGGTAGCCACAGGAATCATACCGCTTCCGGGCCGGGCTTCTCGAGCCACGCGAGGACGAAGTGCTCGCGATCCTGCATGCCGACGACGTTGTAGCCGCGCTTCTGGTAGAGCGCCAGTGGCGCCTCGGACTTGGCACCCGTGAAGAGCCGAAAGGCGCTAGCGTGCGGGAACTGAGCTTCGAGGACGTCCATCAGCGCCATGCCGATACCGCGCCGCTCCCAGCCGCTCTCGATCACCAGGCGGTTGACCATGAGAACGCCGTCGGAGTACCAGCCTCGCACGCTGCCGAGCACGTCTGCGTTCGGGCCGACGGCCACCAGAAACATCGTTCCAGAGTCGAAGAGTCGCCGAAGGTCACGGAGGTCTTCTTTGATGGGGTCGAGCACCTGAGGGTCGAGCCCGGCCTCTTCGGCGACTCGGCCGAAGGCCCTGTGCTGGAGCGCGAGTATGACGGGCAGCTCGTCGCGGTGCGCGAGCCTGATGTCGTAGGCGCCCTGAGCCACCCGTACCACTCCCCCCGTGTCACGCGATGCGTAGCACGTACTTTACCCGCAAACACAGAAGGCCCGGAATGTCCGGGCCTTCTCGCTGATTCGTTGTCGCTACTTAGCGAAGTCCACCGCACGGCTCTCGCGGATGACCATGACCTTGATCTGCCCGGGATACTCGAGCTCCTCCTCGATCTCCTTGGCGATGTCTCTCGCCAGGACGACCGCGTCGGTGTCAGAGATCTGGTCCGGCTTGACCATGACGCGGATTTCGCGTCCGGCCTGCATCGCATAGGTCTTCTCGACGCCCTTGTGGCTGTTGGCCACGGCTTCGAGCTTCTCGAGCCGCTTGATGTAGCTCTCGAGCGTCTCACGGCGAGCGCCGGGACGGCCTGCCGAAATGGCGTCGGCGGCCTGCACTAGCACAGCCTCGATGGTGGCAGGCTCTACATCCGCGTGATGCGCCTCGATGGCATGAACGATGGCCTTCGGCTCGTTCATACGGCGTGCGAGATCGGCGCCGATGACGGCGTGCGGCCCCTCGATCTCGTGGTCGATGGCCTTGCCAAGGTCATGGAGCAGACCGGCGCGCTTCGCGAGCGCAGGGTCGACTCCGATCTCGGCCGCCATAACGCCGGCGAGCCAAGAGACCTCAAGCGAGTGCTTCAAGACGTTCTGGCCATAGGAGGTGCGGAAGCGAAGGCGACCGAGGGTGCGCACGATCTCGGGGTGCAGGTTGTGCACACCGGCGTCGAACGCGGCCTGCTCGCCGGCCTCGTGGACCTGCTGCGTGACGAGAGCTTCTGCCTTGTTGAACATCTCCTCGATGCGGGCCGGGTGAATACGGCCGTCAGCGATGAGCGTCTCGAGGGTGATGCGGCCGATCTCGCGCCGCACCGGGTCGAAGCTTGAGATGATGACAGCCTCGGGGGTGTCGTCGATGATCAGGTTGATGCCGGTCATCTGCTCGAAGGCCCGGATGTTTCGGCCCTCGCGTCCGATGATACGGCCCTTCATGTCGTCGCTGGGGATGTGCACGACCGATACCGTAGACTCCGCGGTGTGATCGGCGGCGACTCGCTGGATAGCGATTCCAACGATGTTGCGGGCCTTCTTCTCGGCCTCCTCGCGAGCGCGCACCTCGGTCTCGCGAATGAATGCGGCCGCGTCGCGCTTGACGTCTTCCTGGATGCGGTTCATAAGCTCACCGCGCGCTTCGTCGGCGGTCATGCCGGCAACTGCCTCAAGACGCTGGCGCTCCTGCTCCACCATCTCTTCGACGTCCTTCTCACGCTTGGCGATCTGGCCCAGCTGTGAGGAGAGCGCGTGCTCGCGCTTGTCGATGGACTCGGCCCGGCGGTCGACCGACTCTTCGCGCTGCGCGAGGCGCTGCTCGAGGGCCTGCACCTCTTTGCGGCGCTCTTTGGCCTCGGTCTCGGCGTCTTGCTTCATGTGGAAGATCTGATCCTTTGCCTCGATCAGAGCTTCACGTTTGAGCGTCTCGGCCTGCTTCACCGCGTCCTTTACCGTCCGCTCCGCCTCTTCGGCGGCACGGGAGGTTCGATCCTTGATCAGGAAACGGTTGATAGCGTAGCCGAGGGCGATGCCGACGACGGCTGCGATTACTACGTAGACCGGCTGCATGCGCCCTCCTTTCGTGGTGTCATGTACGACGTGTCAGAGTTCTGAATTGAACCGCCGCCGGCGCACTGAAGGAGTCCGGCTGCGATACTGCACGCACCGGTAATCTCGCTTTGGTTCACAGCCCCCGGATATGCGAAAACGGCCAACGATGCGGCCGAGTCGAGAAACGTGATGCTGTTGAACAAAGAAACCGCAGGTAGATAAGGCAGTTCAGAACCTGCGAGCAAGATCACTGACGCACAGCGAATAGTACGATTACCGCAGGTTATCGTCAAGGTGAGGCGGGCAGGCGCGCGGCTTGTGGTGCCTGGGCAAGCGGCCTACTCTTCGGCACCGCCCGAGCCGATCGCACGGCCAGCGATCGTGGGCGAGTAGCCCTTGCGAATGAGCTTGGCGAACGCGCGCTTACGCGCGGCGGCGTCGGAGAGGTCGATGCGCGAGATCAGCGACCTCGCGCTTGCCAGAAGCTCTTCGTCGTCCGACGTGTAGGCGGCCGAGCGTGCGAGTTCCTGGGCGATGCCCTTGGTGCGGAGCTCCCTCTCGATGCGTGACGGCCCGAAACCCGCCTGCCGCCTCGCAGCTGTCCACCTCTGAGCGAACATCTCGTCGTCGAGGTAGCCGAGCTCTACGAAACGAGCTACAAGCCCGTCCGCGATCTCGTCCGCGTACCCATCATCGCGTAGCCGCTTGTTGAGTTCGGAGATAGTCCGGTCTCTGTATCCCAGCAACCGAAGAACACGGTCGCGTGCGCACTCTCGACCGATCCGCAGGAGGTCCTCGACGAGCCCGTCGCGCTCGACTTGGTCGCCAACCTCAAGCGACAAGACGCGGACGACGGCTGCTGAGGTCACGATCGGATCGTCGCCGTCGTCAATATGAAGACGCCGGGCCCTTCTGTCGGGCCCGGCGTTCTCGATGCGTACCAGTGTGGCCACAGCCATCGGCCTATTCGGCCGCCGCCGGCTCCTCGACTGCCGCGGCACGATGCCCGTCCACCGGCATATCGAGTGAGACGCGGATCTTGGATTCGATCTCATTGCGCAGATCCGGGTTCTCGCGCAGGAAGTCCTTCGCGGCTTCGCGGCCCTGACCGAGACGCTCAGTGCCGTAGGTGTACCACGCACCTGACTTAGCGACGATACCCTCCTCGACGCCCAGGTCGACGATCGAGCCTTCCTTGCTGATACCGCTACCGAACATCAAGTCGAACTCGGCCTGACGGAAGGGCGCCGCAACCTTGTTCTTTACGACCTTGGCGCGGACACGGTTGCCCACGATCTCGGTGCCCTGCTTGATGGAGTCGATACGGCGCACATCAATGCGAACGCTCGAGAAGAACTTGAGTGCACGGCCGCCGGACGTTGTCTCCGGGCTTCCGAACATGACGCCGATCTTCTCGCGGATCTGGTTGATGAAGATGCACGTAGTGTTGGACTTGCTGAGAGAGCCGGCGAGCTTGCGAAGCGCCTGGCTCATGAGACGAGCCTGCATGCCCACCGAGGCGTCGCCCATCTCGCCCTCGAGCTCAGCGCGCGGCACGAGCGCTGCAACTGAGTCGATGACGATGACGTCGACGGCGCTGCTGCGGACGAGCATGTCGCAGATCTCAAGTGCCTGCTCACCGGTGTCGGGCTGGCTGATAAGGATCTCGTCGATCGCGACGCCGAGGCGCGATGCGTAGCTGGGATCCAGGGCGTGCTCTGCGTCGATGAACGCAGCGATGCCGCCGGCGGCCTGCGCCTCAGCGACGATCTGCAGCGCGAGCGTGGTCTTACCGCTGGACTCTGGTCCGTAGATCTCGACGATGCGTCCGCGCGGGACGCCGCCGATCCCCAGTGCCGCGTCCAGGGCGAGCGATCCTGTCGGAATCGCTTCGACCTGAATGGTCGCCGCGTGCTCGCCGAGCTTCATGATGGCGCCCTTGCCGAACTTCTTCTCGATCTGCTCTTTGGTGATATCGAGCATCTTGTCTTTCTCGCGATCCATGCCCTCTGGCTCCTTCTCCCTCGGCGGGACCCCACGGGGTTACCGAGACCGTAAACGAACATGTGTTCGGTGTCAACGTCGGCCGGCTGCGCCGCGGGCCGGACTCCGCGCGGCGCGGGGCTACTTCCCCCCGAAGTGCCGCGTGCCGATGGTCACGTAGACCGGGCCGCGCGGCGTCAGCCGGCTCGAGATCAAACTAACAGCGGGTACTGACATTGCCTCATCGTTGCAGTTCAGAGCCGAAGTAGCGGCAGCCATGGCCTCGGAGACAAGGCCCTTGGGTTGCCGGGCTCGGCAGAGAGTCGCATGTGCGCGAAACGCCTTCTCAGCGTCGGGCGAGTACTCGGGCAGGACGGCTGTGATTGCGTGTACGGCGCTTTCAGCGATCCGGCCAACGTCGTCCCATTCGGCCCAGATCATCCGGGCGCGACGCACGTTGGGAGTCGCAAGTACTCTGACCGCCTCGAAGCGTGGAGTCGCGAGACCGGCAATCGCGTCACCCACCGCGTCCAGAACGCGCGCAGCGTCGTCGTCCGGCACCTCACCGAAGAAGCGGAGGGTGATGTGGAAGTTCTCGGGAGCGACCCACTTCTCCTGAGCCCATGAGGGGTCCGCCGCAACAACGACGGCTCTGACCGCCGCGAGCTGCGCGCGAATACTCTCAGACAGCTCGATCGCCGCAAAGAGCCGCATCGTTACCGGCCGAGGAGCTCGCGCCGAAGCAGGTCGAGCGCCGTGGCGGTCGCACGCGCACGCACGGCAGCTCGCGACTTGCTCCGCAGCATGCGCCGCGCTGCATGTGAACCTTCGGCGGTTGAGACTCCGAACCACACGAGCCCGACCGGCTTCTCGTCGGTCCCACCGTCCGGGCCGGCGATTCCAGTGACCGAGACGGCGACGTCAGATCCGAGTGCCTTTCGGCAGCCTTCAGCCATCGCGAGCGCAGTCTGCTCGCTCACAGCTCCGTGGGTAGCTAGGGTCGCCGTATCCACGCCCAAAAGGCCGGTCTTCACCTCGTTGGCGTAGGAGACGACGCCGCCTTTGATCGCAGCCGAAGCACCTGCGACGTCGGTGAGCGCCGCCGCAACCATGCCTCCGGTGCACGACTCGGCCGTCGCGAGCGCAATCCCACGTGCGACGGCGAGCCGCACGACTACCTCAGCGAGGGTGAGCCCGTCGGCGCTATAGCACGCGTCGCCGATCGCGGTCTCGACATCTGCCGCGGCGCGCGCGAGCGCCGATGCCCCCGCTCCCCTGTCGAAGAGGAGAACCTGCACATCTCCCGGCTTGGCGAGCACTGTGAGGTCTATCTCCTTGTATGCCGAAAGGGCGCGCTGCGCGGCCACTTGGACGTCGGATTCAGACATCCCAACCACACCCAACTCCGCCGGCGCACCGAACTCTACCGGGTAGCGGTCGCACACGGTGACGAGCATCGGGCGCATCTCGAACGGCGGGCCCGGCAGCACCGCAAGCAGTCCGGCCGGGGTCGGGACGATCTGGCCGGGTGCGGTACCCGTGACTGCCGGCATGACTTCGGCGCCTTCGAGCACTTCGGCCTGTCTATAGACCTGCGCCGCAGCCTCGGGGTCAGTGTGGAATCCGGACGCGGACGCGAGCGTCTCCTTGATTGCTGGGTCGATCACGAGCGGCCGTGTGAGCGCACGAGAGGCCGCCTCGCGGGTGATGTCGTCGTGAGTGGGACCGAGGCCGCCAGTGGTGATGACGAGCGAGTGGCGGGCACACAAGCGTGCAAGAGTCTCAGCGAGCAGCTCTTCGCTATCGCCGACGCTCACGGCCTCATCGACGGAGAAGCCACGCACGCCCAAAGCTCGAGCGATCTCGGCGGTGTTGGTGTCGATGCGCAGGCCTTCGACGAGCTCGGACCCGACCGTGACGATCGCTGCGGTCCGTGTGGCCATCAGCCCACCGTCTCGTCTTCAGCCGCATCTCCGACGTCTTCGGCGGCCTCACCGAGGGCGGCGAGATTGTCCTCGCCCGTCCACGGACCCACGAGCACATCGGCCGCGTGGCGGAAGTAGTCGACCATCGAGACAAGCGTCATGATCACGGCCGCGCCCATGACGGTCCACGCGGCGATCTGCACGAACCCGGCGAACTCGCCGCCCAGCGAGGCCAGCAGGGCGCTGTCCTTCACGATGAACATGACGATCGCCACGATCTGCAGGACCGTCTTGACCTTGCCGTACCACGACGCGGCGATGACCATGCCTTCGGCAGATGCCACCATCCGAAGGCCGCTCACGATGAACTCACGCGAGACGATCACAAGAGCGACCCACGCCGGCAGCACGGAAAGCTCCACGAGCGCGAGTAGCGCCGCGGTGACGAGCAGCTTGTCGGCGAGCGGATCGATGAACTTGCCGAACGTGGTCACCTCGTTGCGCGATCGCGCGAGGTAACCGTCGACGCCGTCAGTGGCCGCGAGCAGCGTGAAGACCGCCGCTGCGATCCACGGCCGGAACGCGACCACGATCGCTGGTGCGGAGATCCATGAAGGCCAGTCGGCAAGCATGACCACGAGGAAGACCGGAATGAGCACCATACGGCTGAGGGTCACGGTGTTAGCCGGATTCATCTGTTTGCGGATGCCCACCTAGATCACCTCGCCTTCAAGGTCGTAGCCCAGTGTGTCCACGATACGCGCTTTGACAAGCTCGCCGGGAGTGCCGCCATCGAGCAATACGAGCCCGTCGATCTCGGGCGCCTGGCCCTTCCACCTGCCGAAGACGACGCCGTCCTCTTCGTCCACGCCTTCGACCAGCACCTCGAGTTCGGAGCCGTCGAGTGCGGCCACACGCTGGAAGCCGATGCTCTCGGCCAAGTCACGCAGGCGCTGCGTGCGCGCGAGACGGGTGCGCGTGGGTACCTGGTCGGGGGCGACCGCTGCGTCCGTTCCATCTTCGGCCGAGTACGGGAAGACGCCCACGTAGTCGAAGCGCGCGTCCTCGAGAAAGCGCGTGAGTGCTGCGGCATCCGCGCGAGTCTCGCCCGGGAAGCCGGCGATCATCGTCGTGCGCAAGACGACGTCGGGCATGAAGCCACGGATGCGTTCGATGAGCTTCAAGAACCCCATAGCGTCACCGCTGCGGCGCATCGCGCGCAGAACAGGCTTAGAAGCGTGCTGAAGCGGCATATCGAGGTAGTGGCAGATGTTGTCGCGCGAGGCCATCACTTCGAGAAGCCGGTCCGAGACACCGTCCGGCTGTGCGTACATCAGCCGCAGCCAGCGCACGCCGTCTACGGCTGCAACGGCTTCGAGAACGTCTGCAAGTACGACTTCTTCGGCAAGATCGTGGCCGTAGGCGGTAGTGTCCTGGCCGATGAGGATGATCTCCTTGGCGCCCAAGGCAACAAGCTCGGCAGCTTCGGCGACGATGTCGGCTATCTGGCGGCTGCGGTAGGGGCCTCGAATCGCCGGAATGGTGCAGTAGGCGCACGAACGGTGACAGCCGTCCGAGATCTGCAGGTAGGCGGAGGCCCCGGACAGCGTCCGGGAGGCACACTCCCCTGCCGAATTACCGCTGGCGACGCCGGTGAGGCACTCGACGATCTCGAGCAGGCCGGCTTCGTCAGAGACGGGCAGGAAAGCGTCGACCTCCGGCATCGCCTCGGAGAGGTCGCTGCCGTAGCGGCTCGGCATGCAGCCGGCGACGACGACCTTTCGGCCGGCACGCTCACGAAGCCACTGAGAGGTGGCCTCGAGAACCGCTTCGACCGACTCCTCGGTAGCGGCCTGGATGAACGAACAGGTGTTGACGACGAGTACGTCCGCCTCGTCCGGGTCATCCGCGACACGATAGGCCGAAGAAGCAACGGCCGCCCGCATGCGGTCGGTATCGACCTCGTTCTTCGGGCAGCCGAGCGTTACGAATGCGACTGAGGGTCGTGTGGTGCTCTCGCTCACGCAATCACCGGTAGTTGGTGAACTGCAGCGGAATGCCGTAGTCCTGCTCGCGGAGGAAGGAGATCACCAGCTGCAGGTCGTCGCGGCTCGCGCTCGATACGCGCAGCTTGTCGCCCTCGATCTGAACCTTGACCTTGAACTTCTGGTCCCTGATCTCCTTGTTGATCTTCTTAGCGAGATCGGTCTCAATGCCCATGATGATGGTGCCGGTGTAGCGGACGTTTCCGCCGCTGGCGGCCTGCGGGGCGCCCCACGAGATCGCCTTGAGGTCGATCTGGCGCTTCACGAGCTTACTGTTGAGCACGTCTTTGACCTGCCCGCCCACAAAGTCACTGGGCGCGAGCAGCGAGAATGTCTTCTCCGACTTGCTGAAGTCCAGGGTGGCGCCCGAGTCCTTGAGATCGTAGCGCTGTACGAGCTCCTTGGCGGCCTGCTGGAAGGCGTTGTCGACCTCCTGCAGGTCAACCTCGGAGACGACGTCGAAGCTGTTGTCCTTGGCCATTTCTCGCCCTTTCCTACTCGTACGTTACGTTCAGTGTCACTCGGCGGACGTGGCGTTGAGCTTCACAATGCCCACGTTGCCGGTATCGGTGATCTTGACTGCCTTGCCATCGCGGGTGACCTTGACCGACTCCGGCCGGCCGATCTCCATCGAGACCTTCTTGGTGACCTCCCACTGCTTGGACTGGCCACCGGCGAGCGTCCCAGCATACGCGTTCTTCCCGTCGACCTTAACTGTCAGCCAGGAAGCGCCGTCGGCGTCCACCGTCACCTTGACCGTGAACGGCTGCGCGGTGGCCTCGACGGGCTTGTTGTCCCCTGCCGAAGATGCCGAATCCGTCTCCGCCTTGCTGCCGGCGGGGGCGGACTGCGTCGTCTCTTGGGTGTTGGCGGGCGTGTTCTCGGCCGCCGAGGTAGGTACAGGCGTCGGCGTCTCAGGCTTGGAGGTGAGCTTGACGACCATCCAGATGCCGAAGGACAGAACTGCGACTACGGCCGCTACAGCGATCGCTGCCCGCCACGGAATGGCATGCTGCTGACCCGTCGGCTTCACGGCCTCGCCCACCTGAGGCAAGTTCAGGTCCGCGCGGCGCACCGCTCCGGTCTCTGCCTTGTACATGTTGAGCAAAGGGACCGTATCGAGCTCGAGGAAGCGGCCATAGCTGGAGATATAGCCGCGAACGTAGCCGGGGTTCGGCAGACGGTCGTAGTGACCCTCCTCTAGGGCTTCGAGGAGCTTTCCGCGAATACGTGTTGCCTGCTCGACCTGCTCCACGGAGAGGCCAAGCGCAATGCGGCGTTCACGAAGGGTATCGCCCAGTTTGGACACTAGTAACCCTCCTCTATCTCTTGGCGGTCGAACGCCTTGATGGCCTCAAGACCCTCGATGTCGACTTCAACCTCACGTGGTTTGCTACCGTCCGGCGGACCGACGATGCCCTTGGCCTCGAGCATGTCCATGATACGTCCGGCGCGGGCATAGCCGACCTTGAGACGGCGTTGGAGCATGGATGTGGAGCCGAGCGCGCTCGTCACCACGATGTCAGCCGCCTCCCACAACAGCGGGTCGTCGTCTTCGCCGGTATCGACGCCTCCGCCGCCGGCGGTCGAGATCTTGAGGTGCAGGATCTCCTCGTGGTAGTCGGGTTCGCCTTGCGAGGTCAGCTGGGCGACGACTGCCTGGACCTCCGCCTCACTCACGTAGCAGCCCTGAATGCGCTTGGGCTTGGCGAGCTTGGGGTTGGAGAAGAGCATGTCGCCCTCGCCGATGAGCTTCTCGGCGCCCGGCTGGTCAAGGATGACGCGGCTATCGATGGAGCTTGCGACGCTGAACGCGACGCGGTTGACGATGTTGGCCTTGATGATGCCGGTAACGATATTGGCCTCAGGTCGCTGGGTGGCGACGATGAGGTGGATTCCCGCGGCGCGTGCGAGCTGCGCGATGCGCACGATCGAGTCCTCGACCTCTTTGGCCGCGACCATCATGAGGTCGGCGAGCTCGTCGATGACGATAGTGAGATAGGGCAACTCGGCCGCGCCCTCGGGACCCTTGCCCGACTGAACCTTGGCGTTGTAGCCGCCGATGTCGCGGGTGCCTGCCGCTTGCAGCACCTTGAGGCGCCGTTCCATCTCGGTGACTGCCCACGCGAGTGCGCTGGCCGCCTCCTTCGGTTCGGTGACGACAGGTACGTAGAGGTGCGGCACGCCGTTGTAGACCGAGAGCTCGACTCGCTTGGGGTCAATGAGGATCAGGCGCACTTCGGCAGGCGTGGCGCGCATGATAATGCTCGTGAGCATGGCGTTGATGGCAACCGACTTGCCCGAGCCCGTGGTACCGCCGATGAGCAGGTGCGGCATCGTGGCGAGGTCGGCGAGAACAGGCGCGCCCGCGACATCCTTGCCAAGCGCGAGCAGGAGAGGCCCACCCTCGCCTGCGGGAACGAGCACGTCGCCGAGGGTGACCGAAGAGCGGCGCACATTAGGCACCTCGATACCCACAAGTGCCTTGCCCGGTATCGGTGCAAGGATGCGCACAGTGTCGGCGGCCAACGATAGTGCGAGGTCGTCAGCAAGGTTGGTGACCCTCGCGAGGCGAACGCCCTTGGCGATCTCGACCTCGAAGAGGGTGACTGTCGGCCCAGCTACCCAGGTGACCACGCGCGCGGGGATGTCGAAGGTCCCAAGCGTTTCTGCGATGAGCTTGGCTGTGGCGCGCAACTCCGCGTCGCTCGCCTGGTGCTTGGATGCTGACTCGGTCGTGCGCTTGAGCAGGGAGAGCGGTGGAAGCTCAAAGCCCTCGAGAGCGGTCGGCGCGACTGCCTTCGGCGTGGGGACGGTCTTGCGACCCGACTCCACGTCGCCTGCACCGCGGCGGGGCTTGGACGGCAGCGCAACAGTATCGCCTGCGTCGCCCGCTTCGATGCCCGGCAGGTCCGACATCGGGAGAGTCTTGGGCGCACGGGTACGTGTGCGAGGTGCGGGCTCGGGCTCCTCTTCGGGCCCAAAGCGATCGCGCAAGACGTCAACGAGGCCTGAGATCGAGAGTCCGGTGACAATGAGGCCGGCGATGAACATGCCGCAGAGAAGGACCCCAGCGATCCACTGATTGGTGGGTGTGGATAGCAGCCACGCGAGCCCGCCACCCAGATAGCCACCCTCTTTGGCGACGTCAGCACGCGCGAGCGAGACCGCACCTTCGGGCACGATCGCAGCTAGCGCCACGGTGGCAAGAAGGATGATTCCGATTCCGAGCCCGGTACGGCCCTCGCGAATGTCGGCTCGAACGAAGAACGAGACGCCCCACAGCACGAGGCCGATGGGGATGAGATAGGCACCGATGCCGAAGGCAAGCTTCAGGCCCGAGCCTGCTGCCTCGCTGGCGATGCCCGAGTCACGAGTCAGCACCGCGATCATGAGGGCCACGCCGAAGGCAGAGAGACCGACACCGATGATGTCGCGGCGCGAACGATCGTCGAGGATGGTTTGCGGCTGCTGGTTCTTCTTGCGCGTCTGCGCGCGTGATCCACGGCCGCCGGTTGAGGAGCGAGTGCTACGTTTGGTTGCCACGACTACCCCTTGTTCAACACGGTCATCACAAACAGGATAGCTGCCAAAGCCGCTGTGTAGATGGCAAAAGGATAGAGACGGTGGGTCCGGACGAATTTGAGCAGGCCACGGACGGCGAAGTAGCCACTCACACCAGCGGCGAGAAAGCCGACCAAAGACGGGACCAGACCAGGTAGCGTCGCGCCTCCGCGCAGCACATCCACTGCGTCCAAGCCGAACGCGAGCGTGATGATGGGAATGCCTAGCAGAAACGAGAAGCGGGCCGCGCGTTCGCGATTCAGTCCGGCCATCATCCCCGAAGCGATCGTGGAACCGGACCGCGAAAGGCCAGGGAGGACGGCCAGGCCCTGCATGAGGCCGACGAACGCGACCTTCGGATACGACAGGGCTTCAGTGCGGACCTCTGAGACACGTTTGGAGAGGAACTCGGCCGCGAACAGCAGCAACGAGGTCCCGAGGAACCAGACGCTCACCCATATCATGCTGGCAGACATCGGCTCGACCACGGGCTCGAGTGCCTTGGCCACGACTCCAGAGACCAACGTACCCACGATGATGAGCAGGATGGTGCGGCGCTGGGCCTTGTGCTCGGCGTTCTTCGGCAGCATCGCCGCAAGCAGATCGACGATGTCACGCCAGAAGTAGGCGTACATCGCAATCAGCGTTGCGCCGTGCAAGAAGACCTCGTAGGTGAGGTTGGGGTGCATGCCAAACATCCGGTAGACCAGTGCGAGATGGCCGTCGGACGATATCGGAAGAAACTCGGTGATCCCTTGTACGACGCCAAGTACCGCCGCGGGTAGAAGCTGCAACTCCCTAGACCTCCATAACGACCGGAATGATCATCGGTCGACGTCGAATGCGCTCCCACAGAAGCTGCGAAACCGACTCGCGCACGGCGCGGCGGATGACACTCTGGTCGGT
>DASRYH010000009.1:0-2113 GCA_035687245.1 Coriobacteriia bacterium
CATGCCCGAGGCCACCACCGACGGGTCGCTCATCGTGATCCGATAGCGCGCGAAGGACTCCGTGTTCCAATCCACCGGACTCTCTCGCAGCTGAAGTGTGAAACCCGACATGGTGGACTCCGCCGCTGCCGGGACCACCCAGCAGAAGACCAGCACGAAGACCAACAGCGTAGTGCGAAGAACACGGCGCTTCACATTGAGCCCCCCCTCACTCGCTCTCGGGGCGCAACCACTCATCTCACGACCACAATGCTGTGTAGTGCACCCCGAGAAACCGATTCGAGTGCTCCCCCGAGCACCCGGATGTGAACATTCACCAGCTTATTACCACCTCCGAACTTCGTCGAATCCGAGGTGCCCGGGTCACGACGATGACCTCTGACTCCGCCCCGCAGGCGTTCAGACGCCATCTGCCCTAGACTACGCAGCGAGGGGGTGATCTGCGCGTGCGGACGATCATCGGGGTCATGGGCGGCGCGGTCGCGTCTGACGCGGTCATGACGCACGCCTCGCGTCTGGGCGAGCTGATCGCCGAGCACGACTGGGTTCTCCTCACCGGCGGCCGCAATGCAGGCATCATGGCAGCCGCGTCGCGCGGAGCCGCCGAAGTTGGGGGGCTCGTGGTGGGCGTACTGCCCGGCGACACCACCCAAGGCGCCTCACCTCACCTCGACATTGCGATTCCCACGGGCATGGGTGACGCCCGAAACGTCATCAACGTGCTCGCGAGCAACGTCGTCATCGCTCTGCCCGGCGGCGCCGGCACGATCTCCGAGGTGGCGCTCGCGCTCAAGAGCGGGCGGCGCGTCGTGACCGTCGGCTTCGCACTGGGCGACTCATTCGGCAAGTACTACGCGAGCGGCGCTCTTTCAGACGCCACCACGCCGGAGGCCGCCATCGCGATTGTCGAGCGCCTATTGGCGGATGAGCGCCGGTGAGCGTCGCGGGCAAGGTAGTCGTGATCACCGGCGGCACGCGAGGCATCGGACTCGCCGTCGCTGAGGAGTGCGCTCGCTCCGGCGCGCGAGTCGTAGTGTGCGGCGTGTGCGAGGATCGCCTCGCCGATGCCGTCGCACGCATTTCGAACGCGGGGAGCACGCCCGCCGAAGGCATCGTGGCCGACGTCAGCGACTTCAACAGTGTCGAGCGGCTGCGTGACTTCGCTCTCGATCGCTGCGGGCGCGTCGACGTCTGGTTCAACAACGCAGGCATCAGCCTCGGCTATCACCCCGTCGACGAGCAGCCCGCCGAAGACCTCGCCCGAATCGTGAGCACGAACCTTACCGGCCACATCTTCGGCTGCCGCGTGATTCTGCCCTACTTCCGCGAGCGCGGCGGCTACCTCATGAACATGGCCGGTCGAGGCTACCGCGGTGAGGCCACGCCACACACCGCCATCTACGCTGCCACCAAGACGGCAATCGTCTCGCTCACGCGCTCGCTGGCCGCCGAGAACAAGGGCATTGGCAACCTCTCGATCAACGCGCTCGTGCCTGGCATGGTCGAGACCGACTTCTATCGCGACCTCTCGGTCTCGCCCCGGCTCGAGAAGACCAAGGACAACTGGCGATTCGCTCTCGACGCATTCGGCGTGCCGCTCGAAACCGTGGCCACCGAAGGCGCGCGCCTGCTGGGCGAGGAGCCCGGAAGACGCACTGGCGAAGTAATCTCTCTACTCACCACCTCGCGCACGATGCGTGGAGTGGCGAAGATGGCTTGGTACTCCATGACGGGGAAGATGGTGCGGGAATGAGCGCGGCACGCCGACGGATGCGCAGTCCTCAGATGCTCTCGGTGTCCAAACAGGACTCGAAGTCCTACCCGCAGACGCGCACCGGAGCCTACGTCTTCACGCGCTATCGCGAGCAGCGGCGGCGTCGCGCGATAGTCATCGCACTTGTCGTCCTCGCAATAGTTGCCGCTGCGCTCATATGGTGGTTCTTCCTGAGGGGATAAACCACTCTCACGTGGCACCACGCTCACCTGCTAGGATTACCCGTGGAGGTATGGCGTGGAGAGCTTGGAAGGCGACATTCCCACACGCGAAGAAGAGCCGCAATCGATTGCGGGCTGCTGCCGTTTTGCCTCCGCGATCCAGGCGCTGACCGTCCCG
>DASRYH010000010.1:0-2059 GCA_035687245.1 Coriobacteriia bacterium
GTTCGATCGCGGCGAGCTGCTCGGCGGCCGCACCTCGGCGGACCAGCTCGCGACGCGCGGCCTCGGCAGATCCCCCGTCCCCGCCCAGCAACAGCACGCGCATGCCTGCCGAAGCGGCGGCGGCGGTCAGCGAGACGATGAGGTCGGCGCCCGTGACGCGGCCGGGAAGCGGCGTGCCCATGAGGCGGCTCGCCCAGACGATGGGCATGCCGTCAGCGACGGCCTCGTAGTCATCGCCCACCACCTCGCGATAGGCGGGGCTTCGCTTGAGCGACTGGAGGATGTCGACGTTCACGGTGAGCAGTCGCAGGCCGCGTCCCTCGCGCACTGCATCGATGGCGTAATCGACCACGCCACTCTCGTCCAACGCAAGGAAGTCGATCGACTCGATGTCTACGACGGGCACGGACACGCTCACGACTCCCCTCCCGTCACTGACCCGGTCGCGCCTCGCGTAGCCGCGAGCTGCCGCACAGCGATATCGTATGCGGCTTGAAGCGCGCCAGCTACCACCGGCGGCGCGTAGCGTTCGCACACGACCTGCCGAAGGCCTTCGCCTGGCACGGCGTGGGGTTCGAGCCGGTCCAGCACGCGTAGGATCTCGGCGAGCCAGGCATCCGCGTCGGCCTCGACGAGCGAGCCACGTCCGTCGGCAAGCAGCGCGGGTACCTCGCCCACCGGCGTGGCAACGACCCACGCGCCGCACGCGCCGGCGGTAAGGACGCTCATGGGCAGACTGTCGACCGCGGACGGCGACACGACGACGCGAGCGCGTTTCGCCAGTGCGACGACCTCGCTCTCGTCGACCCAACCTACAGCGTTGACCTGCGGATAGGCAGACATCGCCGCGAGCGCGCTTTCGGCGGTTCCGCCGACAGCAGAGCCCGCGATCGTGATGCGGATTCCTGGCCGCGCCTCTACCAACCGCGCAACGACATCGGCCAAGAGCTCGACGCCCTTCTCATGCGCGAGACGACCGGCGTAGAGCACGTCGATGTCGCGCTCGTCGGTGACAGGCGCGTCTTGCACTGCGACCGGATTGGGCACTACGCACAGTGCCGCCGAAGCGAAGCGCGGAGCGATCTCGACCGCGCGGAGCAGCGCCAGCACGTTGGCGGTCCGGCACAGCTTCTCGAGGCGTTCGGGCGAAACGCCGTCGACGCGCTCGCCGGTCAGCGCGACGTCAACGTCTCCGGAGTGCGGCTGCGCCACAACGGCGCACCCGCGTGTGCGAGCAATCGAAGCGAGCAACGACTTGCGCGCCAGGCTGCCGCGGGGACCGACGAAGAGGTGGACGATGTCGGGCCTCGCAGTCGCGATGCGCCATGCGGCACCCAGCGTGAGCGGAATCGACGCGACCGCGGACGCGCGAGTACGCTCCCCCGTCGCCGAATGCGTTGCCACGTGCTCAAGGGCGTAGCCGGGCATGTGCTCAGCGGCCGTCTGTAGCAGCGCGTTCGCTGCCGTGGACATGCCGCCGCACCCGTCGAGGGAGGGCGAGCAGACCAGCACGCGGACGGGAGCACCGGCGGAGCTGCTAGGCCTCGTCATCGCGCACCTCAGCTCCCGGTCCCCACCGGCGGATGATGCGGGCGGGGTTGCCGCCCACGACGCTGTAGTCGGGCACGTCTTTGGTGACCACGGCTCCGGCGCCGACCACACAAAACTCGCCGATGCGCACACCCGGCAGGATGGTGACACGAGCGCCGATCCACGAGCCGCGGCCGATATGGACCGGCATGCGGTCGGTGTAGCCCTGGTGGCCGATCCAGACCCCAGGTGTCTCGAAGACATGGTTGCGAGAGAGCGCGAGCAGTTCGGGGCCGATGATGACGCCTTCGGCGATGTCGGCGGCCTCGACGCGCGAGTTTGCGCCGATGCCGGACGAGTCGCCGATGCGCACGTGTGAGCCGTCGCTGAAGTCGACGCCGGGTTCGATGTTGATGTTGGGGCCCGCGAACGCCAGCAGGTGCCGCGCGCACGCCCGTCGCAGGGCGCGCGCGGCCTTGCCGCCTGGGCGGTACGAGAGCGGCAGGCGGCTGGCGAAGCCGTAGTAGAG
>DASRYH010000011.1:0-2221 GCA_035687245.1 Coriobacteriia bacterium
TCGCGCAGGCATCACGTAGCCCCCTACAGCTTCTCGGGGTTGAGCAGCGCCCACAGCAAGTACGCAAGGATACCGAGTGCCAGGATCCCCACAACCGTGTCGCCGACGTTCATCGCCTCGTCACCAGCCTGTCCGCGGCAGTCACATAGCCCGCGCACAGCGCAACAAAGCCCACCACACCTGCAATGACCAAGACGTCTGCCAACACTGGAAACACGTCCCTTCGCCGAAAAACAGAACGCGCACTAGTGTGCTCTGCACCGGGTTAAGGCCTCGTCAAGACGAGGTCAGAGTCCGTCAAAGGTGTGTAAAGAGCGGGTGATTCGCTGCCCCGTTGCGCCGGGTTTGGAGTGGGGATGATGTGAAGACCGTCACCGCTGCGCGCTCCGTTGTCGTACGCCGAGCCACACGACCGCGGCGGCTATCAGCATGACGGGCACCGCCGCCGATGCGTTCACGGCGGGCCATCCCCAACGAGCCTGGAGCTCGCCAGCACCGAAGGACGCGAGCGAGATCATGGCGTAGACGACGAACTCGTTGAGGCCTTCGCTCTTGGAACGCTCCTCCTCCACGTACGCGTGTGTGAGCAGCGTCGTACCACCCACATACAGGAGGTTCCAGCCGAGCCCCAGCGCAACGAGGGCGATCCACATGGCGAGTTGGCCGGAAGCAACCAGGTTCACGACGATACTCGTTGCCATGAGACCGCCGCCGGTGCCGAGTACGCCGGTCAGGCCGAGACGCCGAATCAAAGGGCCGGTGAAGAAGGACGGCGCAAACATCGCCACCACGTGCCACCGAATGAGGAGAGCCGTGGTGCCGAAGCCGTAAGCCATCGAGTGCGCCGCGAGGGGTGTCGCATTCATTACGAGCGTCATCACGAAGTAGCCGAGCGCGGCGACCGTCGCGGCTATGACGTAGTCGGGCTGACGTGCGATCTCGAACAGCGGTCTCCCACAGCGCGCGCACTCTTCGGCTGTCGGCGTTCTCACGTCCAGGAGCAGCGCCGCGATGATAGTGAGCGCCGCAGTGGCACCAACCGCGACGTAGCTCGCACCGAACTCCGGGAACCCGGATGCGTGCTGGGTCACCACCGACAGCCACGTGCCCGAGAATGCCGCCACAAGCCCTCCGCCGACGACCCAGCCGATGGCGTGCCCGCGATACTCGGGCGTGGCTGCCTCTGCGGCGGCAAAGCGATAGAAGCTGCCGATCGCCATGTAAGCTCCGAGAACCGCCATGCCTGCGCAGAACAGTTCGAAGCTGCTCCTCGTAGCACCGGCCGTCGATGTGATCGCGCCGGCGACACCAATCGCTCCCCCAAGAGCGAATCCCCAGCGCCGCCCGATGCGCTTCATGAGCATGGACGCGGGCACGACCGCGACCATGACGCCGAGGTTGAAGGCAAAGAGCGGGACGGTCGCAAGCGTCGCGCTCGGGGCGAGGCGCGCGCCTACCAGCGCCGCTGTCGACGCGAGCAGCACTCCGCCCGTTAGCAGCAGCGCCTGGCACACCGCAAGCAGAGCGATGTTCCTGCGCATGGCGGCTTCCCCTGACGCCGACAACAGGGTTCCTACCCCGGCGGGTCGGCTAGCGAAGCGCCGAGCGCGGAGGGTGCGCGTGGGCCGAGGGTGTGGTATACCTGTTGTATATCCGTTGTACTACTTGGAGTGCGCCATGATCAAGAAGCTGGTCCGCCACGGCAACAGCCGGGCCCTCATCATCGACAAGCCCATCCTCGAGCTCATCGGAGCCGACGAAGACTCGTCGTTCACAATCGTCACCGATGGCCGCTCCCTCACGATTACCCCGGTGCACTCGGAGGAGGAAGAGCGCAAGCTCGCCTTTGAGTACGCGGCTGAAGAGGCTATCCAGCGCTACGGCGACACCTTCCGCCGGCTGTCTGAGTAGCTGCGATGGAGGAGCCAATCTTCCTCACCGTCGCTGATGTCGTAGCACTACACGACCGGCAGCTGGTGGAGTTCGGCGGCCTACCGGGGCTTCGGGACATCGGCCTTCTAGAGTCAGCGGTTGCGATGCCCCAGATGGGCTTCGGCGGTGACTATGTTCATCACGACATCTACGAGATGGCGGCGGCGTTCCGCGCAAGTAGCCGCGCTACGCGCGACCAGTAGCGTTGCGCGCCATCCACTCGCGAGCAGCCAACACTACCTGCGCATCGATCTGCGGCGTCTGCACCACGGTCGAGCCAGTCTGGCGC
>DASRYH010000012.1:0-4517 GCA_035687245.1 Coriobacteriia bacterium
AAACGCGCGCTCGAGCCGTGTGCGGCTAGCGGTCACTGAGTCTAGAGTCGTCGAGTAGACGATCTTGTCGGACGCGCGCCACAGCTCGCCGAACTCCTTGATGTAGGCGGGCTCATCGCCCTGCGTCCCGAACGTCTCCCACGCGGACATGATCTCGTACATCCGCCTGCCCATGAGGTTCAACTGGACGCCCCGTTGCAGCTGGTTGGCGAAGGTATGTACGGCTTCGTCAGGCTCCGCCCAGTCGAACTGGCCGGATTCGTCTGTGACGTACCCGTCCAGAGACTGAAACATCGAGTAGATCAGTCGGCCCATTTCGTACCCTCCCGCTTAGGCCCCACGGAAGGGCACTCCCGTCAGAGCCGTTCTATGTTAGCGCCACCACTGCAGCAGCAGGCACGCGACGATGGGAAACACCACTACCACGAGGACTGCGAGAAGCTGCCGCCAGCGGTACGCGGGTGGCGCGTCCACATCGCCGTGCCCTGGATGTTCGCGCTCGACATCGAGTGCGCGCGCCTGAGTTCCTTGTGGATCACCAACTATGGGCATGAGTCTACCTCTCACCCTATCGCTCGATGCGCGTACTACGCGCGCACCGAAAGAAGATCCGGTCGATGGGCCTCTACCAGTCGCATGAGGTCGGCAATCCGAGCGTCACCCACTGTACGTGGGATCACGATGGCCTCGACCAGACCGGTGAATACCAGCAGATGCCTCGACAGCTGTTCCACACGCTGCAGGCGATCCCATGTCGCGCCAATCGCCCCGTCGGGACCCTCATCGGTGAGGCCTTCCTTGTCGACTCTCAGACGGTGGTACCCCGGAGTGCCGAGTGCATTCTCACGTGCGAGGCGCAGAACCTTGGAACGTGCATGCCGTCTCCAGAGCCACGGGGCCAACAGCACCGCCAACAGGGCGCCAACCGAAGCCGTGATCAGGGCGGCAACCACCTTCCCGAACCCGATCACCACAATCGCGAACGACGCGACCGCAACGAGCAGCATCAACCAGATTCGATACCTTCGGAGTTCTCTAAGGCCGGCCGGCAGCTTGTACACGGCGAATAGGTTGTATGCGACCAAGTCGTCGCTTGAGAGAGTGAACTCGAGCTCCAACACCAGAGACCCTCCGTATTCCGTCTATCATCGGCTCGCGCGCGGAGCTCACGTGCATTGAGGCAATTCTAACCTTGTACGGTCCCCTCGATTGGTTTGTTAGCGCTCCACCGTCGCCGGGAACGATTCTTCCGACCCATGAGGAGAAGGAGCGAATCATGCCCCAGTACGGAATGATCGTGTACTCCCCGTCGCCGGCAGATCCCATGGATCTCAGTCCGGAGCATCTAGAGGCACTCGCTGCGTTCCCGGATCAAGCGAAGGCGCTGAAGGGCAAGGTCCTGGGTGGCACCTACTTCGCCAAGCAGCGCGGTTTCGCATTTGACCCGAGCACAACGGCCATGACGATTGAAGGCGACGACGTCCGCAACGGCACCCTGACGGGGTCGAGTCTCGTGGCGGCCGCCTTCTTCGTCGTGGCCGCGCCAAGCGTTGAGGTCGCCACGCAGATCGCCAAGCTCCATCCCGCTGCGCGCGCAGGCGCAATCGAAGTCCATCTGGTGTTCAAGCCGGCCGACCTCATCCAGAACGACTACGACGACTAAGCGCAATACTGCCCGTTTGTCTTGGTTGCGCTAGCGGGTTTGCCGAATACCCGCGGCCTTACGCACGCGCTCCGCAAAGCTGTAGGCAGCCATCTCGTGGTCTTCTTCGACATCCAGCGAGTAGGTCAACGCGGGTGTCTCGAAGATGAGCTTCACCGACGCAGTGTGGACTCTGGGTGTGCCAGGAACGTCTTCTTTGACCGTGGAGCCAAGCACGCCGCCCACGAGCGCACCTACCCCGCCGAAAAGGGCGCCTCCAACGGCTGCGCCGCCAACCACCGCGGTCGCCGATGTCTCCTGCGTAGTCGGCGCAGAGGCCACCCGGTCCACTTGACGCCGGAACTCCGCACGAGTGAGGTCGACCAACGGCATCACCCCTACGGGTGTGTGCAATGCCGTCTCATCAAGACTCAGCTCCGCGAACGTATGCGTGCGGGTCATGTGCGCTCTCCTCATCGGCTGAACTGCCCAGCGCCTGCTTCGCGAAACCCGGTTGGAGTTGGCGTGCAGGCACCGGTCTAGCGGTTCATCAGCGTGAACGAGACTTGCAACACGCTTGCCGTACCGACCCAGGCGAGATAGGGCGTGAGCGCGAGCGCTGCAACCCGCGAGTACGGCCAGCACCCCACCATGCACCACACGATCGTCACGAGGACGATCGCAATGTCGGCCGCGGCAAGCGGCAGATTGCGCAAGCCGAACTGGATTGGCGTGAAGGCGATGTTGGAGACGACGTTGAGCGCAATCGGTATGAGCAGCGACATGGGCGCTTGTCCGCGTACGATTCGGTAGATCACATAGCCGAAGGTCACGATGATGATCGGGTACAGAACGGTCCACATCGTGCCAATGAAGCTTGGCGACGGAGTCCATGTCGGCTTTGCGAGACTGTCGTACCAGTTCATCCGGTCCACCTGTCAGGCGTCGGTACGCAGCATGCGGTCCATTGAGGACGGATCGAACCCGTCCTCACGAAGGTCGAGTGCCAGTACGTAGTCGGATGCAGGCGCGTAGTCGCGACCGATACGGACACGGTCCCCCGGCTGTGCACCCGAGAGCTTCCGCTCGACTAGGCTCGCCAAGTGACGGAAGTCGTCGAGAGAGCCGGAGATCCCATCGGCTTCTATACCCGGATCGGACCAGGTGATCATCGCGAGTTGCGCGCGAGGGCCGACATGCGCGCGTGAGGATGCGGTCGCATGCTCCGGCGCCGCAGCGTAGTCGAGAACTACATCACGGAAGCCGAGCAGGCCCGCGCGCGAACCGACCAGGCGCCACTGCTGCAGGTCAGTATCGAGTTCGTAGAAGAAGCCGAGCTTTCGCCACTCAGCACGTGTGGCGTCACCTGTTGCGCTGCTTGTCACCTGAATTGCCTTTCGCCATGTGCGGTTGACGCGGTGACTCGCTGCTCAGCCAACGCGTCCCGGAGTTCGATCTTCGATGTCCTGGGTCTTCTCAACGTCAAGCTCGATGGTGCTGATGCTGTTCATGCCCTCGAAGTCGACTGCGGTGACATCCACCTTGCGAACTCGCCTGTTGTGCTGCGTGTGGTAGTACATCGTGGGGTGCGACAGATCGTAGGCAACCGTCCAGATCGTCGAGGATCGCATGCCTTCGAGGTCGTCCCCGTCGCCGGAGCCTTCGGCAGACCCGAGCGGGACGTTGAAGTTGTCGAGTTCGCGGAAGATCTCGTAGATGCCCTCGGTTCCGTTGGCTGTGGGCCTAGCGGTCTGTGACCAAGCAACCGCGCGCACGAACCGAGAAGGCGGGGTGAAGTCACCAGGTAGGCTGAGCCACCCGCTCCCAGCGCCCAGCGGCGCGAAGTTGAGAGACGCAAGCTCCCGAGCCGGCAGGGCGGTCGGTGAGAGGTTCACGTAGTTGCGCAGGTTCGTGGTGTGCCAGTCGAACGTCGGCGCGTTAGTGAGCACGCGGACCGGATCCTCAAATATCTTCGTCTCGCCGTCAAACTCGATCACGATCGCGTCGCCACTCGGCTCCACGACGATGTAGTGCGCCGTAGCGGGTGCGCCCAGTGAGGGCACTTGCGTACCGACTACGCGAACCGCGGACATGGCGTCACGCACTTCGGCGACGGTCGAGCACTGTGTGAGCAGGTACGCAACGAGATCGGCCGGACCGAGGCTGATATCGGCCAGTTCAACTTGATATGGCGGGTATTCGGCATAACCAGGGTGGTAGAGCAGGCCGACCGCCAGTCCATTCACGTTGATGCCGTCGCTGAGCATACGCTCGTCCCCAACCATGTCGAGGCCCACGGCGGGGATTCGGCTGGTCCACTGGATGCCGTTCGCGCCCTCGGGTGTGTTACCCCTGAACTCAATTCCGGCAGGAACGAAGACAACGCGGGAGTGAAGATCGAACACTCCCCACTCCATCGTCCGGCCATACGTGATGGAGCCATCGAGGTTCTTGATCGAGATGCTCGTGCACATGTCGCTCAGCCTCCAAAGCTGCAGTGCGTGCGTCCGACGAAGATGCGCGGGTAGCCTCGCACCCGTGTGGTTCCATGCTAGCTGAAGACTCGAAGCGCCGGTTGGATGCGCCGGTCACGACCCCTGTTGCTGCAGCCAGACCTCGTAGGTGTCTGCAAGCGCCACTAGTCTGGGCTCGAGGAAGAGCGCCCAAGACGCGACATCGTCGAGTGAGTAATAGCGCATGCTGACGTCTTGGCCCGTGCGATAGGGCTTGCGTCGCGGCGAATTGGACCGGCGCAGCCGATCGAGCGCATTCGGCTCAAGCAGTAGCAGCGGATCGCCCGGCCTAGGACCCGGCAGCAGCCGAGCCACGAGGTTGTTGCGACGCCGAACCATCTCGAGCTCCTCCGGGCCCAGAA
>DASRYH010000013.1:0-18325 GCA_035687245.1 Coriobacteriia bacterium
TCGCGCAGGCATCACGTAGCCCCCTACAGCTTCTCGGGGTTGAGCAGCGCCCACAGCAAGTACGCAAGGATACCGAGTGCCAGGATCCCCACAACCGTGTCGCCGACGTTCATCGCCTCGTCACCAGCCTGTCCGCGGCAGCCACGTAGCCCGCGCACAGCGCAACAAAGCCCACCACACCTGCAATGACCATGACGTCTGCCAACACTGGAGACACGTCCTTTCGCCGAAAACAGAACGCGGACTAGTCTGCTCGTCTGCGGGTTAAGCGCCCGTCAAGGCAGGGGCGGAGTCCGTCAAAGCTGTGTGAAGAGTGGCCATGAACGACCCCCGTCGCATCCACTTGGGGCCGAGGGCCTACTTCAGCGGCTTGTGGACGCTTGTCCACTTCGATGTGGCGAGTCGGCCGTCGTGGTGCGCGCGGTGGACTGGGTGGTATACTTGTTTGCTATATTGTGCATCTGTTCTGTTTATTCTCTGTCGGAGGACAGCATGCCGAGTCGGTCTCGCAGGGTTGCCGTCGTCGCTCACTGCCATCTCAACGTGAATACGAAGGTGCATGGGCTGGCGGACTACGAGGGCGTTCGCGCCGAAGTCATCACGCCCTACCTCGCCGAAGGAGTCGGGATCATCCAGCTCCCCTGCCCAGAGGCAACGTTCCTCGGCATGGCGCGCTGGGGCATGACCAAGGAGCAGTACGACACCGTCGCCTACCGTCGTCACTGCGCGGCGATCCTTGCTCCTGTTCTGGACACACTCGTCGAGCTGGCCGCCGACGGCGTCGAGATCGTCGAGGTCGTTGGCGTAGACGGCAGCCCGAGCTGCGGTGTCGGCCGCACCTGCGTGGGCTACGAGGGCGGCGAGATCGAAGCGATGTTCGCCGACGGCGTCTCCCCCGAGGCGCGCGACGCTGCTGAGCCCGGCGTACTCATAGAGGTCTTCCGGTCGCTGCTTGATGCAGCCGGCCTGGATGTCATGTTTCGCGCAGTTGAAGAGATCCCGGAGAGCCGGGGCTAGGGAGAGAGGCACGCGTATGCGCACCAAGAAGGTAATCGCTCTGCTGCTGGTGGTCGCGATGGCGTCGTTGGCGCTCGTCGGCTGCAGTGGCGGCAAGACCGCGGAGAAGCCCGCCGCCACGCCTACGGCCGAAGAGCCCGTCGCCACCACCGACGGCTCGCTGCAGGCTATCAAGGACAAGGGTACCCTCGTCGTCGGCTTGGCGCCGTTCTATGCGCCGTTCGAGTCGACCAACGAGAAGACCAAGGAGATCGAAGGCTTCGACGTCGATCTCATGAACGCCATCACCGCCAAGATGGGAGTGAAGGCCGAGTACAAGCCCGCAGAGTGGCAGGCGCTTCTGGGTGGCCTTGAGAAGGGCGACC
This sequence comes from Coriobacteriia bacterium, assembly GCA_035687245.1. Taxonomy (GTDB): domain Bacteria; phylum Actinomycetota; class Coriobacteriia; order Anaerosomatales; family PHET01; genus DASRYH01. The sequence goes on from DASRYH010000013.1 coordinate 1,383, forward strand.
ATGACGTCATCTTCTCGGCCATGTCGAAGAAGGAAGCTGCCGAAGGCAACGTCGAGTTCTCTGACGTCTACTACAACCTCGACGACATCATCATCACCGCCAAGGGCAATCCGAAGAGCATCCAGGGCAAGGCCGACCTCAAGGACAAGGTCGTCGGCGTGCAGCTGGGCTCGGGCTCTGAGCCGCTGGCCGACTCGCTCAAGAAGGAAGTCGGCATCAAGGAAGTCAAGAAGTACAAGCTCACTCAGGACGCGATGAACGACCTGAAGGCCTGCCGAATCGACGCCGTCATCGCTGGCTACACCTTCGCTGTCGAGCAGACCCGCAAGGACCCGAGCTTCGTCGTGCTCACTGAGCCGCTTGCAAGCGCCGAGCTCGTGGGCATCTTCAAGAAGGGCTCGACGAGCCTCGTCGAGGAGTTCAACAAGGCACTCGCCGAGGTCAAGGCCGACGGCACCTACGACCAGCTGGTCGAGAAGTGGCTCGCGCTCGGGAAGTAGCAGGGGGAGAACCGACCGAGGGTTCATGGGTAGCTGTGGGGCGGTCGCGGTGGCGGCCGCCCCACTCGCAACGGAGGATGCAAGATGAACACGACCCAGTGGAAGCTCATAGCCGACTGGATGCCGGAGATCATCAAAGCCGCTGGCCTCACCCTTGAGATCACGGCGATGTCGTTTCTGTGCGCGTTGGTGATCGGAACGATTGTGGGCGTCACGCGCGGCCGCACCCACTGGTTTGGCCGTGTGCTCGGCCTCTACGTCGAGCTCTTCCGGGGCACCCCCCTGCTCGTCCAGCTCTTCTTCATCTACTACGGCCTGGCTCAGGTGGGCATCGTGATGCCTAGCATGGTCGCAGCGGTGCTTGGGCTCGGGCTCAACGGCGGCGCCTACATCTCGGAGATCGTCCGGGGGGCACTCGCCGGTATCGACCGCGGCCAGTACGACGCCGCACACGCTCTGGGCATGAACTGGTTCGTCACGCTCGTATGGGTGGTGCTGCCCCAAGCGCTGCGCACCGCCACGCCGCCGCTCGTGAACTCGATTGCGAGCCTGCTCAAGGAGACATCGCTGGTCTCGCTGTTGGCGATCACGGAGATGACGAACATCGCCAACCAGATCTACACGCGCACCTTCCGCGCATTCGAGGTCTTTGCCGTCATCGCGATCATGTACCTGCTGATGACGCTCGTGTTCTCGTCGGCAAGCCGGGTACTCGAGCGCCGTCTCGAAGTCGGCCGCGCCTAGCCCTGATCCCGGTGTCCCCACAGGCCGTTGGCGTCAATCTAGATCAGGTCGCCGCGCTACGCGCGACCAGTAGCGTTGCGCGCCATCCACTCGCGAGCGGCCAGCACTACCTGCGCATCGATCTGCGGCGTCTGCACCACGGTCGAGCCAGTCTGGCGCTCTCGCCGATGCGCGTCGTCGTAGGCGTCTTGGAGGGCCACCAGCCGGTCGGCATCGTGCGACGCCCCCATCGCGCGCCGAGCGCTTGGAACGAGCTCCGGGCTTCGGAAGACCTCAATCACGAGCGTCAGTCCCTGCTCGGGAGGGAGCTTCCCGTGCGCGATGGCGCCGATGTGCACTTCGAGAAGCGTCCATGCCGCTCGCTCCGGTGCTGGCATCCGGTCCACTATGGCCGAAGGGTCGTCGGCATCGAGCAGCTCGGCCACCCGGTCACTGTCCTCCGGCGTCGCAACGCCAAGTGCGAGCCGCGCGAGCACGAGGTCGAGGTTGGCGGTGTCGGTCACCGCAGCTCCTTAGCGGTACGGGTGAGGCTCATCGCCCCGAACGGGCGCGCTGCTTGACCGAAGCCGACAGCACCTGACCCTGAGCATCGACGATGCAGATGCGGTTCCAGTCCTGGGCAAGAGTCGCGAGCATCGTCTTGGCCTCCGGCGTCAGTGCGATGCCGGCTGCAGCCATGACAGCGTAGGACTCGAAGACATCTTCGCCGCGCTCAAGCTTGCGGAGGCTCTTGGAGTAGACAGAGCCGCGGGCCGACTGAGCACCCGCAGCGAAACGCTCGGCGTCTTCGGCGTCGCGCATCCGGTAGAAGTCGGTCAGCCGCTGCCGCGTGTCGGCAGGCATTGGCAGCACGTGGGGAGCGCGCTTCCCATCGCGTGCAGAGCGGGTGCTGCCTGCGATGATCTCAGCATTTGCCGAGTCCATTCGCTTGGCCCTGTGGTGCGTCAAAGACATAACAAGCCCTCCTAGGACTGATCAATTCTTGGCATCGGGCTACCGTCAGCGCAAGGTGGCGACAGTCGGCCCGGAGAGGCCACTAGCAACCCACGAGGGTCGCCAGTCAGCACGTTGATACATCGAATGTAACAGGTTTGGGCCCAAGACCTCTAATGATTCGCCCGTAACAACTTAGTGACACGCCCCAAAACGCCGCACTTTCTATTCACCGATAAGCGTCTAGGAGCATCGCCGGGCTCCCCCCGAGACGCTACGGCCGAGACTCCCAGCGCCGCATGATCGTCTGCTCGCGCGACGGTCCCACCGCGATCATCGCAACCGGCACGTCGGCCAGATCCTCGATGAAGGTGATGTAGTCGCGCGCTTCCTTCGGCAGCTCTTCGAAGGTGCGGCAGTGCGTGATGTCGGTCTTCCAGCCGGGCAGCTCTTCGTAGACCGGCTTCGCGTGATGGAAGACGGTCTGGTGCGCCGGCACGGTCTTGTAGAGCTTGCCCTCGTACTCGTAGGCGACGCACACCTTGATGGTGTCGAACGCCGAAAGGACGTCGAGCTTGGTGATGATGAGGTCGGTGAGGCCGTTGATCTCCACCGCGTAGCGCACGATGACGGCGTCGTACCAGCCGGCGCGACGCTCACGGCCGGTGGTAGTGCCGTACTCGTGGCCGACCTCGATGAAGCGGCGACCGAACTCGTCGTCGAGCTCGGTCGGGAACGGGCCGGAGCCGACGCGTGTGATGTAGGCCTTGGCGATACCCAGAACGCGGTCGATGCGCTTGGGGCCGACACCGGTTCCGGTGCAGGCACCGCCGGCAGTCGGCGAGCTTGAGGTGACGAACGGGTAGGTGCCGTGGTCGATGTCGAGCAGGCAGCCCTGGGCGCCCTCGAAGAGCACCCACTGGTCGGCCTCGAGTGCGCGGTTGAGCAGTGCGGACGTCTCAGCGATGTGCGGCTTCAGGCGCTCGGCGTAGGGCAGGTACTCGTCGGCGATCTGGTCGACCGTGTAGGTCGGCATGCCGTGCACCTTGCTGAGAATGTCGTTCTTCTCGTGAAGGGCGGCCTCGATCTTCTTGCGGAAGATGTGCTCGTCGATGAGGTCCTGGACACGGATGCCCATGCGCGAGGCCTTGTCCATGTAGGCCGGACCGATGCCGCGGCGCGTGGTGCCGATCTCGTTGGAGCCCAGACGGCGTTCGGAGGCGCCGTCGAGGTCGCGGTGGTACGGCATGATGAGGTGCGCGTTGCAGCTGATGAGCAGCTTGTGCGTCGACAGCTCCTCGGCCTCGAGCCCGTCCATCTCCTCGATCAGTACCTTGGGGTCGATGACGCACCCGTTGCCGATCACCGGAGTGATCGTCGGGTACATGATGCCGCTCGGGATCAGATGGAGCTTGAGTGTGCGCCCGCCGTGAATGACGGTGTGCCCTGCGTTGTTTCCGCCCTGGAACCGGACGACGTAGTCGAAGTCGTCGGCGATGAGGTCGGTGATCTTGCCCTTACCTTCGTCGCCCCATTGGGCGCCGACGAGGACGATTCCGGCCATGTGAAGAGACTCCCCATGAAGGTTACGGTCCCGCGGACACTTATAGCCGCTCCCGGACCGGGCGACGCACCGCTCCCGCGGGCGAGCCGCACCACTCCACTTGAGTGAAGCGTGCGCGCGTAGTATGCCGCACGAGGCGCGGGTGCGCCACCCAATCAGCCGAATCGCCGAAGTGGAGCGACAAACGGCGCCTTCGGCAGGGTGAGCGTCGTGCGTACGGCGCGTGCGCTACACTCGCGGCGAGGGGACGAACCGGTTGGTTCGGCACAGGCTGATGCACCAGGGAGGGCGCTGATGTCCTACATCGAGAAGGAACTCACCGACGGCGAACGCCTCGTTCTCATGGGACACGTGAGCTGGTGGACGATCGTGCCTCGCACGCTGCTCGCGATCGCCGTGTTCGTGGCGGCGACCGTGGTGGCCGGCATGCTCGCCGCACTGGGCGCTGTCTTCTGGCTCGTGGCTGTGCCCGTTGTCCTGCTGCTGTGGCTGATCATGGTCGCCAGGCTGATCTTCCGCGTGTTGACCACTGAGATCGCAATCACCAATCGCCGCGTGATCTCTAAAGCCGGCCTGTTCAACACGCAGATCAAGGCCACGCCGCTGGACAAGGTCAACAACGTCAACGTGACGCAGTCGTTCTTCGGCAACATGCTCAACTACGGCGACATCGAGGTCACCACCGCCACCGCAGAAGAGAGCGACAACCACCTCATCATGTCGCTCGCTCACACCGACGAGTTCCGCAACACGCTCACGGGAATGACGATCGAATAGCGGACGCCTTTTCAAGAAGAATCGGGCGTACGGGTTGACAGGAGATACTCCATAGTCGCAAGGTTAGTGAGTGATAACTAACCTATTCGTAAACCGGCCCTTCCGGAGCGTCTCTTCGCGTGAACACCTCCACTAGGAACGTCACTATCGCCGCCTTGCTGCTGGTGGGTCTGATCGCGGGTGTCGCGTGGACCTGGTGGGACGAGCGCGTCCCCACCGATCGCCTGCTTCTCGCCGGCGACGTGCGCGCTGAGATCTACACCGTCGCGGCGCCGACGATCACGTACCCCACCCCTGACTACGCCGTCGGAATCCCGTCGTCTTCGGCAAAGAGCATGACCGGCGCATCGAGCTCTCGGAGCGCTCGCCCGGCTGGCCGCTCGTCTCTGCCGGTGGTCTCGGGCCGGCTCGAGTCGGTGGCCGTGCGCCAAGGAGACGCCGTGGCCAAGGGTGACGTACTCGCCGTCCTCGACACCGCGATGCTCGACTTGGGAGTGCAGCAGGCCAAGACCGCCGCCGCGCGCGCCAAGACCGACGTCTCGCTGATGGAGTCGAACCTCGACACCGTGGCGGACAACCAAGGCAAGCTCGCCGACGCGAAGTCCAAGATCAACAAGGGCGCCGCGCAGCTCACCGACGCGCGCGCCAAACTCGTTGCAGCTCGCAAGAAGCTCGTCTCCACCCGCGCGAAGGCGCTGGCCGGCAAGAAGGCGATCGAGGCGCAGATCGCGGCGCTCGAGCAGCTCATCGCCAGCGGCGGCTCCAAGCCCGCCACGCCCACGCCCGGCCCCACACCGCAGCAGATACTCGCGACGCTCAAGACCAAGCTCGCTGAGCTCAACGCCGGCATTAAGCAGATGGACGCAGGCATCGCCAAGATGGATGCGGGCCTGAAGAAGATGGACGCCGCGACAAAGAAGCTTGCTTCGGCGAAGTCGAAGCTGGCTACCGGCGCCTCTGCGCTGGCGGATGCGAAGACGCAGCTCAACACCGCCAAAGACGTGCTGGGCAAGGTCGCCGACGCCCGCGCGGTCGCTGTGAAGTCCGCCGAAGCGCAACGTGACGCCGGCACTCTCACCGCACCCGTGGACGGCACCGTCACCTTCGCCCGGCCCTCGGGCACGGTTGCGATGGTGGGCGCCCCGCTCGTGCGCATCGCGCCGACACGCACCCAGCTCGTCGACACCTACCTCACCGGCGAGCAGCTGGCGCGCATCGAGGTCGGATCGAAGGCTGAGATCGGCGCCGACAGCATCGAGGACCAGGTTCTTGCCGGCAGAGTCGTGACCATCGGCTCCGCCTACGTATTCCCGCCCACCAACTTCCCCACCGACATCGTGCACATGACGCGCGCGGTGAAGGTCACTGTTGCCATCGATTCGGCGACACGCATACCGCCGGGAACCCCGGTCGACCTGACCATCTTCACGACGAGCAGCCGGTAGCGCCGGCACCCCGTGCCTGCGAGAACAGGAGCATGACGGACATGAGGAAGCGCATCATTCCGATTCTGATCGTGATTGCGATCGCCGCCGGAGGCTACTGGTGGTGGATCACCTACGGCCCCGGTAACCCGGCCGCCGACGGCGTTCTGGGCGGCAGCGGCACGATCGAGGCCGAACAGGTCGTCATCACGCCGCAGGCCAGCGGCCGCATCATCGAGTCGCCTGCCGAAGAGGGCGCGAGCGTGAAGAAGGACGACGTCCTCTACAAGCTCGACCCCGCCTTGCTTCAGCTCGCGGTCGACCAGGCGGAGTCTGGCGTGAAAGCCGCCAAGACCAACTACGAGCACGTCAAAGACGACAGCGGCTCGAACAAGGCCGAGCGCGCGGCTGCCAAGGCGCAGTACGAACAGGCCAAGGTCGCTCGCGAGATGGCCAAGGTGCAGCTGGACTACGCGGTCGTGAAGTCGCCGATCGACGGCGTCCTGTCCAACGTCGCTGCCAAGACCGGCGAGAACGCCGTCCCCGGCTCAACGCTGGCTATCGTGAGCGACACCGGCCACCTCACCGTCACCATCTACGTGCCGGAGAACGAGATCGGCTTGGTCAAGATCGGGCAGGCCGGCGAGGTCACCACCGACTCGACCCAGAAGGCCTACAACGCCAAGGTCGTCTTCGTCGCGACGCAGGCCGAGTTCACTCCGGCCTCCATCGAGACCAAGGACCAGCGCGTGAAGCTCGTCTACCAGGTCAAGCTCGCTCTGACCGACTCCGACGCCGCCCTGAAGCCGGGCATGCCCGCCGACGTGGTGCTCAAGTAATGACGACGTCTTCGGACACCGGCCTGGCAATCGACGCGCGCGAACTGCGGCGCAACTTTGGCGACCTCGTTGCGGTCGACGGCGTCTCGCTCGAGATCGGACGCGGACAGGTCTTTGGCCTGGTGGGCCCGGACGGCGCAGGCAAGTCCACGCTCATTCGCATGCTGACAACGGTGCTCGCCCCCACCTCGGGCGACGCGCTCATCTTCGGCAAGTCGGTCGTGACCGAGCCGCACGACGTGAAGCCGCGCATCGGATACATGTCGCAGCAGTTCTCGCTCTACGGCGACCTGACGGTCCAGGAGAACCTCGACTTCTTCGCGGAGCTCCGCGGCGTGACCCGAGCCGACATCAAGTCGCGCTCCGAGCGCCTGCTCGAATTCTCGGGCCTCACCGAGTTCCGCAAGCGTCAGGCGCAGTTCCTCTCCGGCGGCATGAAGCAGAAGCTCGCGCTAGCCGCCACGCTCATCTCAGAGCCCGACATGCTCTTTCTCGACGAGCCCACCACCGGCGTCGACCCCGTCTCGCGCCGCGAGTTCTGGCGCATCATCAGCGACCTGCACCGCCAAGGCATCACGGTCTTTGTGGCGACGCCCTACATGGACGAGGCCGATCGCTGCGACGAGATCGCGTTCATGACGCAAGGCAAGATCATCTTGCGCGACACGCCCTCGGGCATGAAGCGCCGCGTCCCGGGCCGCGTGATTGAAGTGGTAGTGAGCGACTACCACGAAGCGATGACGGTCGCCCGCGCACTGCCTTTCGTGAACAGCGTGGACGCCTCTGGAGATCGGCTGCGCATCCTCGTGGACAACGAGACAGCCGACTGTGAGGAGTGCCTGAGGAAGGCCTTCGCCGAAGCCGGCTTCGACGTCTCGCAGATGCACCCGTCCTCCACCGACCTCGAGATGGCGTTCGCGACCCTTATCCCTTCGGCGGCGCCTGCGGGCGGCTTCGAGACGACCGCCGACGAACCGGTTCTGGGGGTCGCCGAATGAGACGGATCCTGGCTATCGCGCGCAAGGACTTCCTACACATCATCCGAGACAAGCGGATGCTGGGCGTCATCCTCATCATGCCGCTCGTGCAGCTCTTCCTCTACGCATACGCGCTCTCCTTCGACATCAAGCACCTGCCCACCGCGGTGCTCGATCTGGACCGCACGACCTACAGCCGCCAGTACGTTGACGCGCTGCAGCAGTCCAACTACTTCGACGTGAACAAGCGTCTCGTGCGCTTCGACGACGTCGACACCGCGTTCCTGTCCAACGAGGCCAAGGTGTGCGTCGTGGTAGGACGCGGCTTTGGCCACGACGTAGCTTCGGGACGTGCGGGCGCGGTTCAGCTGCTGGTGGACGGAAGTGATGCGAACTCCGCCCAGCTTGGCCAGGCGTACGCGGGCGCGCTCTCGCGCATCTATGGTGGCCGAATCCTGGTCAACCAGTTCGAGGCGAAGGGCTTCAACGTGGCTTCGGCGGCCGGCCTCACCTCCTCGATACGCACCTGGTACAACCCCGAGGGGCGTTCGGCTTACTACTTCGTGCCGGGCCTGATCGTGGTGCTCGTGACGATGGTGACCACCATCCAAACGGCTAACACGCTCGTGAAGGAGAAGGAGAACGGCACCTACGAGCAGCTCATCGTCTCGCCGATCCGCCGAATCGAGTTGATGCTCGGCAAGATCATGCCGTGGGCGCTCATCGGCGCGCTCGACATCATCATCATCGCGACGATCGGGCTTGTGGTCTTCCGAATACCCTTCCGCGGCTCAGCGCTGCTACTGGCCCTCTCCAGCCTGCTCTACGTGCTATGCACGCTCGGGCTGGGGCTGATTGTCTCGGCACGCGCGTCGTCGGTCGATACCGCCAATCAGCTCGCCGCGCTCATCAGCTTCCTGCCGACGTTCATGCTCTCAGGCTTCGTCTTCCCCATCAGCAACCTGCCGGTCTTCCTTCAGTTCGTGAGCTACCTCTATCCGGCGCGCTACTTCATGTCGATCGTGCGCATCATCTTTCTGAAGGGCGGCTCGTTTGGCGTGCTGTGGCCTAACATCGCGGCACTCGCCATATTCGCGACGGTGATCATCGTGGCGGCCGCAGCCCTCTATCGCGAGAGGGCGTGACGAGCATGTCGTGGAAGCGCATCAAGCTACTCATCTGGAAAGAGTTCACGCAGCTCAAGCGCGATAAGTCGATGCTGCCGATCCTGTTTATCATGCCGGTCATACAGCTGATCTTGTTCGGATATGTCGTGGGCTCCGACGTACGCAATCTGCGTATGGCAGTGCTCGACCAGGACGGTACGGCTGTCTCCCGCCGAATCGCCGACGCTTTCTCCGGCTCGGGCTACTTCAAGATCGTGGACCGGCCGACCTCTGAGGCCGAGCTCAAGGACGATATCGACGGTGGCAAGGTCGTCGTGGCCGTCGTCATCCCGCGCGGTACCGGCAACTCGGTGAAGGGCAAGCGCGCATCGCAGGTCCAGATCATCGTGGACGGAAGCGACTCGCGCGCGAGCCAGGTGGCCTCCAGCTACTCGCAGGGCGTGATCTCGAACCTGTCCAACGAGCTCTACCCTTCGGCGATCATGAAGCGCGGCAGCCCCGCGGGTGTCGACGCACGCGTGCGCGTGCTCTACAACCCAACGATGCGTGCCGTGAACACGATGGTGCCGGCTCTGCTCGCCTTCATCCTCATGATGTCGGTACAGAACACGATGAGCCAGGCGATCGTGAAGGAACGGGAGCGGGGCACGCTCGAGCAGATCTTCGTGACGCCCATCAGCAGAGGCGAGTACCTGCTCGGCAAACTGCTCCCCTACGCGGCCGTCGCTGTCATCCAGGTGATCGTGACTTTCATCGTGGGCACGCTGTGGTTCCGGGTACCGTTCCGAGGCTCTGTCGTGGTGCTCGGATTCGGTCTCATGCTGTTCATGTTCTCTGCTCTCGGTCTGGGCATGATCATCTCTCTGACCTCCACGACGCGGCAGCAAGCACAGCAGATGGCGATGTTCCTCCAGCTGCCAACGATGATGCTGTCCGGCTTCATGTTTCCGATCGAGGCCTTCCCCCGCTGGCTCTACGCCCTCACCTACGCAATCCCGCTCCGCTACGCCCTCGTGATCGTGCGCTCGAACTTCCTCAAGGGCTCGACGATCTCGACGCTGTGGATGCAGTTCATGGCGATGGCGGTCTTCTCCGTTCTGCTCTTCCTGTTCGGCCTCACCCGCTTCCGCAAGCGGCTCGCCGACTAGCCGAAAGCGAATCAAACCCATGCGCCTGCCTTGGACAAAAGAACCCGCGCCACCCCGAGTCGTCCCCGCGGACGGCGACGCGATCGTCGTATCCGGTCTCAAGAAGTGCTTCGGCGACTTCACTGCGGTCAACGGCATCGACTTCACCGTGAAGCGCGGTGAGATCTTCGGCTTCCTCGGGCCCAACGGCAGCGGCAAGTCCACGACGATCCGTATGCTCTGTGGCGTCATCGAGCCCACCGAAGGCGGCGCCACCGTCATGGGCTATGACATCGCGAGCGAGGCCGAACTCGTGCGCCTCAACATCGGCTACATGTCGCAGAAGTTCTCGCTCTTCCAGGACCTTACGGTCGATGAGAACCTCAAGTTCTACGCCGGCGTCTACGGCCTGACCGACGAGAAGTTCGCCGAACGCCGCGCCTACATCCTCAAGATGGCAGACCTCGAGGGCCGCGAGGACGAGCTGACCGCGAACCTGTCGGTGGGCTGGAAGCAGCGCCTCGCGTTGGGCTGCGCCACCATCCACGAGCCCAAACTCATCTTCCTCGACGAGCCGACCTCGGGCGTCGACCCCAACGCGCGCCGCCAGTTCTGGGAGCTGCTCTACGAACTTGCCCGTGAGGGCGTAACGCTGTTTGTCACGACGCACTACATGGATGAGGCAACTCACTGCAACCGGCTCGCCTTCATTTACAGGGGCGACATCATCGCCGAAGGCACCCCGCAGGAGGTCAAAGGCGTGCTCGCGCACGACACGATCCTGCAGTTCGAGGTGGAGGACGGCGAAGGGGCGCTGGCACGGCTTCGCGAGCACGAAGCCGTGGTGGACGTCTACATGCAAGGAGCGCTCGTGAACGTGAACATTGGCTCCAATTCGGCGGCCGACGCGCGTCTGGCCGACTACCTCGCCGAAGCCGGCTATCCCGTTCTGCACGAGGAGGTCGTCGAGCCCACGCTTGAGGACGCGTTCGTGCATCTCGTGGGAACCCAAGGAGGCCGCGCCTAATGAAGATGCACGATGTCCCACAAGACAGCCCGTACTTCGCCGAGTTCATCGCTGGCCGACGCGGTGAGATCCTCGATGCCGCGATGCGAGTCTTCGCCGAGAAGGGCTACACAGGCGGATCCATGCGCGACATCGCCCAGCGGGTGGGTGTAAGCGAGCCCGCGATCTACAAGCACTTCGGCAGCAAGGAGGACCTCTTCCTCGCGCTGCTGAAGCTCGGCGCTTTGCACGCGCATCGCAACATCTTCAGGACGATCGACTCGCTTGCCGCCGACAACCTTCGGGAGCAGGCACTCGAGACGATTCGCAGTCGGCGCGCCATGGCGGGCAAGTGGGGACCCGGTTTCCGCAACCTCATGTCAGCGGCGGCGAAGAACCCGCGCTTCACCGCGGCCTACCGCGACGAGCTCGTGGTGCCGATCTACGAGCGACTCCAAGACAAGGCCGCCGAGCTCGACGTCGCCTTCGACGTGCCCAACGCCGACGCTACGCGACCGCAACGAGTGCGCGCGCTGATGGCCCTGATTGTGGGCTTCGCCGTGAGCTCCTTCGTGATGCAGGACGAACCCGACGAGGCCGTCATGGATGCCGCCCTCGCGATTATGGACTGGCAGGGCGAGCCTGTCGGTTAGCCGCACAACGCGCGGTCATTCGCGCGGCGAGCACGCGCCACGCTCTGCCGCACGCATGCACCGCCACAGCTACTTCGCTTCGGCAGCCTTCACCGAGCGCGCGGCGAGCACACCGCTCGCGCCCGCCTGTACCAGGCCGCGCGTCACACCGGCACCGTCGCCGATCGCGTAGAGGCCCTTCACGGCCGTCTGCATGTCGCTGCCAACCTCGAGCCGCGACGAGTAGAACTTCACCTCGACGCCGTACATGAGCGTGCTCGGCCCCGCGATTCCGGGGGCCAGCTGGTCGAGCGCTTCAATGAATTCGACGATGTCAGTGAGATGGCGATAGGGCAGCACTGCCGAAAGGTCGCCGGGCGTGGCGCCCGACAGCGTCGGCTCCGCAAGCCCCTGGCTGATGCGCTCAGGAGTCGAGCGACGACCGTGTTTGAAGTCGCTGTAGCGCTGCACGAGGATGCCGTCGGCCAGCAGGTTCGCGAGCTTGGCCACCGAGCGGCCGTAGGCGATCGGATCGTTGAACGGCTCGGTGAAGCGCTGGCTCACGAGCACCGCGAAGTTGGTGTAGCCAGTCTGCTTCTCGGCCTCGGCGTAGCTGTGGCCATTGACCGTGATGACGTCGCCGTAGCTCTCCGTGGAGACCTCGCCGTTCGGGTTCATGCAGAACGTGCGAACCGTATCGCCGAAGGTAGGCGTGTGGTAGATGAGCTTGGCCTCGTAGAGCGCGTCTGTCAGCCGGTCCATGACCGGAGCCGGGCACTCCACGCGCACGCCGATATCGACGGCGTTGTTGGTGAGCGGGATACCCAAGCGCTTGGCCTGCTCGGTGAGCCAGTCCGCGCCCTCGCGGCCCGGTGCGACAACAACTGAGGCAGCTTCGGCGAACTCGCCGCCCGCGAGCGTGACGCCGGTGACGACGCCGTCTTCCGACTCGATGTTGGCAGCGGCGATGTCGGTACGAATCTCGACGCCGCGGCGCTCAAGCTCGACGCGCATGGCGTCGAGGACCTCCGGCGAGCGGTCGGTACCAAGGTGCCGAATCGGCATCGGGACGAGCTTCATTCCCGCGAGCGTGGCCTCGCGGCACATCTCGTCGGCGGTCGCCTTGTCGGGACCGTGGATCTCGGTGGTGGCGCCGAAGTCGAGCCAGATCGAGTCGGAGTACGCGATGAGCTCTTCGAGCTCGGAGCGCTCCATGTACTCGGGCAGCCAGCCGCCGACTTCGGTGGTGAGCGTGAGCTTGCCGTCGGAGAACGCGCCAGCGCCGCCCCATCCGGTCATGATGTCGCAGACACGGCAGCCGATACACGCCTTCTGCCGCGCGGGGCACTTGCGCTTGGCAATCGTATGCCCCTTCTCAACCACCAGGATCTTGCGCCCCGGCTCCTTGGAGAGCTCGAGTGCGGTGAAGATCCCAGCGGGTCCTGCTCCAACAATCACAACGTCGTACCGAGATGACACGGCTTCTCACATGGCCTTTCACGTTTCGCCGAAGACTCGACCTACCTTCGGGCACCGCGAAATAGCATACCCAGCGTGTCAAGCGTTTTGGATGAACGCGAAACATTCGACGATGAACGGCACGATAGCGCCTACAGAAGGTAGCTTGACGATTCCTGTGCCCAGATTGTGACAGCTAGACCTTGTTCGTGAGATCGACGAACTTGGTGAAGCGCTCCATGAAGACGAGCGGAATGGTGTCGAGCGGGCCGTTACGGTGTTTGGCAACGATGATCTCCGCCGTACCCTTCTGCGGCCGTCCCTCTTCCTCATCGCCACCGGGCATCGTGTTGCGGTCGATGAACATGACGACGTCCGCGTCCTGCTCGATGGCTCCGGACTCACGCAGGTCCGAGAGCATCGGCTTCTTGCCGGCGCGCTGTTCCACGGCACGAGAGAGCTGGGAGAGCGCGAGCACCGGGACCTTGAGCTCCTTGGCGAGGATCTTCAGGCCGCGGGAGATCTCCGAGATCTCCACCTGGCGGTTCTCGCTTCGGCGGTTCTGCGGCTGCATGAGCTGCAGGTAGTCGACGATGATGAAGCCCTTCTTCTTGTCCTTGAGCTGGCGACGCGCTTTCGCGCGCACCTCGAGGATCGAGATAGCAGGCGTGTCATCTACCCAGAAGTCGAGCGCAGCGAGCTTGCCCATGGCGTTGTGCACCGCGTACCAGTCGCTCTCCTTGAGAAAGCCGGTGCGCACATCCTGCAGGTTGATGCGCGCCTCGGCGCACAGCACACGCTGGACGAGCTGCTCGGCCGACATCTCGAGCGAGAAGACGGCGACCGCGGTGCCCTCGCGCGCCGCGTTGACGGCCATGTTCAGCGCGAGCGCGGTCTTACCCACCGACGGGCGGGCCGCCAGAACGATCAGGTCGCCGGGGTGGAAGCCGGCGAGCAGGCGGTCGAGATCCTTGAAGCCCGATGGAACGCCAGTGACGTGCGTCTTGGCTTCGGCGAGCTGTTCGAGCTGCTCGAAGGAGACCTTGAGCAGGCTGCTCATGTCCTTGAAGTTGCTCGAGACGCGCTTGTTCGTGACGTCGAAGATGAGGCGCTCAGCCTCGCCTACCACCTCTTCGAGATCGTCGGGAGCGTCGTAGCCCATCGCCACGATCTCGGTGGCATTGTGTATGAGATGGCGCAGCACAGAGGTGCGGCTGACGATCTCTGCGTAGCGCTCCCAGTTGGCGGTGGTGGGGACAGCGCTCGAAAGTTCGAGCAGGTAGGACTTGCCCCCGATATCGGCGATTGCCTCCATCGATTCGAGCTTGTCGGCCACCGACAGGTGGTCGATGGGAATCGAGCGTGTGTCGAGCTCGTTCATCGCCTCGTAGATGCGCGCATGGGCGGGCCGGTAGAAGTCCTCCATGCGCACTTTCGCGAGCGCGCCTTCAACGACCTCTGCCGACAGCAACATGGCTCCTAGCAGGGCTTTTTCGGCTTCAATGTTCTGCGGCGGGATACGATCCCGCCTCATGGCGGACTCGGGAATCAGCGTGTCGGCCATAGCCGGTTCTAGCTCCTCACTTGCTGTCGCATCGACGTACAACGTAGAGATAGTAGCGGTGCGCTCTGACGCGGATTTGGCCATAGGCGCATGCACACAGGCCGCAGTGCACATCTTGCCGCCTCTACCTGCGGCGCGAGGAGTTATCCACACTATCCACGGGTCGACCGGTGCCTTGTGGGCAAAGAAACAGCGCCGCCTCGTCATCAGACGAGACGGCGCTGATCGCAACCGTGTGAGACGCGCCAGGCTACTCGGCGGCCTCTTCTTCGACAGCCTCGACCTCGGCGGCCTCTTCCTCGACGACAGCCTCTTCGGCTGCGACGGGGAGCTCCTCCTCGACCTCGACGAACGCGACGCCGTCGGCGGTGACGCCTTCGACCTCAGTGACGATGGTCTCGGGGATGGGCGCACCCTCGGCCACGACCTGGACGGTCACGTGGGCCTTGAGCTCACGGTAGATCTGGACGTCGACGACGTGCTCGCCAACCTCCTTGATATGACCGTGGGTCTCGATCTTGCGGCGATCGATCTCGACGCCAAGCTGCTCGCGAATGGCCTCTTCGATCATCGGAGTGGTGACTGAGCCGAACAGGCGGCCCTCCTCACCGACCTTCGCCGAGATGGTAACGGTCTTGCCTTCGAGCGCAGACGTCTGGCCCTCAGCATCAGAGATTCGCGCAGTCTCGCGCTTCTCGATGTTGTGACGACGCTGCTCAAGCTGCTTCAGGTTGCCCGAGGTGGCCTCGATGGCGACCTTGCGGGGCAGCAGGTAGTTGACCGCGAAACCGCGGGCGACCTCGATGACGTCGCCCTCGCCACCGCGGCCCTTGAGTTCCTGCAACAGGATGACCTTCATGGAAACTCCTTCAGGGGCTTTGGGGCTTAGCGGCCCTTGCCGCCGATGCGACCACTCACAACGGGCACGGCGTAGGGCAGGAGAGCCATCTCGCGGGCACGCTTGATGGCCGTCGACATCTGATGCTGGTGCTGAGCGCAGTTACCGGACACGCGGCGCGGCTTGATCTTGCCGCGATCCGTCATGTACTTGCGAAGCATCTGCGAGTCCTTGTAATCGATGAACTCAGTCTTGTCCTTGCAGAACTGGCAGTACTTCCTGCGGGGCTTGCGACCGTAATCGGACATATGTACGTGACCTCCTTCCGCGTTCTATCGCGGGGGTTGTTTAGCGCCGTCGGGCGCTGGTGGTGTCTAGAAGGGGATGTCGTCCTCGAAGTCAGGCTTGGACGCAGGCGCCGAGCTCGGCGCGGCGTAACCGCCACCGCCACCACCCTCGCCACGGGACGACATGAACTCGATGTCATCGGCGATGATCTCGACCTTGCTGCGCTTGTCGCCGTCGGGGGTCTCCCAGCTGCTCCAGCGAAGCTTGCCTTCGATCGTCACCTTCGAACCCTTGGACAGGAAGCGCGACAGCGACTCCCCACGCGAACCGAAGACGGTCACGTCGAAGAAGTTCGGAACGTCTTCCCACTCGCCCGAGCTCTGGTTCTTGCGGCGGTCGTTGACGGCAACGCCCATCTTGAGGACGGCCATACCACCTGCGGTCGAACGCAGCTCAGGGTCGCGGGTCAGGTTCCCACTGATGACAACTCGGTTGATGCTCATCTCGATACCACCTTCTCATGTGCACGGAGGCGGGTATCCGACCCGCTCCGTGTGTGCCGCTCAACGCGTGGACTAGTCGCGGTCCTCGCGGTTCACGAGCATGTAACGGACAACGGGGTCAGTGATGTGCAGCACCCGGTCCAGCTCGGCGATGGCGGCCGGCAGAGCGTGGAAATCGATGAGCGCATAGTCGCCCTCGGTGAGCTTGCCAATCTCAAAAGCAAGCTTGCGCTTGCCCCAGGAATCGACGTTGTCCACGACGCCCCCGTCAGCGGTAATAACACCCTGGAACTTCTCCAGAAGTGCCGCGCGGGTCTCCTCGTCGAGGGAGGGATCAAGCAGGAGCAACAGTTCGTAAGCCTTCACGTAGTCACCTCCTCTGGGCTTGGGGCCCCGGGACTGTGAAGGCAGCGGCCCGGAGCAGGATGTGAGCCGAGAGAGTGTATCACCGGCTGGCGGGTGCTGCAACATCGTCCCAAGCCGGTCTGACACACCTATCACCCGCGTATTTGCGGGTGAGTGCTCTACGAGAGATCAGCAGCGCCGAGCCGAAGACAACTGCGGCCAACACCGCTAGCGAAAGCGGCAGATGTCCTGCTGCAAACCGCACTGCCGGAGCCGCAGCCTTCGTGGCTGCACGGG
>DASRYH010000014.1:0-22977 GCA_035687245.1 Coriobacteriia bacterium
GTCGGCGACGACGGCCGTGAAGTAGATGCTTCGCCGCGCACTGCGCTTCCTCGAGTCCCCGCGCCTCGCAATCGTGCTGCTCGTCTACTTGGCCTCGGCTTCGGCCATCGCAACCATGGCAGCGCAAGGCGCGCAGCGCTCCGCCGTCTACTCTGCCTGGTACTTCGTGGGTCCGGCGCTCTTGCTCCTGGGATCCACTGCCGCATGCGCGATGCGCAGGACGCGCGTCTCGGCCGCGCGTCTCAAGCAGGTGCGTGCGCTCGAGCCCGAGACGGCCGCGCGCCTAGCACGCCAGCGTGGCCGCGATGTCGGGACCGCCCAGGGCGAGGGCTCGCTGGGCGCTGCCGCTGTGGCGCTACGCGAGCTGGGCTTTCGGCAGGCTCGCGTCCAGGGCCGCGTTGTTGTCGCACAGTCGTCGGCGTGGGCGCTCATGGCAAGCCCGGTCTTCCACTGGCTGCTCGTCTCGCTTCTGATCGTCGTGCTCTTCGGCCGCATGGCGCGTGCCGAAGGGCTGATGGGGGTGCCGGTGGGTGGCGAGCGACCCAACATCGCTGCATCCTACGGTGTCATCGATGCCGGTGCTCTCTATCGCTGGCCGTCGGCACCCCTTCGCATCGCGGTGCCATCGTTCGAAGTCGACTACGTGAGTGACGGCATCGATCGCGGACCGACCCCATTCGTGAAGCTGCTTTCGGCCGACGGCAGCGTGCTGGCGGCGGGGAAGGTCTACCCGAACAACGCACTCACGCACAACGGAGTGATGATCCACGCGAGCGACTACGGCCTCAGCCCCAAGATCTCGCTTGTCACGCCGGGCGGAGAGGTCGTCGCCACACAGCAGCTTATCGCCGACTTCGATCCGAACGCAGCCCTGCGCATCGCGCCCGCCGAGACCGTGCTGACTGATGCTGCGGGCAAGGCGAGCGTGCGTCTCAGCGTCCAGCTCTATCCCGAACGCCGCAGTGGCCGGGTGGTCAAGCTCGTGCCGAAGTCGCCGAAGGCGCTGCTGGTGGCCACCGATGCCGAGAACGGCAGCGAACTCGGGCGCGCGACGGTCACGCGGGGCGGCGCGCTGCAACTGGAGCAGGGCAGCGTGCGCTTCGACTCGGTCGGCTACTACGCCCGCATCTCGGTCGTCGATGACCGCTCGGTCGGTGCGCTCTACTTCTTGTTCTTCGCCGCGATCGCAGCCTCGGCCGTCGCCCTGCTCACGACGCCGCGCTTCGCGGTGGTCGCCGTCGATGAAGCCGGTGTCGTGCGCGTCCACGTACGCTTCTACCGCCCCAGCGCGGTGACGCCTGCCGACGTGTATGATGCGCTTCGTTCAGTGCTCGGAGGCGACGGGCAACAAGGCGAAGGAGCGGTGGATGCAGACTGAGGTGCTGATGATGTGGCTGGCGGTCTCGGCCTACGCGCTGAGTGCCATCCTGTTCGTCTTCGGCGCGGTCTTCCGCGCTGAGAAGCTGCTTTCCATCGGCCTGTGGACAGCAGCGGCGGGACTTGTGCCGCATATCGCAGGCATCGCCCTGCGCTGGCAGGCCGTCGGCCACGGCCCGTTCCTCGGCTTCTACGAGGTCGTTTCGTCCTACGCATTCTTGGCGGTCATCGCGCTGGTTGCGCTCGCGCTATGGCGCCGGCCTCTCCAAGTGCTGGGCGTAGGTGTCGTTCCCGTCGCCCTGCTGATGCTGGGCGGGGCCATGCTGGCGCCGAGGTCCCCGCTCGAGATCAGTGCCAAGCTGGCGAGCTGGTGGCTCACGATCCACGTGGCCTTTGCCAAGCTCTCCTACACGTCGTTCATCGCCGCTGCCGCGCTCGGGCTCGTCTTCATCATCAGAGAGCGCCGCAAAGAGGGGAGCGATTCGGGCCTGCTCGCCAAGCTACCTTCTCAGGCTGTCCTCGACGACGTCAGCTTCCGGCTCGTGGGCGTGGGCTTCGTCTTCCTGAGCATAATGATCGTCGCGGGCGCCATCTGGGCCAACGAGGCCTGGGGTCGATACTGGGCCTGGGACCCGATCGAGACCTGGTCGCTCATCTCGTGGATCGTCTACGCGATCTACCTCCACCTGCGCCTGACGATGGGGTGGCGTGGCCGAAAGGCAGCCACCTACGCGGTGATCGCGCTGCCGGTCATGGTCTTTACCCTCATCGGCGTACCGGTCGTCTACAACTCGATCCACGGCGCCTATCTGACAGGCTACTAGCCGTCCGAGCTAGCCGAGCGGGCTGATTCGGCCTGTGGAATCTCGCCCCAACCTTACGGCGTAGATGCGTTTGTGCTGGAAAATGTTGTATGAACAACGCCGTCCACCGAATTGTGTGGGATTTATGTGTATTTCATGTTGACTCATTTAGTGACACTTCCATAAACTCCCTCCAAATGTGCGGAACCGTGCTCAGAAACGGCCGCACCGAGAGCCTTGGGAGGGTTCATGGGTGGTGCGAGTGCGCACCGAGCGCAGAAAGCGGCGCGGGGTGCAGGCGTAGCAAGACTCTGTTTGGCCATCACACTCATCTCGCTGTTCCTACTCACAAACGCTTCGTTCGCCTTCGCTGCAAGCACCTACTACGACATGTCACCCGCTGCAGGCACCACCTCGGCGAGCGCCATGCCGCTGCTCTCGGTCAAGGTCTCTGACCCGGCCGGGATCTCAGGTGGCTACCAGCTGAAGATCGACGGCGCTTCCAAGACGCCCAAGACGAAGTGGGGGCCCGGTAACGCCTACGTTGAGCTGTACTATCAGCCGACCTCGGCGCTGACCAACGGCAACCACACGATCTACGCATCGGTGCTAACCGGCGCAGGTCGTACGTCTACGACCTGGACCTTCAAGGTCGGCCAACCTCCCACCATCGGACCGTTGACTCCCGCCGACGGTGCGACCGTGAACACCCAGAAGCCCACCATCTCCGCTGTGGTCAACACCGCTGGCGGAACCCTCGCGTCTCAGAGCATGACTGTGGACGGTGCTTTCGTCGCTTCGACCTACGATGCCGCGACCAAGACCGTCTCTTACACGCCGGCTCTGCGACTGGCCAACGGTCGCATCCATTCGGCCACGCTCACGGCGACCGACTCGTCGGGCGCATCGACCACTGTGACGTGGTCGTTCACCGTCCAGGTCTACGCGAGCATGGTCGACACTCGCGGCTGTACCGAGTGTCACACCGCCTATCCGGCCTCTCACCCGATGACGAACTGCGACGGTTGCCATGCCGCAACCGCTCCGTTCCCGGCCTACTGGAACATGGAAGCGTCGGCACCTCACGATGCTGACTACCTGCTCGGCATCGACTGCAGCTACTGTCACGCCGGGGTCTTCCCGACCGTTCCGAGCCACACCGCCGACGTCTCCACCCAGCACATCGCTGGCTCTGACATGAGTGGCTGCTCCTGCCATGTCAGCGATCTGACGATCGAGCACAACCGCTATCTGACCT
The DNA here is from genome assembly GCA_035687245.1 of Coriobacteriia bacterium. Taxonomy (GTDB): domain Bacteria; phylum Actinomycetota; class Coriobacteriia; order Anaerosomatales; family PHET01; genus DASRYH01. The sequence goes on from DASRYH010000014.1 coordinate 3,439, forward strand.
CGACCGGCGACGCGTTCACCTGTGCAACGTGCCACGAGTCCACCAACCCGCAGGTTCAGGCGGGCATGGCGGCCGGTACCCGTCGCTGCGCCGATTGCCACACCATTCCCAATCTCCACCCCTACGGTGAGATCGACCATCTTGCCGACATCAACGAGATCGCTGATCTCTCCGGCAAGAAGTGCGTGGACTGCCACGACGCCGACCTGCTGATCGAGCACGAGAAGGCGACCGCCAGCTCCGCCGGCGACGCCTGCGCCACCTGCCACGACACGCCGCGCGACAGCTTCGAAGCCTGGAACCAGACCTGTTCGCAGGGTGGCTGCCATGCGGCGGGTAGCGCGACCGCGATGCACGGCAACCAGGGTGTGGCTCACGCGCGATCTGCTTCGGCTGACACCTGTGATGGCTCCGGCTGCCACTCCGGTGACGTCGCCGCGCTGCACGCCGGCGTGTCCACCACCGTTGGGGCCATCACCGTCACCAGCTGCTCGGTATGCCACGCCCCCGGTGTCACACCCACCAAGGACTGCTCGGCCTGCCACTCGGGCCACGGCGATCTGAACCCGATCCACGCAGCCACGGTTGGAAACGCTGCGATCACCATCAAGGGAAACACCTACGACGAGATGCCATGCGCCGACTGCCACGCGTCCTCGTCGCTGCTCGATACGCACAACAATACCTGCGCGACCTGCCACCCCACGGCCTACGACTCGGTCGCCGGCAACTGGGACAAGAGCTGCTCGCAAGGCGGCTGCCACACCACTGGCGCCGCTGCGATGCACGGAGGCGTGGACGCAGCGCATACGGTCGACTCCATCTCGTGCACCGACGCTGGCTGCCACGAGGGTGAGGGCGACATCGCCATGATTCACGAGACCGTCGGCTGCGACGCGTGCCACGGCGCCGGCAAGACGCCGTCGACAGCGTGCGCCGACTGCCATGACACCGAGACCCCGCACGGCGACGTCACCGCTACGCACGCCGCGACCGTCTCCAGCGCCGACTTCTCGATCAGCGGCGTCGACTTCGGCACCAAGGACTGCGCCGACTGCCACGAGGAGTCCAACCTTCTCGACGTCCATCCGGGCGCGTGCGTCACGTGCCACCCCGACCCCCGCAACTCGGTGGGCGAGTGGAACAAGGGCTGTTCGGTGGGCGACTGCCACACGCTTGGCAACCCGAACCCGATGCACGGCGCCATCGACGCGGCGCACGAGCATGACAGCGTGAACGCCTCCTGCTTCGAGGGCGGCTGCCACACCGACATCGCATCCACGAGCGTCGCCGCGATTCACAAGGACGTCACTGTCGAGGTCGACGGCGTCACGCGCGCTTCGTGCGGCATCTGCCACGTGAAGGGCCAGACTCCGACTCGCGACTGCCTGTCCTGCCACCCCGAGCGCGCTCAGTCGCACGGCTACGAGGCCGCCGCGCACGCCGCGACTCCGGCAGCAGCCGACATCACCATCGCGGGCGAGACCTTCGCCGGCATGGTCTGCGCAGACTGCCACAAGCTCGAGTTGAAGCCCGAACACTCGCGCGCCGGCCTCTCCAGCACAGGCGCTTGCTCTGAGTGCCACGCGGCTCTCGTGGGCGAGCTCAACGGCTGGACCAAGGGCTGCGCTCAGGGCGGCTGCCACACGGCCGGCTCCGACAAGCCGATGCACGGTGACGCCGATGCCGCGCACGCGCGTCCCGCATCCGCGGACTCGTGCGCTGAGTCTGGCTGCCACGCTGACGTGAGCGTCGCCGCGCTTCACAAGGACAAGTCCCAGACCGTCGGCGAGATCACACGCACCTCGTGCCAGATCTGCCATGCCGAAGGCGTCACCGGGGCAAACGACTGCACGACCTGCCATGACATGGGCAGCCCGCACGGCCCGATCGCCGCATCTCACACTGCCGAGCTGTCCGCTCAGCCGATCTCCTTCGGCGGGCGCGACTACGGCACTCACGAGTGCACCGAGTGCCACGCCAGCGATTCGCTGCTGACGCTGCACGCCAATCAGTGCACGACCTGCCACCCGGCACCGAAGGACTCGCTCGAGCCCGCATGGCAGAAGGGTTGCGCGCAGGGCGGCTGCCACACCGCAGGTACGAGCGCTCCGATGCACGATGGCATCGTCATCGTCCACGCTGTTACGCGTAACGCATGCTCGACTGTCGGCTGCCACTACACCGACGGCACGAGCGTGGCTGCGCTTCACGCGACCGCGTCCACCGTGGTCGAAGGCCAGACCCGCACTTCATGCCAGATCTGCCACGCCCCGGGGGTGACGCCGTCGACCGACTGCGCGACCTGCCACGACTTGGGCAGCCCGCACGTCGACACGACGCTCGCACACAGTGGCGCTCCGGTTGGTTGTACCGGCGCAAGCTGTCACGGCGAGATCTGCGACGTCTCCAACCTGCACACCGCGCAGGGCTGCCAGACCTGCCACTTCACCGGCACGGCTCCGACTGCCGAATGCGCGACCTGCCACACCAACTCCGCGTACGCACATGGCTACACGGTGGAGAACCACACCGGCGAGCTTGCCAACACCGTCACGATCCTTGGCAAGGGCTACTCCGTGCAGTGCGCAAGCTGCCACGACGCTGCCACCGGTGAGATGGACCTCAAGCCGGTCCACGTCGCGGTGGGCAAGGGCGCTTGCACTCAGTGCCACCCGATGATCGTGCCCGACGTTGTCACTACCTGGGACGGCACGTGCGCCCAGGCCGGTTGCCACGGTGTCGCCGACTCGCAGCCCGAGCACGTCCGCATGGACGAGGCCCACGCGATGATGCCTGTCGCCAAGGACTGCCTCGCCGGTGGCCGCTGCCACGTTGGCGGATCGCTGCCCGAGATTCACGAGAACGCTTCCACCACCGTTTCCGGCGAGGTCTACAGCGGCTGTCAGGTCTGCCACAAGAACAGCGTGGCCACGCCTGAGGTTCCGGTCTTCGTCGACCCGAACGGCTCCGAGTGGACGAACGAGTGCCTCGGCTGCCACGCCGATCGTTGGGAGCAGCACGGCTATGAGGCCGCGTGGCACCAGTCCACCGTCACCTCCGGCGAGGCCGTCATCGAGTCCTTCACCGAGACGGTTCAGTGCGCCGACTGCCACGATGCAGAGCTGGCACCCGAGCACACGAAGGTCAGCCTGGGCTGCGACAACTGCCACCCGTCGCCGCGTGATGCGTTCACCACGTGGAACAAGGGCTGCCAGCAGGCCAACTGCCACACGTCTGACTCGACCTCGCCGATGCACGACGAGATTACGCCGCGCCACCTGCCCACCGAGCACAGCGCCGGCTGCGTGATCGACGGCTGCCACCTCGGCCACACCATCGCTCCGGGCTGGGGCACCAACTTGCCTGAGATGCACAAGAACGCGACGGCCGTCGTCAACGGCCAGACCGTGAGCTCTTGCATGGTTTGCCACTACAACAACGAGTACCGCCCGAACTCGCCCACGGAGGCCCCGGCCTTCAGCTGCGACGCTCAGGGCATCCCCAACACCCGTGAGTGCGACGTATGCCACCCGCAGGGTGAGAACGTCATGCATGCCTACTCGTTCGTGAACCACGACACGAGCAACCTGACGGCCGAGTCGATCACCATCGGTGCGACCACCTGGCCGGCGATGGCGTGCACGCGCTGCCACTACACCGAGCTCTCCAGTGAGCACGCTCGCAACGTCTCCGATTTCAAGTCGAAGGGCTGCGCGAACTGCCACCCGGCGCCGTACGAGTCGCTTGAGGCCGAGGGCCAGGTCATCGGTGGCTGGAACAAGACGTGTGTCCAGGCCGGTTGCCACGCTGACGGCAGCCCGACCGAGATGCACGCCGACGCCACTGCGCACCACACGCCGCTCTCCGCGAACGCGGGCTGTATGGCGACCTCCGCTTGCCACTCCGCCGGCGGTGCCACGCTCGCCGACCTGCACTCGCAGGCGACAACGACCGTCGCTGGCGTCACGCGCACCTCGTGCGACGTCTGCCATGGCGACTTCAAGAACCAGAGCATGCCGCCGAGCCAGGACTGCAACTTCTGCCATCCGCAGATGTGGGACGGCAGCGCGGTCATCGACCACGTGAACGAGAACACGCTGCACCCGTCGACCTCGGCAGCCTCCTGCTCGAGCGACGAGAGCTCGTGCCACTCGAAGTACCTGATGAAGGAGCACAAGAAGTACGCGCCGAGCGCTGGCGGTACGTTCACGTGCGCTACCTGCCACGACAGCACGGATCCGACCACGCTCGCCGCGATCACTGGCAACGACACGCGCTGCGAGGCGTGCCACACCTCCGCTCACGGTGCGCAAGAGACCGCGAGCAACACCTCGTGCCTCGACTGCCATGGAGCATCTTCTGTCGAGATGTCGGCAGTCTCCACCGACGGTGCGTACGCCAACACCGCCGGCGATCACACCTACTTCACGTCTTCGGCTCACAATACGATTCAGACCACGCCGACGGTCGGCGCGCAGGACACGTCGATCCAGTGCACGGTCTGCCACAACCACTCTCGTGACATCGAGAAGGCGATCGAGTACCGCTACACCGGCTGGCCGAACCCCGAGCAGAACCACGAGGACCTCTGCTACCAGTGCCACACCAGCCAGGTCACCTTCGTCAACGAGCCGAACAAGCCGAATGCGTGGAACGGCCGCAGCGTCCAGGCCGACTTCCAGCGCTACTCCAAGCACACGATTTCGACGGGCGACGGCTCGTGGGTCGACCAGGAAGTGCCGACGGCACTCTCCGACGCGACCGTAGCCGCCTTCAACGCCGAAGTCCTGAGCAACCTGCAGGTGGCGACCGGGCCGATCGTGAAGCTGGCGCAGGATACAAGCGGCGGTACCAACCCCGCCGCCCAGACCGGCCTGCTCTTCGGAAAGGTCGGCGGAGCAACCGCGCTCAGCCAGTACAAGGCCGCCGACAACGCGTGGAACGGGTCGAACAGCGCGCTGTTCACTCCGACCGTCGCTCCTGGCAGCCCGGTGTCAGGCTCGACCATGTTCCGCATCCCGAACGACAACCGTATCTTCCTGGCCACCGCTGCCACTGCCTACGTCTACACGCCGCCGGTGGATCCAGCCGCTGACTCGTGGACGACGAACACCGCCTTTGCGGCTGGTGCGACCGTGGGCGCTGGTGGCGACACCGCCGTCAACACGACCGGCACCGCAACAACCGGCCAGGTCATCTACTACACGCGTGGCGGCTCGAGCAACTACATCCAGTGGAAGCCGTTCGCCGGCAGCGCCACTGCCACCTACGGTCGCATCCAGTACCCGAGCGGCACCACGCTCAATCAGGGTCAGGGTTCGGCACTGGCGTTCGCTCCGATGTCCAACCGCATCTTCGTCATCAACAAGAACGGCACGTCGGGCAACGGTCGCCTCTACTACTACACCGGCTTCAACCGCCCCGCGAACACCAACCTCGTGTTCACTCAGGGCCCGCAGATCGCCAACGCTGCTGGTACCACCTCCTACAACCGCCTGACCTGCGCCACGATCAACAACGTCGACTACCTGTTCTCTCTGGGCACGTCGTCGGCGAACGCTATCACGCTTCAGGTTGTGACGAACGTCGCCACCACGCCTGCGATCCTGTCGACCGGCATCAAGGCGCCGTCAGGTTGGACGACACTGGGTGACGGTGTCGATCTGCAGTACAACGCCGCCGACGGCTACCTCTACGCCATCCGCGGTGGAGGAAACGCTGGCATCGCCCGCATCCAGGTCCCGGCCAACCCGGGCGTTGCGTCCTCGTGGACCGGCGTGAACTGGACGGTGCTCTCCGGTACGCAGACGTGGCCCGCCGGCTCGTCGATCGTCTTCGCCGACGCCGACCCGCTGACCACGGTTCCGTTCAAGTACTTCGCGGCCGGCACCCTCACCACTGCCTCAGATGTTTCGCCGGTCGCCGGCTCGATCAAGTGGGGCAAGCTGGACTGGGCGGCCACCGTCCCGGCCAACGCCACGCTGGGCATGAAGGTCGAGGGCTACCAGGGCGGTGCGTGGACGACGCTCGTCGCCAACGCCACGTCCTCACCGGTGGACCTCAGCGCCTACACGACCGCCAGTATCACCAAGATGCGTGTCACGGCCACGTTCTCCACGAGCGCCGTGTCTGACACGGCGGCCACCCCACAGCTGACGTCGCTGACGCTCACCAGCATCAAGCAGACGTTCGTTCCGGCCTCCGGCTCGATGATCCAGTGCGAGAGCTGCCACAATACGCACCTTGCCCAGAAGGGCACGGGCTCGTGGAGCATGGCTCGCGTCTCCAACCCAGCCAACACCAAGCAGGCCTGGACGGGCACACCAACCGACTTCTGCCTGACCTGCCACACCGGCACCAAGGCCGCTCCGCAGTCGTTCACGCCAGTCATGAACGCGACGCAGATGATCCCGTACAACGTGGCGTTCCGCAGCGTGAATAAGCCGTTCTTCCCGGGCTTCAGCAAGACGCAGACTGGCATGACCTTCAAGAGCTCCGGTCACTGGACCACCACAAGCTCGCTGAAGGCCGGTTGCGAGAACTGCCACGACCCGCACGGTTCGGACAACCCCGAGCTGACCGCCTTCACGCCGACGACCGGTGCGACGGCTGCTAACAGCCGCATCAACACCGGCACCGCGTCGCTTGAAGAGAACCTGTGCTACAAGTGCCACGGCACCGGTGCAGTGGCGGTGGGCGGTCGTCAGATGGACGTTCAGGGTCCGAGCACGGCGACCTACGGCCACCAGGCCATGGCGACCTACAGCAAGCGTCACAGCAACGAAGAGACGATGGGCACGAACGGCATCGCCGCGAGCCGCCACGTCGAGTGCTCCGACTGCCACGACGCCCATGCTTCGGTCGCCGGTACCCACACCGCGGGTGCGAGCACTGCCGGTCTTGTCGTCAAGGGTGCCTACGGTATCCAGCCGACGTTCCCGGCCAGCAACTGGACGGCACCGTCTGCAGTGAGTTACAACGCGGTCCAGATGACGGGCACGCAGGCCGAAGCGCTCCTGTGCTTCAAGTGCCACGCCGGCCCCGGCACGCCGCTAGGTTCGGTCACGACCGGCTCGGGGACCTACACGCGCACCGATCTCGCGCTCGAGTTCAACCCGAACAACTTCTCGGTGCACAACGTCATGGGCAGCGCGACGGGTATGAAGTCGAGCTTCACCTACACCGACTCCGGTGGAACGAGCCGCACGCAGACCTTCGCGATCCCGACCGCCAACGTCTTCGCGGCCGGCTGGAACCAGAACTCGAAGGTCACCTGCACCGACTGCCACACGGGCGGTACGGCCGCCCAGGCCAAGGGCCCCCACGGCTCCTCGGTCAAGTACATGATCGACCCGGCCTACACGTCGGACTGGAGGACCGCCTACCTCGTCAACAGCGGTACGGGTATGCGCACCTCCTCCGACGCCACGGGTGCCACGGTTATCTGCGCCAAGTGCCACGACCTCTACGGCACTGCGTTCAGCAACGGTGCACACGGGGACAGCCATCACCGCAGCTCGAGCCGCCCGTGCGTGGCCTGCCACATCGCCATTCCGCACGGTTGGAAGCGTCCGCGCCTGCTCGTTAACGCCGCGCGCGACGCTGCCCCGTACTTGGCAACCGGACGTACGACGAGCAACACGTTCGCCGGATTCCTGTCGACCACGAACCACACGGGTACGACCACCATCTCGTGGGCCAAGGGCGACTGCCAGGGCTGCGGCGAGCACGGCACGAAGACGCCGTACATGCCCTAGACGGTTTCACTCGTGACAAGCAGGAGGGTGGGCATGCGCCCACCCTCCTGACGTTTCACCACAAAGGAGTAGTCTGGCATCGCACAGTCGCAGTCGCGGCCGTCGCGCCATCACCAACAGGCAAGGCACGGGGTCCCAAACGATGTCGAAAGTCCTGCTCATAGCTCCGCCCTACCACTGCTGGGGAGTCCAGGTCATCGGCACCTGGCCGCCGCTGCAGATCGCCTACCTCGCCGGCGCGGCGCTCGACTCCGGCCATGAGGTGCGCATCTGCGACGCCATGAACAACGGCTTCACCTTCGACGACGTGCGCAAAGAGATTGCCGAATACGCGCCTGATGTCGTGGTTACGATGGACTACCTGCCGGTCTCTGGCGCCATCAGCACCGCCACGGTGCCCGCGGCCCTTGAGACGCTCGCGATCGCCAAGCAGGTCGATCCCACGATCACCACCATCATCGGCGGCCCGCACCCGACCTTCCTCTACGAGGAGATCCTTGCCGAAGGCGAGTTCCCACCCGACTTCGTCTTGCGCGGCGAGTCAGAGCTCACCTTCGCCGAGTTGCTTGCCACGCTCGATAGCGGCGGCGACCTTTCGGCAGTCGAGGGTCTCGCCTTCACTCGCGAAGGCGAGCCAGTTACGACCCCGATGCGAGCGCACATAGCGAACCTCGACACGATCCGCCCTGCGTGGGAGCTGCTCGACTGGAGCCTGTATCACTACAACATCGAGCCGTGGGGGAGGATGGCCTCCATCCTTACGACGCGCGGCTGCATGATGGGCTGCTCGTTCTGCTCGCACCGCGCGTTCTGGCGCGGCGACTGGCGAGCGCGCGATCCGCGCAAGGTGATGGACGAGATCCGGCTTCTCGTGGAGAAGTTCGAGGTCGAGTTCATCACACTCATCGACCCGTACCCCACCAACGACCGCGATCGCTGGGAGCTGCAGCTCGACCTGCTCATCGAGGCTAAGCTGCCGGTCCACCTGCTGATGGAGACGCGGGTCGAGGACATCATTCGCGACGAGGACCTGCTGCCCAAGTACAAGGCCGCCGGCATCATCCACATGTATCTGGGTGCGGAGTCCAGCACCGACGCGATGCTCGAGAGCCTGAACAAGGGCACCGATACCGACATGAACAAGCGTGCCATCGACCTGCTGCGCGAGCACGACATCATGACCGAGGCGTCGTTCATGGTCGGCTTCCCCGAAGAAACGTGGGACACGATCGCGCATACAGCTGCCGAAGCCGTGCGTCTGAACCCCGACATCGCCGTCTTCCCGGTGATCACGCCGATGCCGTTCACGCCGCTGTTCGAGGAGTACCGCGACCGCATACGCACCACCGACTGGTCCAACTACAACCTCATGACGCCGATCGTGGAGCCCTATGAGATGTCGCTCGACGACGTCTACCGCGGCCTGGCCAAGTGCTACATGACCTTCTACTCACAGAAGATGAAGGAAGTCGCTGAGCTGCCTGACGGCTTCAAGCGCCGCTACATGATGAGCGCCTTTGAGCAGATGATGAAGGACTACGGCACGCGTTTCGACTTCCTCCGCGAAGAGATGCCAGCCGACATGCGGGGCATGGGCCATCCAAGCGGTGCTGCCGAAGGCGCCGCGTAGCCCCCATGCGCCTGCGTATCATCAACAACTTCCTGCACGACACCTGCACAGGCACCTGGGCGGCTTGCCTGATTGTGCTGCTGGTGCTTGAGAGCCGCCTTGCAGGCATCCCCGCCGAAGCCGTGCGCGCGATACAGGAGTCGCAGATGGCGGTCTTTTGGCTGGCAGTGGTCGCGCTGGTGGGGCTCGCCGTGACCGGCGGCATCCGCCTTGGCTACTGGCGACGCGAGGCCACGCCTGAGGAGCTCGCCGAGAAGAGGCGGCTGCTCTGGATCAAGCACGTCGCCTTCCTGGTGGTCTATGGGCTGTGCACCGTGTGGGCGTGGAGCATCGCGCGATGATGACGCGGGCGCGCAAGGCCGACGCGATCGACTTCGGACTGAGTGTCTTTGCCGCGATGATCCTCTGGCCGTTTCCCATCGCGCGGCAGTACCTCCCGGCGTTTCTGCAGGTCGCGGGCGTGCTCGTCACAATCGTCATCGCGCTTGTGGCATACGGCACGGTCGCAACCGCGTGGCGCAAGACAACGGCGGGGGCCTACCTCTGCGACGTCGGGCTAGAAGGGGAGGGCGGCCCGCTACGCTTCGGCCTCGGCTGGATGCTGCTAGCGGTAGCCGGGCTCTTCAAACCGCAGCTGCTCGTGGGCTCTGGGAGCGCGTTGGCGCGGCTTTCAGGCCGCTGGTACGACCTTTCGGAAAGCGATGCCGTGGGGCGCGAGTAGCTGCGAAGTTGTACGCCCGGCACCGTGGTAGACACCTGCGAGACACGCGGGTATACTTCCTCCGCTAACCGAATACTGCAGAAGTGGGACCCCGCCTACGTGTGAGATTGGTCCCCACCACCGCGGCGCCGATGAGGCAGCTGCATGGTCGATGAGATGTGATACGTCACGAGTCCCGCCACAGGTGGGTCTTTTCGGCGGTATCGTGTGCTCCCGTCGGCCGAAGCCGCGGGAGTTTTTTGTTAGGTCAAGCGACCTGCCACGAGGGTGGGTCGGGCTAGACACGGAGGTGAGCTGCCTATCAGCAGCACGGAGTATCGGCTTAACGATCGCATCCGGGCTCAGCGGTGCCGTCTTATCGGCGTCGATGGGAGCCAGCTTGGCATCTTCATCATGAGCGAAGCGCTCAGGATCGCAGATGACCAGGGTCTGGACCTGGTTGAGATCGCGCCGACCGCGGACCCGCCCGTCTGCAAGATCATGGACTTCGGCAAGTACAAGTACGAGCTGTCCATGAAGGAAAAGGCCGCGCGCAAGAACCAGTCCAAGGTCGAGATCAAAGAGATGAAGTTTCGACCGAAGGTGGACAAGCACGACTACGAGACCAAGAAGAAGCACATCCTGCGCTTCCTCGATGCCGGTGCCAAGGTGAAGGTCACGATCATGTTCCGCGGTCGTGAGATGGCGCACCCGGAGCTGGGCCTGAATATCCTCGAGAAGCTTGCCGGGGAGCTCGCCGAGCTCGCGATCATCGAGACGCAGCCTAAGCTCGAAGGCCGCAACATGCACATGCTGCTGTCTCCTCTGAAGAAGAAGGAGATCAAGGCGGTGGCCGAAGAGCCTGAGACCGAAGAAGACGCCGAAGTGGCGGAAGAGACAGAGTAGGAGACGAGTAGATGCCGAAGCAGAAGACGCACAAGGGCACCGCGAAGCGGTTTCGCCTGACCGGCACCGGTAAGGTCATGCGTGGCAAGGCCTTCAAGAGCCACATCCTCGAGAAGAAGTCGCCGAAGCGCAAGCGTGGCTTCCGCCAGGAGACTGAGCTGGCCGCCGCCGACACTAAGGTCATCAAGAAGAACCTCGGCCTCGGTTAGTCGACGGCCTCGATTTCGATATCTCCCAAGGAGTGATGAGTAATGCCTCGCGTAAAGCGCGCAGTTGCCGCCAAGAAGAAGCGGCGTACAGTTCTTACTCGTGCGAAGGGCTACTACGGTGCCAAGAGCCGTACCTACAAGGCCGCCAAGGAGCAGGTGCAGCACTCGCTGCAGTACGCCTACCGCGACCGCCGCAACAAGAAGCGTGAGATCCGCCGCCTGTGGATCACCCGCATCAACGCCGGCGCCCGCCTGTTCGGCCTTTCGTACTCGCAGTTCATGAACGGTCTCAAGAAGGCTGGCGTGACCCTGGACCGCAAGGTCCTCTCCGACATGGCGATCAACGACGCCGCTTCGTTTGAGAAGCTCGTCGAGCTGGCCAAGCAGGCGCTCGCCGCCTAGTTCTTCGCGCCACACAAGATAGCTACTCGAAGGCCTCCGCTCCGGCGGAGGCCTTCGTGCGTGGTGGGTGGGCAGGCTCGGCGTTGAGGCTAGGTTTCGGCAAGGTTCGGGGCGGGCGTGCGGCGTAGCGTCTTGTGGAGGCCGCGCACGGGACGCGGCGCCATCCATATCGCTCTAGCCACCCCTCGGTGAGCGAGATGACCGAGGAGGAGAAGCCATGTTCAAGAAGCTACTGGCCACCGGGGCGGGTGCGTTGCTCGCACTCAGCATCGGAGCCGCGGGTGCCTACTTCACCGCGCAGGTGCAGGTGCCGGAGAACGTGATCAAGGCGGGCGAGGTGGCGATCTCGACCGAGCCGACGAGTGCGGCGCTGTCGGTCGACTCGCTCGCGCCGGGTACGGTGACCGTACGGCCGCTGAGCGTGAAGAATGCTGGCAACCTGTCCACCGACGTCGTGATCACCGCCTCGAAGAAGGCCGGTATTACGGATCTCTACAACGCGCTCACGTGTCGCGTGACCTGCGGGGGCGCAGAGCTCGCCAACGGGCCGCTATCCACGATGAAGACGACGCCGCTTCGGCTCGCGCCCGGTGCCGAAGGCGACTTCCGCTTCGAGATCGGCCTGCCCGCCGACATCGGCAACGACCTGGCGGGCGACTACTCCAAGATCTCGCTCTATATTGACGGCGAGCAGGCTCACTGATGTGGCGCCGGCGACTCGGCGTCGTGGTCCTAGGCGCTGCGCTTGTCGCGGCGGGGCTGGGCGCGGTGCATAGCTTCAGCGTCGTCAGTGTCGCAGGTGGCTCGATGGCGCCGGCACTTCTGCCCGCCGATGTGGTGCTCGTTATGCGCACGCGTGACGTGTCGCGCGGCGACATCGCGCTGCTCGCGTCGCCATCGGGCTCACGCTACCTGCACCGGATAGTCCACGTGGATACAGCGGGGTCAGTCGAGACGCGCGGCGACGCTAACGAGATCGACGACTTCGACCCTACGCCCCGAGGCCGGATACTGGGCCGCGTGGTACGGGTCGTACCTGCGGGAACGGTGCTGATGCGGTGGCGGCGAAGTCGCCTGTACGCTACACTCACGGCTCAATAGAACAGCGCGAGGTGATGACGGAGAGGCGTGTCGTCAACGTCGCAGGTCGACCAGAGAAGGGCCCGCTCACTGGAAGGGCCGTACGACCAGCAGACGTCACGGTTCACTCCACCAGCCGCGAACTGAACCACCGCTTCTGTGCGGTGAAGTAGGCAAGCCGCCTGCCCGGCGATACGGGGCCGCACGCTGAGATGAGGCGTGCCGTGGCCGACAAGGCCGCACGAGAGGGCTCGCGCACAAAAGGCGAGCCAACCGAGGTGGTACCGCGGGAGCCGACTCCCGTCCTCGGAGACTTCGCGTCTCCTTTGAGGACGGGGTCGGCTTCTTTTCGTTGTGAGCGGCAGAGCAGAAGAGGTGTAGACGAAGATGGGTGTGCTCGAAGAGTTGATGCGAACGCGTGACGAGGCGCTTGCCCAGATCGCAGCAGCGGCCGACTTGGCCACGCTTGACGCCGTGCGCGTCGCGTTTCTCGGCAAGAAGGGCTCGCTGACCGCCGTCCTGCGCGGGCTCGGCTCGCTTTCGGCAGAAGAGCGTCCGGCGGTTGGCAAGACCGCGAACGAGGTGCGCGTGGCGATCGAGGAAGCACTCGACGCGCGCAAGTCGGCGCTGTCTGCGGTCGCCATGGAGGCGCGCCTCACCGCCGAAGCGATCGACGTGACGCTCCCCGGTCGTGCCCAGCCCATCGGCAGCCGCCATCTCATCAATCGCATCACCGATGAGATCACCGACGTCTTCCTCGGCCTTGGCTACACGATCGTCGAAGGCCCCGAGGTCGAGCTCGACTACTACAACTTCACGGCGCTCAACACGCCGCCGGACCACCCGGCGCGCTCGTCGGCCGACACCTTCTACGTACGTGACCTCTCGGGCGACGAAGCAATCGTGCGCGGCGAGTCCGACGTGCTGCTGCGCACGCAGACTTCGCCGGTCCAGGTGCGCACGATGGAGCACGAGAAGCCGCCCATCTACGTGATCGCGCCCGGTCGTGTCTATCGCCGTGACATCGCCGATCCGAGCCACCTGCCGCAGTTCACGCAGGTCGAGGGCCTCGTGGTCGATGAAGGCATCACCTTCGCCGACCTCAAGGGCACGCTCGATCACTTCGTCAAGGAGATCTTCGGAGCGGACCGCCGCACGCGGTTCCGCCCGCACTTCTTCCCGTTCACGGAGCCCTCAGCCGAAGTCGACGTCTCCTGCGGTATCTGCGCCGGTGACGGCTGCCGTTTCTGCAAGAACAGCGGCTGGATCGAGATCTTGGGCTGCGGAATGGTCGACCCCAACGTCTTCGGCTACGTGGACATCGACCCCGAGCGCTACACCGGATTCGCCTTCGGCATGGGTGTGGAGCGCATCGCGGCGCTGAAGTACAACGTGCCCGACCTGCGCATGCTGCTCGAAGGCGACATGCGTTTCCTTCGGCAATTCTAGACGGACCCTACTCGCGCGAGAGGACTCAAAAGACGATGCGCGTATCTCTGAAGTGGTTGAACGAGCTTGTGCAGGTGGAGCTGCCCTTGCCCGAGCTGGTGGACACGCTGGACATGACCGGCACGGTGGTCGACGGGATCCACACGATGGGCGAGGCGCTCGACGGCGTGGTCGTCGGGCACATCGTCGAGCGTGAGAAGCACCCGGACGCCGACACGCTGTGGGTGACCAAGGTCGACGTGGGCGACGGCACGCTGCGCCAGATCGTCTGTGGCGCCCAGAACTTCGTCGCCGGCGACAAGGTGCCCGTTGCGCTCATCGGCGCGGTTCTGCCCGGTGGCTTCGAGATCAAGAAGGCGAAGCTGCGTGGCGTCGTGAGCGAGGGCATGAACTGCTCCGCACGCGAGCTACAGATCGGCACCGACCACGAAGGCCTGATGATCCTGCCGGCCGACGCGCCGGTGGGCGTGCCGTTCGCGACCTACATCGGGAGCTCGGACACCGTACTCGACCTCGAGATCACGCCTAACCGTCCAGACTGCCTGTCGGTCGCAGGCGTCGCTCGCGAGGTGGGCGCCGTGCTCGAGCTGCCCGCAAGCGTGCCCGCCCAGGCGCCTGCCGAAGGCTCGCTGCCGGTTGCGGCCGACTGCGCGGTCAGGATCGAAGACCCGGACCTGTGCATGCGCTACACCGCGCGTGTCATCCGCGACGTGAAGATCGGCCCGTCGCCCGAGTGGCTCGCCGAGCGCGTTACAGCCGCCGGCGCGCGCTCCATCAACAACATCGTCGACATCACCAACTACGTGATGTTCGAGCTCGGCCAGCCGCTGCACGCCTTCGACCTCGATACGCTCGGGCGCACAGGTGACGGCCCAGCCGAGATCATCGTGCGCCGCGCGCGCGAGGGCGAGAAGCTCACAACCCTCGACGGCGTGGAGCGCGAGCTCACGCCGCAGATCCTGCTCATCTGCGACCCAACGGGACCGATCGCGCTCGCCGGCGTCATGGGCGGCGAGACCACCGAGGTCTCCGACAGCACCGTGAACATCCTGCTGGAGTCCGCCGCGTTCGACGCGGGCACCACGAGCCGCACGAGCCGCCAGCTGGGGCTCGTGAGCGAAGCATCGATGCGCTTCGAGCGCACAATCGACCGCGAAGGCTGCATCGCAGCCCTGAACCGCGCAGCCGCGCTCATGGCTGAGCTTGGCGGCGGCACCGTTTCGGCGGGCATCGTCGACGTCTTCCCGACGCCGCAGTCCCCGCGCGAGCTGACGCTGCGCTTCGAGCGTCTCGACCAGATCATCGGCGAGCGCATCGATCGCGATGTGGCCGCAAGTATCCTCGAGCGTCTGGGACTCACGGTCGAACGCCACGCCGACCGCCTCGAAGTCGTCATTCCGAGCTTCCGCCCTGACCTCGAGCGCGAAGTCGACCTCGTCGAAGAGGTCCTGCGCGTCTGGGGCATGGAGCGCGTGACCGCCACGTTGCCGGGCGGCCGCGAGCGCGTGGGCTCGCTTACCGGCGCTCAGAAGTGGCGCAACCTCATGGGCGAGACGATGCGCGCCGCCGGACTCAACGAAACGATGACCTACGCCTTCACCGATCCCTCCGATCTCGAACGCCTCGACTGGGCGCTTGCCGAAGACGAGCTGCTCGTGGAGCTGCTCAACCCGATGTCGGCCGAGCAGGCGGTCCTTCGGCGCACCATCCTCCCGGGCCTTCTGCGGTCGGTGAGCTACAACCAGCGACGCGGCGTGAGCGACGTGCACCTCTACGAGATCGGCTCGGTGTACTGGACTGGCGAGGGCCGCAAGCAGCCGAAGGAGCGCACCATGCTCGCGGGAGTGCTCGCGGGCTCGTGGAACGCGCCTTCGTGGAACGCGGCTGCGGCGCCTCTGGACTTCTTCGACGGCAAGGGCATCGTCGAGCTGCTCATCCGGGAGCTTGCCGCACCGCGCTTCAAGGGCCGTGCTGCCGAAGTACCGTGGCTGCAGCCCGGCCGCGCGGCTGAGATTCTGGTGGGCGGCGAGATCGTCGGCTGGCTCGGCGAGGTGCACCCCAAGGTACTCGAGCGCTTCGAGGCCGATGCTCCTGTCGTCGCCTTCGAGCTCGATGTCGCACGCCTCACGCGCGCCGCATCCAGCGCCCGCACGCTCGTGGAGCCGCCGCGCTTCCCGGCGGTCGAGCTGGACGTCGCCATCGTGGTTGACGAGGACGTCAGCGCCGAGCGCATCGAGCAGTCCATGCGCGCCGCAGGCGGCAAGCTTCTCGAGAGCGTGCGTCTCTTCGACATCTACCGTGGCAAGGGCGTCGAGCCGGGTAAGAAGTCGATGGCCTACTCGCTCGCGTACCGGGTGCCCGACCGCACGCTGACCGCCGAAGAAGTCGATTCGGCGCATGCGAAGCTCGTGCGCAAAGTGCTCGGGGCGACCGGGGGAGAGCTGCGCGGCTAGCTACAAACGTGTAGCCCACGAGAGAAGTATCCACTCTAATTGCATAATGGGTTGACTCTGATGCTATTGCGCGGATAGACTACGCACTCAATTCAGTTTATTGGGAGGTACACGTGGTCGAAGTAGCGGTAGTCGGCGCTGCTGGCTACACAGGCATCGAGGCGGTGCGGTGGATCCTTGGTCACCCAAGGCTCTCGTTGGCATGCGCTACGTCGGGTGCCGATGCGGGCAAGAAGCTCGCGGAGGTCTACCCGGCGCTGCGTGGCGCGACCGATCTCGAGTTCAGCGCCCCGGATGCCGCGGCCATCGCTGAGTCGGCGAAGGTCGCAATACTCGCAGTTCCGCATACTGCCGCCCTCGAACTCGCGCCGCAGCTGCTGGACGCCGGGCTCACCGTCATCGACCTTTCGGCGGACTTCCGGCTCAAGAGCGCGGATGTCTACCAGCAGTGGTACGGCGTCGAGCACACCGCACCGAACCTGCTCGCCGAAGCCGTCTACGGTCTGCCCGAGCTCGACCGCAGCAAGCTCGCCGGCGCGCGGCTCGTCGCCGGTCCCGGCTGCTACCCGACGGCCACCACGCTCGCCGCTCTGCCTGCTCTCGAGGCGGGCGTCGCTTCGGGCAGCCGTGCGATCGTGGATGCGAAGTCCGGCGTGTCGGGTGCGGGCCGCAGTGCGAGTGCTGCCACGCATTTCTGCACCGTCAACGAGTCGATGGCCGCCTACAAGGTCGCCTCGCACAGGCACACGCCCGAGATAGAGCAGAACCTAAGCTTCGCTGCCGGTCGCGACGTGGCCGTCACCTTCACTCCGCATCTCATCCCGCTCACGCGCGGGCTGCTCTCCACCGTCTACCTCGAGGTCGAGGAGCACTTCACGACCGCTGAGGCCGTCGAGCTCTACCGGGGCCGCTATCACGCCGAGCCCTTCGTGACCGTGCACGCCACTGGCACCATGCCCACGACTGCCGAAGTCAGGGGCACCAACCGGGCCGCAATCGGCGTTGCCGTCGACGAGCGCACCAACACGCTCATCGCCACCTGCACGATCGACAACCTCGGCAAGGGCGCAGCCAGCCAGGGCATCCAGTGCCTCAACGCTGTACTCGGCTTCCCAGAGACCGAGGGTCTCGACGCGGTCGGGGCGGTGGTCTAGATGCCGATCGACGCGAACTCGGGACTCTCATACGCCGAAGGCGGCGTGGTGGCCGCGGAGGGCTTTTCGTGCTCGGGCATCCACTGCGGCCTGAAGGCTGCTGGCAAGAAGGACCTCGCGCTCGTCGTTGCCGATGAGGGAGCGGTGCCTGCAGCTGCCGTCTTCACCACCAGCGCCGTGGTGGCCGCTCCCGTGACCGTCAGCCGCGAGCACATCGCGGGCGGGTCGTGCCGGGCCGTGGTCATCAACGCGGGCAACGCCAACGCCTGCACCGGAGCACAAGGCCTCGTCGACGCGCGGGCGACAGCTGAGGCGCTCGCCGCGGAGCTCGGCTGCGAGTCGAGCGAGATCGTCGTCTGTTCCACCGGCGTCATCGGCGTGCCGCTCCCCGTAGAGGTCGTCATCGGCGGGCTTGCGGAAGCCGTCTCAGGGCTCGACAACGCGAGTGGGGACCCCGCTGCCGAAGCGATCATGACCACCGACACCTTCGCCAAGCAGAGCGCGGTCAGCCTCGATCTCGACGGCGACCGCATCACTGTAGGTGGCATGGCCAAGGGATCGGGCATGATCGCTCCGAACATGGCCACGATGCTCGGCGTCATCACCACCGATGCGCCGCTCACGAGTGCCGCGTGCGACGCCATCCTGCGCGCCGCTGCCGACACCACTTTCAACCGGGTCACCGTCGACTCCGACACCTCCACCAACGACACGCTCGTGCTCATGGCGAGCGGGGAGGCCGGCGGTTCGCAGATCGACGTCGGCTCGCCGGGCTACGCGCAGGTCGCCGAGGCCGTGCGGGTAGTTGCCGAAGAGCTGTCGCGGATGCTCGCGCGCGACGGCGAAGGCGCCACCAAGCTCATCACGGTCACGGTCACCGGTGCAGCCGACGAGGCGGATGCCGAAAAGGCCGCTCGTGCCATCGCCGACTCGCCGCTCGTGAAGACCGCGGTCTTCGGCCGCGACGCGAACTGGGGCCGCGTGGCCATGGCGATCGGCAAGTCGGGCGCCGCGCTCGACCTGAACGGCTTCGACATCACGTTCGCGGGCATCGAAGTCTGTAAGGACGGCGGCGCGGTCGGCTTTGACGAGGACGCGGCGCTCGAGGCCCTTTCGGCAGACGAGGTCTGTATCGATGTCGATCTGGGAGTTGGAGCCGCTTCGGCGACGATTCTTACCTGCGATCTCACCTACGACTACGTGCGAATCAACGGCGAGTACCGAAGCTAGCGGCGACGCGCGCACGCATCCGCGCGAATGCCGCTGTCCGCTTGAGGACACCGTTCTCGACCCTTCGGCACGTCTGTGCCGCCCGACATTCGTTGGAGGACCCCATGAAGGACCTGCTCGCCAAGGCGACAACGTTGATGGAAGCCCTGCCGTGGATCAAGCACGCGTGGGGCCGCACCGTCGTCATCAAGTACGGTGGCGCCGCGATGACCGACCCCGCGCTGCGCGACAAGGTGGCCGCCGACATCGTGCTGATGAAGCTCGTGGGCGTGAACCCCGTCGTGGTGCACGGCGGCGGCCCCGAGATCACCTCCTTCATGGAGCGGCTGAGCCTGCCCGTCGAGTTCTACGACGGGCAGCGCGTCACGACCGACGAGGCGATGGAAGTCGTCAAGATGGTGCTCGTGGGCAAAGTCAACAAGGAGCTCGTAAGCGCGATCAACTCGCACGGACCCCTGGCAGTGGGCGTCTCAGGCGAAGACGGCAACATGGTCACGGCCACTGCGCGTGACCCGAAGCTCGGCCGCGTGGGCTCGGTGACCAACATCGACACCACGGTGCTCGAC
>DASRYH010000015.1:0-4723 GCA_035687245.1 Coriobacteriia bacterium
CGCGCACGCAATCGAGTGGGAGGGGAGCCGAATGCGCAGGATCGGTCGAGCAGGTGTCGCCCTCGCCATGTGCCTGGCGCTGTCGCTCTCGTTCGCTGTGGGCGCCCCTTCGGCAGCTTGCGCGGTCGAGCTCAAGGGCCACTGGATCCACGCCAACGCCTACTCGCTGAAGTCCACATCGTCGCGCAGCTTCAAGCTGAAGGTCGACGTGTGGGACCTCGACGTCACCAAGGGCAAGCAGTACACGTTCAGCGGCAGGAAGAAGACCTGCAACTTCTACGTCTGCAACTCGTCCTCCAACGGCGGCTACACGAAGGTGAGCTACAAGACGTTCGCGAAGTACATCGCGCGGAGGCCCGGCGCCGTGACCAACGTGAGGTACAAGTGGCGCAAGAACTCAAAGGGCAAGAAGTACCGCTACGCGACTACGGTATGGGCTGACGGCTTTGCGCGGGCGCCTGAGGGCGGCGTGGTCGCGCCGTAGGGGAGCGAGCATCCGGGGCCGTCGCCACCACGAGTTGGCACGGGCAAGTCACCCCACAACGAGTCAGGGTGGCCGAAGAGGTGGCGGACTAGATGATCACACCAGGCGTGCACTCTGAGGTTGGCCGACTGAGGACGGTGCTGGTCCACCGTCCCGGCAACGCGATGGAGCGCCTCACCCCGTCGAACCGCGAAGAGCTGCTCTTCGATGACCTCGTGTGGGTCGAGCGCGCGCAGGCCGAACACGACGCCTTCACCGATGTCTTGCGCGACCGCGGCGTCGAGGTCCTCTATGTGGAGAAGCTGCTCGCCGAAACGCTGGCGGCTTCGCCTGAGGCTCGCGCCTCCGTCATCGAGAGCGCGGTCTCGTCGTTCAGCGTCGGCCTCTCGCTGGTCGACGACCTGCGCGCGTTCCTCAACGCCCTTCCCGCCGAACGACTCACCGACATCCTCATCGGCGGCCTCCTCGTCTCCGAGCTCGACGGCCTCGACCTGCACGCGCTTGCCCGCCACTCCCTTGGAGCCGTGCTTGCCGACCCGGATCACTTCGTCCTCCCGCCGCTTCCGAACTCGGTCTTCACGCGCGACTCGAGCGCCTGGCTCTACGGGGGCGCGGTGCTGCCGCCGCTCTTCCGTTCGGCGAGGCGGCTTGAGGTCGTGAACCTCTCGGTCATCTACCGCTACCACCCGGACTTCGCCGCGGCCCACTTCGACTTCTGGTATCCACCGGCGGGCAACGCCGCGCGCTTCGCCATCGAGGACTTCAGCCAAGGCGCGTCGCTTGAGGGTGGCGACATCATGCCCATCGGCGGGGGATGCGTGCTGGTGGGCCTGGGCGAGCGCTCGACGGGCCGCATGGTCGAGAACCTGGCGAAGGCGCTGTTCGCCTCAGACGCCGCCACTCGAATCATCGTCTGCCGAATGCCCGTGGCGCGCGCCTACATGCACCTCGACACCGTCTTCGGCTTCGTCGACCGCGACGCCGTGACCCTGTATCCGAAGGTCATCGAGGCGATGAAGGTCTACTCGATCCGCAAAGGCGATGGCGACTCACTCTTCGACGTTGCCGAAGAGAAAGGGCTGCTCGAGGCCGTCGCCGACGCGCTTGGGCTTGCCAAGATGCGCGTCATCCCGACCGGGGGCAACGGCTACCAGCAGGCCCGCGAGCAGTGGGACGACGCCAACAACGTCGTGGCGATCGAGCCGGGCGTCGTGGTGGGCTACTCGAAGAACACCCACACGAACAGAGCGCTGCGCGCGGCGGGCGTCGAGGTGATCGAGGTCGAGGGGTCTGAGCTGGGTAAGGGCCGCGGTGGATGTCACTGCATGACGTGCCCGGTGGTGAGGGACGGGGTGGAGTAACGGGCACCTACGCGCGGTAGGGCAACAATTGCCTCGAATGCTCAAATCTACAGCTCTGTGTACTTTCGCCGGTTGCCCAACGCCTTCTCGGCAGGGTACTTCGCGGCGTTCTCGGCCAACTTCAAGTCGATCGCCTTCTGGACGTCGACTCCCGTGTCGTGCGCCAGAAGCAGGCAGTAGATGACGATATCGGCGATTTCGCGGTCGAGATCCGTACCGGCCTGTTTGAGGTCGTCCGCGACCGTCGCATCGCTGCTCCACTGAAACAGCTCCAGGAGCTCGGCTGCTTCGATTGAGATGGACGCCGCGAGGTTCCTGGGCGAGTGGAACTGCTTCCAGTCTCTCTCGTCACGAAACTCCACGATCCTCTTGGTCAACTCGTCGAGCATCTAGTCCTCCGTGAGCGATTCCGCAGCGATGGGGGCCGAAGCACTGGCGGACGGGTAGGTCGTTTGGTTGGCGGGCATCCGGTCCTTGAGGTGGGCCCTCAGACTCGGATCTGTGCAGAACACGTAGCAGCCCTTCATACCGCGAGTCATCAGCACGCGATAGGTGTTGCGGATGATCTCATCTGCGATGCGAGACGCTCGCTCCGACTCGGTCTTCATCATCGATTTGATGCCTTTGAGCGACGCGTCGCTCTTCGCTCGCTTCGTGTGGTCGGTGACAAGCCCACCATCTTCGAACCGGAGATCGTCGCCGACGATCACGCCAACATAGTCAAACTCAAGCCCCTGAGCGGTGTGGACGCATCCGATGTGGTCAATCGATTCGGAATCGATCGCCCACGTTTCCGTTGTCGACAAGTTCCAGCTCTTCGCGAAACCGAAGCCTGGGATGACGACGTCGGGGGAGTCCGGATTCGGCTTGCTAGACGTCGGCCACTCCCAGCAGTATCCAGCGACCACTCTCGAGCGGTTGTTGACGCTGTTCTTCACTTCGATGGCTGCGAGCATCTCGCTAGGGTCATCAAAGACGCGGAAGTCGTAGTCCAGATCGGCGATCACTTCGCTTGCGGGCTCGATTCCGAGTACATCGTCGAGCCAGTCAAGGTAGCCATTGGAGCCGTTGCACCGGAACTGGCCATACAACTCGGTATCGTGCACTTCCGCACCCGCCTCAAGCGCGAGCGCCCTGATCTCCGCGACCGCGCCGATGTCCTTGATCGTCACGCGCTGGGATTCGTCAATGAAGAAGACGCTGAAGCGTGAAGCCGCGATGATCTCCTTGATCTGATTCTCACCGAGGTTTCCGTAGAGTCCGGACTTTTCGTTCAGACGATGAGCCTCATCAACCACGACGACATCCAGAGGCGCACCGCGGTGCTCGTAGAAACGGCCCGGCCCCTGGAAGAGCGTCTTGATGTACGTCTTGCCACGCGAACTGGACTGCAGCAACTTCGAGTACACATTACGGGGCGCACTGTTCTTCGAGACGTACTGTGTGACCATGTCGAGGCCGGTGAGCTGGACTAGCAGGTTCACTGCGACCACGGACTTGCCCGTGCCCGGGCCGCCTTGAACGATCAACACGTGCTTCTGCTGTTCGTCTCTCGACTTCTTGGCTAGACGTACGGCTTCTTCGAAGATGACCTTCTGGTCGTCAAGCATCACGAACTCCGCGTTGCCATCAAGCATGCTCGCGAGCGCATTTTGGAGTGACTTGCTGGGCCGGAGCTTCCCCGATTCGATCTCGTACAAGACCCGCCCGTTGTCGCCCTGTCGCAGGGATTCGCAGATGAAGTCACGGAGCTTCAACACGTCTCCTTGGCAGAAGACGGGAGCTTGGCTCAAGTAGTCGTCGTACATCGGGTGCAGTAGCGGGTCGTTGGCTTCAGAGACCTTGTAGTTGTGCAGGTACGCGCACGGCAGGAGATCGATGTCTCGATCGCGCACCGCCTCGTTGTAGTCCTCGATCATTCGCGAGTAGGACCACGCTTGATAGGACGGATGGGCGACGTTCCGATGCGCGCCGCCGACGAAGGTTCGCACGATGCCATCCTGCCCCGGAAGAGCATCAAGCGACGTCCACTGCTTTAGCTCGATGATGACTGCGGCCCCAGCGCGTTCTGACTCGCCGCGGCCGCTCAGTAGGAAGTCGATTCGGCTGTTGGTGTACGGAACGCCGAACTCGATGGCTACGCCGCAGTCGTCGGGGATCGTCGACGTGTTGAGTACCTTGTACATGTACTGCATCGAGTTGTTCCATGACAGAACCTCACGGGGTGCCGCGCGGTGGATCTTCTGCTCGAAGGCGTCCTTGATGCGGGTGACGATGACGTCGTTCTCGACATCGCTCATGAATCCCTGTTTGACGGATTGATAGACGAGCACGTTGCCCCCTCCGTGGCTGCCACAACGAGAATAGCAGCGCACTAGCGCGCTGCGTCGAATTGAGGCTTCATGGCGTGCAGGGCATCAGGGGACTGCCCCAGGCGGGGGTGATTCGCCAAGATCATGGGTGCGTCGCTCGATGTCGGAGCGAACGACGTCGCCTTCGCGCTAGACTCCACTCAGCACCCGGGCCGGACTGGAGTCATACATGCGCACAATCTCGGAAACCGAACTCACCGCAGACAACGTCTTGAGCTTGCTTGCAGACGCGAGCATCGAGGCTCAGCTTGGCCCGGAGGGAACCAATAGCGCGGTCGCCACCGTCAACGACTTCACGGTCATCGTGGAGGTCTATCCGGAGCCGCAGATCGTGCGAGTGTGGACGGCGATGCCGCTCGATCCTGAGAAGCACGAGTTCGACCACTTTCTGAGCGATACCAACCGGTTCAACACGACGTTCCTGTCGATACGTAACTTCGTCTTCCAAGACCCGGATGATTCGGCGAACTTCCAGATCGTCTGGGACTACGACCGGCTCGTGGGCG
>DASRYH010000016.1:0-21467 GCA_035687245.1 Coriobacteriia bacterium
CACCTGAGACTGCGCGGGAGCTACAGCATCAGCCGCAGGAGGGTACGACGCCCCCGAAGGCTCAGACGGCTGAGGAGAAGTGCCTTGATCGACCATGATCTCTCCGATGCGAGTGGGAGCGGCGCCACGACGCCGAGGCGACAAGGAAACGTGGGATCACTTGGGATTCTTCCCCATTATCCGAGCCGCGGTCAACGATTCGCCGAATCGAAGCGACCGGCGCCTCTAGAGCAGGCGCGCTCCGGTGCGGTCGACGGCGAGTGCCTGCGGGGCGCGGCGTCCGCCGAGTGCCCGGACGTCGTCGGCCGCGCGTTCTGCGACCTGCTCGGCAAGGTGCAGGGCAGCCGCGTCCGTGTCTCCGGCGACGAGTCCGATCATCGTGGGGCCTGCCCCCGATAGCGCGACCCCTGCAGCGCCCGCAGCTATGAGCACGTCGTGCACCTGCCGAAGGTCCAGCACAGCCTGCGCCCGATACGGCTCGTGCAGCCGGTCGGAGAGCGCGGCGCCGAACAGCTCGGGTCGCCCGGTGGCGATAGAGGCTGCCAACAGGCCGGCGTGAGCGACGTTGAAGGCGGCGTCCTTGTGAGTAACCTCGATGGGCAGCAGGGCACGCGCTTCCTTGGTTGCCAGCTCCACTTCGGCAGGCACGACTACCGCCGCAAGCCCGCGAGCCGGCTCGAAGCGAGCACAGCGAGCAGCACCCTCGTCTTCCCAGCAGACCGTGAAGCCGCCGAAGAGCGCAGCTGCGACGTTGTCAGGGTGCCCTTCGAGTTCGGCAGCGATCTCGAGTAGACGCACGTCGCCGAAGTCGGCACCCGCGAGCTTCTGCCCCAGCAGCAGACCGCCGACGATGGCCGTGGATGACGAGCCCAGACCGCTGCCCGTGGGCACGCGGTTCACGCAGCCGATTGCGGCCCTCAGCTCCGGCTTGCCCGCCTCGGCGAACGCGCGGGCCATCGAGACGGCCACGATGTTTCCGGCGTCGGTGCGCAGAGCACCCTCGCCTTCACCAGCGACGTCAACCGACCACTCGTCGGCAAGCTCCGCCTCGAAGCGGTTGTGTAGTTCGAGCGCGAGCCCGAAGCTGTCGAAGCCTGGGCCGAGGTTGGCCGAGGTCGCCGGGACGAGGACTGCGGCTCCCACGCTTACAGGTCCTCGACGCGGATGACGGCACCGACCGAGAGCACCGAGTCGTGCGACTCGATCTCGGCGAGTGCGTTGCGAACGGCCGACTCGCGCGCCTCGTGCGTGACGTAGACGAGCTCGGCGGTCTCTTCGCCGGCGATGCGCTGGATGACGCTTGCGAGCGATACGCCCTGCTCGCCGAAGACCTTGGCGGTCGCGGCGAGCACGCCGGGCTTGTCGGCCACGAGCAGGCGAATGTAGTAGCGGGTCTCGAGGTCCGCGATGTCGCGCACGCTCAAGTGCTCGGTGCAGGTGCAGCCGACCAGCGGTGCGCAGCCGGACTGGATGCGGCGCGCGACCTCCACGAGGTCACCGACGATCGCCGAAGCTGCCGGCAGCGAGCCCGCCCCTTCGCCGAAGAACATCGTCTCGCCCACTGCATCGCCGACCACGTAGATGGCGTTGTAGACGCCGTTCACGCTCGCGAGCGGGTGCGCGTTCGGGATCATCGTGGGGTGCACGCGGATGTCGACCTCGCCCTCACAGCGCTGGGCGATCGCGAGCAGTTTGATGGTGTGGCCCATCTGGCGCGCGAAGTCGATATCGGCCGGCGCGAGTGTGCGGATGCCTTCGGCAGGCACCTGGCTCATCACGCAACGGCTGTTGAATGCGATCGAAGAGAGGATGGCGATCTTGGCGGCAGCGTCGAGACCGTCGACGTCGGCGGTCGGATCGGCCTCGGCGAAGCCGCGCTCCTGCGCTTCGACAAGCGCGTCGTCGTAGGAGAGCCCGTCTTCGGCCATGCGGGTGAGCATGTAGTTGGTGGTGCCGTTCACGATGCCCATGACCTTGACGATCTCGTTGCTCGTGAGCGAGTGCTTCAGCGGCTCGATGATCGGGATGCCGCCGCCCACGCTTGCCTCGAAGCGGATGTCGACGCCGGTGGCCTCTGCGGCCTCCATGACCTCTTCGCCGCTAGTCGCCATGAGCGCCTTGTTGGCGGTCACGACGCTCTTGCCGGCACCTAGCGCAGTCAGCACGACGTCACGTGCGACGCCGGTGCCACCGATGAGCTCGATGATGACGTCGAGTGAGGGGTCGTCGATGAGCGCAAACGCGTCGGTCGTGCACGCATCGGCGGGAAGTCCTAGGTCGGTGAAGCGCGCCTCATCGCGATCGGCGAAACGGGCGAGCTCGATGTCGACGCCACTGCGGCGCATGAAGTCCTCGCGGTGGCGACGCAGGATCTCGACGACTCCGGAACCAACGGTTCCTAGGCCGATCAGGCCAACTCGGACGGTGCGCATGGCTTCCTCACAATGCTTTGTTGCTCGATAGATCGAATCGGCCGCTTCAGAGCGGTGCCGTCCATTGTAACCCGAGACGATGCCCTATTCGGCCTCGTCGAAGAAGGTGCCGCCCGACACCCACTGCAGGTACTCCCCCAGGTCGGCTTCACGCTCCTTCTCGCCCTCTTGCCGAAGCTCACGCGCGTACTCGGCGGCCGCGATGAGATCGCGTGGATCCTCCTTCGCGGCGCTAGCCCAGAGGGCCAGCCGGGGTAGCTCGCCTTGGCCGAGCTTGAGCGCCGCGAGCATCAGACGGCAGCTCGCCTCGTCGGAGTCCCAGCCGGTTCCGCCGGGGACGTCACCGACTAGCTGCGCCAGCACTACGGCCGCCGCGTGGCGCTCGTCCCCGCCGAAGGCATCGGAGAGCCTGGCGTCCACGATTTCGGACACCCAGAAGCGGGCTTTGATCGCAATCTCATCGTAGTGCTCGGACACTCGCGGTTCCTTTCGCGTTCAGACCTGCAGCCGAAGATCATTCGGCGATTCGTACACGGCGGCGCCACCGTGAGGGAACTCTCACGCGCCCCTCATCATCATCTCATCCCGGTCACCGAGACTAGTCCTTGTGAGCCTGGCACTGCTACCCACCGAATGGAGTCTTTAATGAAGTCTTGGAAGCACAAGGCCGCCACCGCAGTCGTGGTGGGCACCCTCGCTATCGCAAGCTTCGGCTCGGCGTCTACTGCCGTCGCCACTCCCGGCAAGAACAAGTCCTGCTCGAGCTGCCACAAGACGTCGTCGGCAGTTCGTATCAGCGTGAAGAAGCAGTCGGAGACCACGACCACCGCGACGTACTCCGTGACAGTCACCGGCGGCAACGGCCGTGCCGGCTGGGCTGTCTTCTCCGGCGGCAAGAACATCAAGCACAAGTCCGCGTCGAAGGGCACGTTCACCGTCAACCGCGGCAAGAGCTACAAGGTTCGCGCCGTGAAGAAGGGCTCCGGCTCGGCGGTCAAGACGCTTACCGTCAACTAGCAGACACACGCGACACCTGACCGTCCTACCCCTCCCCGCGGTTGGGGTGTCGCAAGCTACAAAGACCGGCGTCCCGGATTCGTCCGGGGCGCCGGTCTCGTTGTTGTCTCGCAGTCTCGCGATCGCGGGGGTTGGGCCGCCCCGGCGCCCCATCTCCGGCGGCGCAGCCTTCCTAGCCGAGCTCGTTTCGCAGCAGGTCCTCGTAGGTCTCGCGCCGAACGACCCATCGCCAGCCGCCGTCGCGAACGAAGACGACGCCGGGGCGCACCTGCTTGTTGTAGTTGCTGCTCATCGACTGGCAGTAGGCGCCCGTGGCGCAGACGCAGAGGATGTCGCCGACGCTCGGGCACTGCAGCGGCGCGTCGTTGACGACGATGTCGCCCGACTCGCAGTGCTTGCCCGCGACCGTAGCCACCATCTCGCGCGGCTGGTCGGCCTTGTTGGCGAGCAGCGCCTCGTAGTGCGCGTCGTAGAGCGAGGTGCGGATGTTGTCCGACATGCCACCGTCCACGGCGACGTAGGTGCGAATGTTCGGGATCTCCTTGATCGAGCCAACGGTATAGAGCGTCACGCCCGCGTTGGCCACAATCGATCGGCCCGGCTCCACGGCCATGCGCGGCACCGCCAGACCGTGCTTCTCGCACTCCTCTTTGATGCCGTCGACGACGACCTTGCCGTAGTCCTTGATCGTGGAGGGCTCGTCGGGCAGGCCGTACTTGATGCCCAGACCGCCACCAGTGTCGAGCAGGCGCACGGCCACTCCGGTCTCCTGCTCGATCTGACGCATGAACTCGACGATGACTTCGATGGCCTTGGCGAAGCTCTGCAGCGCAAAGATCTGGCTGCCGATGTGGATGTGCAGCCCCTCGAAGTCGATTCCGGGAAGCTCGATGACGCGCTTGACGGCAGCCATCGCGAGGCCCTGGTTCAGCCCGAAGCCGAACTTGGAGTCTTCGGCGCCGGTCATGATGAAGTCGTGGGTGTCGGCCTCCACGCCCGGCGTCACTCGCAGCAGCACCTTCTGCTCCACACCGCGCTCGGACGCAAGCGCGGAGAGGCGCTCCATCTCTTCGAAGCTGTCCACGACGATGCGCCCCACGCGAGCATCCAGGCACTCGCCGAGCTCGACCGGCGTCTTGTTGTTGCCGTGGACGTAGATGCGGTCCATCGGGAAGCCCGCGGCCTTCGCAAACGCCAGCTCACCGCCGCTCGAGACATCTAGGCAGCAACCCTCTTCGGCAACCAGCTTGACCATGGCCACGCTCATGAAGGCCTTGCCGGCATAGACGACGTCGACGTCTTTCCAGTGGTAGGTCGTCCACTGGACATACTCGGAGAGCTGATGCCGGACCGTGGCCTCGTCCATGACGTAGACAGCGGTGCCGGCTTCTTCGGCAAGCTGCACGGTGTCGACGCCGCCGATCCAGAGGTGGCCGTCTTTGATCTCGGCGGTCATGGGCAGAACGCCCATCAGATCGGCGCCGGTCTTGAGGTCCGGCGTCGCCGGCGGACGCGGTGCGGACGGCTTTCCCATCTCAGTCTCCCCTTGTGAATTAGCTCATACTAACTTTCTAGTTCGTGCAGACTAACATACCGCAGCTACGCGTCAAAGACGCCCGCCGAAGCACCCACTCGCCCATCCCGCGAACAGCTACATGCTTTCCGGTGCGCTCACGCCCAACAGCGACAGCACGCAGCGCAGAGCACGACGCGTCGCGTCGACCGCATAGAGCCTCGCTGCGGTCAGCGCCTCGTCGTCGGAGACCACGCGGCACTGCGTGTAGAACTGGTGGAAGCTCGCGGCGAGGTCCTCGGTGTAGCGCGCCAGGCGGTAGGGGGCCAGGTCGCGCGCGGCGATCGCCACAACATCGGGGAGCTCGCCGAGCTTGCGCACAAGAGCGAGCTCGGCGGGATCTGTAAGCAGTGAGAGATCGGTATCGGCCGCCACGAGTGCGCCGGACAGTTCGTCGGCGGAGCGCTCGCTCCCCTGCATCTCACCGGCGGCCTTGCGAAGGATCGAGCAGATGCGCGCATACGCGTACTGCACGTAGAAGACGGGGTTATCGGCGCTGTTCTTCACCGCGAGTTCGATGTCGAAGTCGACCTGCTGGTCGGTGCTTCGGCGAAGGAACCAGTAGCGGGCGGCGTCGGTACCCACCTCGTCGAGCAGCTCTTCGAAGGTGACCATCTCGCCGGTGCGCTTGCTCATGCGAACGGCCTCGCCGTTGCGGAAGAGGTTCACGAGCTGACCGATGACGATATCGAGCTGATCCTCGTGACCGAGCGCGGCCACAGCCGCCTTCATGCGGGCGACGTAGCCGTGGTGGTCGGCGCCCCAGATGTTGATGACGCGGTCGAAGCCGCGCACGTCGAGCTTGTCCCAGTGGTACGCGATGTCGGCCGCAAAATAGGTGTACTCGCCGTCCGACTTCTTGAGCACGCGGTCCTTGTCATCGCCGTAGTCGGTCGAGCGGAACCACAGCGCACCCTCCTGCTCGAAGATGTAGCCACGCTCGCGAAGGCGCGCGATGGCGTCCTCGATCTCGGTGCCGCCGTCCTCGCGCTGTGCGTGAAGCGTGCGCTCGGAGAACCAGACGTCGAAGTCGACGCCCATCTTGTGAAGCACGCGGCGCAGGTGATTCTCGAGCACGAGCTCATATCCCAGCTCGCGGCAGCGCACCGAAAGCTCGCCGAAAGGCAACTCCGCAAGCGCATCACCTTCGGCAGCTCGAACTTCGGCAGCGATCTCGGCGATGTAGGCGCCGCGGTAGCCTTCCTCGGGGAAGTCGACTGGCTTGCCCAGCAGCTCGAGGTAGCGCGCGGCAACAGAGGTGCCGAAGACGTCCATCTGGACGCCGGCGTCGTTGATGTAGAACTCGCGCTCCGCGACCCAGCCGGAGTGCTCAAGGATCGAGGCGATGGAGTCACCCAGCGCGGCCCAGCGCCCGTGTCCGACGTGCATCGGCCCCACAGGGTTTGCCGAAACGAACTCGACCTGCACGCGCTTGCCCTCACCCGCGTTCGAGCGCCCGAATCCGCTATCGGCCTCGCGCGCCTCGCGCAGGATGCGCTGGAGCGCTGCTGGTGACAGTCGCAGGTTGATGAAGCCGGGACCCGCGACCTCGACGGCGTCGATATCCTCATGCCCGCTCACACGATCGGCGATCATCTGCGCGAGGTTGCGCGGCGGCATTCCCGCCTGCTTGGCGGCGCGAAGTGCGACGCTCGTGGCCCAGTCGCCATGGCTCTCGTCGCGGGGACGCTCGAGATCGATGGCAGGAACTTCGGCGAGTGCGAGCGCGCCTTCGGCAACGGCCTCATCGATGGCGGTGGCGATCAACTGCGAGATAACGTCTCTCACGCGGGCTCCAAGCACGGGGTTTTGGGTTCGCGAATACTACCCGAGCATAGTACCAGCGGCAATCAGAAGCTGCCGCGCCACAAACGGGTATCAGCACCAGAGTGGAATGACTCGACTCGATGAGGAGCGTTTGGATGAGCGACAACGCAAGCAGCACGCCCAAGGACTACGACGTCGTCATCGTAGGCGCCGGCCCCGCCGGGCTGACCGCCGGCATGTACGCGGGCCGCATGGGGCTCTCAACCGCGCTCGTGGCCGGCTCGATCGGCGGCCAGATGCTGTGGGCGCACTGCGTCGAGAACTTCATAGGCTGGCAGCCCATCAGCGGCGCCGACCTGCTCGAGAAGTTCCGCGAGCACGTGAGCCGATTTGCCGTGGACTGCTTCGAAGGCCAGCTCGTCAACGCCGTAGTCCCTGCCGAAGACGGCTTCGACATCTTCACCCGCGAGGGCACTTCCCTGCACGCGCGCAGCGTGATCATCGCTTCAGGCAAGGCACCCAACCGCCTCTCGATCCCTGGCGAGCAGGAGCTCGTGGGCCGCGGCGTAAGCTACTGCGCCACGTGCGACGCCGCCTTCTTCATCGGCAAGGACGTCGTCGTGATCGGACCTGGTGAGGCCGCAGCCGACGCCGCCCTCCAGCTCGCCGAACTGGGTGCCGGGCGCATCACTCTGGTGAACAGCCGCGAGATCACAGCGCCCGAGGCCGTGCTCGACAAGATCGAAGCCAATGAGCGCATCAACATCATCGTCGGCCGACCGGTGAGCATCGAGGGCACCGAGCGCGTCGAGGCGCTGGTGGTCTCGACCGCCGTCGGCGAGCTCACGGTGCCCGCAGCCGGCGTCTTCATCGAAGTGGGTTCGATCTCCGCAGCCGACTTCGCGCTGGGACTCGTCGAGGTCAACGACAAGGGCGAGATCGTGGTGGACAAGTCCGGCGCCACGTCCACGTCGGGCATCTACGCCGCCGGGGACGTCACCGACGAGTTCGGCAAGCAGATCATCACAGCAGCAGGGCTCGGCGCGCGTGCGGCGATGGCGGCCGCGCGCGACCTGAAGCGCCGCTAGCCTCTCAGCAAGGCCCTACGCGGGCGGCTGCGCGGGCGGCTGATTCGGTGTCTTGGGCACGAAGACGGTCTCCCAGTCGACGTGCGCGGTCTTGGTCATGAAGTAGGCCAGCGTAAGCACCGAGCCGATCGTGATGGCCAGCCCCGTATAGCCCTCGAAGAAGAACGAGTAGGCGAAGAGCACGAGGAAGACGAACTGGCTGACCCCGATCTCGAACAGAGCGCGGCTCTGCCCCACGACCACGCGCAGGTAGCCGAGCACGAGCGCGACCGAGGTGACTGCCGCGATGGCGAAGGCAACGTTGATGTCCACGCGGTCCGCGAGATACGCGAGCAGCAGGTCGAAGGAGAAGAACGCGGCCGCCAGGAAGCCGTAGTGCACCGGGTGCAGTCTCACGCCGCTGGTGGCGGTGAGCAGCACGAGCGCGGCAAAGAAGAAGAGTAGCGAGACCGGCGCGAAGAAGGTGATGCGGGAGACAAGCGGGCCGGGATTCATCGGTGTAGGCATGACGACGCCGGCGCTTCGGCCGCTCACCACGCTCTTGTACTCCCACGTCAGCTTCCATCCGTCGCCCTCGCGAACGCGGTTGCCCGGCGATGTGCCGTTCTCCGGATAGTCGATGTTGTCGAAGTCGGTCGTGGTCACGAGCTTGAAGTTGCGGACCACGCCCGCGCCGTCGGGGCTGGGCTGGTACTGCCACGACTCCATGCCGTTGGCTCGATAGCCGGTCGCGACCGTCACGGTCTTGCCTGCCGGGACCTCGAACTCGGCTATCGCACTACCGTTCACGTAGCGAACGTCGGATTCGCGACCGTCCACCGCCACCGTGAAGCCGTCGTAGACGCCCTGCGAATCCGGAAACGGGAAGTTCATCTTGAGCGTCTGCTTAGCGTCTGCCGGATTAGTGACCTTGTACTTCGCCGCAAAGTCGGCGACGTAGGTCGAGTACCACATCAGGCCCTTTCGGCGCTGATCCAGTGAGAGCTTGACGCCGATGTCGGAGCCGTCGAGACGGGCTGGCGCGACCGTCGAGGTAGAGGTGAAGCTCGGCGCCATCTGCGTTTGGGGAGTGCCCCACAGCCCGCTTACTTCAGCACCCAGGTCTCCCCTGCTGCCCTCCGTGCGCACGACCACCGAGCCGGCCAGCGCGAACCACGCAGCGGTCGCCAACACGAGAATCACGACGATCGCGAACAGCTTCTTGCCGGACATGGGGTCTCCCTTGACGTGATGTCATCCACAAGCCACGACAAGCTTGCACCCTCAGCGGCTGCTGCCCCGCACCCGTTACACGACGGTTGACTGTGCGACGGGTGCGCGTTTCGGTCGCGCACGGCCATGACGCACTGCCCGGGCCCTCACTTGTGGTAGGGCTCGCCGCGCCGAATCTTGAAGGAGCGGTAGAGCTGCTCGAGAAGCACCACCCGCGCGAGGTTGTGCGGCAGGGTCATCGCCGAAAGCGACATGCGTTCGTCGGCGCGCGCCAGCACATCTGCCGAAAGGCCGGTGGAGCCGCCGATCACGAAGGCGAGCGAGCTCACACCACCAACCGCCAGCGACTCGATGTGTTGGGCGAGCTGCTCGCTCGAACGCTCCTTGCCGCCAATCTCCAGTGTGATCACGCGCGCGCCATCGGGCAGCGCGCGCAAGACGTCGACGCCCTCCTCGGCGCGAGCCCGCTCCTCCCCACCGCGTGCGGGGTCGCGGTCGGCGATCTCGATGAGCCGTAGGTCGCAGTAGGGCGTCATACGCTTCGCGTACTCTTCGGCGGCCTCCCGCCAGAAGCGCTCTTTGAGCTTCCCTACCGCGATGACTGCGATCTTCACTGTGCTTGGGCGTCTGACCCGAGGGTGATCTTGAGCGCGCGCCGCGTGTTGTTGCGCACGACTTCGACGTCGACCACATCGCCGACCTTTCGGCCGCGCGTGGATGCGAAGACGTCTTCGACGCTGCCGATCTCGTCATCAGCGATGCGCACGATGATGTCACCGCGCTGCATCTCGCCCTTCTCGGCAGGCGAACCGGGCTGCACGAAGCGCACGAGGGCGCCGGCGGCAACCGGCAGACCGTACTGCTGTGCGAGCGCCTGGTCGACGGTCTGAGTGCTCACGCCGAGGTAGGGGTGGCTCGCCTTGCCGGTCTTGATGATCTGCTCGGCTATCGTCATCGCGAAGTCGGCCGGGATGGCGAACCCGACGCCGGAGGACTGCGCCGCACCGACCTGCCCCGACGGCGACTGAATGAGCGAGTTGATGCCCACCAGGCGGCCCTGCTCGTCGACGAGCGCGCCACCGGAGTTGCCCGGGTTGATCGCGGCATCGGTCTGGATGAGGTTCGTATAGGTGGTGACCTCGTTCTGGTCCTGCATGACCTCAGTGCGGTTGAGCGCCGAAACGACGCCGACGGTGACCGTACGGTCGAAGCCGAAGGGGCTGCCAACCGCCATGACCCACTGGCCCACCCTCAGGCTCGCGGACTTGCCCTGACCGATGGCGGGATAGCCACTGCCTTCGATCTTGAGCACCGCGAGGTCGGTGGAGGCGTCGATGCCCACCACCTTGGCTGTCTTGTCCTCGACGCCTACGGTCACGACGATCTTGCTCGCGCCGTCGACGACGTGGCGGTTCGTGAGGATGTAGCCGTCCTGCCGAATGATGACGCCAGAACCGTTGCCGGACTCGCTCTCGTACTGCTGGCCGGTGAACGGGTCCACGCTCGTTCCGGTGATGGCGATGTTGACGACTGAAGGCACGACCTTGGCCGCGACCGCCTCCGCGACGTTTGAGACCTGCCCGTCGCCCGAGATCGTGATCGTCTGAGTACCGCCTACCGAGGGCGTGGCCTGTGTCGCCGGCTGCACCGCAGAGGTCAACGGCTTCACGCCCGGGAAGAGCCCAAGCGCCCACGCCGCGACAGCGGCCACGAGCACGCCTCCCACGATGGCTCCGATCGCTGCCGAGGAGATGACCGCGGCGCTCGACCAGCGACGCTCCTGAGCGGGCTCTTCGCAGGGTTCGTCGCCGTCCTCTGTGTAGTCACACACCGGCAGCGGGCCCTCATCGACGAGCGGCTCGA
This sequence comes from Coriobacteriia bacterium, assembly GCA_035687245.1. GTDB lineage: Bacteria > Actinomycetota > Coriobacteriia > Anaerosomatales > PHET01 > DASRYH01. Next base: position 10,953 of record DASRYH010000016.1, read on the forward strand.
CGCGCGGCTGCATGTCGGCGAGGTGCATGTCGGGATCGGCGGTCCAGGCGATCGACTCGCCTTCATTGGCGTCCGGCTCGAACTCGAGCGGCGCCGGACTCTCCGGCAGGTCAGCGTTGTTGTCTTCGTAGGTCATCAAGTCACCTCAGGCGGTCAGCTGAAGGGATGAGTTAGCCACACGCATTCTACGTACCCGCGGACGTTCGTACACGCCCAACACAGCGTCAGCGGAATCGCTCCATGCGCGCTCCACAGATCGGCGACGCGCCGGGGCGCAAGGAGGCCTACGGAATCGGCGTACCCAGGGCGGCCAGCAGCGGGCCGGCCGCGATACCGAGCGCCAAGGTGACTGCAGCTGCGGTGATGATCGCCGCGTCGCCAAGGGCAGTTCGGTGTCCGAAGGCAAGACCGTCATTGACCTCGCCGAAGAACATCGAGCGCACGATGCGTAGGTAGTAGGCGGCGGACACGACGCTCATGATGACCGCCGCGATGACCCAGCCCGCGAGACCGGCACGAAGCGCGGCCCCAAACAGGTAGAGCTTGCCCATGAAGCCGACGAACGGCGGGATGCCTATGAGCGAGATCAGCATGAGCACCGTCGACCACGCAAGCGCGGGCCGGTGCGTGGAAAGCCCGCTGAAGTCGGTCAGGCGCGAACCAGCCTCGGCGGCCACGAGCATGATGCCCAGTGAAGGCACCGCATACGCGATCGCATAGAAGGTCGCAGCACCCAGGCCGGCGGCGGTTAGCGCGCCCGCGCCCAACAGCAAGTAGCCGGTGTGGGCGACGCCGGAGTAGGCCATCATTCGGCGAACGTCGGTCTGGTTGAGCGCGGCGAAGTTGCCGAAGACGATCGAAGCGCCTGAGACCGCCACGAGCGCGAGTCCGAGCCCCGGAGCGGTGGGTGCGAGCGCAGCGGTAAGGCGAACGACCGCGATGGCGCCCGCGACCTTCGGCACGGTGGAGACGAACGCGACCGTCCACGGCTCGGAGCCTTCGTAGGCATCCGGCGCCCAGTAGTGGAACGGGACGGCTGAGAGCTTCGCGAACAGGCCCACGAAGGTGAGCACGACAGCGAGCACGCCCATGGTTCCCGAGCCCGTGAGATCGAGAGCGGAGAAGCGGGTCGTGCCGGTCACGCCGTAGAGGAACGACATGCCGTAGATCATCACGAGGCTCGTGAGCATCGAGAGCAGGAAGTACTTGAGCGCACCCTCGAGGCCGTCGGCGCGGCGAGTGCGGTAGCCGATGAGCACATAGGCCGGCATCGTGGCGAGTTCGATGGCGAGCACGAGCGTGACGAGCTCGCGGGCTTCTGCCATGAGCATGCCGCCTATAGCAGCGAGCAGCGCGAGCGCCACAGCCTCGCGAATACGGCCTTCGGCGCGTGAGCCGGTCCACACGAGCCAGATCGTCGCGAGCAGCGCGATACCGACGCGGGCGAAACGAGCCGTGCCGTCAAAGGCGACCATGCCGCCGAAGAGCTCGCCGCCTATTGGCTGAAGCGCGGCAACGACGCCCGACAACGTCATCAGGATGGCGCCCATCCATGCGGCACCACGGTCACGCCCGGGAAGCAGCTCGGCGAACATCGCCCAGGCGACTCCCGCCAGGACGATGAGCTCAGGTGCGATGAGGGCGTAGCCGGTCATCTAGCGTCCCACCACAGTGGCGAGCGCGGTCATGGCCGGGTTCACGTACTGCAGCAGCGCCGACCACGACACGCCGATCACCACGATGAGCGCGATGAGCGGAACAACTGAGGCGATCTCGCGAAGCGAGGCGTCGGGCTGGTCGGCAACGACCGCACTGGGCGTGCCGAAGATGACGCGCTGGAGCATCCAAAGGATGTAGGCGGCACCGAAGAGCACACCGATTGAGGAGACGACGATGACCCACGCGGGGATGCCAGCCGAGACCCAGCCGCCCATGAGCGAGAGGAACTCGCCCACGAAGCCGGAGAGGCCCGGCAGACCCATCGAGGCGAAGGCCGCAAAGCACGTCAGGCCGGCGATGACCGGCATCTGACCGGCGACGCCCGAGAGGTCGGCGATCTGGCGGGTGTGAGTGCGCTCGTAGAGCATGCCCACCATCATGAAGAGCATGCCCGTCGTCAGACCGTGGCTGATGTTGACCGCCATCGCGCCGTTGAGTCCGGCTGCAGTGCCCGACGCGATGCCCAGCATCGCGAAGCCCATGTGACTCACCGACGAGTACGCGACGAGCTTCTTCAGGTCGGTCTGTGCAAAAGCGACTGCCGCACCGTAGATGATCGAGATCATCGCGAGGATGGCGATGAACAGCTGCCAGCTGTGGAACGCGTCGGGCAGGATCGGCAATGACACGCGCATGAAGCCGTAAGTGCCCATCTTCAGCATGACGCCGGCCAGCAGCACCGAGCCTGCGGTCGGTGCCTCGACGTGTGCGTCAGGCAGCCACGTGTGCAGCGGGAAGACCGGCACCTTGACCGCGAAGCCGAGGAAGAAAGCCAGGAAGACCCACCACTGGAAGCCGGCGGGCAGGTTCGCCTTGGTCAGAGCGATCATGTCGAAGGTGCCGGCCTGCAGGAACAGAGCCACGATTCCGACGAGCATGAAGACCGAGCCGAGCAGCGTGTAGAGGAAGAACTTGATCGCTGCGTACTCGCGGCGCGGTCCGCCCCACTGCGCGATGAGGAAGTACATCGGGACGAGCACGAGCTCCCAGAAGACGTAGAAGAGCACGAAGTCCATCGCGCAGAAGACGCCATTCATGCCCACCTGGAGCAGGAGCAGCATCGCGAAGTAGAACTTCGGCGTCTTTTCGATCTTCCAGCTCGCGATCACGGCGAGGAAGGTCAGCAGCGCCGAGAGGAACACAAGCGGCATCGAGATGCCGTCGACCCCCATCGCGTAGAAGATCTTCGCCTGCGGGATCCACGCGAAGCGCTCGACGAACTGCATGCCGCCATCCGGCTTGTACTGCAGCAGCATGACGGTCGCGAGCACAAGGTCCACGCCCGTGATGGCGAGTGCGACCCAGCGCGCGAGTTCCGGACGGCTCTTCGGCAGCAAAGCACAGCCGACGACGCCGACCAACGGAAGGAATACGATCCAGCTCAGCACCCCTAGGCCCCCTTAACAGCAAGGACGAAGTACAGCATGAGGAGCACGACGGCTCCCAGGACAAGACGCTGGTAGTTCTGCAAGCGGCCAGACTGCAGACCGCGAAGCGACGTTCCGACGGACTTCGAGATGGTGGCGAGCCCGTTGACCGCGCCGTCGATGACCGAGCCGTCGAAGCGCCAGGCCAGACCGGTGAAGAAGACAAATGCCGAAGCGGCTCCGTTGACGACCGCGTCGATTCGGCGGCCGTCGAAGATCGCGGTCTGCTCGCTCAGGCGGAAGAAACCGCCAATGAGCAGGCGCTCGTAGGTGAGGTCGAAGTAGAGCTTCTGGGACAGGGCACCATAGAACCAGCCCAGACGCTGCTTCCACACGCGCGTGTTGACGACGATGTCGCGGCGTCCGTAGAACCACCAACCGAGCGTCATGCCGGTACCGGCGATGACGAGCGAGAGGATCCACATCGCAGGCGCAGGCCACTCACCCTCGTGACCGAGCAGCTGCGCGTAGAGCGTCGTGCCGAAGCCGCCAACCACCGTAATGGCCGCGAGCAGCACCATCGGCATCGTCATCGACTTGTGGCCCTCGTGAAGACCCTCGGTCTGCACGGGACCGGCGAAGACGCGGAACCACAGACGTGTGACGTAGAACGCGGTCACACCTGAGGCCAGCACGACGACCGCGAAGGTGACGTAGTGGTGCTCGTGCAGCAGCAAAGCGAGGATCTCGTCCTTGCTGAAGAAGCCGGAAAGCGGCGGGAAGCCCGCGAGCGCGAGCGAGCCGACAGTGAAGACCGCGGTGGTGATCGGCAGGTGCTTGGCCAGGCCGCCCATCTCGCGCATGTCCTGGGTGTGCGCGGCGTGGATGATGACGCCGGCGCCGAGGAAGATGAGCGACTTGAAGAAGGCGTGCGTCGTGAGGTGGAAGAGCGCTGCGGTAGCACTCCCCGCTCCCAGTGCAACGAACATGAGGCCGAGCTGCGAGATGGTCGAGTAGGCGGCGACCTTCTTGATGTCGTGTTGCACCGAGGCCATCAAGCCGCCGGCAAGCGCCGTGGCAGCTCCGATTGCGAGCATCGCCGTCATCACGATCGGCGCGTGCTCGAAGATCGGCAGCGTGCGTGCGACCACAAAGACGCCAGCCGCGACCATCGTCGCTGCGTGGATGAGCGCGGACGCCGGCGTGGGGCCTGCCATCGCGTCGGGCAGCCATACATGCAGCGGGATCTGCGCCGACTTGCCCATCGCAGCCCACAGCAGGCCAAGCGAGACGACCAGTGCGGCGCTCGGCGCCCACTGCGCGGAGGTCTCGAGCACAGTCGCGAGATCGAACGTGCCCACCGTCTTGTAGATGGCGAACAGCGCAATCAGGAAGCCAAGGTCACCCACACGTGTGGTGAGAAACGCCTTCTGCGACGCCTTGCGCGGACCCTCCAGCTCATACCAGAAGCCGATGAGCAGGTAGCTGCACAGGCCCATCATCTCCCACATGCCGAAGGTCAGCAGCAGGTCGCTCGAGAGCACGAGCGAGAGCATAGCAGCGGTGAACAGCGAGACGACCGCGTAGTACCAGCCCACGCGCTCGTCTTTGTGCATGTAGCCGAGCGAGTAGATCTGGACGCAGGTGGCAACAATCGTGACCGTCACGAGCATCGAGGCCGCGAGCGGGTCGAGTGCGAGTGAGAGCATCAGCTTCTGCGTGCCGATCTCAGCGAACGGCCACGCGACGTGCCAGATCGCTTCGGCAGCGTGTCCGCCTTCGGCCTCGCCACCGGCAGGCCAGACCTTCGCCAGCGCGAGCAGCGACAGGGCGGTCGATCCGGAGATGGCCGTGACAGGCAGCCACAGCATCTTGTTGCGCAGGCGGCGCGACATCGGAAGCAGCACCATGAAGGCGGCTGCCGGCAGGATCGGTATGAGGGCGACCCAGTTCATCGTCACCCCTTCAGCTCCGACAGGCGGTCGACTTCGGCGGTGCGCGCAGCGCGAACGATCGCGACCACGAGCGCGAGGCCGAGGCCGATCTCAGCGGCGGAGACGACCATCTGGAAGGCCGTGAAGAACTGGCCGGTCATCTTCTCCGGAGTGATGTAGCGCGAGAACGCGATGAGGTTGAGGTTCACCGCGACCGACATCATCTCAAGCGACATGAGTACCTGGACGGCACCCCGCTTAGAGACAGCGCCGTAGACGCCCAGCGAGAACAGCGCCGCGGCGATGAGCAGGTAGACAGACAGTCCCATCGTCATCGGGCCTCCTCCTCACGCGACCACCAGACCGCGGCGACGAGCGCTGCGGTCAGCACGAGTGAGGCAATCTCGAAGGGCAGCGCCCACCCGTCCACGGAAAAGAGCATCGCGCCGAACTCGGCGATGCCCGGAAACGTCTGCGGTACAGGCGCGGCGGCCGGGACGCCTTGCGAGACGGCGTAGGCGACTACGCCGAAGAAGACGAGGGCCAGTGCGGCGGCAGGTACGGAGAACTCGCGCTCGCGAACCGCGTCCTCGCGGCGTCGCAACGTGATCATGATGGTGAAGATGTTGAGGATGGCGACTGCGCCTGCGTACACCAGCAGCTGCACAAGCGCGAGGTAGGTGGCCTGCAGCACCGCGAAGAGCCCGGCGGCGCCCAGCGACAGCGCGAGCAGCCAGTATGCGGCGTGCACCACGTTGCGCGACGCGAGCATCATGACGGCCGAGCCGAGGACGACGATGCCCAGCGCGACTGTGCTGACCGTGACGAACATGTCACTCATCGGAGGCCTCCTTCTGCTCGGTCGCGGGTGACTCGGGCGCGGCTTGGGGCGCGGCCGGGCGCTCCTTGCGCTTGGGCTTGGCAACGTCGGTGTCTTCGAGCAGCACGATCTTGAGCTCGGCGGGGTTGTAGCGCGCAAGCTCGTAGTCGTGGCCCATGCGGATCGCGTCGAACGGGCACGCCTCGACACACAGCCCGCACATCATGCAGGCGCCGATCTCGTAGTTCCACGCGTCGATGTGCTTGTTCTTGTCCTCATCGGTGGTGATATCGAGCTTGATGATGTAGTCGGGGCAAGCACGCTCGCAGGCGTAGCAGCCCGTGCACTTGTGGTTGCCCTCTTCGTCGTACTTCATCTCGACGGCCCAACGGGCACGCTCGGGAAGCTCGACGCGCTCCCGCGGGTACTGGACGGTTATCGGCCCGCGGAACATGTTCCGCATCGAGATCGCCAGACCCTTGAGGATGCCGGTGCCCCAGATGCTCATCGGACACCTCCGAAGATCATCGGGAAGAGCTTCACGCCTGCAGCGGTGACCATGATCCACGCGAGCGAGGCTGGCAGCAGGATCTTCCACCCAAGCTGAAGCAGCTGGTCGATGCGCACCCGCGGCAGCGTGCCGCGAATCCACATCAGGCAGAAGATCACGAGGTAGACCTTGACCATGAAGATGACCGGCAGACCTATCGCCGGAACAATCGAATCAGGCACGAACGGCAGGTGCCATCCGCCCAAGAACAGCGTGACCATCAGGCTCGCGAAAAGGAACGTGTTGCTGAACTCCGCGAGGAAGAGCAGGCCGAACTTCATCGACGAGTACTCCGTGGCGAAACCGGCCACGAGCTCGGAGTCAGCCTCAGACATGTCGAACGGCGTCTGGTTAGCCTCGATGAGGCCCGACACCAGGAAGAACAAGAATGCCGGGAAGCACGGCAGCCAGTACCAGACCGTGCCTTGCGCTCGCACGATGTCGGCGAGGTTGAGCGAGCCTGCCAGCATGACGGGCGGCAGGGCGGCCAGCAGAAGCGGTACCTCGTAGGTGATCTGCTGCGCGACCGCACGCATCCCGCCCAGAAGCGACCACTTGTTATGGCTCGACCAGCCGGCCGCCACGATGCCTAGCGGCACGAGCGAGAGGATGCCGATGGTGAAGAGCAGGCCGAGGTTGAGGTTGGCCGCGATCCAGGTCGGCGAGAACGGAATGGCCGCATACGCCATGAGCGAGGGCACAAAAACCATGCCCGGCGCGAGGAAGAACAGTACCTTGTCCACTCGCGTGGGCAAGATGTCCTCTTTGGTGAGGAGCTTCAGCACATCGGCGGTGGTCTGGAACATGCCCGCCGGCCCGAGCTCGGTCGGACCGAGGCGGACGTGCAGGTGGCCCAGTACCTTGCGCAGCATGTAGATGAGCACGACGCCGTTCATGAGCATGAGGCCCACGGCGGCGAGTACGCGCAGTATGGCGACGAGTACCGGGCTCATCGGTCGATCTCCCCCAGCACGAAGTCGAGGCTGCCCAAGCTCACGACCGCATCCGCGATCAGCAGGCCGGGGAGCATCGCCTCGCCCAGCTGCAGCGCGTAGAGCGCCGGCGGCCGGTAGCGCATGCGGTACGGGCTGTCGGTGCCATCACTCACGAGGTAGACACCCAGCTCGCCACGGGGCGATTCGACGGCGGCATACGCCTCGCCCGCGGGCGGACGGAAGACCTTGGCGATCTTGCCCATGTGGTCGCCCTCGGGCATGCCGTCGAGGCACTGGCGGATGATGCGGATCGACTGCCGCATCTCCTCCATACGCACGAGGTAGCGAGCGTAGCAGTCGCCCTCGCTCGCGACCGGGATGTCGAAGTGCATCTCGTCGTAGGCGGCGTACGGGCGATCGCGGCGCACGTCGAACGAGAGGCCAGAGGCGCGCAGGTTCGCGCCGGTGATGCCGAAGGCGACAGCCATCTCCTTAGTCACGATGCCTACGCCGCGCATGCGACCCTGGAAGATCTCGTTGCCGCCAAGCAGCGCCGAATGCTCCTCCATGTAGCCGTCGATCGTCTTGAGGAAGGTGCGCAGCTTCGCTTCGGCGGTCGTGGTGATGTCGTTGACCACGCCACCCGGGCGCACGTAGTTGAACATCATGCGCTGGCCGGAGACATCTTCGAGGATGTCGAGCAGATTCTCACGATCGCGGACCGCATACAGAAACTGGCCCATGGCGCCTGCGTCGAGGCCCATCGTGCCGTACCAGACGAGATGGCTCGCGAGGCGGTTGATCTCGCTCATCATCACGCGCAGCCAGCTTGCGCGGCGTGGGACCTCGATCTCGCCGACCTTCTCGGCAGCCAGCGCAAAGGCGAGCTCGTTCATGATGCCGGAGACGTAGTCACCACGATCCATCAGGGTGCCTACTGCGTTGTAGCGGCGGTGCTCCGCGAGCTTCTCGATGCCGCGGTGCAGGTAGCCCACGACGGCCTCGCCACGCACGATCTGCTCGCCATCGAGCTCGAGCAGCAGACGCAGAACGCCGTGCGTCGAGGGGTGCTGCGGGCCCATGTTCACGACCAGGTTCTCGGTCATGAGCTCCTTGACACCACACGGCGGCTCGACGAGCACGGCCGGCAGCGTGACCGGCTCTGTGGGAACGTCGGCCGCGATCCAGCCGGAGTGCTTCACGATGTCGCGAGGGTCGCTCATCGGTTCCGCACCTCCTCGGCCGTGCGGATCTCGATCGACTTGCGCAGCAGCGGCTGACTGCCCTCGGTGAGCAGCAGGTGCTTGGGGTTCGGGTGACCGGCGAGCTTCAGACCAAACATCTCAGCGCACTCGCGCTCTGCCATGAGCGCGGCGGGCAGGATGTCCCATACGCTGGTGAGCACCGAGTCGTACGCATGCTCGGCCTTGACGTGCAGCTCGGCATCGTCGCCGAAGGAGCGCACGTGATAGACCACGTCTATCGCTTCGCCGGTGTCTATGCCGAAGAGATCGACCAGGAAGTCGAAGCTGCGTGAGCAGTCCTTGAGCGCACCGATAGCGGCACGCACCGACTCCGGCGCGATGCGCACGACGTAGCCGAGCGCGCGCACCTCCTCGAAGGACGCTTCTACGCCGGCTTCGGCGAGTGTCTTAGCTATGAGAGTCGGATCGGGCTGCAAGCCGCTCTCCCGTCTGAGCTTTGATCTTGTCCATGAGCCGCAGGAAGCCGTACTGGACAGACTCCGGTCGCGGCGGGCAACCGGGGATGTAGACGTCCACGGGGACGACCTTGTCGACGCCCATGATCACGTTGGGGTACTCGCGGAAGGGACCGCCAGTCGAGGCGCACGCACCCATCGCGACGACCCACTTCGGCTCCGGCATCTGGTCGTAGAGGCGCTTCACCGTCTCGGCCATCTTGTGGTTGACGGTGCCGGCCACGATCATCACGTCGGCCTGGCGCGGGCTCGCGCGGAAGAACACCCCGTGCCGGTCGAAGTCGAAGCGCGGGCCAGACGCGTGCATGAGTCCCTCGATCGCGCAGCACGCGATGCCGAAGGCCATGTACCACAGCGAGTGGCGGCGGGCCCAATCGAAGAGCTGCTCGCTTCTGATGAAGAGTACGGAGTTCTCGCCCGTGAGTCGGTCTAGCGCCACTTCAGCGCACCTTCCTTCCACGCGTAAGCCAGACCGCCGACGAGGATAGCCACGAAGACGACCATCTCGAAGAAGACGAACCAGCCGACTCCCGGCCTGCCGAAAGTGACGGCCCAGGGGTAGAGGAAGACGGTCTCGATATCGAAGATCACGTAGAGGAGCGCATACACGAAGTAGCCGGCGCGGAAACGGACCCACGGGCCGCCGACCGGCTCGACGCCGCACTCGTAGACCTCACCCTTCGCCTCAGACGGAGCGCTGGGCGAAAGTAGCCATGAGGCGGAGAGCGTCGCCACGGTGAATACCGCGCCGATCACTACGAACATCGCTATGACGAGGTGCTCGAGTGCCACCGTCGTTCCACGCCTCCCTCGGCTCGCGTGAAATCCGCACGCAAGTCGCCGTGGTTTTCCGGTGAGAACGCTACCAGAAGTTCAGGCTCGGGCGTGCGGTTGTCGGACAGTAACATACGCCGAACGCTCACTTACCACCGAACGGCGCGTTTCGTCGGTGAACGGTCGTTTGGCGGCGGTGACTGGCGAACGTATACCCAATAGGGTATTTCTACCTCGCCTTCTGCTCAGGCGCAAGAGGAGCCGCCAGCGGTGCCGGCGGCTCCCCACGTGAGCTTCATCTCTCACCCCGCGCAGTCGCGGCGGGGCCACGCACTGCGAGTAGCGCTACTTGATGACGACCTTCTGCTTGCTCGCGTACGTCTTCAGGTTGATCTGGTCCTTCGCGGGCGCGTACCAGCGGTAGTAGCGCGTTCCCTTCGTCTTGATCTTGAAGGATTTCGTCGCCTTGCCGGTCGAGCCGGTGGCCAGCTTGTGCGTGTTCTTCCAGCCGGTCTTGCCGTTCTTGCTGGTCTGCAAGTAGACGGTCCGTCCAGTCATCGCCCCGCTGTTCCACCCCTTGAACGTCGCCGAAAGCTTGAACTTGGCAACGCCCTTCTTGCGCTTGTAGGTCAGCGAGGACTTCGAAGGCGACTTCGTGATGGAGGCCTGCGGCACGATTCGGGTAAGCGGGACGCT